>JAZUKJ010000090.1:0-64528 GCA_045643225.1 Treponema sp. | reverse complement strand
GAAAGTGCTTGATGATTCGTTCCAGATTCAAAGAAGAGTAGATTTCCAGAACGAGTTTTTGGCGGTGATAATTGGAAAAATTTCTGAATCGGAAAATGGTTCGACAATCGATATCACGCTCAGATTGGGTTCTTTGTTAAAAGGGTTTCTGATTTTTTGGTTTGCAGTAGTTTCATCCATGTGCGTTGTTTTTCCGGTTATTATGATTGGATATGGTTTCACACCGTTCTTTTTGATTCCCTATGGAATGCTGACTTTTGGAATTCTATTAGTATCAATTTCATGGAAAAAAGAAATCAAAATCGTGACAAAAAAATTGGATGAACTTTTAAAGGATAAATGAAACTCCCCTGAATTAAAAATCCGTAATCATGTAGCTTGACATGTCACAGTTCTAATGTTACTATTAGTAATAGATATTACTAATAGTAATGTATTGCAGGTGGTTTATGGAGTTTTTGATTTTAGGTCTTTTGACACTTCTTCCAAGGACTTTGTATGAAATTCGTACAGTCCTTCAGACAAAGATGGCAATGCTATACAGCAGCAGTACCGGAAGTATTCAGGCTGCGATAAAAAAATTATTAAAAGACGGAAAAATTGAACAACGGGAAGAAAGGGACGGAAACGTTGTCAAGAAGATTTATATCCTTACGGAAGCAGGAAGGGATGCATTCAATCAGTGGGTGAATATGGATTTTGAATCTGATAAAAATCGGAATCCGGAATTGCTAAAACTGTATTTCATGGGACTGTCTGATCCAGAGCATAGGGCCCAGCGATTGCAAAATCATATCGCGGAGCTTACGGAATCAAGGGACAAGATGAAAAAAATTTTTGATGACGGTCACAAATTGAATGTCCCGGCTGAGTTTAAGGAATTATACACCTATCAAATGATGACCGCGAAATTTGGATTGGACTATCTTAATTTTCAAATAAAGTGGTTCAAGAAAATGTTGGAACAGGGGGTGGATTTTAATGAGTAAGCGTATAGTGATAGGTGTTTTGCTACTGATTATTGCAGGAGGAATATTTATGTTGTTCAGGAAGCCAAAGGAGATAAAAACTAGCGGACCATATTCAGTCAATCAGGAAGATTATTGGATTACAGAAGATATGCTTGATCCGCTTTTGAAAAATGGAAGCAACCGTCAAATTCAAATCCGCAGGTTTTATCCTGATGGGCCGGATGCTCTTGAAAATGTAAATCCAAAGCCGGTTGTTATTGCATCCCACGGTTCCTGTGGGCCAATCGAAAATAATGGGACTTTATATAAAGAACTGGTAAGTCACGGTTATGAAGTTCTGGCTGTGGGGCATACAGGTCATGCAGCGTCTGTGACTTTGGAAAACGGTAAAAAGGTTGGGCCCAGCAAAGAATTCATAATGGAAATGGGTGCGCCATCTCCAAATGCGGATACAGAAAAAACGTATTCGATTTTTAAGAAATGGATGGAGCTTCGCCTGACTGATTTAAATTATGTAATGGATGATTATAAAAAGAAAAACGGTGACAGCAAAAAGTTTATTGCCCTGGGACATTCGCTTGGCGGTTCCGCTGCATATGGTATTGCCCGGACCCGTCCAGAGGTTGTTGCCTGCATAGCATTGGAATCCCCATTCCTTTTTGATATTAAAGGGGTTGAGGCTGATGATTTTGTTTTTGATGAATCGGATTATACGGTTCCTGTACTGAATATCTATTCTGACTCAAGCTGGAAATATTTGCGGGAATGGAAACAGTATAAAAATAATGCAAGGTTCCTTGATAGCGAAAATCCGATATACACAAACATCCATTATGAAGGAACCGGTCATATGGGCTTATGTGATTTGTCTTACGCTCTTCCGTGGCTGGCAAAAATAATAGATAAGAAAAACTACAAAATAAAACCGGAAGAACAGCTTAAGAAAATTAATAAGGATTGCATGGACTTCTTAAGTAAACTGGATTTCATAAATTAAAAACCGGACGGAGGAACTGAATGTTTGCGATTGTTGGTGCATGTTCATTGTCATTGGTTATTGTGTTTTCCATCTTGATTATTTTTGGATTGCCGTTAGGAGAATTCACGATGGGAGGAAAATATAAAGTCTTTCCTTCGAATCTCAGGGGCATTTTAGTGGGGCAACTGGTTATACAAATTTTCTTTGTCGTAATACTTTTGCAAATGGGTGGATTTATTTCTCTGTGGTTTTCACCTAAGACCACAAAAATTGTAGGGATTGTGTTGGCGGTCTATCTTTCGATTAATGTTTTTATGAATGCCGTTTCAAAAAGCAAAAAGGAGAAATTTGTCATGACACCGCTTTCGTTTGTAACTGCATTTTGTTTTTGGTATACTGCGCTCTCAATGTAAAAAATACACCATTGAAAAATAGGTATAAGTTTTATCCGCATGAAGATGATTTAATTGAAATACATTTTTTTTACCTCCAGCTGTATTTGATTCGCTATGTCGGTGGGTTCAAGAACTTTAAGATTTCCACCAAAACTTAAAAACCATCCAACAAGCCAATTCATTTTTGGAAGATTTAAAATAATCTTTTTCCAGGTTGCACCATTTTCCAAAACGTCTTCCTCGGCTTCGATGGAGTATTCGTCAATAATTAAAGATACAAGTTCCGGTTTTACAAGAAGAACGAATTTTTCTAATGTGATTTCATCAGAGTCCGGGGCGGCAGGAACAGGAAAATCCTCTGACTGTTTTAAGATGGAGGTCTCTAGGATTTTGAGTTCTTTCATCCGGTTCAGCTTAAAGAATCTTGGTTCGTTCCGTTTATGACAAAATCCGTAAAGATACCAGGATTGTCCCCTGAAAACTATTTTCCAGGGATCGACAGGCCTGTCCTTTGAAAATCCTGTGCCGGAATAGTAATTAAATTTGACTTGCCGCTTTGAGAGTATTCCGGTTTTTAACAAATTGAATGTATTTCTGATTTCCTCTCCTTTTTTGTTCCAGGGAGCGAAATCGATTTCTATCCAGTTTATGTTGGCCGATGTCAAAGTTTTAAGTTTTGAAATTGCGGAAGAAGTGTTGTTTCCTGTCAGAGATTGGAACGCCTGGATACTGCTTAGCAAATCCTGTTTTTCGTCTTCCGTAAAAACTGTTTTATCCAGGGCGTATTTTTCGGAGACCCTGATGCCACCACCTTTTCCTTTGACTGCAAAAACAGGAACCCCCGCTAAGTTTAGGGCATCGACCCAGCGGTAGATGGTCCTTTGGGAGACCCCAAAATGTTTTGCCATGTCACTTGCGGTGACCTGTTTTTTTTCGAGAAGAATATAAGTCAATTCAAAAAGATTTTCAGTCTGCAAATTTTATTTTATCCTTTTGCAATGCAATTTTATTTTCTTTATGGCCCAATCATAATGACTTGAGGTTGTGCTTACAAAATAGGATCCCAAATCTGTGGTCCCGGTAAAATCAAAATATTTTTTTGTGAACAACTCTTCATTCGAAAAAGTTTCAATCAGCTTCATGATTTCCGAATGGCTTTTTTCAAATTGATTTTTCGCAGTTTCCAGGGAGGTTTCCTGATGTTTTTTCCAGAACTGGACGTTCATTTCTCCATAAGTTTTCCAGCTGTACTCTGGAGGTAAAAAAGCAATTTTGTTTCCAAGCGAAACTTTTTTTTCGTTTAGATTGTTTTTAATAAACACAAGTAAAAGTTTTTGCCATTCATAGAGATGAATTAAAATATCCCTGACATTTTTGTCACGACTCCAATGGGCTTCTTTCGCGTTTGGGCAACCGGAAAAGTCGAAAGGAGTGTTCAATTGGTTTTCGGACATTTCGGAAATCATTTTCAGCAATAAGTCATAATTGGTTTTTGAAAAAAGAATCAAATCATCTTTGTTTCTTGCTCTTGGCATTTTTATATCTCCCATAAAATCTCAATGAAAAAATTATCAATTTTTGAAATTGACTTTTTACGCACATCCGCAGTGAAATGAGGATATGCAGTTGATACAAAAGTTTGCGACGCAAACTTGGAGGCATCTATAAAAGATGCCCATTTTAGCAGCTTTTATCTTACATTCCTTGTTACAAAATATTTCTTCAAGCCTTTTACAGCTTTTTTATCGGATGTCTGATAACTGTTTTTAATTTATCGGGCGAGGTCTTTCTAAAATCTGAAAGATATATTTCGTGATGAAGTCTTTCATTTGAAAAATCGGTTTCATAACCATTTTCCTCTAGATAGTCATCCATTATTTTTACTGATGCAGGCTCGGTGTCAAAGGGGCCGGTATGCATGATTTGAACACACAGGCCTTCTTTTATTGTGATGAATTCTGCTTTAGTACAGTTAATTTTCTTTTTTTCGGATACGTTTTGGACTGCCCAGCCAAAATCCTTTTCTTTAATGAAATCCGGAAGACGAAGCAGGGAAATCCAGTTGAAACTTTCTTTCTTGCTGTAATCGCATCCATTTATTCCCTCCTGCCACCACAAACCTTCCAGCGGAGGGACAACATATTCATGGAAACCTTCAATTTTATAATCCGTCTTGTAACTCATTTTAAGGGCATAGGCCAGTGGATATAAAATTTTTAGAGCCTGTTGATATTCTCCGTTTTCGTCATTGGGATTTCCCTTTCCACGGATGCCAATAAAATTTGCTTCCGGAACCGATACAATCTGGGGTTTGCATTTTGGTAAATAAAACTCTTTGTATTCCTTTTTGAAATCAAAAACCATATTCCCTCCCATTATACTCCTGGTGGTTGAATCTAGTGTTTTAGTTAAAGCTAGTATATAATCATTAATATGACAATGGTTTGTCATATTAACCCTAATGTCTAAAAATTTTTTCGAGGTCCGGTCGAATTAAAAGTATGGAGATTAAAATTTGAATTTTATGTTATAATTGACAGAGCGGTCCGTTTTATTAGAGATGTCCTATAGAAAACGGTTTGGGACAGTGCAATGTAACCCAATAAAATGCATTTGGTTTAAAATCAAAGAAACCCATTATGAAATTCGTTTTTAAGAGGAAATATTAAATGGAACCTCTAAAAGTTGTTGGAGACTGAATATGACAATTATTCCTGTAATTCTTTCTGGCGGTGCTGGAACTAGACTTTGGCCACTTTCATGGGGGGACCATCCAAAGCAGTTTTTAAAGCTCACTTCCAATTACACAATGATACAGGAGACTTTTCTTAGGCTTGAGGGCCTGGAGGTTTGCGCCCCTATTGTCAGTTGTGGTGTCGATCATAGATTTCTTGTTGCGCAGCAGCTTGGCGAACTAGGTGTAAAGCCAACAATACTTCTTGAGCCAATGGCAAAAAATACAGCTCCGGCAATTGCTGCTGCTTGTTTTGCGGCTATGAAACAGGATTCGGATGCGGTGGTTATTGTACTTCCGAGTGATCATGTTATTGAAAACAGGGCGGCCTTTCAAAGTGCCATAAAGATTGCCGTAGCAAACGCTTTGAACGGTTATTTGGTTACCTTTGGGATTGTACCGACATTTCCTGCTACCGGGTATGGATATATAAAAACCGGTGGCGTTGAAAACGACGGAGCTTTTGCCCTTGAGAAATTTGTTGAAAAACCAAGTCTTGACAAGGCAAAGGAATATATTTCCACCGGGGAATATAGCTGGAACAGCGGAATGTTTGTGTTTAAGGCATCAGCTTTTATTGACGAACTGAATTTCCATAATCCTGAAATGTGTACGCTTTCAAGGGAAGCTTTTGATTCGGCGTTAGTGGATAGCGATTTCATTCGTCTGAATCAGGAGGCCTTTTCTCAAATAAAAGGTGATTCCATTGACTATGCGGTCATGGAAAAGACAAAAAAGGGAAAGGTTGTTAAACTTGATGCAGGATGGAACGACGTTGGTTCTTGGACTGCGCTTTGGGAAATTCAAAAAAAGGATGAGCATCAAAATGTGCTTAAGGGAGATGTTTTGGCGTTTGATACAACAGCTTCTTATATACACGGTGGAAAAAGAACCATTGCGACAATTGGCCTGGATAACGTTATAATTGTTGATAGCGATGATTCAATCTTAATTGCGGCCAAGGATAAAATCCAGGATGTAAAAAAAGTTGCAGAGGAAATAAAAAATCGGGAAAAATAAAATTTTCTGCAATAATTTTTGGAACTAGGTCAAAATTCAATTGAGGCCGGCGCTCATTCAAGTTTTTTCAAATCACATGATTACTGACCTATTTCTGTTGTGAAGAAGTCTGGACTGTTCTTTAGTCATCAGATGTTTCATGTTTTTCTTATCGCCGTGCAAGGTTTGCGCCCTGAATCATACATATTTTTCAAATTTTCCTCTTTTAAAATATATTCGGCATCGGTCATAAATGTTTAGTCATCACCCGTTTTGGTCCATGGCTTTCATAATATTCGGTCAGATTTATTTTCGCTTTCCATTTTGATAAACAGGTTTTAAAAATCTTCCATATATGCAGTGTAATTCAATTAGATTGTTTTCGATCATGACGTAACTCCTTTGGTGTTTTTTTTGTAGTTATTAAATTCCAAAGGATTACGCCTTTTTGTAAATTCTAAACGGAATTCGATGTTTTACCATTTATTTTTTTTGATTTATGAAGATTCTCATATTTTCCAAATCTATCGTTGTAAAAATCATTTACACCCTGAAGAATGAACTTTAATCTAGAAAAATTCAGATTGAATATAGCAGATTTTATGATTAAGGAAATTCTTGATTTATATTGTAGTTTTTTATAGAAATCAGGATGCATTTTCGATAAATACATTATGTTTCTTGACATATAATAATGTCTCAAAGGAGAATGTCCCAAAGAAGGATAAAAAAATTTTTTTGGACTTCCCAGTTTATGATTTAATATTACATGTGGGAATTTTAGAATATTATATCCGTTCTTTTTTAATCTAAAACAAAATTCGTGATCAACCTCATCAATAAAGAAAGGTTCATAATATCCTCCAACATCCTTCCACACATTAAGATTGATTATATTCCCACTTGCAATTACTTTATCACAAGGCATTATTTCACAATCGTCTTTTTTTTCAACCATGCATATATCTCGACCAAACATTCTGAAAATAAAATGTTTTATATCTCCAAGATAGCTACGAAAATGAATGTCAGTATAATTGGGAGCAAAACTTACATTTTTTTCATCATCATATTTTTTGCACAACTCCACCATTCTTTTGATTTGATCTTCATCCCATGAAGAGTCTTGGTCCATTGTCATGCACCATATAAAACCATCATCTAGTGCGTTTTGACAACCTATATTTTGTGCCTTTGCTATTCCTTCATTTGAAAACAGAGGAATATATTTTGCATTCTTAAATTCCTTCAGAAATTCTGAATTATTAGTATTACTATTATCAACAACATAAATTGTTTTAACAAATTTTTCATAACTTCTAATATTTTCAATACATGTCTCATCTGGATTATACCAGATAACTACCGCTGATAGCACCATATCATTACACGCCATAAAACAATCCTTAAACAAGAGCTCTTAGTTATACCATAAGTATTCCTTTTCTAAAAGGTCAAAATTCAAGTTTTTTCAAATCACATGATTTTAGCGACATAAGTTGTCGTTTCCTATAGTCATCAGACGTTTCATGTTTTTCTTGTAGCCGTGTAAGGTTCGTGCTCTGAATCATACATCTTTTTCAAATCTTCTTCTTTCAAAAGATATCTGGCATAGATCACAAATGTTCCAGTCATTCCTTTCGTTGAATCATTGGATGTCTTGCTGTCGTGTTCGCCGACAGGCATGAGGCAGGTTTTCATCAAGTTTCTATATTGGTCAGGTTCGGAAAATATGTTCGGTAACGTTCAGATGCAGATTTATGAAAAGCCTTTAAGTATTCGGTCCTGTCCTATATTTTCACAAGATTCAAAGTCATGACTTCTGGAACAGTCATAGCCTGTTTTGGTCCACGGTTTCAATAATATTCCGCCAGATTCTTTTTTCTGCTTTCCATTTTGATAAACAGGTTGTAAAAATCCTCGGTTATGCAGTATAATTCAACCAGTTTGTTTTCGGTCATGGCGTAACCCCTTTGGTGTTTTTGTGGTTATTAAATTCTAAAGGATTACGCTTTTTTTATATATTATAAATGAAACTAGAAATTTGACCAACTAACATAATCAAAAAAAAGTGGTATACTTGATCTGATGTTTGTTTTTGAAAGGTGTGTTTTAAGCTTTGGTATTTCGGAGCTTAAAATTTTTAGGAATATTTTTAAGGAACAGATTTTATGAAAGGTATAATTTTAGCAGGTGGCAGCGGAACTCGTCTTTATCCAATTACAAAGGCGGTTTCAAAACAGATTCTTCCTCTTTATGACAAGCCAATGATTTATTATCCGTTGAGCTGTCTTATGTTGGCGGGAATCCAGGAAGTTTTAATTATTTCTACTCCGCGCGACATAAATCTTTTCAAGGAACTGTTTGGAGATGGACAGTGGCTTGGAATGCGTTTTGAGTATGCTGTCCAGGATAAACCCCGCGGACTGGCGGATGCATTTATTGTCGGAAAAGATTTCATCGGATCAGATGACGTGGCTCTCGTCCTTGGCGACAATATTTTTTATGGACAGTCCTTCACAAAAACTCTGCAGAATGCTGTCAGAAAAATTGAATCAAAGCAAAGTGATGCAGTTATTTTTGGATACATGGTAAAGGATCCTACCGCTTATGGAGTCGTTGAATTCAATGATGACGGCAAGGTTTTGGGAATAGAAGAAAAACCTGCTGAACCAAAGTCAAATTATGCAGTTCCAGGTCTGTATTTTTATAACAATGAAGTAGTTCAGATTGCACAGAACGTCAAACCTAGTGCCCGTGGTGAAATAGAGATAACTGCCGTGAATAATGCGTACCTTGAAAAAGGTGCACTGTCTGTTGAGCTTCTGGGACGTGGAATGGCGTGGCTTGATACCGGAACATACGACGGACTTTTGGAGGCTTCAAATTTTATTGCCACAATCGAAAAAAGACAGGGGATGTATGTTTCCTGTATAGAAGAAATAGCTTATTCTAATGGCTGGATTACAAAAGAAAATCTTCTGGCTTTGGCTTCCGGATATAAAACAGAATACGGGGCTTATCTAAAATATATTGCGGAGAAAAAATAATGCCGTTCACGTTCAATAAATGTTTTGCGGGAAATTTGGAAATTAAGGGACTTTATGAGATTCAACCAAAAGTCTTTGGCGATGCCAGGGGATATTTTTTTGAAGTATACTCCGAGAAGGATTTTTTTGAAGCCGGTCTTACAATGAAATTTGTTCAGGACAATCAGAGCGCTTCGTCCAGGGGTGTGCTGCGGGGACTCCATTTCCAGACATATCATCCACAGGGAAAACTGGTACGGGCTGTCAGTGGAAAAGTCTATGATGTGGCTGTGGACTTGAGGAACGGTTCCGAGACCTTTGGAAAATATTATGGTGTTGTCCTTGATTCAGAAAAGCAAAATCAGTTCTACATTCCGGAAGGGTTCGCCCACGGATTTTATGTTCTTAGCGATGCCGCCGTCTTTGCCTACAAGTGTACTGATTTTTACGATCCAAAGGGTGAGGGCGGAATTCCTTGGGATGATTCAACAATTGGTATTGACTGGAAATCAGTTGGCGGAGATGTAGAACCTTTGCTTTCCGACAAAGATAAAAAACATCCTGCATTCAGTCTGGAAAATAAATATTTTGATGTGAATGGAAAATGGATTGGAGAATAATATGCGAAAATTACATAACATTTTAGTAACCGGTGGCGCAGGTTTTATTGGCTGCAACTTTATCCATTATCTTTTTGGATTATCAAATAGTGGAACGGATTTATTTGGCGATGCAGATTTTACAGGCAATGTCGTCAATGTGGACTGTCTGACTTATGCAGGTAATTTGGAATCCCTGAAGGACGTAGAAGAAAAATTTGGTGGAAAAAGATATTTCTTTGAAAAGGTTGATATCTGCGACAGACCACAAATAGAAAGAATTTTCAAGCAGTATGATATTGATACGGTTATTCATTTTGCCGCCGAAAGTCATGTGGATCGTTCCATTCTTGGACCGGAAGCATTCATGAAAACCAATGTTATGGGAACCTTTACTTTGCTGGACGTTGCAAGAAATTATTGGAATGTCAGTCTGGACAATCCTCGCGACGACGTTCTGTTTCATCATATATCAACTGATGAAGTCTATGGTTCCCTTGGCGAAACTGGATATTTCCTTGAGACAACCCCTTATGATCCTCGCTCCCCTTATTCCTCTTCAAAGGCCAGTTCCGATCATGTTGTTATGGCTTACTATCATACCTACGGTTTGCCGATCACTCTTTCAAATTGTACAAACAACTACGGTCCATTCCAGTTCCCGGAAAAACTTCTTCCGTTGATGATTTCAAATATCAAGGATGGAAAAAATCTGCCTGTTTATGGAAAGGGCGACAATATTCGTGACTGGATTTATGTTGAAGATCATAACCGCGGAGTTTGGGAGATAGTAAAAAAATCTCCTGCTGGTGAAAAATGGAATCTTGGTGGAGAAAATGAATGGCAGAATATTAAGCTTTTGAATTCTGTTATTGATTTGACTTCAAAAGAAATTGGAAAAGATTCTGAGGAAGTGCGCAAGACAATCACTTATGTAAAAGATAGGCCTGGTCATGACAAGCGTTATGCAATTGATTGCACGAAAGCCAAAACAAAACTTGGTTGGGAACGGAAAATGTCTTTTGAGCAGGGACTGTTGGCCACAATCCGCTGGTATTTAAATCATGGAGAATGGATAGCGCATATCCAGTCAGGGGATTATAAAAACTGGATTCAAAAAAATTATACCTCAAGATAAGAGACTATTTATGATTTGGGTAATTGGTTGCAATGGTATGCTGGGCACCGAATTGTGTCGTCAGCTGGCAGAAAAAGGTTTTGATTATGTGGGAACGGACCGGGATGTAGATTTTACAAACTCCGGGGCTGTTGGGACTTTTGCCGCAGGAAAGAAAATAGATTTTATAATCAATTGCGCTGCTTACACTGCGGTGGATAAAGCCGAATCAGAAAAAGACCTTGCAGAAAAACTGAATGTCGAAGGCCCCAGGACTGTAGCTGCACTGGCAAAAAAAATTGGTGCAAAGTTGATTCATATTTCAACAGATTACGTCTTTGATGGTTCTGGTGACACGCCACGTACAGAGGAAATGAAAATTGCACCAATCGGTGTGTATGGAATCACAAAGGCGGATGGTGAAAACGCTGTCAAATCAGAAACCGATGAGTATTATATTTTTAGAACTGCCTGGCTTTATGGATGGGCTGGGAAAAATTTTGTCTATACAATGATCCGTGCCATGAATACTCATGATTCTGTGAAAGTTGTTAATGATCAAAAAGGTTCCCCGACCTTCTGTGGAGATTTGGTTGGCGTAATATTGACAACCATTGAGAGAAGTCAAAAAGGAAATCCAATTCCGTGTGGAATTTATCATGTGACAGATTTGGGTGAAATTAGCTGGTGGGATTTTACAAATGAAATAAAGCGTCAGGGAATTGAATGCGGATATGTCACGAATAGGGATTGTGCAGTAAATCCGTGCACTACCGATGAGTATCCGACTCCTGCTAAACGTCCTGCATATTCAGTTTTGGACAAAAGCAAAATACAGAGGGCATTGGAAATTAGTCTGCCTGATTGGAAAAAAAGCTTGAATAAATTTTTGACAAACAGCCTGTTTGATTGCGAAAGAATTAAATAGAACTCCGGGAAGCGGTTTCTAGGATATGAAGGAACAAACTTTTGAAATCTCCAAAATTCTACTTCTCCAAAGAAGTCTGTAACGTTATACTCTCAGTGTTTGTTGGGATAACAGATGTCTTCTTGTTACGAGGAAAAGATGGAAAAATTAGTGAAAAAATTTTGGGTGCCTATTTGCCTGTTGTTTTGTGCAATGTCTTTCTGTTTTGCACAGGAAAAATCATATAGCATTGGTGATATTGGACCTGGTGGTGGAATAGTTTTCTATAAAAACAGTTCAGGTTTTTTGGTGGAAGATGGAAACGGTGGTTCATCAGTTTGTCATTATTTGGAAGTTTCCAAAGAAGATTTAGGTTGTGTGACCTGGTCGCCTAAGTCTGATTATTTAATAAAAGGTTCCGATAGATATGGAATTGGAGAAGGAAAGGTTTCCACCGTTGAGATTCTCCGTGGTTCCGCTGCGAAATTGGATTCAGAAAATTCTGCTGCCTATTTGTGTTCAAAATATAAAACATCTACAACAAAAGCTGGCGACTGGTTTTTACCAACGACTGATGAATTGAGGATGCTTTTTAAAAATCTGACTTTAGAAAAAATCGGAATCACAAACACAGAGTTTTATTGGTCTTCATCACAGGAAGGTTTCGGTAAAGCTTGGGCTAGAAAAAACAAGACTTCGACCATCGATTCAAAATCAAAAAGATTTATGGTACGAGCGGTTCACGCCTTTTAATTTCAAATATTTGCGTTGCAAACTTTATATCAACTGTACATCCTCATTGCGGTGCGAATGTGCATAAAAAATCAATTTCGAAAATTGATTTTTTATTAATAGAGGTGGAAAAATGAAACTTGATTTTAACGAAATACCAGTAACGGATATGCCAAGATTCAAGGGAGGAGAAAAATCTCTTGCCGCAAAAACTTATAGCGATGAGAAAATCAGAATCCTTCGGGGTACTTTGGTTCCTGGTGCTTCAATTGGACTTCATGTGCATGAAACATCCAGTGAAACTATTTATATAACCAGTGGAAGCGGAAGAATGCTTTATGATGATACCGAAGAAGCTCTGGAAGCTGGTGACTGCCATTACTGTCCAAGAAATCACAGGCACAGTTTAATCAATAATACAACGGAAAATCTTGTTTTTATGGCTGTCATAACAGAGCTCTAAGTAATTGGACAGATATTTTGTTTCTATAAATAGTAATAATATTTATTGATACTTTTGTATTTTTCTATTAGAATTAAGCCACTTTCGAATTTGGAAGAGGCTTTTTTTATTGCTTTTGAGAATTTGATTGAGGTGTAAGATAATCGCTTCCCAAATGGAGAAGTTTTTATCCACTTGGAGTTTGCGTCGCAAACTTTTAGATTGAAGGCACATTTAAATTTTTAAGGATGTGTAAAAAATCAATTCGGAAATTGATATTTCCCCGTGGGCTTTATGGGAGCTTTTATGAAAGAGATTGCAAATCTTTTAGGTTACAGAGAACAGATTAAAGTTTTGGATGCTACAGTCCGTGATGGTGGTTTGGTTAATGATTTTCATTTCACTGATGAATTTATTCATGCTCTTTATCAGGCTAACATTAAAGCCGGTGTCGACTATATGGAAGTTGGTTATAAGGCTTCCAAAGAAATGTTTGATGTAAATAAATTTGGAAAATGGAAGTTCTGTAATGATGATGACATCATCAAGGTTATTGGTGAAAAAGATCCACGTGTAAAATTGGCTGTCATGGCTGATGTTGGACGCTGCGATTACAAGAGCGATATTCAGGACAGAGCAAACAGTCCGTTGGATTGTATCCGTGTGGCTACATATGTAAATACAATTCCTTCCGCTGTTGATATGATTGAGGATGCAAAGAAAAAAGGTTATGAAACAACCTGTAATATCATGGCAATTTCTACTGCACAGGAAGGCGATGTAAAAGCTGCCCTGGAAATGCTCTGCAAATCTCCTGTTGATGTAATCTACCTTGTTGATAGC
The DNA here is from genome assembly GCA_045643225.1 of Treponema sp. Classification (GTDB taxonomy): domain Bacteria; phylum Spirochaetota; class Spirochaetia; order Treponematales; family Treponemataceae; genus Treponema_D. The sequence goes on along the minus strand of JAZUKJ010000090.1, from coordinate 50,781 downwards.
TTTGGTTCCCTTTATCCAGAGCAGATTGCAAGAATTGCTGATATGTATTTGGAATTTGGTCAGAAGTACGGCAAGGAAATTGGAATGCATGCACACAACAATCAGCAGCTGGCTTATGCTAATACAATTGAAGCTGTTGGTGATGGTGTTAACTGGCTTGATGCAACCTATGCCGGTATGGGACGTGGTGCTGGAAACTGTTCAATGGAAAACTTGTTGAGCTTCCTCCGCAATCCGAAGTATCGCTTGTATCCTGTAATTGAATTTATCCAGAACTACATGATTCCACTCAAGGAAAGTGGTGCTCAGTGGGGTTATGATTTGCAGTATCTTATGACCGGTGTTCTGAATCAGCACCCAAGAACTGCTATAGCCTTTACAAATGAAAAGAGAAAGGACTTTACAGAATTCTACAACGAAATAGTTGCCCAGGATTAATGTTCCGCGAGTTTTTCTTTGAAAAACTCGTGAGCAGCAATTTGCTAATTGCTGCGACTTGCCCAGGACTGATGTTTTTTGGAACTGAACGGAACCGTCTTCCAGATTTGGGAGGCGGTTTTTTGTTTAGGGAAAGAACTTATCATGCAATAAATTATGCGAAATAATGCATTAGGTATCTCTACAAATTGCAAATTTGTGAGGTTTTCCATAGTTTTCTAAAATACGTTAAAATCGTTTCTGTATTGTTCCGAAATATAAAGGGGTGTCTTTAAAAATTACAAATTTTAGAGGTTCCCAAAATATAGTTGATTTGTTATTGTCATTTGGGTTTCTTTGGACTACATTTGATTATGTTGTAAAATGAACATAAACTCTGAAAAAAGAAAGTCTTGATTCTTTCTGTTCTAGTTATATAAATTCTGTAATTGATTTTATTGTGGTATAGATGGGGGTATATAAATGAGTAGAAAATATCTTTTTACTTCGGAATCCGTTGGTGAAGGCCATCCGGATAAATTGTGCGATCAGATTAGTGATGCCATTCTTGATGAATGTCTGCGTCAGGATCCGGAAAGTCATGTTGCCTGTGAAACTTTTGCCTGCCAGTCAATGATTATGGTTGGTGGAGAAATCAATACTTCGGCATATGTTGATATTTTGAAGGTCGCAAGAGAAGTCGTAAGGGATATTGGTTATTCAAAAACTGAGTACGGTCTTGACTATAGGGCAATGGCTGTTACAAGTATGATTCACGGCCAGTCTGAAGATATCAACCAGGGTGTTACCGGTAAGGGATTGGAAGAATTCAAAGGTCAGCAGGGTGCCGGAGATCAGGGAATGATGTTTGGTTTTGCCTGCAAAGAAACTCCTGAACTGATGCCAGCTCCAATTATGTATTCCCATAAATTGATGCAGGAATCTGCCAGAATCAGAAAGTCCGGCGAAATTGGATGGTTCCGTCCTGATTCAAAAAGTCAGGTTACAATTGAATATGAAGATCACAAGCCTGTGAGAATTGATACTGTCGTTGTTTCTCAGCAGCATGACCCAGGAGTCAGCCAGGAAGAAATCCGTGAAACAATTATCCAGAAATTGATTAAGCCTATTCTTGAGCCTACAGGATTGATTGATTCTTCCACAAAATATTATGTGAATCCAACCGGCAACTTTGAAATTGGAGGACCTGTTGGCGATACTGGTTTGACTGGACGCAAAATTATTGTTGACACTTATGGTGGAATGGGCCGTCATGGTGGTGGTGCATTCAGTGGAAAGGACCCGTCAAAGGTTGACCGCTCCGCAGCATATATGGCCCGTTACATTGCAAAGAATATAGTTGCCGCTGATTTGGCTGAACGTTGTGAAATTCAGCTGGCTTATGCAATCGGTGTTCCATATCCTGTTAGCATAATGGCTGAAACATTCGGAACCGCAAAAGTTCCAGAAGAAAAAATTGTTGCAGCTGTAAAGGAAGTATTTGATTGTACTCCTGCAGGAATAATCAAGACGCTGAATCTTAAAAGTCCAATCTATAGGGTTACAGCCAGCTATGGTCATTTTGGTCGTCCGGATTTCCCTTGGGAAAAGACAGACAAAGTGGATGCGCTAAAAGCTGCAATAAAATAATGGTTGAATCTTAGTTTAAGTCCCCGGACAAGTTCTGGGGATTTTTTGTTGAACCGGGGAATTTGTTTTTAGGAAAAATTATTGTGGATAAAATAAATCTTCTTTCGAAAAAAAAGATTGTTGAAATATTTGAGCGTTTCAAAAAAATAAATCCCAATCCAACAACGGAATTGGAAGCTCCAAATGATTTTTGTCTTTTGGTCAGTGTGGTTTTGAGTGCACAGGCAACTGATAAATCTGTGAATCAGGCAACAAAAGCGTTGTATGAAATAGCAAAAACACCCCAAGAGATTTTGGCATTGGGGAAAGAAAAATTAATTACGTACATCAAATCCATTGGGCTTTATAAAAGCAAGGCTGATCATGTCATGGGGCTTTGTAAAAAATTGATTGAAGATTTTGATTCAAAGATTCCTGACAATCGCGAGGATTTGGAATCGCTTCCCGGTGTTGGAAGAAAAACCGCGAACGTGATTTTAAATGTAGTCTACAATCAACCGACCATGCCAGTGGACACTCATTTATTAAGGATTTGTCCAAAAATTGGACTCGCGGAAGGATGTACTCCAATTGAAGTTGAAAAATCTCTTGTGGCTCGTATACCGGAAGAATACATGGAACATGCCCACCATTGGTTGATTCTGCACGGTAGATATATTTGCACCGCGAGAAAACCAAAGTGTGGGGAATGTTCGATTGCAGACCTCTGTTTGCACAATGTTGATAATTAAGGGCATCTCTAAAAATTGCAATTTTTAGAGGCTCCCTTAAGAGATAGAATATTCCGTTATTGCCCATCCGCTTTGTGATAACTGACGCGCGGTACCACAGTAAGCACATTCGGCTCCCTCCATGAGGGATAATGGTCCTCCACAATTTGGACATGTTAGAAATGCTGGTGCACAAATGGTTTGCGTTTTGCAATTTTTATTTTTTATAACTGTCAGATTTATGGTTTCCATTTTCTTTGTGGTCAACTCTTTATCTTCTTTCAATAACCGGATATGAGCGGTAAGATTTATCTGAAGTAATTTTTCCAGTTCTGTAAAGTTTGATATGAAAATATTTTCCACAGAAATATCATAAACGTCAGAATAGTTTTCTATAATTGACGGAATCCTGTTTTTTATTTCCCCTTCAAAAAAAGCGGTAACCTGTTTATGGGAAGAAGCATAATGGATTGCCGAAATCATGTTCTGAACTTCAGAATAAAAACCTTCAACAGAAAAAAGCGGGTCTATTTTCTTTATTTCGTCAAAATAGTTTTTGCTTAAGCGTTTTTCTTCATCCATAAATTTTTGGGACGCTTGTGAAGAGCCTGTTCCAATTGTAGAAAAATATTTAAGAGGTTTTCCAAATAGTCCGTCAAAAATCTTCCATATGCCGCATACAATTGCTGATAACACAATTGCTGCAAGGAGGTTTTGAACATTAAATGGTAATGCACCCGTTAGCATCAGGATTAAAGAAAATCCAAAAACAATAAGGAAAATTATTTTTCCTGATTTTGATTTTTTTGTATACGCTTTGACAGTTTTTCCAGAGTTCAGGAGTTTTGTTGATTCTACATCGATGCTGCTGTCAAGTTTGTATTCGCTGATTCTAAGTCCAAGATCCTCAACTGTAAATTTATTTTTACAATAATCGCATCCATCAATAAGATTGCTGCGGGTGGTTTTACTTCCACATGCGGGACAAATGATTGCATTATGGCCGGTTTGTTTTGCATTGATTGTGCGGAAGTTGCAGATATTAAAATTATTGTCTGAATGAAGGATTTTATTATTTTTTGTGTATAAGATTTTTCCGCCAACAGTTTCTTTTAAAGTTCCGATTTCATATTTGCCATCAAAAGATGTGTCGCCAATATAGTTTGCCGTATATTGAAGCGGAAGATGTTCGATTTTTGAATCCATTGTTATTTGTTTTGAATCAAGACGCAATTTTTTTAGAAAAAGCATGTGCCATAGAAATTGTGTCGTGCTGTTTTGGAGGGCGGAGTTTTCGGTGTTGTGTGGTGATAAAAAGAATTTTGAATAAGCCTCTTTGAAATCTTTAACAATGGGTATTAATTCCTGTTCATATTCTTCATTTTTTTCTTTGAGTTTTTCAACATTTTGTTTCAATTGTTTTATGTCGGTGGAGTTGTCAATTTCCGCATAAATCAATGAAAGTTCTTTTAGGGTTTTGTTTTTGGTATTCGATATACCTTTGTCCATGAATTTAGAAAAACATTTTCCACAAAACGCTCCATCTTTTGCGACCATGCCACCTAAAATCAATTTGTTGGTTTTACAGATTGGACATATTCTACTCATAGTTAATTTACCCTCCATAAAAAGTTGATGAGGAAATATCAATTTCCGAAAGCAACTTTTTAAGCACATCCGCAATGAAATGAGGATGTGCGGTTGATAAAAAAGTTTGCGACGCAAACTTCAAGTAGATAAAAGCTGCGCCATTTTAGTAGCTTTTATCTTACCCTCCATAAAAAGTAGATGAAAGATTGCCTATTCTGGAAACCTTCATCCTACACTTCTTATTTCTAAAAAAGATTCTTTTGTTTCTTCCAGCCACATTATTATTTGGCGGACAACACCTTCAATTTTTTGTTTTTTATGATTTCCACGGATTGCACATTCCCAAACGACGCAGACATTCCAGCATTTGTCCTTATACTGTTTGATTATTTGCCGATCACGTTCACAGTTACGAGAGATTTTTTTTATCCAGAATTTCTGGTTGGATTTTGGAAAATGAAAAAGACTGCAATCGCTGTGTCCATGCCAAAAACATCCGTTAATAAAAATGACCGAATAATATTTAGGTAAAACAATATCGGGAGTGCCTGGATATTTTTTTGAGCAAGCCCTGTAGCGAAATCCAGCATGGTGTAATGCTTTCCGGATATCTTTTTCAGGAGTTGTGTCACGTCCGCGAATGTTTGACATAATTTTACTGCGCAAGTCTTTTGAAACTACATCCATTTAATCATCCGTATTTGCGTTTTCTTCTTCTGAAATAATTTCAGTCAGTTTCCTTGCAAGTTCTACATTGTGCATAGCAAGTTCCATAATATATTTTTCCCGTTCGATTTCGAGTTTTTTCCAGGCTTCGGGATGGCGCTCTTTGAAATGCTTGTCCAGTTGATGCCTGTGATGAATAATTTTTTTGATTGCCTCCGTTCCTTTAGTCATCAAATTTTCTTCCAGCAACAGATGCATTTTTGATATTTTTGATTCAATGATGCTTTCATTTTTGGCAGATATCTTGCCTTCTTCAAACAGAGTCATTATCTGTATTTCCAGCATATCCAGGAATTCGTCCTCGTCCATTGATGACCAGTAACCCTTTGCATATTCTATTTCTTTTTGCCGGATTTGTTTTATATCAAAAGGTTTATCTTCATCAAAATTTTCATGGATCTCTGCTGCTATTTTTTCTGCCATTTCTTGCATTATTTTTTCAGAATCTTTTCCAAATGCCCATTCAAATTCCGCAATCTGTGTGGAATAAATTTTTGTTGGCAGAGAAAAGGATTCGTCTGCTGGATATGGTTTTTGTAATCCCGCTGCGTCTAGGGCAAACTGAATGCGCTGTCGGACAACTCCTTCCTGAATCAGTTTGTTTGCACCAAAGGTTCTGAACTGGTCGTTCAAGCTGGAGGCATGGCCTGCAATAAACATTTTAATATCACGGGACTTCAACTTTTCGTACAACATCAATATGCGTTCTGTTGCAGTGACGTCTATGCTGCCGATTCCGTTTGAATCAATTATTACAACCCTGGTATTCGGGGTCAGACTTTTTTCCAGGTCGCTGATTAGCTGCGATATATTTGCATAGAAAAGAGGACCTGAAAATTTATAAATAATCACGTTCTTGATTGGAACTGCGGCCGTTCCTTTTGAAGTCAAGGAATAATAACCTTTCATTCCTGGAACAATGCCCATGAAATCAACGGATGGCTTTGACTGTCGAATTATAAAAGTAATTGATGCCAATAAAACACCGACTATTACCCCGTAGATGGTTCCCAAAAAAAGCACTGAAAATAAGGCTGCGTAGAAAATAAAAAATTCAGCTTTATCAACCAGACGCAGTTTATGGGCTAAAGAAAATTCAAAAGTACCAATCAGGGCGGAAATAATGATGCCAGTCAAAACAGGGATTGGAAGATATTGGATGAAGCCGGTTCCGAAGAGGAGAATCAAAACCATAAATCCACCGGCCGAAAGGGACATGATTTGTGATTTTACTCCAAACTGTCCGGCAATCCCTGTTCTTGAAACGGAACCATTTACCGGACAGCAACCGTTTATGGATGAGGCTATATTGCAAATGGAGTAGGCCAATATTTCTCGTTGGGTATTGATTTTGTCCTCGTGTTTTAGGGCCGTGTTGTTTGTGGCCAATAAGGTTTCGGATAAAATTACTATGGCAATGCTTAGGCTAGGTAGAATAATATCATAGAAATGACCTTTCAGAAGAAAAAGATTTGGAATTGAAAAATCCGGGAGTCCACCGGTGACTTTTGGCAGAGTCTTGATACCGTATTTCTCCAAATGAAAAAAATAGGTAGCCGCTGCTCCTGCGAACATCAAGATAGGTTGCATTGGAATTTTAGGAATAAACCTTCTGCAGACTAAAATGGTAATAACTGTTCCAAGTCCTAAAATCAGAGAAAGAGGATGAAATGAGGTTGTAGCCTCATGGATGATATGTGGAATAAGTTCAATGATTTCACCTGTTCCTGGTGAGCCGCCAAACAGTTTTGGAATCTGCATGAAAATAATTGTCATTCCAATTCCTGTTATAAATCCACCCATTACAGGCTGGGAGATGAACTTCAATATTTTGCCTGCTTTTATGAAATAGAAAAGAATTAGCCAGATTCCGACCAGGAACGTTATTACAGGAACAATCTGTTGGGCCGTTGTGCCTTCTGATACAATTCCCATGGAGGCCAGCATTCCCCCAACTAAAGCGGCAGGAGCTGCGTCAACTCCAAAAACAAAACGTGGTGAGGTGGAAAGAAGTCCAAAAAGTATAACAGGGATTAAGGAGCCGTAAAGTCCAAATGTTACAGGAAGTCCAGCAACCTGCGAATAACCCATGCTGATAGGTATTGAAACCAGAGCGATAATCAGTCCTATAAAAATATCGTTAAACAAATCTTTTGTGCAGTAAGACTTTGGAATGTACATGTCTATAGTTTAACAAGGTAAAAAGAATTGTTAAAGGTATAAAGCTTGGTAAGGAAATTAATTACAGAGGAGATTCTAAAGATTATTTTTAGAGATGCCTATAATTTTTTGTTTTGTATTCGTTTCTAAGCAAACTCTTATAACATTTTTAGTGCAAATTTATTTATAATTTTAGATATGAACCGTTTACGAACTTTTATTATTTGTAGTCTGATTTTTTTCATTGGGATAAGTCCTGCAGGTGCCTCGGAATATTTGGACACTCTGCTGGCCGGATATTTATCGCATGATTTGGATTTGCAGAATCTTTCCAGCCAATTAAAAAAGACAATTCTTGAAAATCAGATAACAGCAATTTCAAATGGATTCAGTTTTAAGCTTTCAAGCGGTACTGTCAATTTTACCACCGGAGATGACTGGAGTGTTGTATTTACTCCTTCGGCGACCTTTGCCATACCTGCTGCCAAAAATTTGGAAATTTCTACATCCGCAAAATTACTTTTTGATGCAAAGGATTCTACTGATGTTTTTGAGAATTCATCAATAAAAATGAAAATAGATATTATATCGAATGAAGGAAAAAATAAGGAAATAACTGTATTAAGGTCAGAGAGGAAGGTGCTGGAAGCCAAGAGGGCATTGCAAAATGGATTTGTAAAAACTGAAAAAAAATTTTATGAAAAGATAAAATCAATATTTGAAATGGCATCAAAAATTTTAACTCTTGAAAAAAGTTTATATGACAACCAATTGTCATTAGATGTTCTGAGGGCGCAGGGATATGCCGCATCGTCCACAAAATACAAGACGGCACAAATGAATGTAAAGAATGACCAGTTTGAAATTGACGTTCAGCGAAGGGCAATGGAGCGAGAGGTAAAAATATTTTGTGCCGAGTGTGGAGTGAAGTATGATTTCAATTCACCGCTAGATTTTTTACCATCAGATATTCCTGATGTTGCTCCGGTTTCTGTTGATTCATTTTCCCCGGAAAATTTTTTGGAACTGGAAAATGCTATGTGGAACCAATATATAAATAATTCGGAGCGCGAGGCAAAGTCGAATGTATCGTTGAAAGCAAATGCGGGATTTACGTTCAAGAATGAAAAAACAAAAACAAATACTGTTGATTTGGGAACTGATTTTTCATGGAATGAAACAGGGCTCGTAGTTAGCGCGGGAACAAATTTGCCGGTTGGTACAGATTCTTTTGCTCCTGTTTTTACTCTTGGTCTGTCGTTTGATCCAAATGCATTGAAAATAGCAAAAGCAAATTCGCAGATAGTTGAACTTGACAGTGAGCAAGAGAATTTGGCAATAAAAAATGCAAAGATTGCTTTTGGTATGTCCGCGGTTGCACAAAAGACGTCTCTGGAAAATATTGAATGGGAAAAGGAAATGTGCAAAGAGTCGTATGAAATGTATTCATCTTTAGAAAGTGAAATGGCACGATATTATAAACAGGGGTATATCAGTTTGACGGAATACAAAAATGCGCAGGTGAACAAAGAAAACTATAGGATAAAAATGCTTATTAATAAATTGAATGCAATAATCTACAATGATGAAACGGTTATGCTTTTTGCAAGAGATGATGAATTAGAAAATGACATATCTAACAATCAATAATTTGTGAGGAAAAAAATATGGCACGAAAGAATAAAATGAACTCTAATAAAAAATTTCCAAAATTTTTGAAAATTATTTTTATCCTCATTGTTCTGATTGGGGTATTGGTTTCCGGACTTGTTGTTGCGCGCAAGTTAATTACAAAAAAACAAACAGAGAATACCGTATACACTGTAACGACTGAAGTATATGAAAATGCAATTGATATTTCTGGTGTCGTTTTGGCAGCAAAATCTCAAACTTTGCAGGCCCTTTCGGCGGGAACGGTCACTGAGGTTTTCGTAAAGCAAGGGGATTCTGTAAAGAAAGGCGACGTAATTATTCAGATGGATGATTCAAGTGAGAAATATAATTTAGCCAAACATGATTATGAAACTCAGACTGTAAAAATAACCGGGTCCTGGCGCGAATATCAATTGATGTTGACTCAACGGGAATCTCTGGTACAAAAAATCAATGAAAGAAAAGTAACGGCAACTTTTGATGGAATTATAGCCAATATTGATGTAGCGGTTGGTGATTCCCTGGAGGCAAAAGATTCTGTTGGTACATTGGTTGATACTTCTTATCTTACTGCGGAAGTTGAGGTGGCTGAAACTGATGTAAGTAAATTAAAGGTTGACCAGCCGGTGGAATTAAAATTTTCTGCCTGCAAGGAATCTGTCTCCGGTAAGGTTACTGGTTGGCCTGCCATTGGTACTGTCACCAGCAGAGGCGCGACTGTTGTAAATACAAAAATAAGAATCGATGAATACCCTCCTGAGATTCTTCCAAATTTTTCTTTTTCAGGAAAAATAAAAATATCACCGGATGAAACATTTGTAATTGTATCCAGATATGCAATTGGTAGAGAAGACGGCCAGGCCTTTGTTGTTCTTGCTCAAAGCGGGGAGAAAAAAAATGTAACGGTCACTCCTTATGACAAAGAATATGTAAAGGTGGTGAGCGGACTTTCCGGAGGAGAACAGGTCAAGGCTCAAAGTTCCGCGGAAAAATCTGGAATGCAGCGGCGGAACAGCAACATGGGAAATAGGATGCCAACCGGAAATCGGTCTGGTACTGGAATGCCACCTCGATATTAGCCGAAAAGAGGGGAAAGTATGGCAGAATCAGTTATCACTTTAGAGAATGTTAAACGAGTTTATTCAATGGGCGACAGTCAGGTCTTTGCTTTACGGGGCATTTCCTTTGATATAAAGCAAGGAGAGTTTGTTACAATCATGGGGCCTTCCGGTTCTGGAAAATCTACCTGCATGAACATGATTGGCTGTCTGGATAGACCGTCCGAAGGAACTGTAAAAATAAACGGAAAAGAAACCTCTCTGATGAATGAAAAGGAACTGGCGGTGTTGAGGAATAAAACTGTGGGCTTTGTTTTTCAGCAATATTTTCTTTTGCCTTCAATGACGGTCCTGGAAAATGTCATGCTGCCTTTGCGATATGCCGGGGTTGAAAAAAAAGATCGCAAACAGATGGCGGAACTTGCTTTAGAAAAAGTTGGACTTTCAGAGCGCATTAATCATCATCCCTATGAACTTTCTGGTGGACAAAAGCAACGGGTTGCAATAGCGAGGGCAACTGTAACGAAACCAAAAATCATTCTTGCGGATGAACCGACTGGAGCATTGGATAGTAAAACAAGCCGCGCCGTAATGAATCTGTTTTGGGAAATAAATAATACAGGGACAACGGTTGTTATTGTTACTCATGATGCCAGGGTTGGGGCTAGTTCCAGAAGGTGCATAAAAATTTTTGATGGCTTGATTCAATCAGACGTTATTCAGGAACCAGTTGATTTTTTGAATGACGCTACGGAGGAAACCAATGCTTGAGGATTTTATTAATGCGCTGCAGAATTTCAAAAGAAATAAAACAAGAACATTTTTATCTCTGCTTGGAATAATTATAGGAGTAGCTTCCGTCATTGTAATTATGAGCATGGGACAGAGCTCAACAAAACAGATTCAGGATACGTTTGGTTCTTCCGGTTTGGACATGGTTAGTATGAATACAGGATTCATGTTCCGTAGAAATGCGTCTGCTCCAATACAGTTTACGGAATCTTTCAGGGAAACATTATTTGGACAAGTATCAGGGATAAAAAAAATATGGTACAAGAATTCTGTGAACGGGACATTGACCTTTGGCGATACAAGTGCATCAGCTTCATGTGCCGCTGTTGAAACCGATTATTTACAAACGTATGGTTTAGTTCTGGAGTCTGGAAACTATTTTTCTGTAACGGACAATGTTATGGGAAATCAAAAAATTATTCTTGGTAATGCAATTGCCTCGTCACTTTTTCCAAATGGAGATGGGCTTGGTAAAAATGTTATAGTTGTAATTGATTCGGTGTCATTTAATTTTGAAGTGATAGGTATCTTAAAAGAGCAGACCTCCGGTATGGAAAACAGTTCAAATGGTTGCTATATAACCCGTGGATTCTATAGCAAGAAGATAGTTCCAAATCCTGCCGCGTCAACCGTTATGATTCAGGCTGTCTCTGAATCAAAGACTACGGAATTGGTTAATTCTGTAACTGAATATTGCGAACAGTTGACCGGTAGCGAAGGGGCTGTTTCCGTGAGTTCAATGCAGACGATGATTAATCAGATGAGTGAAATAACAAATACCATGTCCGTTATGCTGGCCGCTATTGCTGCAATTTCGTTATTGGTCGGAGGCATAGGGATAATGAATATAATGATTGTGACTGTTACGGAACGAAAGCAGGAAATAGGAATTAGAAAAGCTTTGGGAGCAAGTCCTGCAACAATCCGTCAGCAGTTTTTAATTGAGTCGGCTGCCATAACAATAATAGGTGGCGTTATTGGTATAGTTTTGGGAATAGGGATTAGTTTTGCGGTTGAGTATGTACGGTCCCTGGCCTATGTCATAAGTGTAAACGCTTGTGTAATTTCATTTATATTTTCCGTGATTGTGGGAATATTTTTTGGATTCAGTCCTGCTTCCAGGGCTGCAAAATTGGATCCTGTTGTTGCGCTTTCTGGTGAGTAAAACTAAATTCTTTTGACATGAACGATTAAAAAAATGTATTGTAGGGAATCTCTTATTGCGACGGGCAGAAAAATGGAATCTACAGAGCTTATATCAATAACCGACAATATTTCGTATCTTCCTCCCACCAGAAACCCGCTTTCGGCGAATGTAGTTTTTATTCGTGGTGAATCCGGGACATGGATTTATGATGTGGGTGCTTCAAAACTTGCGGAAGAGACAATCAATGAGATTGAAGGCAAAAAAAATATAGTGATTTCCCATTTCCATCAGGACCATATAGCGAATATATCTAATATAAAGTTTGACAAGCTTTATGTAGGAGGTTTCACAAAAAAACATCTGACTGACGGGACTGTTGTTGAAGCGTCGGTTGATTTTCCCTTGAACCTGGAATCGTCCATACAGCTTAAGACTTTTTGTTTGCCGTCCACCCATGCAAAAGGATGCCTGATTTTGCAATGCGATGATTACGCGTTCGTTGGGGATGGAACTTATTGCACTGAAAAAAATGGACGCCGTTTGTATAATCCACAGCTGTTGCAGCAGACAATTTCCGTGCTTGAAAAAATGGACTGTTCATATATATGTCCAAGTCATGAAAGACAATTTGTTCAGCCACGGGAGCGTATTATAAATCTGTTAAAAAATATTTACTCCAAAAGAAATAAGGATGAAGCTTTTATATATGTTGATTATATCGTTTGAAATGAATCCATAAGGTGGCCGCTCAAAAGTTTTTGTGCTTAAAATCAGTTTTGATTTGTGCCGATGGGGTATCATTCATTAATGTGCCTTTCACCGTTGACCAATCCATAAAAATTTAGTTACAATTTACAAAATGGCAGTTTAAAGGGGATTAGAACTGCTTTTTCATTGTGGATTTATTTTTCAAAAGGTGGGGTTGAAAAGTAAAAATCTTATGAAAACATTCTGCTGAAAAAATCTAACACATTTTAAAATCCACTATTTTTATAATCCTCGTGCTGAATATTCAATTTGGGAGGAATATTTAAAATGAAAAGAATTGAGGTTCTGTTCTTTGCATCAGTTCTTGCAATTGCATTATGTGGATGCGGTGAAAAAAAAGTAGATGGAAAGGGGAAATATACTTTCCATACTACCGGTGCTTCTCCATCAACCTGGAATCCAACTGACTGGTCCACGTCTGATGAAAACTCAATTCTTGCATTAACAACCAGTTCCCTTTATGACTATGCAATGAATGCAACAAAAGATGGCTATGACATTGTTTGTGAAATGGCTAGGGAGCTTCCTGTTGATGTGACTGCACAATATGCTGGCGTGGAACCTTATGGAGTGCCGGCGGATGCGACTGAAGGATATGCGTGGAAGTTCAATCTTATTGATTATGCAAAATGGGAAGATGGAACTCCAATCAATGCATCCACTTATGAATATTCGTTGAAACAATTTTTAAATCCGGAGATGCAAAATTATCGAGGGTCCGTGTATTGTGAAGATTCGCTTCCGATTGCAAATGCCCTTGCCTATTATGAAGGAAAAGAAAATGCAGAATGGAAGGATGTCGGTTTTATAAAGAATGATGATTATTCATATACGCTGATTCTGGATAAAAAACTGACTCCATTCATGATTGTTTATGCTTCTGATATTACCTTGCTAAAAGAGGATTTGTATGAAGCAAACAAGCAGAAAGCTGGAGACCTTGTTAAAAGTTCCTATGGAACAACGATGGAAAAATATCAGTCATATGGTCCATATAAGATTTCTGCATACCAGCCTGAAAAATCTATTCACTTTGAGAAAAATGAAAACTGGTATGGCTGGACAGATGGAAACCATAAAAATCAGTATATGACCACAGGTTATGATATTCAGTTTATTTCCGAGCATTCAACGATTCTGACAATGTTCCTCCAGGGAAAGATTGACGAGACAGTTCTTGATGCAACGGACCTGGAAAAATATGGCAACAGTGAATATCGAATTGATGCACCACAGTCATATACCTATAAATACACGATTAATATTGACAAGGAATCATTGAAGAAAAGGGAAACACCTGGTGTGAATCACTCTATTCTTTCATACATTGATTTCCGCCATGCAATGTCCCTTTGTATGGATAGACAAAAGTATATAGATACAATTGCACCTTCCTCTGATGTCGGATTTGGATTGCTGAATTATCTATATGTAGCTGTACCAGAGACTTCTGAATTGTACCGCAATACTGAGCAGGCAAAGAAAGCATTGTGCGAGGTTTATGGAACAAAATCTGTTGAGGATATAACCGGTTACGACAAGGAACAGGCAAAACAATTGTTCCAGGCTGCATACGACGCTGCTTTGAAGGCTGGTGATATAAATGATGGCGATAAGGTTGAAATTGATTTTCATGTTTACGCAGAATCTGATTCAATTAAGCGAACCGCAACCTTCTTGCAGGAGTCTATCAACAAGGCGACTGAGGGAACCTCTTTTGAAGGCAAAATCAGTATAAAGACTTCTGTGGATGAAAACTATTACGAGAACATGGAAAAGGGAAATGTTGATATGGCCATTACCGCATGGGGCGGCGCTTCCTTTGATCCATATGGAGTTCTTTGGTGCTACTGTGATCCAAGCGCTGTCCATGAATATGGCTTTGATCCAATGAAAGAGACTGTGACAATTGAAATTGAAGGCCAGAAAATAACAAAAACCTATAACGGCTGGTACAAGGCTGTGTGCCAGGGAGAATACTCCAACTCTTCCAGCGATATAAAGAACACAATACTTGCAAATGTGGAAAAGAATTTGTTGCTTATTTATAACATGATTCCGTTCCGCTATTTGAATTCCGTTGCTCTTGAGTCACAGCGTATCATTGAAGGGTCGGACCATTATGTAAATCCTTTGGTAGGTTTTGGTGGTCTGCGCTTTATGACCTATAGCATGGATGATGCTGCTTGGGAAACCTATTGCAAGAAAAATAATAATCAATTGGCTTATTGATATTTTATATGGCTCCGGAATTTTTTCTGGGGCCTGTTTTGAAATAGGATTTTTTACAAAGGATTGCTGATGTTCAAATATATTTTAAAGAGAATCGGACTGTTGATTCTTAGTTTGTTTATCATAATGACCATGCTTTTTGTTCTGATTCGCATGTTGCCAAATTCTGTTGAAACGGTTATGGGTGGATTTGATAAAGCGCTTAGGGAAATGCGTGAAGCGTGGGGATACAACAAACCGATTATGGTTCAGTACGGAATCTTTCTGAAAAACATTTTCACTAAGTGGGACTGGGGATTCTGTACGTCTATGGGAACTTTCCTGCAGCCAGTTTCCGATTATATATCTGCAAAACTTCCGCCAACGATTTATATCAATATCCTTTCATTGATTTTTTCATTGCCAATTGGAATCTTTTTTGGAATTGTTGCGGCGGTTAACAAAAATCGTTGGCCGGATCATATAATCCAATTTTTTATTATGCTTTTCATTTCTGTGCCTTCATTTGTTTATGCATTTTTGTTGCAGTATTTTGTTGGATATAAGTTAAATTTGTGTCCACTGATTTTTGCAGACGGTACTGATTATTTTTCATGGACAATGTTCCATTCTGCCATAATGCCTGTACTTGCTTTATCCTTTGGCCCAATAGCAGGAAATATGCGACTCATTCGCTCTGAATTAACGGAAAGTCTTACCAGCGAATATATGATGTTGGCAAGGACAAAAGGTTTGACCAAATTTCAGGCCACTGTCAGACACGCCTTCAGAAATTCTATGGTTCCTTTGATGCCATCTTTCCTTGGTGATTTTATTGGAATCCTTGGTGGTTCAATGATTGTGGAACAAATATTTGCTGTTCCTGGAATTGGACGCACTTATGTTCAATCCATAGCCGTTCGTGATTACAATGTGTTTATGGCAATCAGCATGTTCTATATTGCAATCGGACTTACTGCCGGCATAGTTGCTGATTTGAGTTACGGATTTATCGATCCTAGAATCAGAATGGGAGGAGGAAAAACAAATGAGCTCTAGTTTTGAAAACAAAAGTCAATTCAGTGAATTTGATATTCCTAAAGATAAATTCCAGTTTGCGAATCAGACAGAGGTTTTTAAGGAAAAGACCATCTCTTCAAAATCCGTTGGATATTTTAGGGACGCAATGATCCGTTTTTCAACAAACCGCGGCTCCGTGATTTGCTTTTTTATAATTATGGTTCTGGTTCTGTTTGCCGTATTCGGGCCGCTGCTTTCACCGTATAAGATTACAGATAAGGATGGCTATTATTCTTATGCGCTCCCCAAGAATAGTTTGTTTTCAAAAACCGGTTTTTGGGATGGCTGTAAAAAAACTGATGTAAATCTTCAGACCTATCAGTATTATTCTAATATCCCTGGGGCAATAAAAAAATACTATGGAGAAAAATCTGTTGTAGTTGCGGCCAGACCTCAAAACCGTTATATAATTGACCTGGATTCTTATGCAAAAGTCGGGTGGACAAAATATCTTTTGACCGGAGATGAATACGAAGAAGCAAAAAAATGGGAATCGGAAAACGGTATACAGCTTTTCTATCCAATAATCGATGAGTCAAAAATAAAAAGCACCATTTATAAAAATGATATGAATGCGTGGTATCTGACGGACGAAAAAGGTGTGATGGTTGCAGATGCGAATGGAAATCCCCAGGACATATATGTAAAAGATGCTCTGTCCGCAGATGGAAATGCTTATTTTATAAAACGAATGAATGATACTCAGTACGAGGTCAGGATTTTATATAGCAACTGGTATTATTATCAAAATGGAAAATATGCCAGCTATCTTTTTGGAACCGATGCCTCTGGTTATGATATTTTTACAAGACTTGCCCACGGTGCCAGATTGTCGCTTATGCTCAGCGTTATTGTTTCTGCAATAAATTTAATTTTGGGAATAATAATTGGAGCCTTGGAAGGATACTACGGGGGAACTTTTGATTTAATCTTTGAAAGATTCAAGGATATTCTTTACGAAGTGCCGACCCAGGTTACTATGACTTTGTTCCAATTGTATCTGGCAAAAAAAGTTGGACCAATCGTTTCTCTGTTCTTTGCTTTTATTTTTTACGGATGGATTGGAACTTCGTCCACAGTTCGCGCGCAGTTCTATAGATTCAAAGGACAGGATTACGTAAATGCCAGCCGAACATTGGGTGCAAAGGATTCAAGACTGATTTTTAGACATATCCTTCCAAATGCCATTGGTTTTATAATAACCGTTTCAGTATTGGCAATCCCTGGTGTGATTTTTAGCGAAGCGACGCTGACCTATTTGGGAATTGTTGATTTGGACAGCAACACAATGACTTCCGTTGGTACTATGTTGAATGCCGCCAGAAGTTCCCTGTCTACCTATCCACATACAGTGTTCTTCCCTGCTGCGTTTATTTCTGTTCTATTGATTTGTTTTAATGAATTTGGAAATGGTCTGAGGGATGCTTTTAATCCATCCTTGCGGGGGGCTGAAAATGTTTGACAATAAATCAACTTCGGAACTAGAGATAAATGATTTGAGAATCTCGTTCAGAACAAATCGGGGTGTTGTTCAGGCGGTCCGGGGCATAAATCTGTCTCTCCAAAAAGGTGAAACTCTTGCAATAGTTGGGGAAAGTGGTTCCGGGAAATCTGTTTCCGCAAAAGCAATTTTAGGCATGGAAGCTCCCAATGCAATTATTGAAAGCGGAGAAATAATTTACGACGGAAAGGATTTGTTGAAATTTAATGAAAAGGATTTCAATTCCATCCGTGGAAGCCGAATAACTATGGTATTCCAGGATCCTATGTCCTCCCTTGATCCAATTGTGAAAATCGGTCCCCAGTTAACGGAGGCTGCAATTTTAAATGGTAAAAGCCGTCAAAAAAAATCTGCCGCTGCATTAAAAAAGACTGTCAGGGAAATAAAAAATTCTCTAGCGGGAAATGAAAAAAAGTTTTTCCTAAAAGCTGTTGATGAGCTTGAAAAAGAATCCAGTGAATGGTTTAAGGGATTGGATTTTTCAAAAATCAACAACTGTACTTTAGAAACTGCGGACGGATATTCCCTGGAAAGATTTTCGGTTATAAAAAAAGTGCCCGAACTTGCGGATAAGATTTCTGGTACGAATGATGAAAAAATCTCCAGTCTTATTGCACAAAAAGTTTTCCATATAACAAAAAGCATTGCCAGACGGAAGGCGCTGGACATTATGGAAGAAGTTGGCATTAACAATCCTGAAAAAAGATTTGAGCAGTATCCATTTGAGTTTTCCGGCGGAATGAGGCAAAGGATTGTTATTGCCATTGCAATAGCGGCGAATCCGGATTTGTTGATTTGTGACGAACCAACCACCGCTCTTGATGTAACAATACAGGCCCAAATATTGGAACTGATAAATCGACTCAAGACCACACGCAAGATGAGTGTAATTTTTATAACTCACGACCTAGGGGTCGTCGCCGCAATTGCTGACAGGGTTGCTGTAATGTATGCCGGAAAGATTGTTGAAGAAGGGACGGTTGATGATATTTTCTATTCACCGGCGCATCCTTACACATGGGCGCTGCTTTCTTCTATGCCTGATTTGGAGACAAAAGAAAAATTGGAATCCATTCCAGGGACTCCTCCGGATATGTTGAATCCTCCTTTGGGTGATGCTTTTGCATTGCGCAATAAGTACGCTCTTAAAATAGATTTTGAAAAGGAACCTCCGTTGTTTGACATCAGTGAATCTCATAAGGCCGCCACATGGCTTCTGCATCCTGATGCCCCAAAAGTGGAGCCTCCAAAAATTGTACAGGAACGAATAAATCGTATGAAACTTAAAATGCGGGAGGTCAGGGATGAGCAATAAAGAACCTCTGCTGGTAGTTGAAAATCTCCGTCAGTATTTTAATAAGGGGAAATTTCATGCAGTCGATGGAATTTCTTTTCATATCAACAAGGGAGAAGTCTTTGGTCTTGTAGGTGAATCCGGATGTGGAAAAACTACAACGGGCCGGTCCATCATAAAATTGAACAGCATAACCGGTGGAAACATATATTTTAATGGCCATCGTATATCTGCGGGACTTTTGGAATATATTGAAAAAATTGACGAACTTAAGGAATTGTATCGGCAGAAAGGTATCTCCAAAGAGGATTTTAGAAAAGAGGTCGAGCGGCAAAAAGGTTTGATTAAAGAAGCAAAAATGGATAACAAAAAGTATCCATGCCAAACTAAAATACAGATGATTTTTCAGGACCCAGTGACTTCGCTGGACCCCAGAATGACTGTCCGCGAGATTGTTTCCGAAGGTTTGTATATCCGTGGTGAAAAAAATAAGGCGCTAATAGAAAAAAAAGTCTGTGAAACTTTGGAGCAGGTGGGGCTTCTTCCGGAATATGCAGACAGATATCCCCATGAATTTTCCGGGGGTCAGCGCCAGAGGATTGGAATTGCCCGGGCTATAATTATGGAACCGGAACTGATAATTGCGGATGAACCGGTGAGTGCGCTGGATGTTTCAATCAAGGCGCAGATAATAAATCTGTTGAATGATTTGCGGGAGAAAATGGGCCTGACTATTTTGTTTATTGCCCATGACCTTTCGGTCGTTAAGTATTTTTCTGACAGGATTGCTGTAATGTATTCCGGGCAGATTATGGAAATGGCACCATCGGAGGAACTGTTTTCCAATCCACTCCATCCCTATACGAAGGCCCTTTTGTCAGCGATTCCGCAACCGGATCCTCATTACGAAAGAAATAGGAAAAGAATTATTTACGACCCAAAGCAGGCCCACGATTATTCAACGGAAAAACCACGCTTGCAGAAGGTTAGTGAAAATCATCTGATTTCCTGCAACCGGGAGGAGTTTGAACGGTACCGAAAGAACCTTGTTTAAGTTCTGCTTAAACGAAAATTAAAAAATCAAAACTATAGAGCAAACCTTGTTTTTATTGTATCATTGTTTGCTGTTTAAATTATTAAAAGGAGTAATTTTTTTTCCGATAAATCATTATGCGTAAAATTTCTTTAAAACTGGTTTTATTATTTTCTGTATTCTTTGCATTTGCTCAGACAAAACCGCTTTATCGTTTGCCTGAGAATCCACCTGAGAAAGCCTCCGACGAAGCTTCTATGCCATTTTTGGTAGGAACAGACTCTGGTCTTTATCAGATAAAAAACGGTTCCTACACTGAGTTGTGGGGAGGCGGAAAGGTTCTTAAGATTTTGAGGACTACTCCAAAGGATGCGTCTGGAAATCCCAGCGTAAAGTGGTATTTCCTCACAAGCAAGGGAGTCCTTTCTTCTGTTGACTTGAAGAATTTTACTGAATGTAATGAAGGTTTGCCTGTTCTGGTCATAAAAGAGTATGACAATGGTCAGAAAAAGTTGGTAAAGCAGGTGCCTCTTCTAAAGGGACTTGGAGTTGATCCAATGGACCAGAATGTCCTTGTCACAGCAACAAAGGACGGTGTCTACATTACACGCAATGGTGGAAAATCCTGGGTTAGCCTTGGTTCAACCAGTACGACTGCCGGTATTAAGACTGTAGCTGTTGCCCATATGCCTACGTATGCTTCAAATGGTGAAATCAGCGGTTCTTCTCTTGTTGCTTTCATGTCTCATTCAATTTCAGGTTTTTCTTATTGCTATGCTGATTCAGCAAAACCTTCCTGGACAAATGTTTCAAGAGGATTTACCGCTATCTGCAATATGACTCAGACAGATGAAATTGGTGACATTGTTCCTGTCCTTTGCGGAAATGGTGACGGCTCTTATTACGTTGACCTTTACTGTTCTCAGACTTATATCCCAAAAATCTATCACTTTGATTGGAGAAATAAAAAGGCTGAATTGATTTATTCTGGAAATGCCGCGATTGAAACAAATGACGGTTTCTGCCAGGTAAATGATAGCCTTTATTTTGCAAGCCTTGGTGAAATTAAGGGTATAAAAATGGCTGACGGAAAGAAAGCTGATTTGCCTGCCCGTTATTCAGCATGGAAAAAGCAGCTCTATATTGCGCCTGGTCTTTTGAATGCAGCTTTTGTTCCTCCAAAGACAACTGATTTAAGTCAGCCTTTGCAGCTTAGTGAGTTGTGGCTGCTGACACCTGATGCATCTACATCTCCTTATCATGACAAAATTACAGACAAGAAGGCGGTTTATATTTCTGCTTATCAGGTTCGTGAACAGTCAGGAATTACAAAGTACCGCAGGATTGTTAAAAATAATAAGCTCAATGCTGTTGTCGTTGATATGAAGGACGATGCAGGACTTTTACGCTTTGTTCCAAATTCTCCTCTCCTAAAAGAGAAGGGATATGTGACTGCTTACAAAATGGATATCGATAAATTTGTTTCCCAATTCAAGGAAGACAATGTTTATTTGATCGGCCGTGTTGTTGTTTTCAAGGATAAAAATCTTGCTGACTACGGTAATGGAAAATATGCCGTCTGGAATTCTCAAACAGGAAGACCTTGGGTAGGAATTAAATCCTATGATAAGGCTACAGGAGCTACAAGCTATTACGGTGAAAACTGGGTTGACCCATATAGCGAAGAGGTTTGGGAATACAATGTTGCGGTTGCAAATGAATTGATTGAACGTGGATTTGATGAAGTTCAGTTTGACTATATCCGCTTCCCAACTGACGGAATCAATATGGGTGCCGCACAGTTCAGGTGGAGAGATGCCGGTATGGATAAGGAAAGTGCCCTTATGTCATTCCTGGCTTATGCCCGTAAAAATGTAAAAGGTCCTATCGGAATTGATATTTATGGTGCAAACGGTTGGTACCGCAGTGGTGCAAGAACTGGTCAGGATGTTGAGATGCTTTCCCAGTATGTCGATGTAATTTGTCCAATGTTCTATCCATCTCACTTTGAACAGAATTTCCTGGAATCAAGTCCAGTTGTGGAAAGACCATACAGAATCTATTTCTATGGAACTTACAGAAATACCGTAATAGGCCGTAACAAGGTTGTTGTCCGGCCATGGCTGCAGGCATTCTATATGGGTGTCCGCTACGATAGGGCTTACTACGATAAGAATTATGTAAAGCGTGAAGTCTTTGGTGTCCGTGATGGTGTAGACAGAGGATACATGTACTGGAACAATAGTGGTGGAAACTACGATGATATTAGTCCAGATCCTTCTCCATCAGAGAAGTCTCCTTGGCGTGCTGATGAGTCCGATTTGCAGCCTCGTTTGCCGGCTTTCAGTTCACCTGCAGCAGTGAAAGATGAAAACAAGTCTTTGTTGTCTTTGTCACAGCCAAAGGATCCGACCGAAGGATTTTCTGAGATGATTAGCGTATGGGATTCAATCCTTTATCCATCAAATGAAACTGTAGGTGCCGTAGATTCCTCAAAGGCTTCTGCAAAAAATAATCTTTTGACGGCGAGTAACTAAATGACAAATTTAGGCTACACCGCCGAGGAACCTATTGCCGCCATTGCGACTCCTTTATCGCCGGGGGCAATAGGAATTGTCCGTACCAGTGGAAAAAATTGTATTGAATTGGTTAGCAAAGTTTTTTCCAGGCCAAAGGCTTTGTTGTCCGCTCAGGGCAACACTTTGGTTTATGGTTGGATAATCGAGCCAGAAAATTCTGGTGATAAAAACAATTTCTTTTCAACAAATAATCAGGATACATATTCAAAATCAGAAAACCTTGTTCCTCGTAAAATAGATGAAGTCATGCTTGGCGTGTATCGTGGGCCGAAGTCTTTTACCGGCGAAGACATGGTTGAAATCTTTTGTCATGGTGGAGTTGCTGTTGTTACCGCAATTCTTGACTTGCTTTTAAAAAATGGATTCCGCCAGGCAGAAAAAGGGGAATACACTTTCCGTAGCTTTATCAATGGAAAGGCTGATTTAACAAAAGCCGAGGCCGTAAAAGAGATTATCGATAGTAAAACTGATGCATCGAGAGGTCATGCGGCCGGTCGTCTGGCAGGAAATATCTTTGAAGAAATAACTTCCGTAAAAAAACTTATCATCGAAACAATTGCAGCCATTGAAGTTGCTGTCGAGTATCCGGAAGATGAAGAAACAATTTCCAATTCCTTTGATTCAAAAAAATTAATTGAAGCCCGCGGGCGGTTAAAATCCTTAGCTGATTCCTGGAAAAGCGAACGTTTATATCAGGATGGAGCCAGAGTAGTTCTTTGCGGAAAAACAAACGCGGGAAAATCAAGTCTGTTCAATGCTCTGCTAAAAGAAGAGCGTGCTATTGTCAGTGACGTAGAAGGAACGACCAGGGATTATCTGGAAGCTTGGGCAAGTTTTGATGGAGTTCCTTCCCGGTTGTTTGATACTGCGGGGCTTCGAGAAACTGGCGACATAATTGAGGCTGCTGGGGTTCAGCGGACAAAAGATTTAAGCGGTGAGGCTGATTTGATTTTGTACCTGGTCGATTCCACAAGGGGTTTTGAACCGGACGATAAAGAATTTATATCAGCACAGAATATTCCGGTAATTTTAGTTTGGACAAAAACTGATAAACCTGGTGCTAAATTGGTTGCCGATTTTGATGAAAAACAGTTGTGCAAATCAGTAGTTGAACTGTCATCAAAAACAGGAACCGGTATGGGGAGTCTTTCTCAGACTGTAAAAAAGGTTTTGATGGAAAAAATCGGGCACCAGGATTCAATATCCGGATTGGGCTCGGAGCGTCAAAAAAAATCTGTTGAGGAAGCCTTTGAGCGGGTTGATCATGCTCTGGTGGTCGCCAGTGAAGGTTACGCTCTGGATGCGGTTGTCCAGGATTTGGAAGATAGTCTTGATTCTTTAGGAGAAGTTACCGGCGAAGTTACTCCCGATGACATCCTGGAAAATATTTTTAGCAATTTCTGTGTCGGAAAATAGTAGTCTGGCATCTCTAAAAATCTTGATTCATAATATTTTTTACTCTGTAAATAATCTTAAAAGATGCGATTTGTGTGTGTTTCCTTGTAACTTGTCTATCTAGAAGAGATTGTTAATATCTATTATACTGTACCTTAGTAACAAGACCTGCTGGAATAAAATTTCGGGGGCTGCAAAATGTCAAAAATAACTAGAGGAATCAAGAGATAATAGATGAAGAAACAGACTAAAATTAATGTAAAAGCTATAGTTTTTCACATCTCCATGTTGCTGGTGCTGGTTGCCTGTATAGTCATCGGTATCGTAAAAATCGTTGTCCATTACACAAATTATAGCTGGTCTGATATTTTAATTTTTTCATTAATTTCAGTTATTGCGGTTCTGACATATTTTTCTCTTATCAAATTAGGCAACACGGATATAATCACCAAACTTCCTACGGTTGATTCCTTTACATTTAAATCAATTAATCTTTATCGCAAAAAAAAATTAAATCAGTATGCTTCGTTGTTTATCAATATAAAAAATTTCAAACACATAAACAGGATGCTGGGAACCGCTGGTGGTGACAAAGCCCTTTATAGATATGCCCAAAGCCTAAAAAAATTTCTTGTGAAAGGGGAATGTATTGGTCGCCTGGGTGGTGACAATTTTATGGTCCTGATTTATAAACACCGTATTAATGATTTTATAGAGTTATTGAAAAATATCGTATTTGAGATTGAAATGGATGAGGAGGTCCAGAATTTACAAATATATTCCAGGGCAGGAATATATACTTTGTCAGACAGAGATAGCATTGGTGATTTTTTCAATTTTACTTCAATAGCTTTAGGGTATGCCAGAAATTCCAGTTTTGATGATTTTGTCTGGTTCCAAAAGTACATGCTTGAAAAAACGTATGCAGAAAAAGAGATTGCATATTTGTTTATGAATGCAATCAAGAATAAAGATTTCAAAGTTTATTATCAGCCAAAAATTGATATCGAATCAAATACGATTTGCGGAGGAGAAGCTCTTGTCCGATGGGAGCGGAATGGAAAACTTTATCTTCCTGATACCTTTTTGCCTTCGCTGGAAAAAAATGGCATGATTGCTACTCTCGATTTTTACGTAATGGAACAGGTCTGCCGGGATTTGAATAGTTGGAAAGAAAAGGGACTGGATTTGGTTCCCATCTCCTCTAATTTTTCAAGGACTCATCTGCATGTAAAAAACTTTGTCCATCATGTTATGTCCGTGATTTCGGAGTACAAGATTAGTTGTGATTTATTCCAGGTTGAAATTACAGAATCCTTTGGAGAAGATTTGGAATGCCTTAAAATATTTTTTGAGCAGCTGCATGTTTCCGGTATATCCACAATTATTGATGATTTTGGTACAGGCGGTTTTTCATGGACATTGTTAAAGGATCCGAATGTGGATGCCGTCAAACTGGATAGAAGTATAATTGAAAATATTGGAGTCAATGGAGGAGCGAATGAAGATTCCCTGTTGGCTCGGAATATAATTCATGCATGTTGTGATTTGAAAAAGGAAATCATTTGTGAAGGTGTCGAAACCATTGCACAACGCGACATGCTGATGGGTATGAGGTGTAATATCATACAAGGGTTCTTGTATGATGAGGCGGTACCTGCAGAAGATTTTGAAAAACTGCTTGGAAAAAAGTCTTATACAGAATTTTAATTTTTATTATGAGACAGAAATTCCATAAATGGTGTGGTTTTTATCTATCGTAAGGCTGCATTGCAAACTTTATTCGTGCCGATGGGGTACATTCATTATTAAGGATATCTTCATCGTATTGTGGATGTGTATAAAAAGTCCGTTTTAAAAATTGGCTTTCTTGGGGGATACATTTGTTGTTTTCGTTCAATTATGTTTATTTAGCGACTTTGATTATTTGTATTGCGGCATTATTTTTTATGGTAATGCGGAACTATAAAAATGTTGGTATCTATTACTTGTCCATGGTATTGTATCTTCCATTTATTTGTGCTGGATATTTAATGCGAAATATGGCAAAAACTCAGGATGCCGCAATAATGGCAAATTGTCTTGTATATTTGGAAGGAACTTTTTTGCCTGCAGTTTTTTTTCTTAGCATAATTAATTCATTTAAAATAAAAATCCCTTCCATATTGAAGAAGATTGTATACTTTGCATCATTTATGCATATGGTTTTGGTGTGCACCTGCTCAACAAACGGATTGTATTACAAATCGCTAAAACTTTATTTTGGTCCATACGGTTCATATCTTATTTCTGAAAGCGGTCCATTAAAGTTTTTACATTATTTATATTTGCTGCCTATTATTATAGGCTCGTTCTATTTAGTTCTCTACGCTTTTTTTCAGCCTGAACGATGTTCCCGCAGATCGGTTTTTAATTATTTTATCATTTTGATTTTTACATCAATCAGCTACTTTGTAGAAATATTTGCACATTTTAATTATCAAATCCTTCCGATATTTTATGCAATAGCTTCATGGATGGCTGTATTTTCTTATGAGCAGAAATATGTACACAATATTGATGATATTATTGCAAACATGCAGGACGTGGGCGTTTATCGAGGTTATGTTACTTTTGATTTGAAAAAAAGATTTCTTTGCGCAAATGAGTTGGCATATACAATACTTCCTGATCTAAAAACAATTAAGCTGGATAAGATGATTGATTTGAAGAAAACTCCCGGCCTGGATTTTTTTTCCAAGATGATTGAAGGCTTTGAAAGTGGAAATCCGGATTACGACTTTATAAAAATCGGAGATAGAATTTATAAATGCAGTGTTACATATTTTTATGAAAATCGAAAAGAATCTACAAAAGGATTTTTGTTCGAAATATCAGATGATACAGAGAACAGGCATTATCTTGAGTTTGTGAACAATTACAATGAAACTTTAAACAAGGCTATAAAATCTCAAACAGAAAATATCCGGGCGATTCAGTCCAAAGTTGTTCTTGGCTTGGCAGATATGATTGAAAGCAGAGACAAAAATACAGGAAGCCATGTCAAACGTACCAGCGACATAATCAACATCCTGATAGATGTTATGACGGAAAATGGAATCGGTTCAATAAATTGTATTCTTGCGGATGATATTATCAGGGCAGCTCCAATGCATGATCTTGGAAAAATTTCCATCGATAATTCAATTTTAAATAAACCGGCACGCCTGACTGATGAAGAATTTGCTGTCATGCGAACTCATCCTGTAAAGAGCGGAGAAATAGTTCATGCAATTTTGAAAGATGTTGAAGAATCTCATTTTATTTCCGTGGCTTATAATATTGCTAGATATCATCACGAACGTTGGGATGGAAAAGGATATCCGGAAGGTCTATCTGGTGAGGCGATTCCATTGGAGGCGAGAATCATGGCTGTTGCGGATGTTTATGACGCACTGGTTAGTGAAAGGTGCTATAAAGAACCTATGAACTTTAAGCAGGCATATACGGTCATGATGGCGAATATGGGAACCCAGTTTGATCCTATGATGGACACAGTTTTTGTTTTGGCCTGCCCTCAGTTGGAAGCATATTACAAAGGGTTGAAATAATAATGAGGATTATTAAATTTCAATAATTTCAATTGTCATTCATTGTGGATTTCGGGAAATGCTAAATGAAAAATAGAAATTATAATTTGCTGATATCTTTATTTGTTTTTCTCTTAAGCTGGAGTTCAATTCAATGTACTTCAGTAAAATCTGTGTCGCAATCGAATTTAAATAATGATTTGTCCCAAATGGATGGACTAAGAAAAAATGAAAAGAAAATAAATGAATATGTTTGGGCAAAAGTAAATCAAATGTCATTGGAACAAAAAATAGGACAAATGTTAATGCCTTCTATTTATAAGGGTTCCATAACGAAAATCACTCCATCAATAAAATCTGCAATAGAAAAATATGGTTTTGGTGGTGTCATTTTTTTTAAATCAAATATTGTGAATACTGCACAGACAATGACATTTATAAATGACATTCAGACTGCAGCCATCAGCGAAAATTCTATATCAAAAATTCCTTTGTTCCTTGGTATTGATCAGGAGGGTGGCGCGATTGTCCGATTGAATAATGCATGCCGGATGCCGGGAAATATGCTTGTTGGTGCAACTGGAAATCCGGAGTACAGTAGACAATATGCAGCTTTGGTCGGTTCCGAACTGAATGCAATTGGATTTAATGTCAATTTTGCACCCTGCGCGGATGTAAACTCTAATCCGGCTAATCCAATAATTGGACTGCGCTCATTTGCCAGTAAACCGGAGCTTGTTGGAAAAATGGTTGGCGGTTCAATAAAGGGGTATTTTCAGTCTAATGTTGTGTCTGCATTAAAACACTTTCCAGGCCACGGGGATACTGTCACGGACAGTCATTATGGATTGCCTTTGATAGAAAAATCATTTGATGAATTAAAAGGAACGGAATTGGTTCCATTTGAAGCAGGGATAAAATCTGGTGCAGATATGATTATGACTGCGCATATTCAGTTTCCAGATTTGGAATCAGAAACATACAAATCGATTTCAAATGGAACGAAAGTTTATTTGCCTGCAACTTTATCAAAAAAAATAATTACAGGGGTCTTAAGGGAACAACTAAAATTTGACGGAGTCGTCATTACTGATGCAATGGATATGAATGCTATTACGACGCATTTTAGAAAAATGGATTCAGTCAAATTGGCAATCAATGCAGGGGTTGATATATTGTTAATGGCCTGCGATTTAAGTTCGCCGGAAGAAGTTAGAAAGTCTGGACAAATGATATCATCTATTGCTGAATTGGTAAGGGTAGGTGAAATATCAGAAGAAACAATCAACGAATCTGTTTTTAGAATATTGCGCTTGAAATATAAATATGGAATCCTTGATTGGACCGGGGATTTGGAAAATAGAATAAATAACGCAGAAACTTTTGTAAGTTCCCTTGATAATCATAAAAAGGAATGGGCCATAACAGAGAATGGAATAACCGTAGTAAAAAATGAAAAAAAATTGCTCCCCCTTTCTGTGAATGAAAACAGTGTCGGGATATTGTATCCATATTCTTCCGAATATACTTCAATAAAATATGGATTGGATTATGTAAAGCAGAAAACAGCATTCGGTTCGGATGTAAGTTTGATAAATTATTCCGGAAAATCATTTGATTCTGTTTCCCGACTGCTTTCAAAGTTGGATGTTGTTGTAATTATTTCAGAGCTTTCTGAACCATCCCAGTTCAGGCAATTCAATGATGGAAACAGTCGTTTTGCCTTTGTAAGAAAAGTGATAGAAAATCAACATCGGCTTGGGAAAAAGGTTGTGCTGATTTCTGCAGATTTGCCGTATGATATTGCAGCCTATTCTGATGCTGATGCGATTCTTGCAATTTATGGATCACAAGAAATGAAAATTATTCCTGGCGAGGATGCCAAAAAAAATGTTGGCTACGGTCCAAATATTCCGGTTTCCATTGCATCAATTTTTGGTGCGGCAAAGGCAAATGGAAAACTTCCAGTGGATATTTTTGCTTTGGATGAAAAATACAATTACACCAAAACAATTTTATATCCCGCTGGAACCTGCGCAAAATTTAATTAAAATAATGGACAGTAGGTTTAATCAAACCTGCATCTGTTTTTATGTAAATTGTAAATCTGTCTTTGTTTTTGTATACCCAATAATTTCGGGCGGAAATATAATAAGAATTTTCTGATTCGTCTGGAGTATCTGTTTCGCGAACTTCGAAAATTAAATTCTTTGAGCCCGAAATGACATACGGTTGTTGTAACAGAATGGTGTTTGTGACTGGGGAATGGACAATATAAAATCTGGCATCCTTAAGTTGGCTTCCGCTGTTTTCCATAAAGTATGCCAGATTCGAAGCGTCACTTGTAACTTCTGCTATAAATTTTAGCGCCCCTAAAAAACTTTCAATTACATAGACATGGTAATCGTTATCTTTTGGAAGTGAGCGCATGTTTTCAACTTTGTAACCGACTGTAGAAATGTATGCCTTTTGATTGCTGAATAAGTTTCCATCTCCACTGATATTGATTTTGATTTTTGTAAATTCATTTTCTTCTATAACGTTATTGTTGTTGTAATCAACAAAAAAATAAAAATCCGCTGTTCCATTAAAAAGTCCTGATTTGTCTGAAATTGAAGTTACAGGAATTATTGCTTCTGAATTACGGTTAATTCTTTCGCTATATTGGAATCCATTGAAACCATATGAATCTACCACTGTCAGGTCATGTCCCTTTTTTTCATTAAACTTTCCTTTTATAAGGTATGTCCCTGGATTGAACATAATTGTTTCATTGACATCAATGCTTTTATTAGCAGTTGGAGTTTCGTACTCATAATCAAAGTCAGTAGTGACGAAAATTGAAATGTACGCATCCTTGCTGATATTTTTAAAATGAATTTCAAACGGCACGTTCTGTAAAGTTATGCTTTGGTTATATGGAATCTGTTTATCTTGCTGAGTGAAGTATAATTTTTTGACGAGATTGTTCTGTGCTATGATATTTGTTATAAACAAAAGGGACAGCACAAAAAATATTGAAAGTTTCTTGACTAAGAATTTCATTTTATTCCTCACACTCGGTTAATTCTTGTTCCAGTATATAAAATAAAAAAAAGAATTTGAATATTTCATAAGGTTTATGTAAATTAATATAAGGGCGTCTCTAAAATTGCAATTTTTGAAGGTTCCCATAAAAAATAAAATAATTATTTTAAAATATTAACTACACATTCCCATACACTTTGGGGAGGGATTCTTTTATGAATATTTTTCAAAAGTTAAAAGAAACGCTTACGTCGGTTCTGCCAATTATGGGCATTGTTCTGGTACTTGGACTAACGGTTGCACCTTTGGGTAAAATAACAATTTTACGGTTTCTGATTGGCGGAGTTTTACTGATTTTAGGATTAACAATTTTTACATGGGGCGTGGATATTGGAATCCTTCCGTTCGGTGAAAAATGTGGAGCCGCCCTGACGTCGAAAAAGAATCTGTTCATTTTGTTGTCTTCTGCATTTGTTATTGGGTTTATGGTTACGATTGCTGAACCGGATGTCCAGGTTTTGGCAGATCAAATAAAAAATGTTGCATCGGACATTAATAAATGGGGCCTTGTCGTTATGATTGCAATTGGGGTTGGTCTTTTTGTAACGATAGGACTTTTGCGAACAATACTCAATTGGAAATTAAAATGGGTTCTGATTATTTTCTATATAATTTTATTTGTATTGGCATTTTTGTCACCCGATAATTATCAGGGGGTTGCCTT
This sequence comes from Treponema sp., assembly GCA_045643225.1. GTDB lineage: Bacteria > Spirochaetota > Spirochaetia > Treponematales > Treponemataceae > Treponema_D. Next base: position 19,697 of record JAZUKJ010000090.1, on the reverse strand, counting down.
TGATGCCGGAGGTGCTACTACAGGACCCATGACTGTTCCCTTTATCATGGCTCTTGGAATGGGTGTTTCTGCTGTTCGTTCAACTAAAAAAACAGATAGCAATTCTGACAGTTCCTTCGGCTTAACGGGTATTGCCTCTATTGGTCCGATTGTGGCGGTTTGTTGTTATGGATTACTGAGCAGTCTGAAATCATATAATGGTGCAGTTGTTGCTGAAGCAATAGATGTTAATATGGAATCCAATATTTTGCTGGAAGATTTGTCTCAAAAATTTTATGGATTAGGTATTTTTGCCGAACAGTTTCCGTCTATATTAAAAGAAGTAAGTCTTGCTCTTCTTCCGCTGATTGCAATGTTTGTTGTGTTTCAGCTATTCTTATTAAAAATGCCTCGTGGTCAGGTTTCAAGAATTGTAATTGGTTTTGTATACAGCTTTATTGGTTTGGTGCTGTTCCTGTCCGGTGTAAATGGCGGGTTCTTGTCTGCAGGTGAAACGCTTGGTAGTATTTTAGGTACAAAAGCATCGACTTTGGGTATTGGATGGAAAATATTTTTAGTGATAATCGGATTGATTTTTGGAGCTGTAGTGGTTTCCGCTGAACCGGCCGTTTGGGTTTTGACCGAACAGGTCGAATTGGCTTCTGCAGGAAATATTCGTCGAAAAGTTTTGTTGGTTGCTTTATCTGCCGGTGTTGCAATTTCAATTGGATTAAGCATGCTCCGGATAATGTTTAGATTCAGTTTATGGTATATACTTGTTCCAGGATATGTCCTTGCATTGGTTCTGACATTTTTTTGTCCGCCACTTTTTACAGGAATTGCATTTGATTCGGGAGGAGTTGCCAGTGGACCGATGACCAGTACATTTATATTGTCATTTGCACTTGGAACCTCGATTGCGTGTGGCGGAAACTCCGTGAGGGATGCTTTTGGGGTAATCGCACTGGTAGCAATGACTCCATTAATTGCAATTCAAATATTGGGAATCATTTATAAAATAAAAACAAAGAAAAAGAATAATCAGACTGCGCTGGAGGAAATATGAACGGATATGTACTTTTAACAACAATTGTTTCTAGTGGAAAAGGAAACATGATTGTAAAATCCGCAGTTGATGCTGGAAGTTTCGGAGGAACGATTCTAACTGGAAGAGGAATTAGTCCAAGTTCAATAGCCGCGTTGCTTGGAATCGATACAAAAAAGGATATCGTTTATATTGTTTCATCGGTTGAAAAGAAAAATGAAATAATTTCTGCAATAATTGAAACAACAAAAACAGAAAAAAAACATCTAGGATGTATTTTTGAATCCAATGTTGATTCTTTAGTTCGTGGTGGAAAAATAATTGACAAGGAAGGAGATAAGACGATGAATGAAAATAACTCTCATGATTTAATAACAGTTATATTGAATAGTGGTTATGCTGATGATGCCATGGCTGCAGCAAGAAAAGCTGGTGCCGGTGGTGGAACTGTTATTAAAGCAAGGGGTACGGCAAAAGAGGATGACGCAAGTTTCTTCGGTGTTCAGATTGTTCCCGAAAAGGATATGCTTTTGATAGTTGTGGAACATGATAAAAAGGAAGCGGTGATGAAATCAATTATGGAACTGGAATGTTTGTCGCAGCCTGGAAGCGGAATTGTTTATTCCTCTCCGGTATCGCAATTCCACATGCTTGGAAAAAAATAATATAAAAAAAAGCGAAGTCAAAAGAAGTGACTTCGCTTTTTTTGTTATTTTCCAGATTTAAAAATTGTCGTCGTGGAAAAATCATAACCATTGGCATCATTTGGAATGTCGTCACTGGAAACTTTTAGTTCCGGCGTGCTCGTAAGTGCGTAGTTAATGCTCCAGGTTTCTTCCATGTTTTTACTTGTTGTCACAAAAAGAACTCTTGAACTCTTTTTTGTTACATTGAAAGTAATTTTATTTGTTGTTGCAGTATAGGTTCCTGAATATACATTGTTTCCGGAAAAATTATCTTGTGTAATGGTCATGTTTCCGTTTTCTTCACAAACGATTTGAGTGGAATACTTTCCGTTGGAAAAAAGCCATGTTCCTACACATCTTTTGGAGGTTGTCGATGTTACAGCATCACTAATGCTTTCACCAATGGCATGAACTTTATCTCCAATGGCTGAGCCTATTTCTGTAGCTTTTTCTCCTATAGCGGTTCCAACTTCAACAGCTTTGTCTTTTACTGCTCCTATGGTATTTTTCAAATTTTCTATAATTCCATCGTCGGAACTTTTTTTCTCTGCCTTATCAGCGGCATAAACCGGAGAAAACAAAAAGATAGAAGTAATAAAAATTGCTGGCAATACTTTTTTCAGTTTCATATAAAATCCTCCCATAGAAACTTGAAACCATTGATTAAAAATCTAAAGCAAGATAATAAGCCTTCCGTTTGGAAAGTTATTATCCTGCTTTATATAAAAAAAATTAAATAAAGAAAAGTTACAGTCTGGTATATATTAGTGAATGAATATCAGACCCAAGATTGCTGCCGGAATGAGATAACAGGCAAACCATTCAAGCTTTCCTTTTTTGATAATCTTCATCAATAAGAATAATGCTGCGTAACCTGTGACGAAAGCGGTTAGACATCCTGCAATCAGTGGAACCAATCCAACTGTTGATGTAACTTCACCTAAATCTTTGACTTCCAAGAGGAATGCACCTAAGATTGCTGGAATTGAAGCAATAAAAGAGTATTCACCTGCAACATTTCTTGAAACTCCGCTAAACAATGCGCCGGCAATTGTTGAGCCGCTTCTGGATATTCCTGGTAAAGTTCCAACTCCCTGGGCAAGACCGATTATGATACTTTGCATCCAGTTTGGTGCATTTTTTATAGCTGATGTAGAATCGATTGCAGTTTTTGCTTTTGTCTTTTTTTCAAGAATTGCAGAAAGGACTAACAGGAATGAAGTAATCAGGAAACCGTAGAAAACAAACTTGATTGGCAAGTCACCAATCATTTTTTCGGAAACAATTCCCAGTGCTCCGGTTATTACTGTTGTTATGATAATTGCTAAAATATATCTGCGTCGATTCTGTTCCGCTGCTAAAGCTGTCTCGGTAGAAAGTTCTACAATGTTTCCGGATGCGTCCTTTGATTTTACCGGCGCAGGACGTCTGCTTACCAACCTTCCAAATGCTTTCAAGAGTTCCCAAATCTTTTTGCGGAAAAAAATTACAACAACTAACAAAGTTGCCAGATGTAATAATACGTCAAACAAAAGAGGGACTTCTTCCAAGTTAAAAAGTTTCTGCGCAATCGTCAAATGGCCTGATGATGAAATTGGTAAAAACTCAGCAATTCCCTGCAAAGCTCCCAAAGCTATACTTTGTAATAAATTCATAAAATCCTCCAAAAAAGCCAGTTAAAATTAGAGAGTATTTTGGTCCCTAAAATGACTGAATCTCTCCGCAAGCGTCTGGGGATGTACCCTATCGGCACGAATCAACTGGCTAAATATTTAATAGGTCCAATTTCGAGTTTTTATAATTTATACAAGAGTGGTAAAAATAAACGGAACGTAGCCGAAGTTCTGAAAAAAAATTGCTTGCAACTTGTTGCACTCGCAATATTTTTGGCAGGTTTTCGGCGAAAGTGCAGTTATTTTTACCATAATGATTTATTGAATTTGAAAACTCGACATTCGCCCTAATAATTATTTTTATTTTTCCATAAAGACAAATGTTGCATAATTTCTTATCATAAGACTGTTGTCATTTATGAGGTCATCTCTGATGATTCCAGCAAATGCCAAATCATTGTAAAGGAAAACTCTCAAAACCAAACCCTGGTCATGTTTGTAAAAATATTCAAGGGTCATATATTTAAATCCTTTTGCATAAGATGATTTTGGATTCATAACTGTAAAGGTCAATCCCAAGTCGGCGTTGAAAACTTGGGCAACAGCATTTGAATCTATTTCCAAAATTTCATCGGCATCAATATCCTGTCCGCTGATATTTGAAGCTGTTGTCACAACTGTTGATAGAATCTGTGAGGCTAAATCATCATCTGAACCACCCAAATCTGTGAACAATGTGTATCTGATTTCGCCACTGATTTTTCCACTTTTCAAGGTAAAAAGATATTTTGTTGGAAGCTCTTGATTTTTCTTTGCCTTTCCGACTTTCATATCAGAAGTCTGGTAACAGGTTATGTCAAATTCTTCTTCTGATTCTGCAATCTTAAATCTTGGGGCCAAAGTTTCTGCAATCGCGAAACTTGTAAAGACCGCTGCTAAAATTAATGTGGATAAAAACTTTTTCATTTGTTCCTCTTTTTGGTTTATAAAAAAATCCAGTCCGAAAAATCAGACTGGATTAATATAGTTTAAGTAAGTTTATTTTGCCAGATATTCGTTGATGCTTGCGGCTGCTTTGCGTCCTTCACCCATAGCAAGGATAACAGTTGCGGCGCCAAGAACGATGTCTCCACCGGCCCAAACCTTTGTCATGCTGGTTGCCTGTTTTTCATCAACAGTGATGTGACCGTGTGGGTCTGTGTTGATTTCTGGAGTTGTGGCTGGAATCAATGGGTTTGAGTTGTTTCCAAGTGCAACGATTACTGCGTCACAAGGAATCTCATGCTCACTTCCCTTGATTTCAACTGGTCTTCTACGACCTGAAGCATCTGGTTCACCAAGTTCATAGCTCAATGCCTTGACACCAGTTACGCGACCTTCTTCGTTACCGAGGATTTCAACTGGGTTTTCAAGGAACTTAAACTCGACTCCCTCTTCCTCTGCGTGCTCAATTTCTTCACCACGGGCTGGCATTTCTGCTCTGGTTCTGCGGTAAACGATGTAAACTTTTTCTGCACCAAGACGGAGAGCCATACGGGCTGCGTCCATTGCAACGTTTCCACCACCACAAACTACAACAGTTTTTGCTTCGTAATATGGAGTGTCGGCTTCACCCTTTTTGTAAGCCTTCATCAAGTTGGCGCGTGTCAAATATTCGTTGGCAGAGAAAACACCGATGTAATTTTCACCAGGGATTCCGAAGAACTTTGGAAGTCCAGCGCCAGTTCCTACGAATGCGGCATCAAATCCCTTTTCTGTGAAGAACTGCTGAATTGTTGAAGTGCGTCCAACCAAATAGTTGTATTCAAACTTAACGCCCATTTTTTCCAGATTTTCAACTTCCTTCTGAACGATTGCCTTTGGAAGACGGAACTCTGGGATACCGTAAACTGTAACACCACCAGCTTTGTGGAATGCTTCAAAAACAGTTACATCGTGACCGGCCTTGCGACAATCAGCGGCGACTGTCAAACCTGCAGGACCTGAACCAACGATGGCAACTTTCTTTCCTGTTGATGGTGCGATTTCTGGATTGGTTGTAAGATTGTTGTTTCTTTCGTAATCAGCAACAAAGCGCTCCAAACGACCAATGCTTACAGACTTGGTTGCATCCTTGTAGACTTTTCCAACTGTACACTGACCCTGGCACTGCTTTTCCTGAGGACAAACACGACCACAGATTGCAGGAAGAAGGTTTGTTGTCTTGATAATATCAGCGGCGGCCTTGAACTCACCCTTTGCAACTTCGGCGATGAATTCTGGAATGCGGACATTAACCGGACATCCTGAAACACATGGCTGGTTTTTGCACTGGAGACAACGGTTGGCTTCAACAATTGCCTGTTCCTTTGTGTATCCCAGTGCAACTTCTGTCATCTGGCGTGCACGAACTTTTGGTTCACCGCTTGGCATTTCCATCTGTGGGATAGCCATTCTGTCCTTGTTTGTCAAAGGAGCTGCGGCAAGTTTTTCCTGAAGCTTTGCATATTCTGCATTAGCGATTTCTGTCAATTTTTCCTGTGAAATATGTTCTGCCATTTTTATTTCTCCAATTTAGCGGCTTCGGCTTCCATCTTGCACTTGTGGAAGGCTTCTGTTTCCTGTGGCTTGAATGATTTCATACGCATCATCATATTGTCCCAGTCAACCTGGTGTGCATCAAAGTCTGGTCCATCAACACAAACGAACTTTGTCTGTCCGCCAACACTTACGCGACATCCACCGCACATACCGGTTCCGTCAATCATAATTGTGTTCAGAGAAACTGTTGTCTTAATGTTGTACTTCTTTGTTGTTGCTGCACAGAACTTCATCATAATTGGTGGTCCAATGGCAATAACCTCAGCCGGTGGAACATCACTCTGGCACATTCTTTCAAGAGGAACTGTTGTAACACACTTTTCTCCCTCGGAACCGTCGTCTGTACAGATGATAACCTCGTCACAAACAGCCTTCATTTCATCAACAAAAATCAACAAATCTTTTGTGCGGGCACCTTCAATCAAAATAACCTTGTTTCCGGCTGCCTTCAAAGCCTGGACAATTGGATAAAGTGGAGCTGTACCAAATCCACCGCCAACACAAACAACAGGTCTGTCGTATTTTTCAATGACGCTTGGAGTTCCCAAAGGTCCCAAAACACCACCAAGATAATCACCCACATTCAACTTTGAAAGTTTGTAGGTCGAAGCACCAACTGGCTGGAACGCAATAGCAACCCAACCTTCCTCGGCATTGGCATCAGCAATGGTCAATGGAATACGCTCTGACAAATCCTGGTCCACCTGAACAATCAAAAACTGTCCAGCCTTGCGATTTTTTGCAATATCCGGAGCTTCAAACTTAATGTAGAAGACATTCTCGGACAACTGTCGCTTTTCAATGATTTTATTCATATTTTCATCCCTTACACAAAAAGATTTTTCTGAAAGTCTATTTGGTACAAAAGTATACAATAAATAGAAGATTTATGAAAGAGTGGGTAAACGGAGAGCTTCATGGAATGGCCTGGATGTTTGATTTGTGTCGGTGTTGTGCATACTCGATGCTTGTACCGGGATTCATTCATTGTCATATTTTTAAATTGGGAATAAAATAAACTTTGATGACTGAAAAGGTCTAAATTTTTTAAACTTTTTTGGGGGGAGTTTATGAAAAAAAGTTGTTTGTTTATTTTTACTTTGTGTTTGGCACAGTTTTTTTGCTTTTCTGATGATTGGAACAAGGACAAGTATTATTCCATTCCTCTTGATTGCATAACCGGTAGTTCTCTATACGTTACTCCCGAATATGAAGGTATTTTGGATCGTGAAACTCGTCCACTTAAAATCAACAGGATTCCATCTGAAGATTTTTATTTGAATGACGATGGATATTTTTATTTTAAGAACAAAGATTACTATTACATAGACAGAAGGAAATGTCCCGAATATATAGTGATTTTTAAAAACGATGATTTTACTTTTTTCTTTGATAAAAATGATTCCACATCAGCGAATCTGGAACATGTTGATTATTACAAAAGCAATAATGCATATTACAATTCAAAATATGGAGCCATTTATAAAGCAAGTTCCGTTCTAACTGAAAACACAAAAAAAGAGAAAATAGTTTTTGCTGCAAGTAATTTGGGGACTGCTTTGTTTCCAAAAGACTGTCGTGAAGGTTTTCCAACATGGAATTATGAACAAATACCTTATGTCGAAGGAAAATCTGGTTACGGAATTGGAGAAAAAATTTCAATTTCAACCAAAGAAGCTTTTTCTTCGTTAATGGTTTTAAATGGATATGTTTCAATTTCTAATTTGAGTTTATATAAAAATAATTCCAGAGTAAAAACTTTCGTTGTAAAAGATTTGGATAATAAAGTTGAATATGAAGTTGAACTTGATGATGTGGTGATGTTCCAGAATATTTATTTTGAAAAGCCGACAAAAAATGTAACTCTTGTAATAAAAAATGTTTATAAAGGCGACAAATGGGATGACACTTGTATTTCTGCAATAATTCCTGACAATGATAAACCGAGCGGCAAGTTCAATTATAAAAAGCAAACTCAGAATTATTCTGAACAAGTTATGAGTGACCTTAGCATATTGGAGTAAAGTAAAATGAAAAAAATAATTTTCTCACTGATTTTAATTGGTTGTTCAGTTTTTGCTTTTTGTCAAAAAATAAATGTTGATGGAAAAAATGCAAAAGAAAGGTTTTTGCCACCAACCGGTTTTGAACGAGCAAGGTGTGCTGAAAATTCTTTTGGTGAGTTTTTGAGAACTTATAAATTAAAACCATTTAATTCACCGGTACTTTTATACAATGGAAAAGAAAAGGCAAATAAAGTTCATGCGTCGGTTTTTGATATGCCTCTTTTAAAACAGGATTTGATTCAGTGTGCCGATGCTATTATAAAATTGCGGGCTGAATATTTGTACAAAGAAAAAAGATATTCGGAAATTGAATTCCATATAACTAATGGAATGCTTGTTCCTTTTTCAAAATATGCGCAAGGGGAGCGGCTCATTGTGTCTGGCAATAATGTGAGCTGGAAGTCTGGTTATAAAAAAGGATATGACAGAGATATTTTTGATGAGTATTTGAAAACTGTTTATGTCTATGCTGGAACGTATTCTTTGTCACAAGAATCAAAAGTAAAAAATATTTCGGAAATAAAACCAGGTGATTTTTTTATTTTTGGAGGAACTCCTGGTCATGTGGTTTTAGTTTTGGATGTAGCTGAAAATAAAAGGACTGGTGAAAAAATAATGCTGCTGGGACAAAGTTTTATGCCGTCTCAGGAATTTCATATTTTAAAAAGTTATGACAGAATTAGTCCCTGGTATTATGTGACGGATGATATTTTAAGAACTCCGGAATGGATTTTTCAAAAAGGAAGCCTGAAAACTTTTGATAATTAATTACGAGATTTTTAGGCAGGTTTTCTGTCTTACCATAATAAATGTAATGAATTTAAAACTTGTCATTCTTCCTAGTAAATAAATCCTGCACTGCGCATTTGTCATTTTTTTATTTTCTCCTTAAATTAAATTGTCAAGCAAAAATGTGATGTTTGGAAAACTTAATTGGGAGGGAAAAATGAGTATAGTTGCGGGAACCTGGATGACTAAAGTAAATATGATGAAGAATGTAAAATTGTCTTATCCTTGTGCAAGTTATCCGAGATTTGGTTTTAGGTTTTTGGCCTACGTTTGTGGAAAAGAGTGTTATGAAAAAATAAGTGCCGGTAGAGATGTGGATTCAAGTATTTTGTCGAAAAACGCATTTGATTTTAATCAGCAATTTGAAAAATCAAAAAATGTTCTTATAAAAAATTCGACCCTTTATAAGAATTGGAAATCCATGTTGTTAAAATGTTGCCCTGATGTTTATTTTTCAGCTGATGAATTGGACCAGATTTTTGCTGATAGTGAATACTACAATTCGCGTCTTGGAATCATGGCAGGGGAAATTCATACTGTAAATTTTATTTACGAAAAATTGCTGGAAATAAAAAGCGACATTTCTTTTGATACGATTGGCTCGAAATTGATTTTCCAAGGTCGAAGTCAGAAAAATGTTTCCACAGATAAATGGATTCCTGATTTGCAGCTTCTTCCAGATGGAAATATCATGGAAGTGGAACCGCTGAATCAGGAAAGATTTATTCAGGCCTTAAAAGAGTTGAGCCTGGTTGATTAAAGGGCATCTCTAAAAATTACTTTTCAGAGACTCCCTAAATTATTGAAGCGAAACATATCCAACATCTTCAATCAATTTTTGTCCTTGCTCAGAGATAATCCAGTTGATAAATTCTTTTGTCTCTGGAGTTTCTCTGCCGTCAACTGTTATGGCATAAAAATTGTCGGTGATTGGATATGTCTTGTTGCGAATTGTTTCTTTTGTTGGTGCAACTCCGTTCAAGGATAAAACTTTTATATCAATATCCTTGTTCATGTTTTGGACAAAATATCTAAAGGAATATCCAATGGCGTTTTTGTGGTTTTCATAATCGGACACTACGTTGATTAATCCATCCATTCCTTGAACTTCGTGAGTTTCTGCTGGAAGTAAATTTGGTTCATCTCCCATAACTTTCAAAAAGGCTGTCTGGCTTCCACTGTTTGCATCCCGCTGGAACGGTCTTATGATTAGATTCTTTCCACCAAGTTCTTTCCAATTTGTAGTTCGTCCTGTGTAAATATCTTTTACCTGTTGAAGTGTCAAATCAGAAACTGGATTTTTGCTGTTGACTACAAAAATAAATGCCTCATATCCAATTGGATAAAGATTCAATTCAACACCAGCAGCTTTCGCCATCTCGATTTGCTGACTTGACGGTTGAGCTACAAAAATTATATCACTTTCGCCTTTGATTAAATTTTCATATGCACCGATGGTTGTGCTGAATTTAATATATTTTTCTATATCCTCAATTTGTGGATAGACTGTCTGGACAAAGGAGCCGTAGATTGGGAATAAAGCTGTCGCTCCATCTACAATCGGGAGGGAATCATCTTTTGAGAATTTTAGAGAAGCTTCTTCATCTAAATTTGTTAGATTATTATTATCGCTGAAGGGAATATATTTTCCATAATAGCTGGTGTGTTGATTAAAGGTGATGGAAGGTATGTAATTGAATTTATAAAACATCTCGAAAAAAATAATTCCAAGCGAAACTAAAATCAATGTCCCCAAAGAGATAATAGATTTTTTGAAAAATTTTTTATTGCTAATGCTGAAGGCAACGAATCCGATTAAAACTATAAGCACGATAGCTGCTACAGGAATCAAAAAACTTGTTTTTAAATTTCCAAGTATGGCAAGTAAAAAAAGAGATGTGACAGGAATAAATAAAAGAATGATACTTATTGCTACGGACAATACTGTTGCTAATTTTTTCATGTTTTAATTCTATGGGAAAATATAAAATAAATCAACATAACCAAATTTATTTTCGGAATACCATTTTTCTGTACACGTTTTTTATTCTTTCATCTGCTAAATCAGAGTTTTGGAGTTCTTCCATTTTTTCTTTATCTTCAAAGAACACTCTTTCAAAAAAAATGCCATTATCATAACTGTATTCAAAAAAATTATTGCTGAATGAAAAACCCAGACAAATAATTTCTTTGTCAGCAAGTTTCTTAATATAGTCATCGATTTTTATTTTGTGGATATCAAGATATTTTATTTTTGATTTTAGGTCCTGAATGTAAAAACAATTTTCCTTTTTTTTGAAAAAAATATTTTTTATACTAGAATCCAGTGATAACCATGTAACGGAGATAAAAAGCCACAAGGCAAATTGTAGTGTGTTAGACGTAATTGTTTTTGGGATTTCCTTTTTGAAATTAGAAAAATTGTTTTTCCCAACAAAGACAATCTCTTTATCTCCTGGATTGTATTTCCCCCAAAAAATGGAGTCTATAAGAGTTAAGTCTATTGAAGTAAATCCAGTTTCCAATGAACCATTAGAGTTGTATGAATAATATATATTTTTTGTTGTAGTGCGTCTGTGAAATTTTGAATCGACTTTTGTGATTGTTACATTTATAGATTGATGATTTATCAGCAAACGCACATTACGTATAATTTCATATAGATTGAACAAACATAATAGCAATATAACTAAAGCCCCTAGGATATCAAATATTCTAGCGGATTTTGACTTTTTGTTTTTTTTCATATAAAAATCCTGTCTTCTATATTTTTTGGCACATCATTTTACCATCATCAAAATAATGCAGTTCTGAATATCCGGTCTTTTTTGCAAGTTGAACTGCCTGTTCAAATCCGTAATCCAAATTGCCTGGGGCATGTGCATCGGAGTTGATTGTTATTGGAACATTTTTTTCATGGAGCAGTGTCAAAAATTCTGCAGATGGATATGGGGTGTCCAAATATCCGCGGGCCATTCCACCGGTATTGATTTCCACACACACACCAGAATGAGCAATTGCATTTGCGGTTTCTTTTATTTCTTCCCTGTACCAGGAATCATTTTCATCAAAGAAAATATCAGGTGCGCCAGGAGAATTTTGTTTGCGGATTAAATCTGGATGGGCGAGGATTGTAAAGTTGCAATTTTTTATCATGGTTCTTTCCAAATCAAAATAGGTCTGCACGACTTTTTTTCTGTCGCCATCAAATACAGTTTTTATTTTTTCGCGGGTCTCCGTAAAATCTCCGTCGGCTTCTATAAAACCGTCTTTGCCGGGGACAAAATGGACTGCACCAATTAAATAATCGGGATGAAAATCAGCATAGCGCGAAAAATCTGGGGCACAAAAACCTTGAAGGAAATCTGCTTCAAAACCAAGTTGGATTTTTATTTTGCTTTCATAAAATTTTTTCAGACGCAAAATCTCTTGGACATAATTTTCATGTTCCTTGGATTGCAAATGCCAGTCACTGGAAAAAGGAAACATGGAATGACTTGAAAAACCAAGGATATCAAATTTTTTTTCAATGGCAGCTTGAACCATTTCTTCTGCAGAAACTTTTCCATCACAAAAAGTTGAGTGGGTATGATAATTTGTTTTACGAAAATCTTTCATTTATTAATCCTAATTTGAAACTCTCCAGGCTTCGGAAATATTTTTTAGTTTTACAAAGTCCAAAGAAAAACTTGTATATGCAGCTTCCGTTGCAACTTTGTTTTTATCTTTAGCTCCATCCATTAAGTCTTTTGCATTTTTTATGAGACTGGATGCTTTTATGGAAATAGTGCATTCATAAAGTATGGTCGCAAATCGTTCAATATTTTTAAAATCGACAAGTTCTTTTGAAAGATGTTTCCTGATTTCCTCTAATATTGTTTCCGTTTGTTTTATATATTTTTGCAATCTGCTTTTTGCCTTTTTGTCATTATTACCAACGCTTGCAAGATATGATGCGACATCCCAAAAACCTTCGGCCAAGTTTTTAAGAGTTGTAAGGGCAATTATTTCTTTGGCTTCTGGAACTGACAGAATGATTTTCCATTTTTCCAGAGTTGTCCTGATAACTTCTTTCTTGAACGGTTTGACCAAAATATCGCTGATTCCTTGTTTTTGATATTCAATAAAATCATCTTGATCATTATTTGCGGTACAGGCAATGATAATTCCTTTGTATTTCATCTTGCGGAGTTCAATTGTTGCATCAAGACCACTTTTTATTGGCATGAGGATATCCATAAAAATCATGTCGATATCCGGATTTTCCATAACAATGTTTACCGCCGCTTCTCCATTTTCTGCACTAAAAACTGTTGCCCCATATTGAGAAAGAAAAACTTCCATTATTTTTCGATTAACAGGATGGTCTTCTGCAATCATAATTTTTAATCCGTTTGCAAGGTCTTTGTCCTGCATTTTTGTCGGACTTATTGGAACCTGTGCTTTGTCATTTTCTATAGGCTGCAACTCAAGAGGCTGTGCAAAAGCTTCATCCAAAGTATTTAAGAGAGAAGTTCTTTTTATAGGTTTATAGATATATCCATCGAACCAGTTTAGCAGTTTCATTTTTGCGTCAGTACCCATTTGTCCTTCCGGAACCATCAGGTAAAGTTTTAGTTCATTGAGTGCTGTGTCATCAGTAATCTCTGCTGCAAGTCGCCATCCATCCATATCTGGCATAAGCATATCAATAAAGGCAATGGTAAATGGATGTCCGGATTTGGCGGCATTTTTTAATTTTTCAAGAGCATCTTTTCCACTGGCGGCAGTAGTGACATTTTTAATTCCAATGGAGTGAACTTTTTCTTCAAGACTTAATAGACTTAAGCTGTTGTCATCCACAATTAGAATTTTTGTTGAGTCAGGAACATCCAGTGTGAAATTTTTTTCAGGATTAAAATCGGAGCTTTCAAGTGGAAGTGTAAAATAAAATATTGAGCCACCGGAAGGATTTTCTCTTATTCCTATTTTTCCTTTCATTATATCAACAAGATTTTTACAGATTGAAAGGCCAAGTCCTGTTCCTCCGTATCTGCGAGTTGTTGATGCATCTACTTGATAAAAACTGTTGAAGATTAGGGACTGTTTTTCTTTTGTGACACCGATTCCCGAATCCATTATTTCAAAATAGAATTGACCGGCAACCTGCCGCACACTGATTTGTATGTATCCATGCTCCGTAAATTTAACGGCATTTTTGGCAAGATTTAAAAGAATCTGTTGGACTCTGGTGGGGTCTCCGGTAACAATTTTAGGAATGGAGTAGTCAATGTTTGTGATGATTTCCAGATGCTTGCTAAAACCTTCAATGCTAATTAAATCAACCACTTTTTCAGTCAATTCAATTATGTCGAACGGAACATTTTCCAGTTTAAAAATTGATGATGTAATTTTTGTATAATCAAGGACATCGTTTGCTAATTGAAGTAAAACATTCGCGCTGAATTCAATTTGACGGATATATTCAAGTTGCTCCTTGTTTAATGCGGTTTCCGAAAGAAGCTCTGTGGTGCTGATTATCGTTTGGATTGGTGTACGGACTTCGTGCATTGTACTTGCAAGAAATCTGCTGCCAGTTTTTATATTTTCGTCACTCAAAACTCTACTTCCTATTAAGAATGTGGAATTCATTATACACCAATTGAAAGAGAAAATCAGTTTTTATTTGATTATTTTTTGAAATAAAAATTTCCGGGACAAACCTACGGGAACAAATGATTTTTAGTTTCCATTTTTGGAAGATTTGACTTCCAGTGGAAAGACTTTGAAATTCAGTAGTGCGCAGAGTATAACTAATTTTTTTTGTACCTATTCCATTTACTGCCCCTCCATCAGTTTTTCGTACATCTTGAAAAGTTCTGCCACACATTCGCTTTCTGATATTTTGAGAGAAAAACCGTAAGCTTGCATTACGGCTTTGTCGTTTTTCTGATGTGCTTTGCGTAATTCTGGAGGCATTACTGTTTCATCGTAAAGGTCTGCAAGACTACAATCAGGATATTTTGAACGAGCATCAAGAATGGCCTGAGCGGTATTTATAATTGATAATTCTTTTTTGTCGGCTGGCAAATCTTCGCAGGAAAGAGTCCACTTGCCGTTTTCAATTTTGAATTGTCAATTTTCAATTGCTCTGGCCATAACTCCCATATACATAATTGGCATTTTTGAGACTTGCTCTTTTGATTCGGTAATAAATACATTATCAGCATTTGTTAAATATCCATTTATGTTAGAAGCTTTTATTGATTGATTTTCATTAATATAAATAGTTTTTTGCTTTTTATTATCAAAACAACGTATTTGGCTTTCGGCAATCCACATGACAGTCTTGGCAACAACTGTAGCAAAATCATTTATTTCTATTCCGTAGAACTGGTGAATGGAAACCTGTATAAGTTCTTCTGCATGATAAACCAGTCCCAGTTCCCTCTGTCCAATGTTCAGTTCAACTTTAAGACATTCATTTCCAAGACGTCGCAGACTCAAATATGTTTCAGTCAAAAAGTTTCCAGAACCACATGCAGAATCCAGAAATTTCAGAGTTCCCAGTTTTTTATGAAATTCCTTTGCCTTTGCAATTCTCTTATCAACCTGCTTAATCTGCTTTATTTCTTCAAACTCATTTTGTAAATCATCCATAAACAGCGGATCAATGACTTTGTGAATGTTTTCTATTGAAGTATAATGCATTCCTCCAGAGCGTCTAGCTTCAGGATTCAATGTGCTTTCAAAAACAGCACCAAAAATAGCAGGAGCTTTATGTAGATTTTTTTTGCAACTGTCATAAGTCCCAGGTATGATGCGGCAACTGCAAAAAGGAAAATATAATATTGCGGTGGCAGGGAATAAAGGCCTGCAAAGTCGCCTAACGGAGTGTAAATCAATGATGTAAAAATCAGGATTCCCAAAACAGTTACAATCTGGAAAAGCTTTGACGGGCTGCTCTGCACAAATGGAATCTTCTTTGTACGCAAAAATAGAATTGACTAATTATAGTCGAAATGTTAGAGTTGACTAACATTTACAGTTAGTTAAAACTAACGGGTAGGTATAAAAAAGTGATTAAAATAGCTATTTATGGAAAGGGTGGAATTGGAAAATCCACTACAACGGCAAATCTTTCGGCAGCCTTAAGTAAGCTTGGTCTAAAAGTTATGCAAATCGGCTGCGATCCAAAATCAGATTCAGTAAAAAATCTTTGTAATGGCGAAAAAATTCCAACAGTTTTGGATATGCTTCGCGGACCTAAAGCAAACAGTTTGAAGTTGGAGGATCTTGTTTATGAAGGCTTTAATGGTGTTTTGTGTGTAGAAGCTGGCGGACCAACTCCTGGCATTGGTTGCGCTGGTAGAGGTATTATTACCGCTTTTGAAAAACTTGAAGAATTGAATGCTTACGAAACTTATAAACCAGACGTAGTTCTGTATGATGTTCTTGGAGATGTTGTATGCGGAGGTTTTGCCATGCCGATTCGCAGTGGTTATGCAGATAAAGTGTTTGTTGTTACCAGTGGCGAAATGATGGCTTTGTATGCGGCCAATAATATTGTTAGTGCAATCAGAAATTTTGGAAACCGTGGTTATGCAAAATATGCTGGCGTAATCCTTAATTCCAGAAATGTTGAAAATGAAGTTGATGTTGTAAATAAAGCATTGGAAGAAATTGGTGGAAATATTGTGCAGATTGTTCCAAGAGATGGAACTGTTCAGCTGGCAGAAAATCAGGGGAAAACAGTTGTAGAAGCCTTCCCGGATTCTGATATGGCAAAAGTTTATATGGAACTTGCAGAAAAGGTTATGAAAGCTTGTAACTCAGAAATGAGGGAGACTGCATAATGTGCAATTGTCCTTCATTTGAAAAAACACTGCAGTATGTTTCACCTGCTCACGGTGGATGGGGAATGATTCGTGCTGCGGCACTTTTACCTGAAAGTCATCAGTTGTTTGTTTGTCCTTCTGCTTGTGGCCGTCATGGAGCTCTTGGTGGAATTATGAATGGAATCAAAGATCGTATCCACTATCTCTACATAGATGAAAGTGACATTGTTTCTGGAAATTATGAAAATCTTGTTCCTGATGCTGTAAATGAACTTTTTGAATTTATGGAAAAACGACCTCGGGCTCTTTTAATTTTTGTTTCCTGTCTTGATGATTTGTTAGGGACAGACCATGAAGCCCTTAATGCAGAACTTTCTCAAATGTATCCAGATGTAAATTTTATTACCTGTCATATGAATCCTTTCAAAATGGATACAAAAGTTCCTCCTGCAGTAGGATTGCAGGTTTCGATTTTTGGAAATCAGTTCAGAGAAAACCTTCCAAAGAAGAATCAGATAAACATGATTGGAAACAATGCTTACGTTGATTCCAGATGTGAATTATATGGATTGATGAAAAATGCAGGATATTCAGTTCATCATCTTGGACTTTGCAAAACTTATGATGAATATCTTCAAATGCAGTACAGCAAGTTGAATCTGGTACTTCACCCAGCTGGCGGTCTTGCCAGTCAAAAAATGGAAAGAAATGCTGGAATAAAAATGCAGACAGCACTAAACACTTATGATCCAGAAGAAATTGAAGCAATTTATCATCAGATTGAAGAAAATCTTGGAATTAGTTTGGGCGATTTTAATCAGTACAAACAGCAGGCTATTCAATCAATCAAAAAGGCAAAAGAAATTATTGGTGACTATCCAGTAGCAATTGACTATCAGTCTGTATTAAAACCTTTTACTTTGGGGCGTTTACTTGCTCAGTATGGATTCAATGTAAAAATGATTTTCTGCGATGGAATTGCTGCTTTTGATAAAGATGCCTGCCAGTGGCTTATGGAAAATGTTCCAGATTTGAAAATTGTAGAAGCTTTGCATCCTGACAGCGTAAAGTTTGAAAATAAAATGGAAGAATGCCTTTGTATAGGATTTTCAGGCGGTTATTTAACTAAATCAATTCATGTTGTGGATTTGATGGAAGATGAATACATGTATGGTTTTTGGGGTACAGAACAACTTATGGAAAAATTGATTCATGCTTACAAGAACGTAACAGATGTAAACAAAATTATTGCAGGAGCTAAGTTAGTAGTATGAGTAAACTTTGTATTATGCTTCCACCTCTGGCACCAGATTATTCAGGTGCAGCATCGGCTCTGTTTGAACTGGGTGGAATGATTGTTATTCACGATGCTTCTGGTTGTACTGGAAATTATACCAGTTATGATGAACCTCGCTGGTTAGGTTCAGATGCTTGTGTTTATTGTTCAGGTTTGCGTCATATGGATGCAATTCTTGGTAATGATGACCAGCTTGTAGACCGTATAAAGACTGCAGCCGAAAGTATAAAACCTAATTTTATTGCTTTGCTGGGAAGTCCTGTTCCTATGGTAATTGGAACTGATTTTGAAGGAATTGCTGCTGAAATAGAACATGAAACTGGTATTCCGACAATCGGACTTTCTACTCGTGGGCTGGCTTATTATGGCAAAGGGGTAAATGCTGCAATCATTTCTTTAATGAAAAAAGTTTGTCCAGAATCTGTTGCGATGGAAGAAAAAAATGGAGGAATAAATATTCTTGGAATGACACCATTAGATTTTAATAAATCCTCTGAACAGTGCGACAATCAATCAGATTTTGTAAAGCTTTTTGAAGATAACGGAATAAAAGTGAACTGCTGCTTTACTATGGGCTGTACCTTTGAACAGTTTAAGAATTCTGTAAAATCCCGACTGAATGTGGTTGTAAGTCAAAGTGGTTATGATACTGCGGTTTTTATGCAGGAAAAATACGGAATTCCATTTGTTGTGGGTACTCCTATGGCCATGGGAAAAATCATTCTGGAAAAGGTTGCCCCTGAAAAATTTAAATGTGAACCAAAAGATCACTATGAACCTGCAGATGAAAAGATTTTTATTGCAGGTGAACAGGTGATTGGAAATTCTTTAAGAGAATATCTGGAAGCTTTGGGATGTAAAAAAGGCAATGTTGTGGTTGGCACACTGTTTGATGCAACCCCAGAACTAATGCGTAGCGAAGATATAGTTGTAAAAGATGAAAAACATCTTCGTCAGTTGCTGAACAGCGGAGAGTATAAAAAGGTGGTGGCAGATCCTTTAGTGGAACAGCTGATTACAAAATCAACATTAGAAAAGGGAATGAAGTTTTATCCGCTGCAGCATGTTGCAGTATCAAGCAAGATTCACTGGAATAATCCGGTTCGCTTTTTGAGTGACAGTTTTGCAAAGTTTATCAGAGAGATTTTGAAATAGGAAATAAGCCCTTATATCAGGGCAAAGGAGAAAATATTATGAAAAAGTCTTTGTTAAAAACAGTTTCGGTACTTGCTGTTTTGATATGTTTAATGGGATGTACAAAAAAGGAGACTACAAAAACATCTGCTACTCGTACAATTGTAGATCATACTGGTCAGGAAGTAACAATACCTGCAGAAATCAACAGAATTGTTATGGGCTCAATTTTACCACTTCCTTCTGTTTATTGTATGTTCATGGGGTCTGCAGACAAAATTGTTGGTATGCATCCATCTTCATTGGCTGCTGCACAGAATTCTTATCTGGCAACTGTTTTTCCGGAAATCACAAAAGTTGATTCATCATTTGTTCAAAATGATGCTGTAAATATTGAAGAAGTTCTTAAATTAAAACCGGATGTAGTTTTTTATAATGCAAACAATCCTGAAGAACGTCAGGTTTACGAAAGTGCTGGTATTCCAACAATCGGTTTTTCTGTAAGCCTTTCAGATTACAACTGTGTAGAAACTTACGCAGACTGGATTGATTTACTTGGAAAAATTTTTGGCGATACAAGTCGCGCAGACAGAATTATTGAACTTGGACGTCAGGTTGAAAAAGATATTCTTGCAAAAACAAGTCAGATTCCGGAAGAAGAAAAACCTCGTGTATTAATCCTCTTTAATTA
>JAZUKJ010000089.1:0-17722 GCA_045643225.1 Treponema sp. | reverse complement strand
CAAAGTATTCTGAAAGTTCATTGAGAGTCATTTTGTCTTGCATCCCCTTGTTTGAAATAAACTGAAATTTTACACGCCAGATTGGTTTGCTTTTCATAAAGCATTGCGGGCGGTTTATGGATTATCACTTGGGTAAGAACTTGTTTTTTATTCGTGGGTCGGGTTGCATGCCTCAGCCTTTAGGTCGTATGAGGGGGATGAAATCCGACTGCGATACCTTATGAGAACGAACGATATCCCGATGCTTGTGTCGGGGTTCGTTCATTCCTCTGTTCTGGATGATTCAGAAGACTCTGCTTCTTCTGTTGATTCTTCCGTTTCTGTAGGAAGCTTTATTTTTGTTGGATTCAGATTTTCATCAATGGCTTTTTCCAGTATTCCTGCAATGTGGCTGGACATGTAAAAGGTTTTGTCTTTGTTGATTCCGAGATATTTTGCAAGGATAGGTTCTGTGGATTCGACCGGTCCAAATCCAGGGGTTGTGTAAGAGGATATGGAACTTAAATCAAAGGAACCCTTGATTTTTCCATTTTCGGCAATACTGGCGGCTGTATAGGCGGCCTGGGATTCTCCGTCGCCAACAATAAAAATCCTGTCACTTTTTGATATTGGAAGAATTTTTACAAGCGTCAAAATTTCTTTTGTGAAATTTTCTGGTTTCTGGGCTGTGATTGCTGAGTATAGTTCAGGTTTCTTCAGTTTGCAGTAAAGTATTGCGAACCGTCTCAAGGGCTTGAAATCCCACGCGTTGTTGAACCATCGTATATCTTTGGAATAGAATTCAGCTGAGTATACAGTGTATCCGTCATGGGCCAATTTTACCAGGAACGGTTCATATAAATCTGTGCTGGAAAACTCATTTGGAATGAAAACGATTGTACGGCTTTCCTCAAAAGGGTTTTCTTTTTCGTTTATGGTTGTGTATTTTTTTATGAATATGGATTTTGACTGAGTTGGAGAGGTGTAATCAGAAAATCCGTTTGCCAAAGTGCCGGAGTAGGTTTGAGGCGTGATTTTGACACCATATTTTTTCATGTTGATTTTTGCAGGACAGTACAGGACTGTAAATACTATCAATACAATTACAAGAATGATGTTGACGATTGATGCCAATGTAAACATCATCCCGTAATGGTCGACAACAAGTTTGTGGGTAAATCTGGAGAGGGCATTCGCATTCCAGAGGGACACAATAAATGCCAGCAGCGTAATCAATATTCCATTTAATGACAGTCCAAAAGCCAGCAGACTCAGCAGTGAAAGAATAAATGTTATTATAGGGATAACCGACAAAGGGTCTTGGTGAGCAACTTTTATAAAAAATATTCTGGCACAGGAAATCCCCAGCAGTGCCAAAAGGAAAATTTCACATAATGTTTTGTAAGTCATATCTAGGATTGTATATTAAATCCTTCCATTGTGCAAACAATCTGGTGATTTTTCTACTCGACTAATTCTAAATTTAATTGTATATTTAAGAAATTAGGATTTTGTATATTTTTTGCAGCATAAACTGGTTGTGGTGTTCAAAAAAGTAGGTTATGATTTTATGAAAGGAGTTAGTTATGTCACTAAAAAAATCTTATTCTAAAAAGAATCCTTCAAAGTGTAAGGTCACATTTACAGTCGAGGCAGATGCCGCTCAGGGAGCTGAATCAATAACAATTGCTGGCGATTTTAATAGTTGGAGCAGCACTGCAAATAAGCTTAAGAAAGCAAAGGACGGTTCTTTTTCAGTTGCACTGGAACTTGATGTCGGCAGGGAATATCAGTTTAGGTATTTGATTGATGGAAAAAGATGGGAAAATGACTGGAGCGCTGATAAATACATACCAGCTCCATTCTCTCATACTGACAACTCTGTTGTTAGCTGTATTCCAGAGTAATCCGGCAATATAATCAGGTGATAGTCCCTTTGGTTTTCCATGGGGGCTTTTTTTATTCTTGCGGAAGGTTGAATGCCCCGACCGGTCGTATAAGGGGTATGAAATCCGACTGCTATACCTTATGAGGACGGACGATACACCGATGCTTGTGTCGGGGGACGTTCATTAAATTCATGTTTATGGATGAAAAACTTCGCAAAGAGTTTTTACTGTCTTTAAACAATTTTTTTTATGCCGATACTAAAAACAGGCTAATGTCTTGATATATTTTGGGTGGCAGCTATTGGTTGTTCGCCCAGATTATGGATGAGATTAGACATTTTATAGCCGCGGGTGGGCAAATGAAACAGGAATCTTCTATAAAAACAACCCTCAGGATGCTCTTGCTTTATGTTCTTGTGCTGATTTTGGGAACAGTTTTCTGCGCTGTAATTTACACAATCTATACTTTATGTATGCATATGATTGCTGGCAGCGGATTAAAAGTTTTTGATTTCGGATATTTTTTGACGGGCGCCAACACATTTTTCCCTTTGGTCGTAATTATTAGTGGAATTGTTATGAGTCTTTACGTAATACGCTATTCCATACGTAAGGTTCTTCCAATAGTGGTTATTTTTGCGGCGTATGTGGCGGCCTGGATTTTTCTTATCCCTATTAATTATTCCTGGAAAGTAAAGACTCCTTCTCTGACGGAAGCGAACATGACTTTGACTTCAGATTATTTTAGAGTAGGGGAAAGCGGTTCAGTATTTTATTATTCTTCAATCGAGGATGGTCTGGCCGATGGAGTTTGCATTGATAATCAGAGCGATATAGAGGATGTATATACTTTTGGAAATGTAAGAATTCCAAAGACTGAAGGATATTCCGACAGCCTGATTCACAAATCGATAGGAATGCCAAAAATTATTGAACAGTTTGTGGCGTGGTTTAATATTTTCCTTGATATCACCAGACAGGCCTGGAAAGCGGGATTTATTGGATGGCTCTGTTTTGCATCAATCAGTTTGCCTCTTGCTTCAGTTTTAGGTTTGTGTTTGGTTTCAAAATGGAGAATGGTAAATGTCCTTTCGGTCTTTATGGCTGTTGCCGGTATTCTGGTATTGAATGTCATGGCGTATACCAAATCTTTTATGGAACCTGCGAAAGCTTTTGTTGAAGGCGCACTTTCAAATCTTCCTGTGAAAAATCCACTCGTTGTTTTGATGAATGTCCTTATCTTTGTCATTTTCTCATTGATTGGATTTATTATGTACAATAAATGTAGGAAAGAAGATAAAAAAGAAAGGGAAGATCCTTATGGAAGGAAGGAGATGGCATGAAAAAGACCTTACCTACAATCATAGTTTATATATTGATGATTTTTACCATATGTATAGCTGCAACATTCTGCTACAGGGGAATCCCGGAACTGAATCCTGGAGATGCAAATACATTTAGATTTGTCCGTGGAATCCGTTGGTTTGCAATTCTATTTCCTGCTGTTCTTATAAGCGGATTTGCCTTGGGTTGTTCAATTGCCTGGAAAAATGAAAGCGTAGGTTCCACAAGAAGATTTTCCGAAGGAATATTCGCCCGTTTTGGCGGAGTGATTGTGATGGCCTTGGTTATAACTTTGGTTTTGTCTTTGACCCATGAAGTTGTTCGGCCAGGTTTGGAAAAGAAATATCAGGCATTGCTTGAAGGTCCAAGTGATCTTGCTTTGGCAAAAAAATCTGCAAGTGAATTGCTGGCCTCAGAGAATCCAGAGTATGCTTATCCCTATGCTCTTAGGGCTTACAAAATCTGTGCAAAGGACCCTGAGACGTCTGTCCTGCTCAAGAAATCAAAAGATGCGCTTGATATGGCTTACGACCGCTCTCTGTATGATACAAATAGAAAATCAGCTGTGAATCTAAAGGAAGCCATGCCTCTTCATACTGGTGATGCCAGTTATACTGCTGTTGAGATGCTGGAAAAATCTAATGCCGCGGCTGCCGAAAATAATTGGTATCTGGCTCATTACTGGGCATCTCTTGCCATAAAAGCTGCTACGGGGCTTGATTCTGTCATGCAGGATGCCAAGATAGCTGCCTCGAATGCTTGGAACGAACTAAAGAATCCTTCTGGGTTTGAAAATAAAGAGAATTATGATTTTTACACAAAAAAGACCCAGGCCTATAATGCGCTGCAAGCTGGTAACCCAAGCGATAATTTGAAGGCATATTATATCCTGAAAACTTTGAGCGAAAACGGTCATAAAGATGACCCTGATGTTATTCGCTTTCTTGCACTTGCGGAAGAAGCTGTTTCAAATGAGTATTTCTTTATCGATGAAACAGAGGACATAGAAAAGCTTAAGACTACCGGGGATATTTATTTTGCTTTGTCAGATTCAGCCACAGGTACAAAAAATGTTTATTACATAAAGGGTGCCATGGATTCTATTGAGGATGGCAGAAGCGTAAGATATTTGGAAGGATTGACAGTAGCTACTTTTTCAAAAAGTGGAAAATTTATTCGCTCAATGTATGCACCTGTGGCGAAGGTCATTTCCCAAAGTGTCTCTGCCTTTGATAAGGAAACTTTATCTTTTAAGGGAATTTCATCTTCCTGGAAAAAAGTTCCGTTCATAATGTTGCAGGCTGTTGATAGAGTTACGGAAGGCATTGTTGCAGAGCCAAGGTATTCTTATACTTTGACAAACCTGCCGGATAGAATCCTTAAGGCGGAAGGAATTGAAGCGTCTCAGAAATATGAGAAACCTGTTGATGGTGGAACAGGGGCTGACATGGATGATGCATACACGACCCTCCGTTCTGGTATTATTCGCCGTCTCCCTGAAACACGTACAATCGTTTTGTCCATGCCGTATGATGATTTCATTGCCGTAAACGAAGCTGCGAACGGTCCAGAAGGAATGGATTTGATTACAATTTCCAAGTTTGTAAAAAAGGCGACCTCATACGGTTTCTCAAGGGAAGTGTACTACAAGGATTTGTTGGGAAGGACCCTTTATCCGTTGTTCCTTTTGTGCATAATGATTTTTTGCGCCACAATCGGATGGAACTATAGGATTGATGGAGGACGGAGAGTTCAATTCAAATTCCGCTGGGTGTTCTTGATTCCTGTTTCAGGATTTGTGACATTTTTGTTCTTGGAATTTGCGAATTATGTCTACAATATGATTAACTATGTCATAGCTGGAGCCTGTGGGGCAGGAGCTTTCCCTGTTGCCATTGCACTTTATATTGTGCTGCTTGTGCTTGTGTCCGCAAATTTCCTCTCGCGGCATGATAAACATTAAATCCGGAAATTACATGACAATTTTGTAAATCCTATAAATCCCTTGTGCTAGTTATGATATGCACCGGGGATTTTTTTTGCCCTCCGATGGACATGGAGGACAGAAATTTTATTAAATAGTGCCGTCATTCTTCCGATATATGAAGTATAGGTAAGATTTAAAAAATAAAAGGAAGTTTTAGTCAGGAGGTGCTTTATGTACGCGAAGGATATATCTTTGAATGCATCAACCTACAACACAGTGTTTTCATCATCTTCAGGGAGCCTGCATGTTCCTGTAAAAAACAGTGTGGCTCTGTATACTCAGTTTGAACATGTAAAAGGAACCCCTGCTGAGAAAGGCGAAAGAGGAGTTTCCGTTAGTAGAATCCGCCTGTTGAATACGTTGATTGATCAGCTGGTTTCTATGAAAAAGAATGTAGCAACAACAAAATCTATTGCGGACATGGATGATTTCCAGGTTGACAGTATGATTTATACCTATCAAAAACAAATCAAGAATACAATTGCGCTGACCGGTCCTAGTTCATATGGATTGGCTGGTGTTATGCCAGAGCTTGGTGCTGTTGTAGATTTCTGTGCCTGATTTCTGGTTGGTGCCGAATTTTTTTATGCCTCGATTTTGCATAGGGGCCAATCATTGTTAGCAACTAGAACTCCAGTTTTTTGACTGGAGTTTTTTTTTATAAAAAAAATCCCAAAGGAACAAATGGTTCCCTTGGGCATTGAATGGAAATTTAGTTGATATCCCAACGATTTCCTTTTCTTATGAATCTTGAGGCATTGACTTCTATTATTCGTCCGTCCTCTCCACTCATTTTTATCATTGATGTAACCGGGTTCACTTCAATAACTCTAAAGTTTGTTCCATCGTAGTTTAGGCGGACCCCTTCATTTGGTAAACTCTTTTTCGCCTCTGAATACCAGTCATATTCATAGCTAAGGCAGCAAAGCAATCTTCCGCATTGTCCGCTTATTTTCATGGAATTCAAACTCAGGTTCTGTTCCTTTGCCATCCTGATGCTGACAGGTCTAAGTTTATCGCTAACCTGGTGGCAGCAATATGGGCGACCGCAGACTCCAAGGCCTCCTGTGATTCTGCTTTCGTCTCTTACACCTATCTGGCGTAATTCAATTCGCATTTTGAAAATGGCGACCAAATCTTTGACCAGTTCACGGAAATCAACGCGATTGTCGCTGGAGAAGAAGAACAGGGCTTTCTGTTCGCCAACAAGGAAATGGACTGTAATTAGTTTCATATCAAGTTTGTGAAGCTCGACTTTTTCTCTAAAGATTTTGAATGCCTTTTCCTCTTCAATGGCCAGTTCTTTTGCCTGTTCCAAATCATGTTCCGTGGCGTTTCTGGTGACGCGGACAACATCGGAAGGTTTTATGCCTATTGGACTTTTTGCTTTTCCAAGATTACGGGCCAAATCATCGCCGTATCTGGTCGGGACAATGACGTAGCCGCTATCTTCCGGAGTTATTTCATCAGGGAATTCCGCGTATATGCCTTCACATGAATATTCGAGTTTCAGCTTATAAAGATTGTTGGAGAAAACATAGGTTTTTGAGGAATAAGAGTTTGCTTCGTTGTCCTCAAGCGCGGATATATCTTCGTTTTCATCGTATATGTCATTTTCAAAAATGTCTGACATAAATAACTCCCATAAAAAGGCAGGACGAAATAATTGTTTTCAGTTTAGCCTTCTTATGCGCTCCCTTGTTGAGGATGCGCAGTTGATATAAAAGTTTGCAACGCAAACTTCAAAAGATAAAGAGTTTCCAGTTTTGAAACTTTTTATCGTACACTCCCATAGAATAAAAACTTTTGATTAATATGGATAACTCATGTTGCCATCAAATCTACCAAAAGTCCATTTACTTCTTCTATTTTTGCAAGCATTCCCAGTGTATCTTTGTGACTGTGCAAAAGCCATTGCGCCATTTCATCAAGTTTTTGATTTATAACTACAATTTGGGTTTGGGGAGCCATTTTGCGTCCCCTTTTTGGTGCTCTGGTGTGCTGAACCACATCGAAGTTGTTTTTTACAATATATTTCATAAACTGACTGACTTTCTTGCGGTAGTCAGCAAAATTTTCTGGTAATTGAGATGATTTCAGTTTTTCTGCAGCAATATCTGCGGCATCCTTTAAGAAAACTACAGCCTCCTCTGTATTCATTCCTGCAATTTCTGGAGGAAGTCCTTCTGCTGCTAGCTGATGTTCTGCCTGAGCCTTTTCAAAAGCAGAGGAAAATGCTGATTTTTTTGTTTTTTCGCTTTTATTTTTTTTCTGTGCCTGTCTGGCGGCTTCGCTGGCTGCTGCTTGTGCCGCGTTAAAATAAAGCCCAGAATTCAATGCGTCAACACTTTCCATTTGCTTATCAGTTCTTATCCTTCTTGGTATTGATTAAAAATCTTTGTCATCAAGATTTTCCGCTTTTTTTCTCATTGCGGAAATGTTTTGGGTCACATCATGACTAAACATTGTATTGTCCAAGGAAATATGAATATTCTGAAGAATTGATCTTGATGCAATGGCCTGTGTATCTTGCCATGAGCTGACGGATTCTTCATAAAGGGTTTCGTCTGTAAGGGCTATACAGTGACCGTGGAGGATAACGTTTTCATCTGCCTGAAGTCTATGGGTCTGGATGTCTCCGATTACCGCGCAGGATGAAAGAAGCTTCACGGATTCAGGCGCGATAATGTTTCCCTTGACTATTCCGCTAACTGTTATGGCTTTTGCAATAATGTTTCCGTTTATCCTTGCGTTTTCACCTACAATAACATTGCCTGTTGTTTCCAGGTTGCCATCCAAATCTCCGTCAATACGCATGAAACCATTTATCTTCATGTCGCCACGTATTGAGGAACCTTTTCCTATTATGCTGTTAATCGAAATGTCGTCGTTAAAAATTGCCATCTATTTTATGTTTATATATTTCGCTGGATCAACTACATCGGAACCGATGTGAACTTCATAATGCAAGTGAGGACCGGTAGTGTTTCCTGTATTACCAATTGTTCCAATTATGTCACCCTGAGAAACCTGGTCACCCTTCTGGACTCTTATAGTACTCATGTGTGCATAACGGGTGTAAATTCCGTGCTTGTGCTTAATGATTACATAGTTTCCGTAACCGCCCGGGTTGTAACCTGTTGCTGAAACCTGTCCGTTGGCTGTAGCAAGGATAGGGTCTCCGCTACGGTATGTACTTAAGTCAATTCCCTGGTGGATATACCAGAGTCCTGTCATAGGGTTTATGTTTTGACCGAAGGACATGGATACGTGTCCAATTCCGTTTTTGATTGGCCAAATACTTGGAATGTCATTGAACAGTTCCTTCTGGCTCTTGAGCATTTTTCCAATCTGCTCGATAGGCTGGACAGAACCTTCCATGTATGTAATCAACTGTTTGATATCTGCTGTTTCTTTTAGGGCTCCGGTTGCCAAGTCCTGAGTGTCGAACAATGCGGCAAGGTCACTGTTGCTTGCTGTTGTCTTGGAGATGTTTTCACTCTGGTTTATTCCCAGGAGAGAAAGTGTCTGGTTCAGGGAAGATTGGAATCTTTTAGCGACCTGAAGCAAAGAATTGTTTTCGTCCCTCAATTCGTCAAGGCTGGCCAAAGCTTCCTTGTTTTCCTCGTGGAGGCGGCTAAGCTCTGTGCCGGATCCGGTAGAACGTTTTGAGAATGGAACAAAAGTAATGATGACACCCGCAATTATAACTACTCCAATTATCATTGCGAAAGCGTTTGTTCTTATGTTAAATACTTTTCCGTATGCATGAGGTACTACCATGATGGTAAGTTTCTGGTTTCCGGCTTTAAAAAGCTTTTTAAAAGCGTTTCCAATTGCGGTAAAAACAGAACCTGCACCCTTTGCAGAACGTGTAAAAATTGAATTATTATATTTTTTATGTTTACGTGTACGTGCCACGACGACCCCCAGCCATCAATCCCTTTATTATACCACAGTAATCGCGTTGCTGTCAAATTACAGTCGTATTATTTCTATATATGTTAATCATTATTTTGGTCCTTTTTGTGAGGACCAGATTCATTTTGCTTCCCTGGTAACACCCATTGAAGTTTTGCCTGCTGTCGATGCAGGGTTTGAAATTAAAAATTTGACTTCAAGGGATACCTATGTTATCTTTATCGGAGTGAAAACTTTCTAAAGTTAGAAAATTAAAAGAATTACTTCAAAAATTGAAACCTTTTGGAGTGTCCATTTTTATTAAGTTGTGACTCAAAAACAAACAAGAGGCCTTTTGAAGAGGTTTGCAAATTTGTTGGAGAATCAGATTTTTTTGATGTCTCTGATGGTTTTCAAACGGGTGGGTTTTTCAAAAGAGAGTCGCAATATGTTCTCATGTTGTATCACCGGCTTGCAGTCTTGGCCGGCGATTTTTTATTTTTTACGTCGGTTTTCCCATCTGCCTGGCGTATGATTTGTGATTTACAATCAAGGATGTAAGAATGCAGTTTTTTGATACACATGCCCACATTGGTTTGATTTATGAAGATACGATGAGTCAGTTCAAGGTTATCCAGCAGGCCAAATTGGCTGGGGTGACAAGGATAATCAGTATTAATAATGGGCTCCATGATTTTAAAAAAGAATACGCGGCCCTCAAGACGACAAAGGGAATTTACCATGCCGTAGGTGTTAGTCCATCGGAAGTCATGACTCCGGGGCGGGACTGGATTGCAACAATCGAGGAAAGTGTGAAGCTTCCAAATGTTGTGGCCATTGGTGAAACTGGATTGGATTATTCTCTCAAAAAGGACGGAAAGGACCGTTACCTGAAGAATGAAAATGGTCACAGGATCATGAAATTTGGCGACAAAAAAAGTCAGATAGAACTTTTTATTGCTCAGCTTGAATTGGCCCATAAACATTCGTTGCCAGTAATCATTCACAACAGGGATGCGGGACAGGATATCTTTGACATCCTGAAGACCCGTTTGCCAGAAAAAGGAGCTATTTTTCACTGTTACAGCGAGGATGGTGCCTATGCAAAGAAATGTTTGGACGCAGGGCTGAATGTCTATTTTTCATTTGCAGGAAATTTGACATATCGCAACGCCCGTAATCTGCATGAGGCGGTCATGAATATTCCAAGGGATAGAATCTTGATTGAAACGGAAAGTCCTTTTATGGCTCCCGCAGAGTATCAGCGTCCTGGTAAAAAAATCAGGTCCATGCCTGCGTATTTGGTATCAACGGCCCGTTTCCTTGCGGAAATGCTGAATGTGGATTTGGAAAGTCTGAGCGCACAGCTCTGGTCTAATTCCTGCAAAATTTTCAATCTTCCGGAGTAATGTCAAAATGGAACTGTATCACCCTGTGAAAATTGGTAGCCTGGTTTTGCCGGGAAATTTGTTCCTTGCTCCAATTGCGGGGTATAGCGACCTTGCCTTTCGTTCGTTGTGCGTGGAGCAGGGGGCGTCTTATTGCACTACGGAGATGGTTTCCGCGGAGGCTCTTACGCGTGGCTCAGAGAAGACCCAGGACTTGATGGAAAAAGCGCCGAACGAAACTAACTATGCCGTTCAAATATTTGGTGGCAACGGGGAGGTTATGGCAAGGGCCACGGATCTGGTTCTTGAGCGGACTGACTGTTCCTCGATTGACATAAATGGTGGATGCCCTGTTCCCAAGATTGTAAAATCCGGTGCCGGCAGTATGCTTACCAGGGAATCTGAGCGATTGTATGCCATTGTTAGTGCCGTAAAGGGTGCGTCTTTGGAATATAGCCGTCAGCATCCTGAACGTGGAGAAGTTCCTGTGACGGTTAAAATCAGGAGCGGTTGGGATTCTACCCACATGACCTGGAAGGAAGCTGCTCAGGCTGCAATAGATGCAGGCGCGGATGCCATAACTATACATGCGCGGACCCGGGCTCAGGGGTATGAAGGCAAGGCTGACTGGGGAATTCAGAGGCAGCTTGTTGAATTTGTGGCAGGACGTATACCTGTGTTTGGAAGCGGTGACGCAAATACCCCTGAGGCGGCCAAAAAAATGCTGGAAGAAACCGGTGTTGATGGGGTGATGTTTGCTCGTGGTGCTATGGGGGATCCTTTTTTATTTAAAAGAACCATACAATACCTAAAATCTGGGGAATATCAAGCCGAAACTATAAGAGAGAGACTGGATGCTGGATTCAGGGAACTTGACCTGAATGTCCAGAAAAAAGGTGAGACAGCGGCCTGTCTGTATATGCGAAAGAAATTTTGTGCCTACAGTTCGGGTATTCGCGGTGGAGCTAAGCTGAGGCAGCTTGTTGTTGCTGCTAGCTCTGTGGAAGACTATCGAAATATTTTTAACCCATACCTTTCCTTGTAAGGGCATAGTTGAAAGTGTTTTTAGGGTCTGCATCAATCCAGCTCAAAATTATGGGTATCTCTGGAAAGCGTTAAAGGGATGCCGGCGGGGTTCAGGTTGTTGAAGTGTAACAACATTGGACACCGGATTTTAAGATTGCTTCAAAATTTTTTTTGAGGTTCACTTATAGTTTAAGATTTGAGGTTTTTATATTATGTCGTTTTTCAAAAGCATTACAGATTTTTTTCAATCCATTTTTATGGCTTCATCTCCAGAGGTTAAGCAAAAGCAGGCGTTGAGAAAGCTGGAGTCAGAATTAAGAAGTACTGATCCGCAGATTTACAAAGACGGAGCTGTTCTGCCGGCCTTCGCTGATGCACTTCGGATAATGTTTGAAAATACAAAACCTATTCTTGATATACTTTCCGATACTGTTTGCACTACTGATTTGGAACGGAATCATCGTTTTACGGAACAGCTATTGCTTACCGGTTTTCCGGAAGAAATGCAGGAAATCCTGTTGTCCCTTACCTATGAAAAAAGGAAGGACCGTGCCAGGGAAGCGGAGTCCATGTCCAGGTTCCTTGAATCTGAGCACCGCCAGCTAGAAAAAGCCATAAAGTATTTGAGCACTCCGGAGTTTTCAAAAATTGATGCAGTTTTGGATAACATCAAGCAACTGTACGATGTATGTAAATTCCCTTACCTGACCGTGCTGCGTGTGTTTGATCATGATTATGTGTCGGGTAGCTCCCCGAACTTCCAGCCTGCTCCAATGGAACTTTTGGAATCACAGCTGGAAGAGCTTTATTATGTGACAATAGGACTGTCCATTACAAAATCCTCAAGCAATGCGATTTGCGCTCTCCAGCAGTTAAGAGTTGGTAGTCCTGTGTCTGAGGAACAGGCTAACAGGATTGTAGGAAATCTTAGGAAGATACAGTCCATAGTTCATCAGGTGTTTACTGCCCAGAATCTAAAGAATTTGATTCAGGTTTCTAAAAAAGATTCCTCCTATGAACCTAAGAAGGCAATCTACAAGGAAGAGTCAAGAAGAAAGTATGCCGAGTATTTGGAGACCCGTTTCCAGGTGGACGGCACACGTCTTAAGAGTGAACTTCAGGATGAAACCATCAGCAATGAGCTTCACCAGTTGTTCAGCAATACAACCATGATACCTGTCGTTGGCTACAATTTTGAAATGAACAACCAGTTGATCCAGAGCACACCGACTTCATTCAACTATATAATGCCAATGCAGATTTTGAAGAGCTTCATTGAGAATTATTATACTCCACACGTAAAACCTCTTTTGAATGATATCGTTATAGAAGGCTATTTCTCTAATCCTGCATATAAGAGTGAATTTTCTTCATACGTTTATGCTTTAAACGAGGCCAGCGAACGGATTGCTTATTTTGAGAAAAAGTTCCAGAGGGGTGAAGAATTTGATGAATCCGTCATTGCAAGCCTCATAAAGGATAGCCACAGGGATAGCATTTTTGTTGGCCGGTTGAAGGAATTGATTGAAAAAATAAATAAAACGGCCAAGGATTTGATACAAAACGAAGTTGGAAGTGTTTTCCATGTATATAAAATCTGTAGTGACATTTTGGTTGAAACCAAAAAGGCTCATTCAGATGCAATTGAAAATTTAAAGGTTTTGATGTTGTCTTCAAGAAATCAGCAGAATACTGAAACTCTTGAAAAGCAGCATCCTTTGTGGTCGGTTTTCCTTGAAATAATGAGAAACTATGTTATCATTACTACAGTGGAAAAAAAATAGTCAGGGACATCTTTGATACGGTTTTAGAGGTGTTAAAGAGTTTCAAGCTGCCTACAGAAATTTTAGTTTTGGGGCTTTCTAATTAGAAATACATAAGGAGCGGTTATGGCCCAGTCTGACCAAGTATCTGTTGAGAATGCAGATAAGGACGAAAAACAAATGGAAGATTACTCAAAAGCCGCGGAGCATTATGAAAAGCAGATTTATGATTTGCAGCAGATGCTTGAAATAACTCGTTCCTTATGTTCGACTATTGAATTAAACAAACTGATTGAATCTATACTGTATGCCACTATGGCTCAGATGCGGGCTTTGGGTGCCGGGGTTTTTATTTTAAGTGTGGATGATTCCACCCGTTTTTATCTGGGGGCAAACTACAGCGGATTTGAACTGGACGCTTCGATTGACTATACAATTCCGACAAATGCGAAGCTGGTGGAATATATATCATCCTCCCAGAACAAAGTGTATACAACCAAGGATTTAAGGGAAGCTCTTTCGGAAGATAGCCATCATGAATTGGAAATTCTTGAAAGTCTGCACCCAACTTTGATTGTCCCTTTGATTTTGAAGAATCATTTGAACGGAATACTCATTTTGGGAGAGCGCATCAGTACGACTTCCGATGACTGTGATTACGATGATTACGAGAAACAGGAAATCTGCACAATAGCATCGCTTGCTGCCATTGCAGTAAACAATGCTTCCCTGGTGGAACAGTCTTCTACTGATATGATGACTCGCCTGAAGTTGAAGTATTACTTCTTTAATGTTCTTACTGATAAATTGGATTCTGCTTCTTTTGAAGGAAGTAATGTCTGTGTCATGATGTTTGACATTGATTTCTTCAAGAAATTCAATGATACCTATGGCCATGCCTGTGGTGACTATGTGTTGCAGGAAGTGGCGAAATTGATAAAAAGCAGTATCAGAAATAACGATCTGGCTTCACGTTATGGTGGAGAAGAGTTTACTGTTATGCTGGACAGGACCACGACAGAAAATGCCATGACCGTTGCTGAAAGAATAAGACGAAACATCGAAAAGCATGATTTTTATTATCAAGATGAACATATGAAGGTCACTATTTCGGTTGGAGTGGCACTGTACGACAAGGAAAACAATCCTGTTACTTCTCCAAAAATCTTAGTTGATCAGGCGGACCAGGCTCTTTATGTTTCAAAACGGAACGGAAGAAATCAAGTTACTTTGGCAACGAAGGAGCTTTTGGATAGCCTTGCTCAAATGGACTAGGCTATGAATTTCCTTCGTAAACCATTTCGGTATGCGTATTACAATATCACGCTCTGGTTGATATGTATAAATGTTGCCATTTATGCATTGATGTTTATCATGAACAAAATCTTTGGTATTGATTTAAGCTCTTTCCTTGGCTTGAGTTTTTATGGTGTCATAAAGCAGCATTATTTTTGGCAGCCATTTACTTACATGTTTGTTCATGGCGGATTCTGGCATCTTTTATTTAATATGTTGGCTCTATTTTTCTTTGGTTTTCCTACCGAAAAGGTTATAGGGAGCAAGGAATTCATACTTCTGTATTTGCTCTGTGGAGTCTTGATAGGAATCAGTTCACTGGGTATTTCCTATGTGACCATGATGACTGCCAAAGATTTGGGGTCACTTTATGTTGCAATCGGTGGAGTGCTGGTAGGAGCAAGCGGAGCAATATATTCGGTTCTGCTGACATATGCTGTCTGCTATCCTAATTCTAAAATATTTATTTGGGGAATTATACCTGTACCGGCGCCACTTTTGATTTTAATTTATTTTGTAATTGAATTTATAGCCCAGCTTAGGGGGAATACATCTGTTGCACATTATGCACACCTTTTGGGATTCCTTTTTGCTTGGTTATATTTGGTTATCAGGATGGGGATAAATCCAATACGGGTATGGAAAAACGCTTACAGAAAATAAAATATTTTGGGATAATCGCTGCCATGTTTTTGTGGCCTATGACGCTGTCTGCACAGCAGCCGTCCCAAAAAGACATGATTCGAATTCAGATATGGTCAGAATTGGATGCTTTTCCAGGAACGTTTGAAGAGGATGCTTCGGAAACGGAAAAGGAGCCAGCTAAAAATAATAAGAACGTTGATAATGGTCAGCAATCTGCTGTGGATATCTCCATTTTTGACTTCGCAATAAACCGTGCAAAAGAAATAAGTCCTTATCTCATAAACGGAATGCTGAATGGTTGGGAATTTGATTATGTTCCGTATGACAAGACCCGCAGGGTGGAAGAGTTCTTCGAGATAACTGAGATTGAACCGTTTAATCCTATGGTCAATAAGATTCGTTACAAGGAACCTATGGCGGTAGAGGACCGTCTGGTTTGCTGGATTGAGTGCGACAGGACTCCAGTTCAGAGATTGGCTTATGAAAGATGGAGGTCCATAATACATCCAAGGATTACGGGGCATGGTTCTGCATCCGTTGAAAATGGTTTTGAAGGAATAAAAGAGGCTTGTTCCGAGGCTGTAAAAAATGCCGTCAGAGAGTTTTGGAGAGCTCAGGTCAAAAATAAGCCAAAAGAAATTTATGGAAAAGTGTTACTAATTCAGGACCCACGTATTTATATATATGAAGGTCAGTATGTTGTTGACCTTGATTTTTTTATAGAAACTGATAAAATAACAAGCTACAGTTACTATTGAATGACCCGTGAGGAGGAGGACATATGAAAAAGCTCATAACCCTTTGTGTAATTGCGTTGATGGCTGTTGGGACAATGCTTGCACAGACAAGTGCCAAGGAAGCTGCTAATCCACAGGTAGATATTTCTACCATGGTACGCCAGATAGAAGATACCTATTCTGTATATCATCCAACGGCGAGCAAAGTTGACCTGGACCTTGAGTACACACCATTGACTGGTGAAGTTATTATTAACTATACATGTATGGCGGCTAGCTTTGATCAGGGTGAAGCTATGAATACTATTGATGCAATTCTTGAGGAATTTGGTTCAGAAAATCAGTTCACAAGAAAGCCTTCATTCGTAAGAAAGGATAGAACCCGTTATTACAAGGATGAAAGAGGACTTAGAATGGCTAGCTACAGAAGATGTGTACGCTATGATGTTCGCTAGTTTTTCTGTTGATTAATAAGATAAAGTTTTTCGCATATTAGGCAGATTCCCATGTTTTTTTAGCATGGGAATTTGTTTTGTTTTTGAATATATATACTGAATTTAATCTGGAAGAAAATTATTGAAGATTTTTGTCTTCGGAATTAAATAAATTAAAAGCGGGTTTAATAAAAATGACAGACATTAAAAACTTGCACCCTCTTGAAATCAAGGTGCTTTTGAAATATGGAAAAGATGATAAGTTAACTTCTGAAAAACTTCAAAAAGAGTTGGGGTACAAGGAAGGACATGCAAACCAGGCTTTTAGCTGGCTTTCTGGAAAAGGTTTGCTAAAGGAAGTTTCCAGAGTTCCACACACATATTATGAATTGAGCGATTACGGAAGAGCTTTGGCAAAAGACGGCAGCATTGAGGTCCGTATCGTAAATTATTTGAAAGAAAATGGTGCTCACCAGCTTCCAGAAATTTCACAGGCCTTGGGGATTGAAGGCAAGGATGTCGGTTCCGCTTTTGGTGCAATGAAAAAAGACGGAATCGTGAAAATGGATGGTGGCAAGGCTGAATATACAGGCGCCCCACTTCCAGAGCGTCTTTCTGTTGCAGATGAAATTATTAAAAAAGCTGCCACAAAAGAGAATGGACTTTTGGAATCAACAGAGCTTTCCGCAAAGGAGACAGAGGTTATTGCCGGTCTCACAAAGAAACGCGGAATCAGTGATACAGCATTCAAGACAATCGAGCGTGAGACTGTTACTTTCCAGTTGACTGGAGAGTTTGAGCAGGTTGTTCAGGCACTTAAATCAGCTGGCGTTACTGGAAACGAAATCGGTGAAGTTACTCCATCAATGTTGGCAAGCGGTGACTGGAGAAAAGGTACTTTCCGTGGTTACAATATCAACATTCCACCTGCACGCATTATCCCTGGTCGTACAAATCCTTATGTCCAGTTCCTTGAAAGCGTTAAGGATAAACTTTGTGCACTTGGTTTCCAGGAATTTGATGGTCCGCTGGTAGAAACAGAGTTCTGGAATGGAGACGCTTTGTTCATGCCTCAGTTCCATGCTGCCCGTGACATCCACGATGTTTACAGAATCAAGAACCCGACCCACGCAAAGTTTATTGAAGAACCATATTTGACAAATGTTGCCAATGTCCACAAAAACGGTGGTAACTCTGGTAGCCGTGGTTGGAATTATGAATTCGACAATGAATTTACTCGCCGCTTGATTATGAGAAGCCAGGGAACAGTTCTTTCTGCACACCAGCTTCACAAGGCAGAGATTCCGGGAAAATACTTTGGTATTGCTCGTTGT
>JAZUKJ010000088.1:0-5324 GCA_045643225.1 Treponema sp. | reverse complement strand
GATGTGGGCGTAGGTTCCGTTCCGGGTTCATCGTTTTTCAAGGAACCGGAAAACCGCTACGTCCGCCTTCACTTCGCAAAACGGGATGACACTTTGAATGATGCGTTGAATCGGTTGAGTGACATACGAAATAAAATTCGGTGGAGGTGAGT
Source organism: Treponema sp. (assembly GCA_045643225.1). Lineage (GTDB taxonomy): Bacteria > Spirochaetota > Spirochaetia > Treponematales > Treponemataceae > Treponema_D. The sequence continues at coordinate 5,172 of JAZUKJ010000088.1, read as the reverse complement.
TTTTTTTCAAAGACGTTGTCTTTGGGAACTTTTTCAACTGCGTTGGGACTGTTTAGGCTATGCTTATTCGTTTTTTGTAGGCTACGCCTTCAAGGTCCTTTTCATGTTCGGACATGGGGCAGCAAAGAGGGGGGGGGGAGGCCCTCCCCCAAGGGGGCGCCCCCCCCCCCTCCTCCCCCCCCCCCCTCCCCCGCCCACCCTGCGCGGCACTGCATAGGGGTTCGCCCCTATGTCCCCCTTTGAATTTTCGGCAGGAGCATGTGTGTGTTTTTTGCAGACCTTTTTTTTTTCGGATGTCTAGCCGCTACGCGTTGTTCATAGACAAAGACTTCGTCTTTGGAACTGTTGTTCACTGGGGACGTTCGCTACGCGTTTCTTATAGACAAAGACTTCGTCTTTGGGATTGTTGTTCACTGAAGGTGGGGCGCTACGCTTTTCTTTTTCAAAGGCGTTGCCTTTGGGGCTGGTTTTTGTCTGGATGTCCAGCCGCTACGCGTTGTTCATAGACAAAGGTTTCACCTTTGGAACTGTTGTTCACTGGAGGTGGGGCGCTACGCTTTTCTTTTTCAAAGGCTTTGCCTTTGGGTCTGGTTTTTGTCTGGATGTCCAGCCGCTACGCGTTGTTCATAGGCAAAGGTTTCACCTTTGGAACTGTTGTTCACTGGGGACGTTCGCTACGCGTTTCTTATAGGCAAAGGCTTTGCCTTTGGAACTGTTGTTCACTGAGGACGTTCGCTACGCGTTTCTTATAGACAAAGACTTCGTCTTTGGGACTGTTGTTCACTGGGGATGTTCGCTACGCGTTGTTCTTAGGCAAAGACTTCGTCTTTGGGTCTTTTGTTCACTGGGGATGTCTTTGTGTTATGCTTTTTTTGTTGAATTTATTTTTGGATTTTTTTGTAGAGCATGCATGGGCGGCCTCCGGTTTCGTAGTTTATTGATTCCACAATTTTGTTTTGTTTTACTAGATAGTTCATGTAGTGGCGGACTGTTACGGTGGAGATTCCCAGTTCTTCTGCAATCATTTCTCCGGTTTTGTATCCGTAGTTCTGGTCAAAATATTCCAAGATAAGGTTTAATGTTTTTTTCTGGATGCCTTTTGGGTATTTTGTGTCGCCGTTGGATGCTTTCTGGGAGTTGTTGGCTATTATGCTGTCGATGGAGTTCTGGTCCAGTATGGGGTTTTGTTTTAGGGCGGCCATTTTTGACGAATATTTTTCCAGTGCAATTTGGAATCGTTCGAATACGAACGGCTTGATGAGATAGTCTATTACACCAAGGTGCATTGTGTCTTCCAGTGTCGTGGTGTCGTTTGCTGCTGTGACCATTATGACTTCGACCGGGATTTTTTTTTCACGAATCTTTTTTAGTGTCTCCGTCCCATTCATGATTGGCATGAACACGTCCAATACAATCAGGTCAACTTTGTTTTGGGCTAGGAAATCCAGTGCTTCCTGTCCATTTCTAACTGAACCTGCGATGCAAAAATTTTTGTTTTTAAGAACATACTGTTCATTTATCATGGCGACCATTGGATCGTCTTCGACAATCAAAACTTTGTAGGCTTCCATGGGGCTCTCCTAAAATCTGATGGGGAAATATAAATTTCCAATCTATTTTTGCGCTTCCTCAAAAAGTGGCCGCACTTGTTGTCAAAAAAATTGTCCATAATCAATGAGGGGAGATGTTGTCCTATAGATTTCATTCCCGACTGGATTTTCTTTTTCCTAATTTTACCGTAAAACAGGTTCCTTTTCCAACTTGCGATTCAAATGAAATCTCTCCTCCCAGGCTTTCAATCAATTGCTTTGTGTGGTAAAGGCCGACCCCCCTGCCGCTTCCTTTTGTGGAGAATCCGTTGTCAAAAATCATGTCACCAATTTCTTTTGGAATTCCGTCACCTGTATCCTGGATTGTCGCCAGCATTTCTCCGGAGGTTGTGTAGATTCCGAACCGAAGTTCCTTTGTTTCTTTTGTGGATACGTTCATTGCGTCAATGGCATTGTCTATTAAATTTCCGATGATTGTGACCAGGGCTTCGGATGGTATTGATATATCGGAAGTGTTGAACCGGATTCCGTCGTTCAGCATGAATCGGACATTACATTCGGACGCCCTTGCTATTTTTCCAATCACCAGCGCCGCTATGGATGGATTGTCAATGGAGTTCATTACGGCGCTTACGGTCTGTCGCTGGATTATGGAAATGTTCTGGATATAGGATTCCGCTTTTTTGTATTCACCAATCTGGATTAATCCAAGTATTACATGGAGCTTGTTCGTAAAGTCGTGGTTGTTGGCGCGCATGGAATCCACAAGGAATTTTGTTCCCTCAAAATCTTCCGTAAATTCTATGAACTTTCTTTTTACTTTTGTAGAGAAGGTCGCGCATATTGCGATCTCAATCAGGATGGCCGCAAAAAAAACAATCAGGAAAAGGCACGCGGTTTTTGTTGTGACATTGTGTATGGAACGTAAAAGTCTTATGGTCATTATGAATCCGCAGTAGTTCCCGTCCTTGTCATATATTGCGGCGTAGGTTCTTCTTTGCGGACCGGAAGGACCTGTGCTGTCTTCTGTTTTGTAGAATGTTTCCTGTCCCGCAAAGTCCGGATGGGTTCCGTCGAACTGAGTGTTTATTAGTTCATGTTTTGTGTGGTAGATTCGGATATTGTCTTTGTTGACGATGGAAATCACGTCGACGGCGGAAAGGTCTTTGACGACATCATCCATATAGAAACAGAGCTCCACCTGACTGAAATCTTGTGTAAAATTGTAGAGGCGGGTTATAAGTTTGGAGATGTTCTGCAGGTCTTCGTTCAGTGCCTTTTCATTGGATTTCAAATTTATGAACAATCCACCGGTGCTTAAAAGTACGGTGACTAAAAAAATCAAAACAAGTTGCGTCTTCTGTATTTCTACACGGATTGAATCCAGATTGACTTTTATCTCTTTGCTACTCACGTCCGGAATTATAGCACATTTGAAAATATGAAAAAACTTATGAAAGTAAAAAAAATGGATTGCATCAAAAAAATGATTTTTAAAGTTTCAAAAAATTTTCATGATTTTTATTTTGAGTATGATAGAGCCATAAATAAAAAAAGAGGTTCGCAAGATGCAGTTTGGACACATTTTTGAAGCTATGATGTTGGTTTGCTTTGGTTTTTCCTGGCCATTGAACGTAATCAAGGCCTACAAAGCAAGGACAGCCAAGGGAACAAGCCTGGCTTTCATAATCCTGATTATCACGGGTTATGTTGCGGGTATTGCCGCCAAGTTTATTAATCACCAGATAAATTATGTTCTGGCGGTTTATTTCCTGAATCTTCTGATCGTAATGACAAATGTTGTGGTATATTTCCGCAATGTTTCCCTGGATAACAAGAATCAGGTCAACGTAACGAAGAAGAAGCTTTATGAAATCCAGAAAAAATATAAATCAGATATCAACTACAGTTATTCACAGGAGGAAAATATGAATTATCAGGAATTGAATGGCATAGCAAAGCAGAACGGTGTTGTATTGATGGGAGGATCTTTCGACAAGCAGATTCCTGTCTCGGAGTTGGCAAGTTCCTTTGAGTTCAACTTTGATCTGTACAACAGAAGCGAAGACAAGCTTTCACTTAAAAACGCAAAGGAATATTTCGATTCGACTGTAGCGACAATCCATCCTGAGGCCGTAATCGTTCATGTCGGGGAAGAGGACTTGGGACTATTCCAGTCAAATCCTTCCGGTTTTGATAAGGCTTATTTTGATTTGATTGCCGCAATCAAGGCGGAGAATAAAAAAATGAGGATTGCCCTTGTTTCCGTTAACAATCCGGATAACGTTGAGGTCGTAAACAAGATGAACGCTCACATAAAGGCTGTCGCCGATTCAGAGAAATGCACCTATATCAACCTGGGTGACGCAAAGCTCTGGAATCCAAAAGCGACAAAGGCTGCGGTTGATTTTGCATACAGCATGGGACTTAGGACCCGCAAGCCTCTCAAGGATTTGTGCGAGATTCTTTACAGCTATGCGTGTGTGGAAATTGACAGCAGGCTGTTCAGCGAGACACTTGCAGGTTAATCTGTACCCCCCAATCCATTGGGGCATCTAAAAAATACCTTAACCGCAATTTCTAGAGGTTCCCATTTGGCTTCAATCACGAAGATAAATAAAAACAAGAGAAACCCGGGCCGGAAAATATGTGAATCCCACTCACATTTTTCCGGCCTTTTTTACAAAGGGGACAGACCCCTCTGCAAATCAAAAAAAATTAATGCGTCCAGCCGTATCCTATGCTATAATCATACCCATGAGTACACATATTAACGCACCAGAAGGTGCCATTGCAGAAGCTGTATTGTTGCCGGGTGACCCTCTTAGGGCCAAGTATATTGCTGAAAATTTTTTGACAGACGCCCAGTGCTATAACGAAGTCCGGGGTATGTATGGATTTACGGGGACATACAAGGGAAAAAAAGTTTCCGTCCAGGGAACCGGTATGGGCCAGCCATCGCTTTCGATTTATGTGAACGAACTTTTCAGGTTTTATGGCGTGCAGAAGGCCATCCGCATAGGAACCTGTGGTGCCGTCCAAAAGGATATAGCCCTTCGGGATGTAATCCTGGCCCAGGGAGCCTGTTCGGATTCTGGACTGAATACTCAGCGGTTCAACGGGCTTCATTTTGCACCTATCGCTGATTTTGACCTCCTTGAAAAAGCCCATTCAAAGGCCCTTGAGATTGGCTTGAATGCAAGGGTAGGCCTTTGTGTATCCAGCGACAATTTTTATGACGACAAGGACTTGTGGAAGATGTGGGCGGAATATGGTGCCCTTGGTATAGAAATGGAGGCCGCGGAACTGTACACATTGGCCGCTAAGTACAAGAGAAAGGCCCTGGCCATTTTGACGGTGAGCGACCAGATTGTCCTGAATGAACAGACCTCCGCCCAGGAAAGGCAGACTTCATTTACCAACATGATAAAACTTGCCCTCGAAACTGTAACCGAATGATACCTTAACTTGTTATTACATTTGGTGGTAACCCTAAAAAATGGATAAAATTTTTTAGAAATTATAGGTTGAGGTTGACGGGGCTTTTTATTATAAGATTCTATTGGGGTTCTCTAAAGATTTAGGTTTTTGGAGTCATTCTCTGGAAGGATTTTCTATGAAG
>JAZUKJ010000087.1:0-3167 GCA_045643225.1 Treponema sp. | reverse complement strand
GCATCCTTTGATTTTGAAGAAAACGTGGAATATTACATATACGTTGAACTGAACAAAAGTTTTGATTACAACGATTATTTTACTAAAAAGAATTCCGGTGTCAACGGTCAGCCGTCAATCATCTACGGAGCAAAACTGGATGCACATTCCCAAAAGGAAAATTTAATGCTCCTGGGTACCGGCTCAACAGATGGAAGCGATGGGAAAATTCATCATGACGAAAATAAACTGACAAGCGCAAAAAATATTGCAGATACAATTTCTGTAGAAACAAAATGAATAAGATAAAGGTCTCCCAATGGTTGAATCCTTTATCTATTCGTATTTTGCGTTGCAAGTTTTTTATATAGGAGGCAAAAATGAAATTTCTTGTACTGAACGGAAGCCCAAGAAAAAATGGAAATGTTGCAAAGACATTAAAATCTCAAATTGATTTTTTTTCGAGAAAATTTGGAAATGAAAAAATAGAAACAAAATGGATAGACGTACAGGATTTGCAGTTTGACTTTTGCAAAGGATGCATGGCCTGCCGGTCCCGCGGACATTGTCAGATGCAAGCCGATGATGCCCACAAAATTGAAGAGGAACTCAAAACCTGTGACTACCTGTTTGTCGGAACCCCGGTATACTGGGCCAACATGAACGGAAAACTGAAAGCTCTATTTGACAGACTTGTCGCAATCTTTATGGGTGAATCAAAATCAGGAATTCCCGTTCCGCTGAACAAAGGTAAAAAAGCTGTAATCGTTACAAGCTGCACGACTCCGTTTCCTTTTAACTATTTATGCGGACAAACATCTGGGGCTGTAAGGTCAGTCAAGGAAATACTAAAGACCGCCGGATTTAAAATCTGCAGAACAGTAAATCATGCGGGAACAAAAAAGTAGATATCCAAATCTGTACAGAAAAAAACAGTTCCGGCACATCACTGAAATGGAAACTTTAACGATAAATTTTTCCAATCTTTTTTGATTCCGTACGCTACTATTTTTTTTGCTGTACAGTAACAAAATCTTTTTTTATACTCAGGAATTCTTCCATGCGGTTCAATATCATAAAAAGGATTGCCCTGTCTTCGAATTCCCCTCTGTCCTGCGGTAATGGAATTTTTTTCATCTCCGATTGAATATCTTTGAGTTCCTGGAAAAGCTGCTGCACATCGTTTTCCTTCTCATATTCCCTGGCAACTTTTTCAAAAAAATCTGAAACCTGTTTTGCAGTCAACGGGATGGATTTCAACTGGATTATGCATTTAAAAATTTCTTTAAGAACATTTTTTTGATCTTCGCGCATTGCAATATATTTTTCATCATAAGTATCTGTTTTCTTAAATTGATTATTGAAATTTTCCCTGGCAAATATTTTTGCATCAAGAATTGCCTGCTCAAGTTTTTTAAAACAGTCCCCATTGTATTCACTAAAATTCAAATCCATAATCCGCAATGACATACGGTGCAAAATATTTTTAATCTGCTCATCTGCTTCGCTCTTTAGGGATTCAATTTTATTTATCTTTTTGTGAAGAAACAAATTTGCTACAACACCAAAACCTACTCCAATAGCAAAAAGAAGGATTTCATTTTTTAATTCGGGAAATCCAAAAGATTTAAGAGAGAGGAAATGCGATATCAAAACGGAATCCATCGCCATTGCGGAATACCAGCCAAATCTCTGGCAGCAGAAAATAAAAATTGAAAGATATAGAAAAAATCCCTGCAACGTGAATCCAAGAATTCTGTAACATAAAAAAGCAATTGCAAGGGCAACAATGAATGCCAAAAACCGGGAGAGCGCTGTATTTAGAGTTTCTTTTTTGTTGGCTGAATAGATAAAATCGCCACAATCCCTGCCGATACAGCAAATTCCAGGTTAATGAAATTTGCAAACAAAGTGGCAAGAACCGCGGCGACAATTATCTTGACTGAATTGATTAATTTGTTCGTCAAAACATTAACCCCAAGTTCGAATCAAATCGTAATTCTCTTCCGTCACCTGAGTATAGGAATCATGTTCATTACAAGTCGGACAATATTCCGGTGCTTCAGGGCCAACCACTATGTGACCACATTTAAGACATTCCCAAATCTTTACGGAGCTTTCCTTAAGTTTTGCGGATGTATCTTCATCATTAAGTAATGCACGGTACCTTTCTTCATGACGTTTTTCTATTGCAGCTATCGCACGGAATTTTGCCGCCAGCTCAGAGAATCCTTCCCTTTCCGCAGTGTCAGCGAACTTCGCGTACATGTCCGTCCATTCGTAATTTTCGCCATTCGCCGCGGCAGTAAGATTCTCTTTTGAATTTCCAAGACCGTTCAATTCCTTCAACCACATTTTTGCATGGTGTTCCTCATTGGCGGCAGTCCTGGTGAAAATGTCCGCAATCTTATCGTTGCCTTCGGCTTTTGCTATTTGGGCAAAATATGCGTATTTGTTTCTTGCCTGAGACTCACCCGCAAATGCGGCTAATATATTTTTTTCTGTTTCCGTTCCCGAGTATTTATTCATATAATCACCTCTCTAGTTATTTTTTTTATTGTTTGGCAGACTGGTCATTCCTCCGGAGGCATATTTCCTTTCCGCACATGAGCACAAAATTCATACAGACAGAGAATCCCACATTTGGGAATCTTTATTTGACACTTCTAGGGACTATTGTAGATAACCTCTTCAAAACTTGAGGCCGAGTGCTTACATATAGGACAAATAAAATCTTCCGGCAGTTCATCGCCTACATACTCGTAACCGCAAAATGAACATCGCCAGATTTTTTTACCATCTTCTGTCTGTCCAACCTCCTGGGGTTTTGGTTTTATATTGTTCATATAATATTCATAAGTAGCAGATTCAGTATCGCTCAAAACTTCCATGTCAGTTATTTCACCAACGAACATTGTGTGGGACCCCAAATCAACCTGCGTAGTGACATCAACAGAAATGTATGCATTGGTTCCTTCTGTTATATATTGGACACCGTTTTTACTTCTACGGCATTCTGAATAGTGTTGGAATTTATCAACCTCCCTTCCTGATTGAAATCCAAACCACCGAAACAAATCGAACCCCGCGGCCTTGCTGATTACCGACACATTGAAAACGCGCGACCGCATTATCATATCATGAGTAAGACTTGCTTTGTTAACACAAACGCTTATCTGATTTGGAAC
>JAZUKJ010000086.1:0-10328 GCA_045643225.1 Treponema sp. | reverse complement strand
ATTTGCGATTGATGTAAGCGAAGAGGACAAAGTAACTTTCTTGAGATTTGTAATACCTCCAAATGCTGAGCTTAAAATTTCTTCCACTCCTTCAGGAATTACAACTTCTTCAAGACTTGTTTTATAGAACGCAGATGAATTAACTTTCTTCAAGCTTGATGGGAAAGTTACTTGTTTCAAACCAGCACATTCACGGAAAATATTTGCCGGCAAAATAGTTACTCCATCCGCGATTATTAATTGAGAAAGTTTTGTGCAACCAACAAATGCGGCTGTTACATTATTTCCACCGTTTCCGGCACTGGTACATGCTGTCGCTTTGTATGTGACCTTTGTAAGATTTGAGCAGTTCTTGAATGCGTTTCCTCCAATTTTTGTAATTGTTGATGGAATCACGATCTCGCGAATCTCTGTGTTGCCCATGTATTTTCCATCGGGGATTGATTTTATTCCTTCCTTGATTGTGAGCACACCGTTTGAAAGATTGAACGCACTTGGAACTTCATTTCCATTCTGGAGTGCAAAATCTTCCGCATAAGAATTTGGAGGACAGATGACCACTGCTGATTTTGGCAATGCGTTCGCCTCAATAGATTTTATGGTTGATGGCAAGGTTATTTTTTTAAGAGGCAGTCCGTAGAAACAATACTGAACCAAAGTTTCCACTCCCTCTTCAATCACAATTTCCTCTATCGCCTTGTCGCCATAAAATGCTGACTGCTGAATCTCTTTTACGTTTCCAGGTATTTTAACAAACTTGAGACTGTTAAGATTTCTGAAAGTCTGTTTTGGAACAACTGTAACCTTTGATCCAAACACAATTTCCTCAACAGGACAATCCTTGAAAATATTTACGCTGCTGCTGTTATTCATTTCAACATTGATTGCGTTGAACTGGATTTTCTTTAAATTTGAACATCCCTCAAATGCACTGTTTCCAATTTTGACAATGTTTTCGCCAATTACAACTTCACGGATTTGTTTATTTCCTTTAAACATTTCAGCTCTGATTTTTTTAACCTTGCTGTTGAATGTAAGTTTTCCGTTTGTGATTGCATATTCGTTGGCCATCATAAATCCGTTGTCATATCCCCACTGCTCTACATAGGAATTTTCTGGACAAACGATTGTTACATTGGCAGGGATTGCATTATTTGCGATTGATTTAACTGATGCAGGCAGCGAAATTGTTTTTAATTTTGTACAACCGGCAAAGGCATTGGATCCAATTTCTTCAACATAAGGAGGAATAACAATGGTTTCCAAATTTGTACAATCCTTAAACGCTCTTGCATAAATCGCACGCAAAGAATATGGAAGAGAAATATTTTTAAAATCCTTTCTATTCATATACTGCTCTGAAGCAATTGCTCCAGTACATTCAGGAATATACAAAGTATTATTTTTTACTTCCGGAACTTTTCGTCTCTCTGCTTTTATTTTTCCAACCTGCTCGTCAGTAAGTCTGTGAGGTTTCCATGCAGCAAGTTCCGCACCTGTAAGTGGAACGTATTCTCTCAATGCACGGTAATCGCTGGCATAACTGATTGTTGAATTTACGATTGGCTCCCAGAAAACATACCAGCCGTTGTCTTTTCCATACCATCCAAAATCATAATGGACCTCAAGTTTTCCATTGCGTTTTCTCGCACCGTCGATTACCCAAACATGAGTTGATGATTTGTCCTCGTTATAAGAATAAATTCTTAAAGGACGTTTTGCCTTCATATTACGGATAATCATTTCTTCCATTTCTTCTTTTGTATTTTCATTAGTTGTCATGGAAGTCAATTTATATGGAAGATGTTCAGCAATTCGTGGCATCTGTCCGCCGCCGTAATGATAGCTTGTGGAATCATCAAGACTTTTTTCATCAATAATGATGTGATACCAGAGGAAAGTTTCTGCATCATATTTAGCTTGCTCTGACAAATCTGAACTGTATCCCTGTGGGAATTTTCTTAAATCAGGTGTGTAAGCGTCAAAGTCAACATAGTATGTATTTTTTGATGTGGCATAAGCGTGGCTTCCTTTTGGAACAAGTCCCCAATACTGAGCAATCGTTGCTTCTGCAGCACATTCACAGCCAGAACGTTCGCCGTTTGTGAATCTATTATTTCCACCCAGCTGTCCCCATTTTGTTGTGATAAATGGTTCTGAATAAACTTCTGTGACACCAGCGTTTGATGTTACCATTGTTGGGGCAAGTTTGATTTCAGTTTTATATCCCTTTTCTTTAGCCCAAGATTGAGCATAACTTCCATCGTCGCAAATAATTCTTACTGATTTTGAAAATACAGTGTCCCCCATTTTTTTTACTGATGAAGGGACATAAACTTCAGTTAGCAATGTTTTATAAAAAGCGTAACTGTCAATTTCTTTTACAGTGGAAGGAATTTGGATTTCTTCAATGCTTGTATCATAGAAGGCTCCATAATTAATAGTCTCTACACCTTCAGCAATTGTCACATCCTTTACATTCTTGATTTTCCAGAAAATTCCGCTTGGAATAGTCTGACAGGTAGAAGTAAATTCAGCGGTTGTTAAATTTGTACAACCTTTAAATGCATCGGTGTAAGCATTGTCAGTCCATTTTCCGCCGTAGATTATCTTTTCAAGTTTTGTACAGTTAAGGAATGTGTTTTCGGAAAGTCTCTCCATAGCTTCTCCGAATTCAATTTCCTTAAGATTTACACAACCTTCAAATAAGTTGGCATTTTTAGTAGTTCCCTTGAAAGTTGAAGGGAATTTGATTTTCTGAATCTGTTTGTCGTTTTTGAAATTATCAAAATAAAGATATGAAGTTCCTTCTGGGATATAAAGAGTGCCGTTCACAATCTCAGGAACTTTTCTGGTTTCGTTCTGAATGTTTCTGATCTGCTCAGCAGAAAGTTTTTCTGGTTTCCAAGCTGCTTTTGCGGCCCCGGTAAGAGGTGTCAATACTGTCAACTGAGTTTCTTCAGAATCATATCTTCTGTAACCACCTTCCACTGTGTAATCTTTAACTAAAATCGGAGACCACAAATCATACCATCCGTCGAAGTCTCCATTCCATCCAAAATTAAGATGAACCTGGAATTTACTACCGGAAGTTTTTGCCGCATCAATTACAACAGCATGGCTGTAAACACCATCAGATGAACGGATTGAGTAAATCACAGGATTCTTGGCTTTGAGGCATTCAATAATCTTGTCCTGGAATTCCTGCTTTGTAAGATTTGTATGGTTTGTATAGCCATAATAAAAGGTTTCCACCTCTACAGGAACATGGGCTTTAACACGCTTAGAAAATCCTTCCTGATGAACCTCAGCATTTTCCCATGGCTGATTCAGCACGATTGCACAGTTGTAAAGAAAATTATCATATCCTTTCATCTGTGGGTCAGTGACTTTTTCATCATCAAATGTAAGTGGCAATGAACTATACTGGGTGGGATTTGCGTCAAAGTCGCGCCAGTAAATTCCTTTGCTTGTGGAATAAGATTTTGAACCTTGAACAGGAATATCAAGGTAGTAAAGAATCTGTGCCATTGCGACCTGATCACATCGTGCACCTTCTCTGTTTGGTGAAAACTGAAGTCTGTCAATTCTCTGTCCCCATTGAGTTTTTAAAAGCGGTGTTTCAATTCCTGCTGCAAAAATTGAGTTACTCAAACCAAAAATCAATGCCAATAACAAAACAAAAAATTTAATTCTGTTTTTCATTTTCATAAAACACCTCCTGTTTATTATTTATACCTTTTGATTTCTTCCGTCGTAAAATAAACACCCGCATCAAATGTGCAGTATTCACTTAAAATAAACCAGCGTCCATCAATAATTTCCGTTTCCTGAGCCGGCTGATATGATTGTGCAAAAAGAACTGCGACCGTATCTTTGCTTCCGTCTGTTGGATAAGCAATGTCAACTATTGTTGCAACATGACCCGGAGTTCCACCACGACAAGCAATGTCACCAACTCTGATATCATTAAATGCCACAGGAACAGTGTCATAATCATCAAGAGATTTTGAACCACACCAGCTGAAAAGATAGAACATATAATCACGCAAAGATTCTTCACTGATTTTTTTGTTATAATTTTTCAGATAATTGTTATAGCTCCAAATATTTCCGTTTGAAACATGGAAAGAAATTTTATCGTACTGTTTTTGATTAAACAGATATTCACATCGAAGTCTCATGGCGGCATCGGCACACTGCTGAATGTTGTCACCAATCAAATCCATTTTCAAAACCTGAGTATTCGAATATGTCTGTCCAAAACAGTTGGTCACATGATGGGTGGACGGGAACATTGGATAGTTTCTGTAGAATTCAGTGATGCTTCCTTTTGGAGCTTCTTTTCTTTCATAACCTGCAGGAGGATTAAATCTTGTTCCGATTGTCATTCCATCTTTGTTGATTTCATTAACAGTATAAAGATATGTAAGCTCTTTTTCTTCGTTGGGTGTCATGTCATAAAGTTTACCGCCAACATTTTCCTTGTCACCTTTTTTGTAGACCAAATCCAGATAAGTCGTTTCATTGTAATTGAAAGTGTAAGGATTAAAATATGCAAGCCGTCCGTTTGATGTTACTTTAAATTCTTCCGTTTCACCAAACATATTTACAAAAGTAATCTGCTTATCTTTAAGAGGATTTCCCTTGTATTTATAATACATTCTTTCGTGATTTGGATTTCCGTCAAAATCCCACTCAGGATAATTTTCCTGCCACTCTTCAAAGAAAGAATCCAGAGTTCCATCTTCATAGAAAATTACACGCATCATTCTGCCGTAAGTGACAAAGGCTTCATAAACCGCAAGAACATCTTTCACAGGATATTTCGTCTTCAAATAAATGTGGTGCTTTTCTTTTTTGATGTCTGGAATTGTATCTGGATTAACTGGAGTTCCTGCATCCTGAACAAGACGAACCGAACATTTATCTGTAAGGGATTGTGCATTGAAAACATAAGGTCCCAAATCTTTCATTCCAAAAACATTTCCTTTTCCTGGCACGGCAGTATTTGAGCGTTCAGAAGAAAGCCAATATTCTTTTGGTGAATTAAATATTACGGCACCAGCTGCTTCCATTTTTTCCCATTGGCTGATTGTATAGCGATTGAATTTTAAAACACCGTTGTCATATTCTCCAAAGGACACAAACTCAAGTCCTTCAGGAATTTCAAAATCATCAGGGAGGAAAACATCGCAGTTATAAAAATCATTGCCTTCGAGGATTGCCACACGGCCACAAAGATATTTTGCATTTTTTCTTTTGTGGGCAAGATATTCAAATTCGTCGTCGGTCAAAGTCCTCCAGATGCCAGCCTTGTTTCCACCGTTTTCAATTTTGTTATATTTTCCCCAGTCGTAATTTGTGTCCGCAATGGAACCGCTTACAACATTTTGATAGGAATAAGATTCATACTGCTTTTTTGTAAGACTTGGTGAAACATATCTGAATCCGGAAGTTCCTCTTAAAAAATAAACTTTCCACACATCGTTTTTTATAACACCCTCATCGTCTACATTATATCCGTTGAACTTGTACTGATTTTCGTTGAACTTCCAGAAATTTCCTTTCATGTTATACATAAGGTCGCCCGGTGCAATTTTTACAGCAAGGGTCGGTGAAACTGAAAATGTTTTTGGACTTTTACCGATTTCTATTTCTTCAATTTCACCAGTCACTGGAGAGTATTCAAGTTTTGTTTTTAATGTCAAAAAATTTTTCGCAGTTTCATAAGAAGTTTTGTTTGCAAAATTCTTGTAGCCCTTCATATATTCAAAGGCATAGGAAATGCAGGACGGCAGAATGTCCATTGTCAAATCCTGTCTGCACAACAAAGTATCAAGGATAGCATAGGCACTTCCCCAATCATTTGTCTTGAAATAATTCTGGGCTTTTACAAGAGATGCCGCAAAATTTACTGAAAAACTTGGACTGTTTTTTTCGATTGCTTTTTGTGCATAATAAGAGGCTCGTGTGCAAAATATGTCCTGGTTATCAGAAAAATCCAAAATGCCGTCAAGGACAAGAAGATATGAATAGATTGCAAGCTGCTCTGCGTTTCCCTTTTCCACGATTGAATCTTTTGTCATTTTAATTGCATCAAGATATGAAGAAGCACATTTACATTCTTCATCCCAGCCATAAAGATTTATGAGCGCAATTTTTTTTCCGCAAGAGATTTTTGGGTCAGCCAGATTTTTTATCAATGCATTACGGTCTGCATATTCCTTTTCCGTGATTCGACCTGCATCAACATAAGCCTGTCCAAATTCAACGGAAGTAACTGGACTGTCCGCATAAGCCAAGGAAAAAGTAAAAAACAAAAGAGACGCTACCAATATTTTTGGAAAAATATTTTTCAACCATTTCATAATCTTCTTACTCCCTATTATTTAGAAAGCCCTGATTGTACGGAAACAAGTCAAATCATATTTCCAACATGAATGAACTTTTTTTTGATTCAATATCAAATCATAGTATCTAATTGTTCCATCCGTATTTGAAGAACAATAGTTTGCATAAATCGGCAAGTTGCTGCCCTTTATTTTTCTGAACTGACCGTCAATTGCATCACGAGCATCAGAAATCATTCCCAGTTCCGCCATGGTTGGAATGTACCATCCTTTTTCATAGGCAGTTCCTTTAAGTTCATTGTGATAAGAGGCATAGTTTTCTGCATAATTAAATGGAGGATAATATTCGGCCGCCTTATTAGATGCGGAATAAACTGGATCAACAGATTTGATTATTGCCCAGTTGTCCTTTCCATCAAAATCACCCTTCCATTCACCGGTAGCTCTATCAACTTCAAAATGAAATTCATGCCAATAATTCCATGCTCCAAAGGAATATTCATCAAGATAATTTTTATTTTCCACTCCTTTTGTAAAGTCGGTAATTGAAGAAACAGTTGGCCCACATTTTGCCCATTCAAGGTTT
The DNA here is from genome assembly GCA_045643225.1 of Treponema sp. Classification (GTDB taxonomy): domain Bacteria; phylum Spirochaetota; class Spirochaetia; order Treponematales; family Treponemataceae; genus Treponema_D. The sequence goes on along the minus strand of JAZUKJ010000086.1, from coordinate 3,389 downwards.
ACTCCCAAATCGCTGTACGAATCATAAAGACTTACACCAAGAGGAGTTCCTTCATCTGTGAAAGCAAAAATGATTGCGGCTACAGATTTGTTACTATTATACTCTGCACTTCTTGTTCCGTCGGCATAAATATAGTCACCAGCTTTCCAAGAAGAATAATCATTTACATTAAGAGTAAATTCCTTTTTAGATTTTTTGCTCTTATCGGAAATTGTAATCTTGTAGCTGCCCTTTTTCTTTGGATTTTTGATTTCCACATAAGCCAGCTTGTCCGAGGCAACAATTACTTTTGCATTTTTTACGATATCCTTTTTGCTGCAATCCAAAAGAAATAAATCTCTTGAATCATCAACAGATGTAAATCCCTGACCAGTGACTGTAATTTTTACTGTGTCTGATTTTGCTTTTACACCCACATTGCTTACAACAATTTCCGAAATTCGAGGATAATCATAAACAAGAAGTTCGCAAATTTTATCCGGGGATTTCAACTGAGGGGCTGACATAAGTTTTCCATTTTCAAAAAGTCTAATCTGATATAGACCAATTTTTTCAGGTACAGGAATGTCCCAGCTGACAGAATCAATTGTTGTCCCTTTTTCTGCTTTTGGAATTTCAAGTTTCAGCAATCTGCCAGACCACAAGATATTTGAATCTCCGTAAAGACCAACTTCCAGTGAAGAAATTTTATCTATCGCAGTGCCACTAAGAATCAGTTCTGTTTTTGCGTTTCCTTTTGCAGCATCGGCGAGTTTTATTTTTGATGACTCAATGGAAATATCTCCCACATATCCATCATATTTAAAAGCACCATTACTCTGTTTGCGAATTGCTTTTACAGGAACATTGATTGGGTCTGATGGATTTTCCCAATCTTCCTCTTCATTATAAATCAAATGTTCTTCAACAACTGGGTCACCACCATGTTCAGCTAAAATATGTTTATAGAAGAGATCCGTATTAATAAGTTTTGTGTATTCTTTTTTCTCTGCCTCGCTGACTCTCTTTGGCTTCCAGTTTTCTTTTTCAGCTCCAGTCAAAGGAATGAATTCATAAATCAAACGGTTTTCTCCGTCATAAGTTCTAAGTCCATTTGTGTCAATGGCATTAAAACTTCCCCAAAGAGGAGCCCATTTTGTTTCCTTTCCGTCCCATCCTGCGTCAACATGAACTTCAAACACTCCCTTCTTTGAATAACGGTAGCCGTCAATGATTGTAAGGTGATTCCATTTTCCATCCTTTGAGTGAATTGAATACATCAATGGACGCTTCTGCAAAAGATTTGTTTTGATAATCATTTCAAATTCTTCTTTTGTTTTTTTGCAGTAATCATATTTTGACCAGGCATAAGAATTGCGAGTGATTTTTACTGGCGCATAATCAGGAACCATTTTTTCAATTCCAAAATAATCACGAGTTGCATTGAGCCAATCACGGTTCAGGACAATTGCACAGTTGTAAAGCAAAAGGTCGTTGTCATACAACTGATAATCGGTTGCTTTTTTTGTCACATCCAAAAGACACTCTGAATAATCAGCATTGAATCTGTCAAAGTCCTGGAAATATTCTTTCTTTGATGTTTTGTAATAATGGTTTCCAGAAAGAGGAATGTTGTGATAGAACAAAAGATTTGCAACTGCAAGTGGTTCACAAGTTGAAGCCTGTTTGTTTTCTGCGAACTGCAATTTTCCTTCACGCTGTCCCCAAACTGTTTTCAAAAGTGGCTCCACTTTATTTTTTTTGTCCTGAGCCATTTTTATAATTTCATCTGTTTCGGCAGTTTCTGTTACTCCAGGAATTACAGTCTGTGGAGTAATGATTTCATAATTTGGATGGGAATCTTTGCAAAAAAGAGAAATGTTGCTTCCATTGTTGCAGTAAATCTTTATGTCTTGAGAAACGCTTTTCTTAAGGGGTGCAGTATCAAAAATATCTGAAACAACAATATTTTTCACAGTTCCCTTGCCCTTGTAATTTTCTGGAAAATAGACAGTTCCATCCTTTACCACAAGAGTTTCTCCAATCACCTTGAAGCAAGATGGAACATAATACCTCTGTTTTTTGAAATACTCTTCGGCATAAGAATCTTCGTCACAAATAACATCAACACTTCCAAACATAAGTCCAAGGGAATCTTTTATATTTTTAAGGCTCTTTGGCAATGTAACTTTTTTAACTCCATCTGAACAATTAAATGGTGCCCTACCAAGAGATTCCACACCTTCTTCCAGAACAACCGATGTAAGTTTAGGACAATATCCAAAAGCCATGTCTCCAATATTTTTTACGTTGCCAGGAATTACAAGTTCTCCCTCCAAATTTGGAAGATTGAAAAATACATTTCCTTCTATTGTATTAAGATTTTTTCCAAAAACAATTTTCTTGATTTTGTCTTTGTTCTGAACATCTCTAAGTTTTATTGTTGTAACATTGTCACCGATTGTGAAAGTTCCATCGCTGCTCAATTTTCCGGCCACAACATTGACAACAATCGTTTCCCGCTCACTTCCCCAAAGCACATTTAGGACGGACATACCTACCTGTTTTCCTTTAATTTCCTTGGTGGATTCATTATATTCCACAATATCAGGATAGGAATTTATTACATTCAATTTTCCTGAATAAGTTTTTCCATCAAAAAAATTCAGTTTCATTTTTTCGCCTGGGAAAATATCAACTGTCTTTTGAGCAAAAACTGCTACGGCTATAAACAAGCCAAATAAAATCGCAAAAAGTTTTTTCATAATTCAAAACTCCTGTTTTGTCACACCGAATTCAGTTCGGCATCTCACTTTGTACAAATCCTGAACTAAACCACCAAAGGTAATCAAGCTCAGGATAACGGTCACAATATGTCATGCCGAATTCAGTTCGGCATCTCATTATTTCATAGATTCTGATTGAATCTACCAAAACAATTTTGGGAACCTCTAAAAATTGCAATTTTTAGAGGTAACTTTGAAAACACGATGTTTTAATTCGTTGTATTTCAATGAATTAAAACTCGCAGGCATCTCTAAAAAATATCAAAATGATATTTTTTAGAGATGCCCTTTTGTTTAATAGTAAGACGGCAGTTCCACTTTTTCTCCACGGATTTCCAAAGTCTTAAGGTGTTCAATATATTTGAAGAAATCTGTGCTAACATCTTCATCTTTATCATCATTGAAGATAACAGTTTCAAGACTAGACGGACATGAATATGTCTTCTTGCCTCTTGATGTATAGCGTTCAATATGTTCGTCATACTTTTCTTCAGCAGCGTTTTTTCTGTCAAAGAAAGTTATAAATAACTCTGCCGATTTTGCATTATGCCTCATTGAATACACAGAAACTTTTCTAATATTTGGACAATCCAAGAAGGACTGGTAAATAATCTTTTTTGCATT
>JAZUKJ010000085.1:0-79592 GCA_045643225.1 Treponema sp. | reverse complement strand
AAGGAAAAACAGCCACCTAGGGTAGCGAAGCAAAACAGTTGAAGGAAGTCCGAGTTTTGTGCTTTTTTCCGAAGGAAAAAATTACCACCCTTTGGTGGCAAACCAAACCCATTGAAAGTAGTCCGAGTTTTTGTGTTTTTTTCCGAAGGAAAAAATTGCCACCCTTTGGTGGCAAAACAAAAACTCGTTAGCAAATGAATGTAAAAACGCTTTTGCGTTTTTACATTCATTTGCGTCAATACTTAAACGCCGATCCTCCAATGAATTCCCTGATGATGGACTGGCTTGGGACTGCTGTGGCCGGGATGGTGCTGAAGTTTTCAAGGAACGTCAAAAGCCTGCATGCCTCGGAGTATTCCTTTTCCATTGGGGTGACGCACTTTAAAAGAGGGGCGGCATAAACTTTAAGGACTGAAAGCTCATAGTCCAGGGCCGTGTTCAGCATTGCGTCGGCGTTGTTCTGGAACGGGAATATGTGGAGCTGCTCGCCTTTCTGAACCGAGTCCCACATGGAGATTGTTCCCGCTGCGCTCTTTCCACGGAACTGGGAGTCACGGACTATTCGTCTAATCAAACGGTTGTCGCTGGTGGCAATCCTGTTGTGGTCATCCAGGTTCAGCTGGGTCAGGGCGGAAAGATAAATCTTGAACTTGTATTCATTTGGAACAAGAGGTGTCAGCTTGTCGTTGAGGCCGTGGATTCCTTCCATGATAAGAATGTCATTTGGTCCAAGGTTCATGGTTTCGCCACGGTATGACCTGACTCCCTCATGGAAATTATAGTACGGCATATCTATTGTTTTTCCTGCAAAAAGGTCCAGCAGGTTCTGGTTAATCAAAGGAACGTCCAGCGCTTCGAGGCATTCGTAATCGTAGTCACCGTTTTCATCCTTTGGGGTCTCCGTCCTGTTCTTGTAATAGGAATCCAGGCTTATAACCTTTGGCTGATACCCGATGGCCCTAAGCTGGAGGGCCAGCTTTTTGCTTGTGGTTGTTTTTCCAGAAGAGGATGGACCTGCAATCAGCACGACCCTTACGGAACCTTTTGCGCGAATCTGGTCGGCTATGTCGGCTATGCATTTGACCTGCAGGGTCTCCGTTATGTCAATAAAGTCGTTGACCTTTCTGTCATGTATAAGCTGATTCAGGCTTGCCGCTGAAGTTACGTTGAGGCGTTTTCCCCAATTTTTATAGCGGCTGTAGATTTCAAAAAGTTTTGGTTCGTCAACAAATTCCGGCAGCTTTTCCGGTTCGGAATGTTTTGGGAATCGAAGGAGGAATCCTTCATGGTATGGAATCAAGTCAAAGACATTCAATTCTGCGGTGCTGCTGACCAGAGGACCGTAGTAGATGTCGGCGAAATCCTCCAGCGTGTTTATCTTGATTTTAGAAGGGGAGCGGTAGTTGAGCTGCTTCCTTGATTCAATCAATCCAAGGTTCTCGAAAAGGGTGCAGGCATCTTCATAGGAGATGTAGTCGGAACCAATTATTTCATCGGCGGTGACAATGGCTCGCATTTCATTTTTCAGCTGGGTTACCTGTTCGGTGGATACAGCCTTGCCTGTGTCGAGGGTGTAGTAATATCCATAACCAAGGGAATGTCCTACAAGGAGCCTTGTGTCCGGGAAAATATTATGGGCGGCGGTGGCAAGAAGGAAACAGAGCGACCGCCTGTAGATTGCGGCCCCTTCCTTGGAGTTTGCGTATACAGGTTCCAGTGTGGCGTTGATATCGACAACCGAATCAAGAGGCTGCAGCTCATTGTTCACCTTCACGGCCATAATTTTCTGGTCGCTTTCGCCAAAATGCTTCAGCAGTGTCAACGGACAGATATGGTCCTCAACCTGGATGCTTGTGTTGTCTGGAAATTTTATTGTAATTTTTTTCATAGGAAACCTCTCAAAAAAGTGATGGGCACTAAAACATAAGAATGTTGATTCTCTTCTATAATATTTTACAACGGAATTTTCCGCTTGGCAAATTAAAAAATATGGGAAAGGTGCGTCGCCAGGCAATATTCTTTTCGGGCGACCGGTGGTTTTCTTAAATATTGCATCGAAAATTTTAAAGAACAGAATTCCAGGCTCCATATTTTACAATAATTTTCGATATTTCTGAATAAAAAGACTATACAGATGAGTATTGTATGTTATAATTCAACATGGCTATATATTTTTATAGTTTTTTGTCAGATTGTCTTAACCCTATGGAAACATTCACTCTATCTGGAATAGGTTCATGAAGGAAAAGGTGTGGTGGTCGTAGTTAAAATTATGCAAACATAGGGCAACGGTTTTCAGGAAGGAATAAATCTTTTCTGTATGAAAGTAAAAGATTATGGGAGTTAAAAATGAGTGACAAATCTAGCAAGATGATTTTCAGGGTACTTTGGATTGTTTTTGCTGTAGCCGCAATCGGGATTCTGGTCTACGGTTCAAAGTCCTCCTTCGATAAGAAGGCAAAGAAAAATCTCGAACAGATTTCAGTATCCAAAAAAATGGAGTTCGAATCGGGACCCAGCGGACAGATTCCTTTGGCCCTTTTGATGGCAAAGTCCCCTATCATAGTCCAGTACATGCAGAATCCGACGGATCCGGAACTGACGGAGATGGCCTTGAAGGAATTTACCGTTTTTCAGGATTCGTTCCTTGGAAAGACCAGCTTCTGGGTCAACGATATTGACCACAAATTCTATTCCGATTTGAAATATGCCTACACCGTTGACGTGAACTCTCCGGATGCATATTGGTATCCTATGACCATTAACGCATCGGAGGACTACAATTTTAATATAAACTACAATCCTGATCTGCAGTCCAGTATGCTGTGGGTGAACGCGGTTGTAAGGAACGACAGGAACAAGGGAATAGGAATTGCTGGAACCGGTATCCCGTTGGATAATTTTATAGATTCGATGTACCGGGGCCTTGATAAGGAACTTGACCTGTACCTCTATAATTCAGAATACGAAGTGACCGCCGCTACAGACAAGAAGCTGCTGGAGGACAAGGCCATCATTTCCGATGTGCTTCCTGGATTGGGAAAAGGTAATATTCCAGCAAGCGGAACCAGTTTTGTAAAAAAGAATAACGGTGTCTATTATTTTACTCCAATAGAATCCGTGGGCTGGATGATGGTAATCTACAGTCCATACGGGATAAAGCAGTTCTTTTCCAATGTCGCCTCGTCTTTGATAATAATCTTTGTCATTGCTTTCATTCTTGTGGCGGTCCAGTTCATGATGCAGATTTTTGCGCCGCTCCTTATGCTGAAAAATTCCATTGATGAAATCGGGTCAGGTCATGCGGACCTTTCAAAAAGAATCGAGATGCGTGATGTTACCACTTTCTCAACGATTTCAGATTTGTGCAAAAGCTTCAACTGTTTTATCGAGAAACTTCAGGGAATTATCTCAAATGTAAAGATATCCAAGGATACGTTGGTGGAAATGGGTGACAATCTTAAGGTGTCGTATAATGAGACATCTTCCGCCATCACTGAAATAATTTCGGATATCGGCCGGATGGGGGAGGACATTGAATGTCAGGCCAAGGAAGTGGACAGCACGGTAAATTCTGTGAACGTCATTACCCAGAACATCGAAAACCTTGATATGCTTGTGGACGAACAGACAAAAAGTTTGCATTCCGCTACAAGCGCCATAGTTGAGATGATTCAAAATATTTCTTCCGTCAATTCGTCCGTTGAAAACCTATCCAAAAAATTTACAGACCTTGAATCGGATGCCGCAAAGGGTGCCCAGGTTCAGGATGAAATGAACGGAAAGATTCAGGAAATCCTTCAGCAGTCCGCCACCCTTCAGGAAGCGAACATGGCCATCAGCAACATCGCGGAACAGACAAACCTGTTGGCTATGAACGCTGCCATCGAGGCGGCCCATGCTGGGGAAGCCGGAAAAGGATTCTCTGTTGTCGCTGATGAAATCCGCAAGCTGAGCGAAACTTCCGCCGCCCAGTCAAATACAATCAGCTCCCAGCTGGTGACAATTCAGGAGTCCATCCAGAATATGGTCCACGTGACAAAGGATTCCAGTTTGGCTTTCGACAATGTGTCCGGTGGAATAAAAGAGACCAACCAGATTGTACAGCAGATAGCGGGCGCCATGATGGAGCAGGAGGAAGGCTCGAAGGTTATAAACGAATCCCTTTCCCTTGTCAACGACAGCACCGCAAAGGTAAACAGCTCCTCTTCCAAGATGTCAAAAGAGAATATGGCGGTGGTGGAAGGAATGAAATCGCTCCAGGCCGTGACGGTCAGGATGGGGGACAAAATGGAGCAGATGGCAAAAGGTGCCGACAGGATTAACCAGGTCGAATCTGTCCTTGACAGGATAACAGACGAAATGGGTGCGTCCATTAAACAGATAGGAATCCAGATTGACGAGTTCAATACATGATGGAGCGTGCAGGGCGGGGCAACAGGTTTTGCGTTGCAGATTTGTAATCCCGCTGGCAGCTTTCGTTCGGATATGAGCAAAAAAAAACATCCGCCTGGACGGATGTTTTTTTTTGCTCGATACTAGATTCGAACTAGTGACTTCTACCGTGTGAAGGTAGCACTCTACCACTGAGTTAATCGAGCGGAATATGTAAAATATATTTTATTGGAAGTGTTTTGTCAATAATTCTGTCGTCCCCAACGCTTTGTTCCAGAGGATTGCCGGGACGTAAAAAAGGGTCGCCCTAAAGGTAAGGGACGCGGTGGTCAGGTTTGCCGGAAGCATCGTGTCAAGCACGTGGTTTTCATTTCGGCAAACCCAACCCTATGCACCTATCTTGTTACGTCAAGCAGCGACGCTTCCTTTCCGTCAGGGGTGTAGCATCTTGAAGGGTTTGTGGTATCCGGATAGGATTTCATTCCAATGTAATAGGCGTATTCATATCTTCCAGGTGGAAGAGGAAGGTCAATCTGGTACTGTCCCGGTCTGACTTCCGTAAGCTCGTAGATCCAGCTGTCCCAGTTCGTAAAGCTTGCTCCCAATCTGACCTGCTGGCCTGACTGTCCCCTGTATACGAAACGGATCTTTCCGTTCTCAAGTTTTTCGGTTACGGCAGGGATATTTCTGCGTGCGTTTATCTGGGAAAGGACAAGGCCAGACTTTGCGTTGAACTCCTTGTTGTCGTTCATTGGGTCCGTTGTCCAAAGTCCGTCCACAACCAGCCTGTAGTTTACGGCCTGGACTGTCTTTGGAAGTTTAAGGATGTAGAAGAAAAGCGAATCCTCGACTTCGTATTCGTTGTTCCGCTTTACCTTTATCTGGAAGGGATGGATTTCCCTGAAGTTTTCAAAATCAAAGGCGATTCCAATATACCTTGGCCCCTTTTTTTGTGTGAAAATTATGTAGTCGCCCTTTACGTATGGGGCCGAAACGTCAGAAATGGAGCACGCTATATCGGAATAGTCCGAAGGATCTATAGGCATGGCCCTGACATTTGAACTTGCGTATGTATCTGCAAAGGCTGCGGTGCAGAACAGTACTGCCGACAGCAAAAATGAACTAATCTTTTTCATATTTAATTTATCGGCATATGGTGCAATAGATTTAGTCCAAAATGCAATTTAATTGCTGTTTTTGCAAAGAAATAAATGGATTTTTGACAGGGGGCGGGAAAAAAAATATTGTTCTAAACCACGGATTTTGTTTTTCCGATAATAAAATATAGAAATGGTTCGTCCGGTTTTGCTCCGGGGGTTTCCAAACAGTTTTTAGCGGAGTATAATAATTTATTATGCCAGGATTAGACCAGCTTAAGAAGTTCACCACAGATATTTTGAATCTGGGTGATGAAGTAAAAATACGCGCAGCCCGTGGGGAAAAACCGGTCACGGTTCCAATTCCTAGGGATATCTCAATAGAGGATGACTCTGAAGATTTCAGACTTGGTATGCCTCAGCTGTCCGAGGAAGAGGAGCAGCAGGCCCAGGCTCTTGCGGAGGAACGAAACCGTGAGGCCAATGATTTTTCTGAAATCACAGGCGAATCATCCGATTCCGATGAGGCGGCTCCAGTTGACACAACGACCATGGTCATGCCGGATGTTTCCGATTTGCTCGCTGGTATGTCCGGTTCAAGCCTTGATGAGTTTGATTTAAGCGAATTTCAGGATGAGGAAGAGGAGGTCGAGGAAGAGGAAGAACCTGCCGAGACCCCAATCGAGGATCTTGAACTGGATGCCCTTCTGGCTACAGCGAAACCAGCCTCAGATACGCAGTCGTCAGCCAGTGATGATGACGAGGAAGACTATTTCGGTTTCAGTGCGTTCGACGGTATCCAGACAACTCCAAAAGCCAGTGAATCTGTAACAAGCAATAGAATTAATCCTCACAAGATGACCCACGAGCCGTCCATGGACGACATTGATTTCGATGCACTTATGTCACAGGCCTCTCAGCCTGCCGAAAGCATTGGGACGGTGGAATCCTTCGAAGATATAATTCCTGACCCTATCGAGGAGGCCTCTGAAAATCTTGCGTCCGCTGATTTTGCTGCACCGGAAGATTCACCTTTCGATGCCCTGGATAGCGATTTCGATGTGCCTGGCGCCACCCAGACGATAGACATGAACGAGGGCATCCCGGAGGAATTCAACGAAACACCTTCCGTCATGGAAAGCAGTCCGGCGGATGATGCAAGTCTTGATGACAGCATGCCTGATTTCAGTGACGACGGTTTGGCTTTGGGCACAGGTATGGATGTATCCGCTACCGAAACAAAGCCCACAATCAGTCTGGAAGATGACGATGTCACCGCACCGGAAGGGGAAAGTTCTCCTTCTCTGGATGGAACGGAGACACCGGATTTCAATAATGATGAACCGCTGGAAACCTATGACACCTCGATGATGGAGGGCATGGATTTTTCTGCGCCAGGGGCAATGTCGATGGGCCCGGAGGATATGTTCTCTGGAATGGAGACCAGCGACGAAGATTTCGAAATCCCGAACTTTACCGGCCCTGCCACCGATGGCGACGACTTTTCCAAGAAAAAGGAATCCCTTTCGACTCCAGATTTCTCCGAAGCCGAAGAGGATGAAAAGAACAAGCCGAAGAATACTTTCACGGAAGCCGAATACAGGCTTTTCCGCAGGAACCTGTCCGAATATCCTTTGAACCTCCGTCTGGCCATTGAGAACATGGTCGTCAACAACGAGTTCACTGATGACAGCATCTATGCGGTTTTGGAGAAGGTTCTCAGGAAGGTTCCTGCAAGGCAGCTTGCGGCCCATCTTGATAAGGAACTTGACATACACGTGGATGTTCCCCGCGATTACGAAAGACGGACCGTTGAGGAATATGAACTGTACAAGCAGTCCCTTGAGTACAAGCTCAAGAACCGCATAATTCCGTTCGCAATAATAAGCACCGCTGCGGCCATACTTATTTTCTGTATTGGATACCTTTCATGGAATTTTGTATGGAATCCGCTTAGGGCGGAGCATTTCTATAAGCTTGGATATGCACAGATCCAGGAAAATCTTTATCCCCAGTCGGAGGATAGTTTCGCCACCGCCGTGCATCACAAGCCAAAAAAGAAATGGTTCTATAGGTATGCGGAAAGATATATCGCCCATCACCAGTATGAAAGGGCCGAAAATGTCTATAAATCCGCACTGTTCAGGTTTGACCATGACAAGAAGGCTGGACTCGACTGGGCAAGGATGGAGCAGGAAGAGCTCTACGCCTATGCCAAGTCTGCCGAGATTTTGAAACGCCAGGTCCTGGATTTCCATACAAACGATCCGGACGCGGTCCTTCAGCTGGGCGACCTTTATCTTGAGTGGGCCGACGAGGAGGATCCGACAAAGTATGCCGACGCAAAGCAGCAGTACGATATGCTGGTGCTTTCCAAGGCAAAAAAGAATGAACTTTACCTCTATAACTCACGCGAAATGCGTTACTATGTCCATGTTGATGACCTGGAGAAGGTCCTGCAGTACAAGGCGGGGTTCTATCCTGACAATATGAAGGGACTTGATTCAAGGGACCTTACAGAGCTTAGCGGATATCTTCTTGACAAGCGCTATGGAACCCTGCGTCCATCTGAGGAGCATCTTAGGAGTGGCATATCCGATGTCAAGGATCTGCTGGAAAGGGCCGTAAGGAAGGATCCTGAAAACCCGACCGCGCTCTACAACATGGGACGCTATTCCATTGTCACAAGTTCCTTGAAGAATGCCGAGTCAATGCTTAAGGCCTCTATCGACGCTTTCGATGCCAAGCCAAGCCGCAACAAAAAAGAGACAAGGACTTTCATAGATGCCTACAGACTTTTGGGTGAACAGTATGTTGAGCAGCAGGAGTACATCCTGGCCCAGCAGACCTACAACAATGGAATCGACCTGTTCGAAAAGGAGAATGTTACAGGAGCCTTCGATGGCACTCCTGAGGTAGGTTCCCTTTATGCTGACCTTGGAGATATAAACTATTATGTCAACGGCGACATGGAGGCTGCCTTGGATAATTACAAGCAGGCTGTCAAAAATAAAAATGACTGCGCCCCTGTCAGATACAAGATTGGCTATATCGATTATATAAACCGGGACTATGACGATGCCTGGGAGTCCTTTGAAAATGGAAACGAGCTTTCCAATGGAAAGGATATCCATACTTTGCTGGCGCTGGCGAATACGCTTTCAATAAAGAACGACTACTACGCTGCCCAGGGATATTATCAGGATTTGCTGGATATCCTCAGGGAAGATTTCGCCAAGTATGATGTTGTTATGCCGCTTGTAAGAAGCGACCATGCCGATATGGTTGACACATACATGAAGGCAACCAACAATATTGGTGTGGCCCTTTCCAGAACCGCGAACCAGAACGGTGACAGCCAGGCGGTTGGTGATGCCTTTGTCAATTTCTCTGAAAGCAGCAGGGCTTGGGATTCCTTGAGCAGAAATCCGGAAACGATGTTGCGTGTTACAACAAAGAACCTGGCAAGCCAGAATTCTACATACCTTGCTAATCCAAATTACGGGTATGAACCAACAATTTATACAGATATTCCAAAATCTATGTACGGAGAGGAAACTCTTAAGCTGAAATAATGGAAAGAAGCTGTGGAAAAGACATGTCCGTGTATGTTCAAAGACGCACGGAGATTGTAAAGGAACTGTTCAGAAAAAGTATTCATATGCTTTCTGCGGCGGTTCCTTTTCTATTGAGTGTCGCTTATTGGCCAACCCTTATACTTCTCATGACCGTTGTCCTTGTTTATTCCCTGTCGGAACTGGCAAGGATGCATGGTGTTGAAATACCTGTCATATCAAAAATAACGACGGTGGCTGCCAGGAAACGGGATGAAAACAAATTTGTCCTTGGGCCGGTTACCCTGACCGTCGGAATCATACTGAGCGCGCTTCTTTGGAAAGGCGAGGGGGCCTGCATCGGGATATTCGCCTTGGCCTTTGGCGATGGATCCGCGAGCCTGATGGGAAAACTGTTTGGAACCGTAAAGGTGCCTTTTGCTGATGGAAAAACCGTCGCAGGAAGTCTGACCTGCTTTATTGCCATATTCCTGTCTTCCTTTTGCGTATGCAGGAATGCCCTTGAAGCGCTTGTCCTTGCTCTGGTGGGGATGATTATTGAGGTGCTGCCCTTGAAGGACCTGGACAACCTGGTGATTCCCGTGGCCATTGGCGCTCTGGCGTTTTTCATTCATTGATTCGTGCCGCCAGGGTACGTCGTCCGTCCATTGTTTCTTCGTTCCTGTTCCCGCGGATTTCAACCTCTATTTCCGGTTTTTATGGTCCACATTGAATCCATTTTCCACTTGGCGGTGATAAACTAGCTGTTCAGCCTGGTGTGTATTTTCCGCAGATAGAGTATGGTCCCCATCACCATGAGTAATGTTCCTGAGGAAATCTTGAATATGGAGTCGGCGTATTCAAGTATTATGTATCCGACAACCAGTTCCAGATAGCCAAGACTTTCAAGAACCATCTTCTTTGCCCGGACGTTGTAATAGTTTCCAATCAGCAGGAAAGTCGTCAGTATTACGAATGCCACCGCCCAAAAAAATGAGCCGCGTCCCGAAATCGTATGAATGAAAGAAGCGGTGAAGTCGTTTATCTTTAGACGGCTTAGGGATGAAACTATTATGCTTATTCCGGCGGAAAGCAGTATGAGTTCAATGGCGGTCATATATTTTTTTATGATCGGGAAAATCGGTATGCACAGTAACGACAGGTAGGCCATGGTGCGGATGAACACTATGAGCTTTGTGATCCGTATGAGTATGGTGGAGGTGTAGGGGATTCCCGTCACCGGATATACGGTGTTCAGATTTTTCAGCACAATCAAAAACAAATTCTGTAGCGGGTAGAACAGTCTAAAGCCCTCCAGGAGTGTGCAGATGAGGAAAGGCAAAAAGAAAATCACCTCGTCTGAATGGGTCTTTTCGAACCCAAAGCAGATAAAGGCCACGACCGTTGGAGTGTACAGCAGGAGCAGCAGTATGGATACCACCGAAAATATGCTCCCCTTTGAAAAGAACGTGATCTTTTCCGCCACATTCTTTCCCTCCAGTGTATAGATTTTTCCGGACACCATAAAAAATATGGTGATTCCAATGAAAATCAGGGACGTGACCAGGGAGATAATAAAAAACGCCAAATAAAACTTGTTCCTAGTTCTTAGGGTCATCTTTAGAACCTGGAGGCTTCGACCATGTACCGGATTGATTTTCCTGTGTCGTCTATTGTCGTTTTTTCGATTATGAAGACAAGGCTCCTTCCGGAATCGTCAGTAAAAATCCTGTCTATCCTGTAGTTCGACACGCCCTTTCTTTTCAGGTCGGGGGTCCCGATTTTTCTTGTCTCAAGGATGTTGCCATCGGAATCCTTTTTTTCAAGCCTTATATAGAATTTGGATTCAATATTTTTGCCTTCCCCATAATATTCCGGGACAAGGCTGATGCAATAGATTATTTCTTTCTCATCTGTGGAAGCCTCGAAATCCTTGAACATTATCAGGTCCGTCGGTTTTTTTGTTTCCGATTCCCGCACATAAAGCAGGTTGCCTGGACGGGAAGGTGTGCAGTTGTATTGGCCCCAGTACCATTTGCTTTTTTTGATAAGGTCCTCGAAGGCTCTTTTTCCTGAAATGTTTGATGTCGCGGTCGATGGCTTTGTCCTGAACACGCCGCCAGGGACATAGCTGTTTTCCTTTATGTCGACCGTGTATATTTCAGCCCATGCCTGATATTTTTTGTCCGTCTTTCCATATTCGCCAAAAACATATGTAAGTCCGTCCTGAGAAAATCCAATGTCAGAAAAAACGGCCGCATCTCCAGCAAAAACAGATGCCGGAATGAAAAATATTGCCGCGCATAATGCTCCCATAAGAATCTTTTTCATCCTTTCCTCCCGCATAAGAGCTGCAAATCCTGAAAAACCCTTGTTGAAAGGGAATGCAGTCCTTCTTCACTTCTAATTTTCGGCAAATAAAATTCATGACTTTAGGATTCATACCCGCCATTGCCGACGGTACGGTGAATGTTCCTGTATCTAATACTACAAATCCGGTGGCCAAAGATTACAAAAAAACGAAAAAAAAATGCATTTTTGTGCCGAAACCGTGTTTCCGTGGAATATATATATATTGGAACGAATTTTTTTTAGCCTAGCCGTTCCATTCAATCTTAGTTTTGGAGGTACAAATGAAAAAAATGCGTAATGGCTTGCCGGATATCGGGATGGGGCTGCGGAAATATCTGTTGGGAACCCTTTTGCCGGCGGCCGCACTGGTCGGTATTGTTGTTTGCGCCGTCATGCCGTTCAGCTGCAGGACATCGATTGAGGGCATCGAATTCCTGAGCGGGGATTTTTCCATTCCGCAGATAACCGGCATCGTTGTTCCTGATTCCAATACGGTGTCCATAGGTTTTTCAAAAAATGTGAAGGTGGAGGATGCCGTCATAGTTGACGGGGAGGGGAAAATCATGGACGGTGTTGCGCCGGAAGTTGACGACGTGAACGCGAAGATTGACTTCAGGATGAAAGACAGGATGGTCATAGGGAAAAGATATGTCCTGGATGCGGTGCTGGAAGATTCTAACGGCAACAGCGTCACTGTCAGTGTCAATTTTCTTGGGTACAATGACAGGATTCCTGCTCTGGCTCTGTCGGAGATCAGGATAAAAAATAAGTCCGGCTCGGACAAGACCGAATTTGTTGAGCTTTATGCATTGAGCTCCGGAAATCTGTCTGGGCTGGAACTGGTTAGCGCGGCGGACGGAGAGAATAAGAAATTTGTGTTCCCTCCTGCCGAGGTGGCCGCCGGTGAATATATTGTGGTGCATATGCGTAACGGAACGGAAGGCTGCATAAATGAGGTCGAAAAAAATACAAGCCTGGCGCGGACGTCCGATTCATCAAGGGCCAGGGATTTTTTTGCTGAAAACGAAAATGATGGAAGGTTCGGTACGAGCGCGGACATAATCGTCCTCAGAAATGGAGCCACCGGAAAGGTTTTGGATGCCTTCGCCTATGGAGACCCGGCCAAGCCTGGGGCCTGGGGGGAGTCATTCAAAACGCTGGCGGTATCCGTTGAGGAATCAGGGGCATGGGTTGATTCGAACGGTGAGCCCCGGTGTGCGCTGGATACGGCCTTTCCCACGGCAACCCTGAACAGGGACTCCCATACGGCCTGCAGACGTGATGTGGAAAAAATGAAACCCGGTGCCACATTCGGAAAAAGTTCCCAGTGGTATGAGGTCACGTCGACGAAAGCCCAGACACCGGGAACAAGAAACTGATTCGTGCCGGTGGAGGAGGGCGTTCGTTTTCAAAAAAAATGGGCGTCCGAACGGTCCATACCGTCATGCCGAACTTGACTCGGAATCCCGGACGCCTGGTGCAGGGGACGCTGAGTGTGGCCACAGGCTAACAAATTCGGTATGACATCTACCCGTTGGACAGCCCCAAAGGTTTAGCTGATTTGATTAAGCGCGCTTACGACAGCGTCAATACCGGCGCGTCCAACGTTTGTGGATTTTCCTGCTCCCCAATACTGGTTGCCGTCCTCACAGGTAATCTGGATATAGGCCATTGCCACCGTATTGTTTCCTGTTCCGACACTGTGCTCATGGAAAGCGGTGATGCTGAAACGGGGTGCGGATGTGCTTGCAAGTGCGTTACAGAAGGCATCGAGAGGTCCGTTTCCTTTTTCACCGATGGAAAGTTTTTCCCCCTTCCAGGTAATGACAGAACGGCACAGTGTGGTCTCGACGGAACCTTCCGCACCTTTTCCTTCGACGTGTGTTTCTGACAGGTCAAGGATGGTCAAGTTGCTGGAAGCGTTCAGCCACTGCTTTTCAAATATGTCGTATATCTCGGAAGCCTTGAGTTCCCTCTGCGCTTCGTCCGCATATTTTTTGACGACGGCCCCAAGAACCGGATGCATTGCCTTCGGAAGTGAAAGACCGTAATTTTCTTCAAGGATGAACGCCGAGCCGCCTTTTCCTGACTGGCTGTTGATTCTGATGATACCTTCGTACTGTCTGCCAATGTCATGCGGATCGATAAGGAGGTACGGTACATCCCACAGTGCATTTTTGTCCATGTTTGCACGGGCGGCCATTCCCTTTCTGATGGCGTCCTGATGGCTTCCGCTGAATGCCGTGAAAACCAGCTCACCCGCCCAAGGGGTTCTTGGTGGAATGTCCATGCCGGTGAAGTCCGTATATTTTTCGCCAATCTCATCGATGTTGTGGAAATCCAGTTCCGGGTCGACACCCTGGCTGAACATGTTGAGGGCCACGTTGACGATGTCAAGGTTTCCGGTTCTTTCTCCGTTTCCAAAAAGACATCCCTCTACACGGTCGGCCCCTGCCAAAAGTCCAAGCTCCGCTGATGCCACTCCTGTTCCCCTGTCGTTATGGCAGTGGGTGCTTACGATAACGGAATCCCTGTCCGAAATATGCTTGCAGAAATATTCAATCTGGTCTGCGTATACATTTGGTGTATAGCATTCCACTGTGGTAGGGAGGTTCATAATGATTTTGTTGTCCGGTGAGCATCCCCATTCATTCTTTACGGCTTCACAGATTTCCACCGCATAATCTATTTCCGTCATGCTGAAACTTTCCGGTGAATATTCAAGCCGGATTCTTTTTTTGTCTTCCTCGCTAAGGCAGCTTTTTATGCAGCGTACCCCGTCAATCGCAATCTGCTTGATTTCTTCCTTCGACTTGTTGAAGGTATATTTTCTCTGCGCAGGTGAGGTTGAGTTGTAGATATGGAAAATCGCCTTGGGGGCACCCTTGAGACATTCCATCGTTCTTCTTACCAGCTGTTCCCTGGCCTGGCAGAGAACCTGGATTGTAACGTCATCTGGGATACGGTTTTCGGTTATAAGCCTTCTGATGAATTCATATTCGGTGTCGGATGCCGCTGGAAATCCAACTTCGATTTCCTTGAAACCGATTTTGACAAGCAAATCAAAAAAAGCTAGCTTGGTTTCAATACCCATCGGGTTCACCAGTGCCTGGTTTCCGTCCCGAAGGTCAACTGAACACCACAGAGGTGCCTTTGTGATTGTCTTTGACGGCCAGTCCCTTGTTGTCATTACTGCACCAGGGATTGGAGCATACTTGCCATTTGGATTCATTCCTGCCATAAAAAACTCCCATGAAAGTCAACGAGAGAACGTTCCCTTGATTGACTTTATTAAGCGCATCCCTATTATGGAAAGGGGATGTGCGGTTGATATAAAAGTTTGCAACGCAAACCTAAGATAGTTAAGGTCATCTCTAAAAAATACTTTCCAGGGATGCATCTTTTTTATATGAATTCGTTTGCATATAAAAAAGACCTGCCGCCGAAGCAACAGGTCTGTATTTTCAGTCAATTTGATTTTCAGCTAAATCAACCCAGCACCTTAGTTTCGGCTATCAAGAGAGGAATTAAGAGCTAGTAGTAGCAAAGAAAATCTAATCATGCCTAGATGATAACCTATTTGGCTAATAAAAGTCAATGTCAAATTGAAAACAACAGGGCATCTCCAAAAATTAGCATTTTGATGTTTTTTTAAGATGTACGGAATATTTCATATTCCTAACCGAGTTTTAATTCATTGAAATACAACGGATTAAAACATCGGATTTTCAAAGTTACCTCAAAAAATTGCAATCTTTTGGGGTTCCCAACATTAAATTTTGTATCCACATGTATGCAGTTCCTGAAACCGTTTACAGGGTCTTCAGTTTGCTGAAGAAGGTTTCGACGTTTGCATTGAATTCCGCCGTGGAGACCTTGAGGTCCTGAAGGAAAGAGGAATCCTGGATTGTTCCCAGCACCGATTCCATTTCGTCCCTGTTCCGGAAGGTTATGGTCCTGAAGAAATCTGTGTAATCCTTTTCCCTTGAACTGAAGGAGGAACTGAGCATGTGGTTGCTTACGTCAAGGACGTCGGTCATTATGTCCCCAAAAATATCAGCGGTGAACTCGCTTATCTGACGGGAATAAAGTTTTTCAAGCAGATAAAGTGAGTAGCGGGCCTTGTATTCGCTGTAGTGCTCCTGGCATTCGTCGTAGAACTTGTGAACCTCATCCCAGTTATTTATCTCTCCTGACTTTATCCTGTTGAACAGTTCCGTGAGCTTGTCATCCGGAATGACCTGTCCACCCACGTTGCTCCATTTGGTGTAGAGAGGGATTTTTGCGATGTCCGCAATTCTTTCGACGGTCAGGGTGGCGTGTCCGTTCTGATTTTCCCAAGCCATTAGCGAATCGACCGAGAAATATTTGACGATGCGCCTGTACTCCGTATATCCCTGGGCGGTCTTGTATATTATGGCCCCGTACTTCTTTTGGCATCTGTCATCGCTGACCATGAATTTTGCCAGCTTGTTCTGATGCAGATAGTCCTTTGCGGTCTGAAGGAAATCGCTCTCGTTTTGCGATGCGGAAATCCTTGCCCTGAAATTTTCCAGCATCTCAGGATTTGGGTTGCTTTCCGTCATGGATTTTATTTTTGCGTCATCCATTTTCAGGTAACGTCCCGTCAGTTCGATGATCCGGTCCAGAGAGGACACCACTTCCTGTATTGTGTCCGGGGCGAGGGGGTCTGTTTCAATATGCTGCACCTTTATGAAACGCTTGTCCCGGCTCTTGAATTTGTATTTGTTCCTGACTATGGCGAACATGTTGTATATGAACCAGTAGCCCGGAATTATGTGGACCTCTCCATCTTCGCCGCCAGGTGCGACCAGTGAAAATGGGTAGGTGATGTTCAGTTCGTTCTGGTAGCTTCCCTTTGAAACAAGGACAAAGGACGCGAACTTTGAATCGTACTTGAAGTCAGAGCAGAGGCCTGGCCAGAATCCTCTTCCGGCAATCATCTCTCCATCGGGGGACCGTGAGTTGTGGTTGGAACCGATTGTGGCTGCCGACGCAATGTTGCTCTGTCCCATAAGGGTCGATGCAATCAGGAATGAAGAGTTGTGGTGCTGCTCGTGGAAAGGGAAAATAAGATTGTTCAGCAGTTCGCAGCAGGAGACGGTTGAGTTGTCGCCAAGGACGGAGTTCAGGAGCCTTCCGCCATATTTCAGGTGGCAGTTCCTTCCGATTACAAAGCGGACCGCGACGGCCTGGTAGAACACATGGCTTCCGTAGCCCATGATTCCGTTCACCAGTTCGACTCCCTCACCGATTTGGGAAGGCTCGTCCTCGGAGGAAAGGACCGTTATGTTCTTTAGTTTGAAGGCGCCCTTTATGTATGCGCATTTTCCAATCTTCGCGTCCTTCAGGAGGGTACAGTTTTTTATTACGGCGTCGTCCTCGACAATCCCGTATGTGTTGTTCTGCCGGGTGTTTCCATATTCGGTAAGCTCGACGAAGCGTTCCATCAGCTTTTTGTCTTCCCTGTACCTGGACCATATGTAGGCGTCGGCCGGGATCATGGAAGTGAAGGGGAGGACTCCCCGTTCGCCGTTTTCGTTTCCGACCCCGATCCAATATCTGTTGCTTTCCGGTTCGCCTTCCTTTAGGATGCCTTCGCCAAATTTGGAGTGGTCCGTGCAGCTCATTTCCTGTATATTGAAGAGCATGACGCGGTTTCCGATGCGGTAGTTGCTCAGATAGCTCACATTGTGAAGGACACAGTCGTCCCCGGTCATCACGTTGTGAAGGACCGAACGGTAAACACCTGTCTTCAATTCAAGGTCGTGGAATTTCAGCATGGCCGGACGTATGACTCCCAGTATGACCCATCCTGAGAATTCGCTTTGAACAATCTGCTCGGCGGAAAATTCTCCGGGAGTGTCGCTGACGTAAATGTTCTGCCAGTCCGGGTCGGTGGAGATGTTTCTGTTCTGTATGAGCGTGTAAACTTCCTTTGCCGTCAGATGCCTTTTTCCCTGAAGCAGCTCGTGGGGTGGAAGGCAGGAATTGTTGTTTGTAAGCGGTGTAACGTTAGGCATTTTGTATCTCCGAAAAAATATGGAACGTCTGTTCTGACGCATCTCTGGTGGCGGCTATTTTGTTCCGCCTCCGTAAAAGGTTTTAGGGCGGGGGACGGTTTTCAGTCTTCCCATGTGCCTGTCTTCATTTCCTCGATTATCCTCTGCCAGCTGTCGAATCTTTCCCCGCTTATCTCTCCGTCCTCCACAGCCTTGATGATTGCGCATCCCTTTTCGTGGGTGTGGGAACAGCTCATCCCGAAATTGCATTTCCCAAGATAAGGGGTAAATTCTTTGAAATACAGCTGCAGGTTTTCCGCGGTGATGTCATGGAGCAGGAAGCGGCGGACCCCTGGAGTGTCAATTATGTCCGCGGTCATTCCCTGTATTCCGCCAACAAGGGCCTCGTCAAGCTCTATGTGCATCAGGGAGCCTTTTGTCGTGGTATGGGTTCCCCGTCCATATTTCTGGCTAAGGCTGCCGGTCTTGAGCACCACATTGTTGTCCAGCACGTTGATCAGGGAACTCTTGCCGACTCCGCTCTGACCGACAAGGGCAGTCAGGTGGTTCTCAAGCAGGGCCGCCAGTTCCTCAAGACCTTCGCCGCTCTTTGCGCTAAGCCTGAGGACCTTGTATCCGGCTGACTCCCAGGAGGCAAGCCTGTTCTGGAAAGCCTCGTCCCTGGCTGCAGGCAGGTCGTATTTGTTGCAGATTATCACTGGAGTTATTTTTTCGTATTCGGCCTGGGCCAGGGCCCTGTCAATGAATCTTGGCCTGAATGGAGGCTGGTCCGGGGTCGTAACGACCATGAGGTAATCAAGGTTTGCCGCCAGCAGCTGGGGTTCGCGTTTTTTGATGTTCCATCTTACGAATTCATTCCTGCGGGGCACCAGGTCCGTTATGAGGCCTTTTGTTTCCTCAAGGGAATCCCCGTCCAGTTCCACTATGTCGCCCGGCGCTAGCGGATTGTAATAGCCCTGGCTGGCTTTAAGTACTTTGCCCTTGAATGCGCAGTTACGGATCTTTCCATCCTCGCATTCCACCTCGAAAACATTTTTGCTACCATTAAGTATAAGCCCTTGCATGGAAAAGAATTCTGAATGAAAAATCCCGTAGTGTCAAGGGAATCTTTGGGGAATCCTTATCCATGGCCCCATTGCTCGGGGAACCGGAAGTCGGACCGTCCCTGGCCGTCTGTTTTGATAAATGTGCCAGCCTTTTGTATGGGGCTCCATGGCGTTGAAGGGCCCGACGCCCCGATGTTTGCGTCCATGTTCGTCATTGACTATAAAGATTCATTTTGCTAATATATCAATGTTTTGTCGGCAAAAAAAATAGTTGCCCGGCACTATAAATCAAACAGAGAAACCGGTCGGTAGAGGTCAAATCCGGCTGGCTATTTAGTTAACTGGAGATTAAAAATGAATATTATTAAGACCATCCTGCTTGTTGCATTCGTAATCATTGCCGCTCTTCTGGTTCTGATGATTCTTGCTCAGAACGAAGATTCAAATGGTATGGGTTCAGCTTTTGGCGGTGGACAGAGCACAGCTTTCGGTTCACATTCTGCTAGCGTATTGTCAAAAACAACAGGCGTTTTTGTTGGATTGTTCTTTGTTATTATTTTTGTCCTGGCCCTTTTGAATAAGAATCCATCAGACGATAGCCTCGAAATGAATCGTACAGCAGCCGAAGTTGAAGGCAGCTCTGCAGTTTCTGGAGAAAAGGCTGTGGAAGACTGGTTCGAAAAGGATACGACATCTGAAGCTCCTGCTGTTGAAGCTGAGCCTGTTGAAACAGATGTTGTTGAAGCTGCAAACTAATTGACTGGATCGGCGATCCAAGGTTTAAGCTAAAAACGAGGAGTCACTATGATACTTGAGTGGGGATTCTCTCCCAAGACAATTGTAATGGATCTTGAGAGTACCGATAAAGATGAGCTTTTTGAAGAAATGGTTGAATCCATTGTCAGGGCCCGTCCTGAAATAGATCGAGCCCAGGCATTGGAGGCCCTTCGTGAAAGAGAGTCCAAGATGAGCACCGGTATTATGCACAATATCGCTGTCCCTCATGGAAACTGTCTTTCGGTAAAGGATGTTGTCGGTGCAATTGGAATCAGCCGCAAGGGGATTGATTACGAATCTCTTGACAACGCACCGGTCCATCTGGTGTTTATGATTCTTTGCAGCCCTGAACATCCTGAGATGCATCTGTCGGTGCTGAAAGAACTGTCATCCGTTCTGCAGAGCCCAACCTTTTTCAAGGAAGTTATGGAAAAGAAGACCCCGCAGGAAGTTTTTGATTTGCTTTGCGCATTCAAAGACGGTGCGATGATTTAGGGATTGTTTTTAGAACAGAGACATAGTCTGTTTTTTTTTATAGAGCCTGATTAGTCAGCCCGGTTATGCTGAGTTGAGATGTCGTCTCGTTAAAAAGAAATCAAAAGGCTGTTTTTCTAATTCCAAAAATATACGGGAGTGGGAACTGGGCAAATTTTGATTTATTTGCCGGGAGTGTTTTGATGAGTGAAGAAATGGACGTTATTCAGCATCTCTTGGAAATTGAAAGAGAGGCTTCTGAAGTTTTGATAAAGGCCCAGGAAGAGGCTGACAAGAAGATAGCTGCCGCAAGGATGCAGTCAGATTCACTGTTCAAGCAGCAGTTCGATTCTTTTACAAAGGGCCTGGACGAATCAATGGCATCCAAGAAGGCGGATGTCCAAAAGGAAGAGAAATCCCGTCTGGAATCCTTCAAGAATGAATTGGACTCTACTACAAAAGATAACGATAGTTTCAATGCTTTGCTGGAAAAGCTTATCACGGCTTAGGAACTTGACTTATGGCAATGGATAAATCAGCTGCAGACGCATACATATATGCTAGGGCCAGTGGAATATTGGCTTCTTCCTTTGTTGGACCAAGGGCGCGTGAACTGTTCAATGTTCATTCGCTTCAGGAGCTGTGGTCTCTTGTACTAAAGTCCGAGGTTCCTGCTGTTCCGGAGGCGCTTTTGGCTAAGCGTCTTGAGGAGTCTGCCTACGATAATTTTATAAAGCAGTTCAAGAATCTGCTTTGCGTATACGAAAATCCATCTCCTGTGTTGATTTCGTTGCTTCATTATTATGATTACGACAACCTGAAGGATATAGGCGCGGCGCTTTGCTACAAAGAAAAGAACATGCCGGCCATAGTGGATATATCTCCATACAATCTGATCAATTATTCAAAATGGCCGGACATTTCCGCCATGACTTCATCCGGTACGCTGTCCTGGTATAATTCCATTCCGGAAATTGAGGACCAGCAGGCCAATGACTACCGACTGGACTGCCAGTTTGTCCAGGAACTGATTTCCTCGTTGGAAAAAGAAAAGTCAGCCGGCGCCGAGGATATAAAAAATCTGTTCATAGAGAAATATCAAATCGAGAATGTGCTCTGGGCCCTCAGGCTTAAGCTTTTCTATAAGATGGATGATGAGGAAATTAAAAATCATCTGGCGCATGTCGGTAAGTTCAAGCACAACGATATACTTTCCAGGGAGGCTCTCAGAATCCTGGAATGGCCTGTGGATAGCTATGAGCAGTGGAAAAAATGGTCCTTCTCTAAACTTTTGAACCCATACATTGATGGCGATATCTGGAATGTGGATCCAAGATGGATAGCCGATGCCTATAAGAAACGTTTCGTTGAAAAGGCCCTCAGACTTTTCCATCAGTACCCGTCATCCGTTTGTCCATTGATTTGTTGGTATATAATAAAGCAGCATGAACTTGAAAATATATGCACCGCGTCTGAATGCATCAGGCTCAACGCCTCTGTGGACGATGCGCTGGTTGTGGCAGGTTTGTCGGAGGTAAACAATGGCTAAAACAACTCCTATGCGCCTTGTAGAATTGATGATTTACAAGGAAGACATACATCAAGTCTTGAAATATCTTGGAAAGATGGGACAGTTTCAGTTCCAGGAAGACCTTGACGGGGCTTCCGGGGATGGGTCTGTAAATCCAAGTACAGAAATGTTTAATCGCCTGGAACATGCGAGGGCGTCTCTTTCTATTCCTGATCTGGATGGATACACGGAGGATCTGGATGTCCCAAGCCAGGCGGATGAGGACGAGGCAACAAAGATTATTGCCGCCGCCGAGGAATTGCACCAAAAGGAAATCGAGGCTGCCGAGGAATTGAAAAAAGTTTCCTCCGCCTTGGAAGAGGCCAGGGCTTTCTCCAACCTCAATGTATCCTATTCTGAACTGGAGACCCTTTCATTCTTGACCATGCGCATTGGAAAGATTCTTCCTGGTTCCATAGACAGCCTGAAGGCCGCCATCGGTTCCAGGGCAACCGTGGTTCAGCTGGGGGATGATTCAAGCAGGGTGCTTGTCGCCAGCTCAAAGAAGGCAAGGTTCGCTGTGGATACGGAGCTCAAGAAGGTTGATTTTGTTGAGATTCAGGTTCCACAGGATTACAAGGGAATCCCTGAGGATGCCATGAGAACGTTGGAGGAGAAAAAACGCGAGGCCGAAAAGAATCTGAGCGAAATCCAGTCCCAGCGTTCCGGCTATGCCGATACCCACCAGGCCAGCATCCAGCATTTGCTCCAGGTTTACTCGGTGGACAGCCAGATTAGTGAAGTGCAGTCAAAGCTTGAGTCAACTGAATTTGTATATAGGGTAAACGGATGGGTTCCTGCCTATATGACCAAGGATATGTTCAGCCAGCTTGACAAGATTACCGAACAGAGAATCGGTTTCCGTGAATATATGCCGGAGGAAGTTTCTTCCGTAACTTCCGGACAGGAACAGGTTCCGGTTCAGCTGAAGCATGGAAAGATTGTGAAGTCCTTCGAGCGCACGGTTTTGAGCTATGGCGCACCTTTGTATGGAACCGTGGATCCGACACCTTTTGTCGCATTGTTCTTTACCTTGCTTTTCGGAATCATGTTCGGTGATGCAGGGCAGGGACTTGTCTTTGTGGTTGTCGGAATCCTGATGATCTGCAAAAAGATTAAGCTGCTGGGCTGGGAAAAGTTCGGAATTGTTTTTGTCTGTATCGGTATAAGCAGTACCATAATGGGTGTGCTGACGGGCGAAGTGTTTACGAACGCCGAAATCCTTGCACCTTTCTCAAGATGGGTCACCGGACATTTCGGTGAACCACGCGACCAGATTCTTCCTATGATGCCGGGCGGAAATCCGGAATCAATCAAACGTATGTTCATTTTCTTTGGATTCACCATCGGCGTTGGTTTCATCATCAATACGGTCGGTATCATCATGAACATCATCAACCAGTTCATTCTTCGTAGATTCGGAAAAGCGTTTTTCGGTAAGACGGGAATTTCTGGCGCCGTGTTCTTCTGGTATGTAATCGCCTTTGCGGTCCGCATTGCGCTGTTCAAGCAGAGTCCTATGGTTTTTGATTGGATCATCATATTGGCTTCCCTTCTTCTCACAGCCTTTGGGGAACCCTTCGAGCGTCTGGTGGACAAGGAACGCCCTGTCCTGGAAAACGGGCTCGGAACTGCTTTGATTTCCGGTATCGTTGAGATTATCGAGGTCATTTCTTCATATCTTTCGAATACCGTAAGTTTCCTTCGTGTTGGAGCATTCGCTTTGGCCCATGCGGTTCTGGGATACCTTATCGAGAAAATGTCCGGTATGGCACCGGCGGTTGGAGGCATACTCATCAGCGTCATCGGAAACGCAATCGTCATTGTCCTTGAAGGTATGATCGTCGCAATCCAGGTTGTACGTCTTCAGTACTATGAATTCTTCAGCAAGTTCTTCCATGAGACCGGCAAAGAATTCAAGCCGTTCGCCTTTAAGTACAAGGCATCAAACACAGGCAGCAACTAATCCTAGGTGACTGCGAAAAAATAGTAACAAAGGTTTCCGTCCAGGACGGGAATCATAAAATAAAGGAATTAAAAGAGGTGTGTTATGAAAAACTCTTCAAACAAAAAATTTTTGTTGGTTTTTGCTGTAATGGCATTGGTTTCTGTAGCTGCAGTATTTGCACAGCCAAGTGCACAGCCACAGGGAACAGAACAGGCTGCTGCTGTAGATAACGGCATGGGTTCTGCTATCAAGTATCTTGCTGCAGCTCTTGCAGTTGGTATCGCCTGTATCGGTTCAGGTATGGCAGTAGGAAAGATTGGTGCAGCTGCTATGGGCGCTATGGCTGAAAATTCAGAACTTTCTGGAAAGGCTCTTCCATTCGTAGGTCTTGCAGAAGGTATTTGTTTGTGGGGCTTCCTTGTAGCTTTGTTCATTATCCTTATGTAAGGAAAAAAAATGGAATACTATTTCATCGGTGAACGGGAATTGTTGCTGGGTTTCAAACTTGTAGGTGTCGATGGTTCCGCCGTCAACAACAAGAATGATGCTCTTGAAGCCTTTAAACTGATGACGGGTCAGTCATCCAGAGTCAGTGGACCTGCTTCAGGTGACAGACCCAAAGTTCTTATATTAACGGAAGATGTCGCTGATATGCTCGAAAAGGAAGTCCTTGACTGGCAGATTGGTGGCAAAGCTCCTCTTATAGTAGAGGTTCCAGGTTTGCAGGGACACCTGCAGGGTAGAAAAACCTTGACGGAGTCGATCCGCGAAGCCGTGGGAATACAAGTCTAGTATATTCGAATGGGAATCCGGAGTCCGGTTTCTCATTTGAATCATGTTTCCCCCGTAATTTTTGGGGAACGCTGATTGGAAGATTAAGCTATGGAAGAATTACGTTCAACAGATGTCTTGGACAAAGAAATATTTGCTGATGCCAAAAAGAAAGCTGAAAAAATATTGTCCCAGGCAGATGAAACCTGTTCAGAATTGTTAAGTGGCGTTGATGCAAGGGTGGCTGAGGCAAAATCCAAGGCCACGGCAGATGCACAATTGGTTCTGGATTCATTTACTAAGAATATTTCTGCATCCTTCCCATTGGAAAGGGAGCGCTATTTAGTTTCCTATATTCACAATTCATTGGTGGATGCAATAAACCTATATTTTGAAAAGGCCGGTGAACAGAAGCAGCTTCTGGTTATCCAGAAATTGCTGGAAAGATCCAAGGATGTCCTTGGGGAAGGCGCTGTCAATGTGAAGTGCATCGGAATCGAAAAGGATGCCGCCGAGAAACTTGTGTCAGGAACTATCAAAAATCCGGTCCAGTCATTGGAAAAGGCCGACGCGGTTTTGATTTCCGATGAGGTTGTCGAGGGATTCAATTTCCGTAAGGGAATTTTGATTTCGACAGTCGATGGCAAGGTGTCATGCAGAATGACCTTGGACCAGAAGGTCAAGGAACTGCTGGATGACTACAGTTTTGAATTGGCAGAGGCATTGTTCAACGGGAGGATTCCTGAATGATTAGCGGAAAAATTACTCGCATCAGTGGACCTATTGTTTATGCTGAAGGTCTTGACGGTTGCGGACTTTATGATGTTGTTGATGTTGGTAAAAACAAGCTCATCGGTGAAATCATTCGCCTTGACAAGGGCAACGCGACAATAGAGGTTTACGAGGATGACTCGGGTATGCAGATTGGTGAGGAGGTCGTAAGCAATGGACGTCCTCTCTCTCTGAAACTGGGACCTGGACTTGTCGGAACAATCTATGATGGAATCCAGAGACCTTTGAAGCAGATGTTCGAAAGCGGCGGTGCATTCCTGTTGCCAGGTCAGCGCACTGAGCCGATTGATTCTTCAAAGAAATGGGACTTTACTCCCGCGGAAGGCGTTTCCGTTGGAATGGAGATAAAACCGGGGCTTGTTTTGGGAACTGTCCAGGAAAGTGGATCAATGCTTCACAAGGTTATGGTTCCGCCAACAATCAAGGGAAAGACCCTCAAGACTTTCGCAGGAAAGGGTGAGTATACTGTTGACGAAGAAATCGCCACCACGGAGCTTGGCGAGGTTATCGCCATGGCCCACTACTGGCCACTGCGTAAGCCACGTCCATTTGCACAGAAGCTGGAAGTGACAGAGCCTCTCGTTACGGGACAGCGTGTAATTGATGTGTTCTTCCCATTAAGCAAAGGTGGAACGGCCGCAATCCCTGGCGGTTTCGGTACCGGAAAGACCATGACCCAGCATGCTATCGCAAAATGGTGCGACGCTGACCTGATTGTCTATATCGGATGCGGTGAACGTGGAAACGAGATGACCGACGTTTTGACTGAATTCCCAAAATTGATTGACCCTAGGACAAACCGTTCCTTGATGGAAAGGACAATCCTTATCGCCAATACATCCAACATGCCGGTTGCGGCCCGTGAAGTTTCCCTTTACGCCGGAATCACCTTGGCAGAATACTACCGTGACATGGGTAAGCATGTCGCAATCATGGCCGACTCAACTTCTCGTTGGGCGGAGGCCCTCCGTGAACTTTCAGGCCGTATGGAAGAGATGCCAGCGGAAGAAGGTTTCCCTGCATACTTGCCAACCCGCCTTGCTGAATTCTATGAAAGGGCCGGACGTGTCTACAGCTTGAACGGTCAGGAAGGTTCCGTCTCCGTAATCGGTGCGGTTTCGCCTCCAGGTGGTGACTTCTCTGAGCCTGTAACCCAGCACACAAAACGCTTCATCCGTTGTTTCTGGGCATTGGACCGTGAACTTGCCAACGCAAGACACTATCCTGCCATTGGTTGGATTGATTCGTATTCAGAGTATGCAGATGAAGTTAGGACCTGGTGGAACCGCCTGGATCCTTGCTGGTCTGAAATCCGTATAAAGGCCCTCGATTTGTTGAAAAGGGAGCAGAGGCTCCAGCAGATTGTAAAGTTGATTGGCGCCGACGCACTTCCTGAAAGCGACCGTCTGACTTTGACCGTCGCGGAACTTATAAAGAACGGATTCCTTCAGCAGAGTGCCTTCGACGATATTGACCAGTATTCTGTGCCTGAAAAACAGATCCAGCTTCTCCTGTTGATTATCGAATTCTACGACCTTGCCCTCAAGACAATCAAGGCGGGTTGTCCTCTTCTAAGAATCAATGAGCTTCCTGTTCGCACAGAAATCGTACGTGCAAAATCGGTCGTGGCCAATGACAAGATTGACGAGCTCAAGACCATCCAGAACCACCTTGAGGAACAGATGGGAGAACTGGAGCGCCGTTACAAGACAACTTCTGTTGGCCAGTAAGTTTTTCCAGGGGGAATCAAATGAAAGGAATAGAATATAAAGGTCTTGAAGGCGTTGACGGACCAATCGTTGTTGTCCAGCGTACACCTGATTCGTTCTATGACGAGGTTGTGTATGTCCGTGACAAGAATGGAGAAAAAAAGACAGGTCGTATCATCGACATAAATGAAAAGACCGCCATCGTCCAGATTTTCGGTAGCACCACAGGTCTCGACCTGAATGACACTTCGGTTGAATTCCTGGACGTTCCAATGGAGCTCCGCGTCGGAAAAGGTCTGCTCGGCCGTATTTTCAATGGACTTGGAGAGCCTGTTGACGGTTACCCGGACATTGTTTCCAGCAAGAAGGTCAATGTCAATGGAAACCCAATCAATCCGTATGCCCGAATCTATCCAAGGGACTTCATCCAGACAGGAATCTCTTCCATCGATGGAATGAACACCTTGATTCGTGGACAGAAGCTTCCGATTTTCTCAGGAAACGGTCTGCCTCATAACAAACTTGCGGCCCAGATTATCCGCCAGGCAAAGATTTTGAATTCCGATGAGGATTTCGTTATGGTCTTCGCCGGAATGGGTATCAAATACGACGTCGCCCAGTTCTTCAAGCATACGTTCGAGGAAAGCGGTGTTCTTAGCAAGGTTGTCATGTTCCAGTCACTGGCGGATGCTCCTTCAATTGAGCGTATCATTACACCTCGCTGTGCTTTGACAGCCGCCGAGTATCTGGCTTTTGAATGCAACATGCACGTTCTTGTCGTTATGACGGATATGACCAACTATTGCGAAGCCCTCCGTGAAATTTCTACGACACGTGGCGAAGTTCCTGGACGTAAGGGATATCCTGGATATCTTTATTCAAACCTGGCCGAACTTTATGAGCGCGCTGGAAAGGTTGAAGGAAGCACTGGTTCCATAACACAGATTCCAATCCTCACGATGCCTAACGATGACATCAGCCATCCAATCCCGGACTTGACCGGATATATCACTGAAGGACAGATTGTTCTTGACCGCGAAATGAGTCAGAAGGGAATGTATCCTCCAGTGTCTGGACTTCCATCCCTTAGCCGTCTTATGAAGGACGGAATCGGTGAGGGGATGACCCGCGAGGACCATTCCGCCGTTTCGAGCCAGCTCTTTGCTTCATACTCAAAGGTGAAGGCAATCAGGAACCTTGCCGCCATTATCGGTGAGGAGGAAGTCTCGGATTTGGACAAGCTCTATTTGAAGTTTGGAAACGAATTGGAGAACCTTTTCTTCACCCAGGGAGAATATGAGAACCGCTCAATCGATGAAACCCTTGACCTTGGATGGAAAATCCTTTCGATTCTGCCACGTGAAGAACTGTACCGTATCAAGGATGAATATATCGAAAAGTATCTTCCTAAAGCGGACTCTGCTGCAGGCGAATGATTTTGATTCTTCTTTTGAAGATGGAGGCGGCACACTATGGCAAATAAATTGAACATTGCACCTACAAAATCAAATCTCCTTGCTATAAAAGAGCAGTTGGCTGTCAGCACGGAAGGGTATGACCTTTTGGAACAGAAGCGCGAGATTCTTGTTATGGAGCTCATGCATCTTGTTGAAAAGGTCAAGCTTCTGGAAATTGATATAGACAAATGCCTTAGCCGTGCCTATCCTGCGCTTAAACGGATGCTCATGTCCGTTGGTGGCGACAGGGTTGAACGGATAGCCCATGCAGTCAACTATAAATTTGAGCTGAAGGAAAAGCCTGCCGTTATTGGAGGAATGAGCTTTGATACTATCGAAGTGCAGCTTCCAAAGCAGGAACTGTTTTCATCGTTCCTCGGGACATCCCCTGACAATGATGAGGTAATGAAGGATTTCTTTGAGCTGCTGACTCTTCTGACCGACATGGCCAGTGTAAGGACCATAGTATGGAGACTGGCAAGGGAAGTAAAGAAGACTCAGCGCCGTGTAAATGCTTTGGACAAAATGGTCATTCCACAGGACAAGGAAACCGTGGCCTATATCGAGAGTGTCCTTGAGGAACGTGAACGCGAAAACGTTTTTGTTCTCAAGTCGTTGAAGAATAGGCAGGGGGAAAAATGATTAAGTCGTTGTTCAGAAGGGTTTTAATTGCATACAATGGTTCCAGACCGTCCCTGCATGCAGTCATGTATGGTGTCATGATGGCCAAGATTTATAAATGCCAGGTCAAGGTTGTCTATGTAATTGACACTGATTCCATAAAAAGGCTGGTCCTTTCAAAATTCCTTGTGAATGATGAAGGACGGTCCTTTGAATCTGAACTCGAGGACAGTGCGGAAAAGGACTTGAACAATGTTGTCCAGCTGGCAAAGGCGAAGGGCATAAAGCTTGAGACCGAAATCCGGCACGGAGCTGTCTGGGCTGAGGTCATAAAGGCTGCCGACGAATACAAGACAGACCTGATTTTGTTGGGCAGTTCCGGAAAGTCCGATTCAAAATCCGTTTTGAGCCGTGGGGTTCTTGGACTTCAGGACAGCGAAATCATTGGTTCGTCGGAATGTTCCGTTATGGTTGTCAGGCAGCCAAACATTGAGCAGATGTTCAAGTTGACATAATTTTTGGGGGCCGCGGGAATGTCCGCAATGGTCCCGTCGTTTTTTCCTTTGAAGTATCAAGGGAAAAGTTTATTTAAAAATATCCCCTTTTGGGGGGGCTCAGTTAAAAAAAATTGACCAGCAATGTTAGCCATGTTTATATCCATGAAATTCATAAAAAAAGATAAATTTTCTTAAAAACACAGGCTACGCAATAGCTATATTTTCTATATTAGGGTATATAATAAAAATATGAGAATTCTTTTAGTTGAAGATGAAGTAAGACTTTCACAGGCTTTGGTGGAAATATTTCAAAAAAATCGTTACGGTGTTGACGCCGTATATAATGGCAAGGATGGACTTAAGTATGCCCAGAGCGGCATTTACGATGTGGTTGTTCTTGATATTATGCTTCCTGAAATGGATGGGATATCCGTTCTGCGGACCCTGCGGGAAGAAAACAACAATGTGCCTGTCATGCTGCTTACTGCGAAGGATGACGTCCAGGACCGTGTAAAAGGATTGGACTGCGGTGCTGATGATTACGTCACAAAACCTTTCAGTACGGAGGAATTGCTGGCAAGAATAAGGGCCCTTTCCCGCCGCAAGGGTGATGTCAGAAATTCTACACTTTCCATCGGTGACCTTTCCCTGGACAAAGGCAGCTGTGAACTTCAGAACAGTTCCGGCGGCTCCATTAAGTTGTCCCTAAAGGAATTCCAGATAATTGAACTTTTCTTCGACAATCCAAAGCAAATCATCAAAAAGGAAGCTATCATCGAAAAAATATGGGGCGGTGATTCTGGGGCCGAGTATAACAATGTTGAGGTATACATATCTTTCCTCCGCAAAAAGATAGAGCAGCTTAAGGTCCATATACAGATAAGAACCTCAAGAGGCATCGGCTATTCATTGGAAGAGTGCCGGTAAGGGCAATTCCGTGCATGATTAAAAAGAATTTTTTTTTACGCATAAGAATCAAGAATACGCTGTACATACTTGTTGTAATTGGACTGGTGCTTGGTTTTCTGGATATATCCCTGAATATGTTCATAAAGGCTTCGGCAAAGCGTGATACATATCTGTTCATGCGGGAGGTCTTTAAAAACAACGGCAAAAACTTCATGGAGATGGATCAGCGGAGACATGAATCCCCGAGGGGCGAGTCAAGAAGAAACTGGGGAGGTCATGAAGATATTTTGAATCTGCTCCGCAAGGATTACTACGGAAGATCCTATTCATTTCTCTTCAACCCCGGCATCTGGAGCCATTACTATTTTACGGCCATCCTTGATGAGTCCTTCGAAATAAGGGACGTCATACATGATCCTCAGATAAACGAAAACATCGGCTGGTCCAATGATTTTTATCGTGAGGTGATTTCCTATTCCCGTGCGCATAAAAAGGTCAGGGGGTTCTATAAGGACGTGGCCTTTCTGGTGACCGACTACAATGATGGCAGCATGGTGGTTATTGTTGACCAGATAAACGAGATTGCGATCAAGAAAAGGTTCCTGAAATTTTCTTCCGTAACAATCGGTCTCTGCATGATAATCTTTTGTATAGTCAGCTGGAGCATTTCCAAGATAGTGGTGGGGACCGTTGAGAAGGTTTTTCTGCAAAAAAAACGTTTTGTGGCGGATGCGTCCCATGAACTCAAAACCCCGATCGCGGTTGTCTCGGCAAACATTTCCGTTCTGGAACAGGAATTCCCGAACAACAAATGGCTTGGATATATCAAGACCGAAAACGACAGGATGGGGCAGATTGTAAAGGACCTGCTGTATCTTGCGAACGACGATTCCGGTGTCGTGAAATATGAAAAGACCGTATTCGATTTGGGGAATGCGGCCGCCTGTTCTGTCCTCCCTTTCGAATGCGTGGCGTTTGAGGAGAACAAAAAACTGGAGCTGGAGATTCCTGAGGGTACAATCAATGTTTTCGGCAATGAGACAAGGATACGCCAGGTTGTCGCCATATTGACGGACAATGCAATGAAAAACACTGACAAAGGCGATATGATAAAAATTTCTGTCGGAACGGAAGGCTCGAAGGCTTATGTCAGGGTCTACAATACGGGGCATGGAATAAATCCAAAGGAAAGGAAGGAAATATTCAACAGGTTCTACAGGTCCGACGTTTCAAGGAACCGTGCCACCGGGGGATATGGTTTGGGGCTGTCGATTGCGAAGGCCATAGCAAACGGCCATGATGGAAGTATTGAAGTGGATAGCGTGGTTGGAAAATATGCCCAGTTTACATTTTTTATTCCGCTGAACCATCCTAAAAAGCACCAAAAGGCATGACGGTGCAGGAAATAATCAAATAATTTAGCAATTTTGATTTTCAATGATACATATAGACCTTGCTCTGTTTTTTTTAATTTGATAGTATTTTTATTGAGGTATTAGGTTTTCTTCAATATCCTGGAAGCCTGGACCGGTGTCCCGGGACGGTTCCCTGTGACGGGTTATGTTTTCCGGTGCGGTGTTTTATATCCCGGCAAACATTTTTGTGTAAGTAAATTTTAGATGTGCCTGCGGGAAGTTGCCGGCTACATCTTCAATATAGAGAGGTCTCTCATGGTAGAAAGAAATGCAGGTTTCGCTAATTTGTCAGCCGGATATCTTTTTCCGGAGGTTGCCAAGCGCAGACGCGAATATCAGGAAAAGCATCCTGATGCAAAAATTATCAGCCTTGGAATCGGAAACACAACTGAGCCTTTGACTCCACATATCACAAGCGCGATGGTTTCCTATGCCAGGAACCTTGGCTCAAAAGCTGGGTATTCCGGATACGGTGATGAACAGGGACTTTCGTCATTGAGAGCAAAGATTGCCGAGGTTGTCTATCCGAACATGGGATTCAAGGCTGAGGAGATTTTTATCTCCGATGGCGCCAAGTGTGATATTGCAAGAATCCAGACACTTTTCGGACGCAAGACACCGATCGCTGTGCAGGATCCGGCATACCCTGTCTATGTTGATGGCAGCGTCATTGTTGGTGCCGCCGGAAAGGCTGGAAAAAACGGCTACAAGGGGGTCACATATCTTCCATGTACAGCAGAAAATGGATTTTTCCCTGACCTGTCTCTTGTTAAGCCTGATTCTCTTATTTACTTCTGCAGCCCTAACAATCCTAC
This sequence comes from Treponema sp., assembly GCA_045643225.1. Lineage (GTDB taxonomy): Bacteria > Spirochaetota > Spirochaetia > Treponematales > Treponemataceae > Treponema_D. The sequence goes on along the minus strand of JAZUKJ010000085.1, from coordinate 47,349 downwards.
CGGCGCGGCCTGTACAAAGGCTCAGCTTAAAAAGCTTGTGGATTTTGCAAACCAGAACGGCTGTATCATCATTTTTGATTCCGCCTATTCCGCTTTCATAAGGAATGACAAACTTCCTAGGTCCATCTACGAAATCAAGGGCGCAAAGAAGTGTGCCATAGAAATCAACTCATTCTCAAAGCTGGCCGGTTTTACCGGTGTACGTTTGGGATGGAGCGTTGTTCCTTCTGCTCTTAAATTTGCTGACGGAACATCCGTAAGGGATGACTGGAACCGTGTCATGACGACCCTGTTCAACGGTGCATGTAACATTGCCCAGCAGGGTGGTTTGGCGGCCCTTGACCCTGAGGGAATAAAGGAAACCACAGGACTTGTCGATTACTATCTTGAAAATGCAAGACTGATGGAGGAGACCCTCCGCGGAAAGAATTTTGCGGACGCAGGAGTAAAGGTATTCTATACCGGCGACTCGCCATACCTCTGGGTATATTTCCCTGGATGGAAGAGCTGGGACATATTCGACAAGATTCTTGACGACTGCTGTGTAGTTACGACACCGGGTTCCGGATTCGGCCCTTCCGGTGAAAGCTACCTGAGGTTCAGCTGTTTCGGTCACCGGGATGATGTCCGTGAGGCATGTAGAAGGCTGTCAACCTTGAATCTTTCCTAGGTGTCCGTCTGCCCGGTAAATTGATGGGTAAAAATAAATTTATTTTCTGCTTTTCTATTTTACCGGGTTATGGTATAATCTACAGAAGCACAGATTTGACTCCATGCCGTTTGGCTATGTCATGTGTGCCTTTTGTTTTGAGTGCTCTTTTTGCTTGACTAATGTTTGGAAGAGGTTAAAATATAGTTATGAGTGATTACCTTGACGCTAATAATGAAGAACTTCTCAAAGATTTTTTCGCTGAGGCTGAACAGCAGGTGGAAACTCTGGAGAGTAATATACTTGTCATAGAGAACGATCCATCTAACCATGAAGCTATCGACGAAATCTTCCGCGCTGCCCATACCTTGAAAGGTGGCTCCGCGACTGTTGAGATGACTGAACTTTCAACTTTTTGTCATGACGTTGAAGATTTGCTCGATGCTTTGCGTGGCGGTGCCGTTGTTGTCACCGAACCGATAGTTGATGTGCTTTTGACTGCCATCGACACAATAAAAGCGATGCTTGAGACCAGGAGCAACGGTTCCGTTTATCAGGAAGACGTTTCTCCGTTGGTTAAAAAAATAATGGCCTTTATACCGGAGAAGGCCGGAAAGAAGAAGGCTCCTGTACAGGTTCCAAGCGGAATGATACAGAAAAAGCCTGCCGCGCCTGTCGTACAGGCTCCTGCATCTTCCGGAATGCCTCCAATTCCTCCGTTGTCGGACAATGATGTGGAGGAACTCAAGGACGCCTGCCCAGAGGGACAGAAGGTCTGGGTCGTAAATGTCACTTTCGATGAATCAAATCCAATGAACTCTGTTGGTGGAATCCAGGTTTTTGCCTCACTGAAGAACCGCGGTGTCGTTTTGAAGACGGTCCCGGATTTCGAGGCCCTTTACGAAGATGAATTCCATCCTCAGGTTGTCTATTACGTTGCCACCACCTGCGGACAGGATGAGCTTGAGGATGCAAGTTTCCTCGACGATGTTACACTTGCCACCGATGCTCAGCCATTTGGAGCTAGTCCTGCTCCTCAGAAATCTGCCGCTGTTGAACAGAAGGTGGTTGAGGAAAAAGCGCCTGTACAGGAAAAGGCTGAAGTTTCTGCACCTGTGGAGCAGGTAGAGGAGCATGTCGATACTTCCAGCGCTGTGCCAGCGACGACCGCAAATGTCCAGCAGGCAAAAAAATCTGTTGCTCCTGCATCCCATGCGGCTCAGACAGGCTCCATTCTCCGTGTCGACTCAAAGCGTGTTGACAACTTGATGAACCTTGTCAGTGAAACCGTTATCACGAAGGCTGTGTTTAACCAGACTGGACTCCAGCTGGCGGATTTGCAGCTTAAGTTGCAGAATTTGAATGCAATCTACAAGGAAAAGACTCGCCATGTAATTGAGTCCATTCCAAAAATTATAGAAGGTGTACAGAATGGCGCCACCGCAAAGGAGATACGTCAATCTGTAAATGAGGAAGTTGACGGCCTGACCGGTTGGTTTGATGGATTCGAGAATGAATTCAAGACCACCGCAAGTAAGTTCCGTTCTTCCACACAGAACCTGGGTCGAATCGCTTCCGAGCTTCAGGAAGGCGTCATGAAGATTCGAATGGTTCCAATCGGAACTATCTTCAACCGCTTCCCTAGGGTTGTCCGTGATCTGAGCCGCGACCTGGGACGCAAGGTTGATCTGGTTATTGAGGGAGAAGAGACTGAGCTTGATAAGACTGTGGTTGACGATCTTCTTGATCCAATCATGCACTGTGTCCGCAATTCGGTTGACCACGGTATTGAGACTCCTGAGGAACGCAGAAAGTTCGGTAAGGACGAAACCGGAAAGCTTATCCTCAAGGCCTCCAATGAGGGCAACATGATTGTCATCGACATTATTGATGACGGTCAGGGAATTGAAGTCGAAAAGGTTCGCGCAAAGGCCATAAAGAAGGGATTGATCAGTCCTAATAAGGTTCTCTCAAATCAGGAGGCCTACAACTTGATTTTCCTTCCAGGATTTTCAACCAGCGATAAAATTAGCAACATCTCAGGCCGTGGAGTAGGTCTTGATGTTGTAAAGACGATGGTCGAAAAACTTAAGGGTACAATCACCATTACAAGTGAAAGGAACAAGGGATCCAAGTTCAGTATCCGCTTGCCTTTGACCCTTGCAATTATCCAGGGTCTTCTTATCAGGGTTGGAAAAGAGGTTTACTCAATCCCAATCGCAAATGTTATCGAAAGTCAGCGCGTAAAACGTGACAGCATAAACACTATTGACAATTATGAAGTCCTGAATGTGCGTAACGAAGTAATCTCCATTCTTCGCCTGAGCCGTCTTTTCAATATTCATAATTCAGACCAGAGTGATTATTGCTTTATTGTTATTGTTGGATCGCAGGAAAAGAAGATAGGTGTCATGGTTGATGCTCTTGTTGGTGAAGAGGATGTTGTTATCAAGCCTTTGAGAGATCAGTTTACCACATCACCAGGAATAGCAGGTGCATCCATTTTGGGAGACGGTTCCGTTTCCTTGATTATTGATGTAAGCCAGCTGTTGGAATTGGGTGTTAAGCAGGAAATTAGCGCTCAACAGACTCGTGAAGAAGAAGCAATTCGAAATGCTAGAGGGTAGGTAGATGGCAACTATTCAGGATAAATTGAACATTCTTGCAAGCACAACCGAAGTTGTGGACGATGGTACCGCTCTTACTCAGGATGCACTTGAGGAAGAAAAAAGAAAGTCCAGCGTCATTGATTACAAGATGGTAACATTTTCCTTAGCCGGAAAAGATTATGCTATCGATATCATGAAGGTAAAGGAAATTGCAAAGGCTGGACATTTTACATACGTCCCTAATACATTGCCTTTTGTTCTTGGTGTATATAACCTTCGTGGTGAGATTATTTCGATAATCGATCTTAGAAAGTTCTTCAATATTCAGGTTCCGGAGCGTTCTGACGACGCTCTTGAGAATATGCTGATCGTGACCGTTGGCGAACAGACGTTTGGTGTTGTCGTTGATGGAATCGATAAGGTTGTTGGTATTCAGAAGAGTGCCATCCAGCCGCCTCATCCTCTTTTTGGAGATATCAATATAAAATATATTTCCGGAGTCGTCGAGGCCCAGCACAGGTTGTATATTCTTCTTGATATTGATAAAATCTTTGGAATCAAGTCTGCTGAAGAGGAAAAGGCTCTTGAAGAGAACGCCAAGAAGCAGATTATGCAGCGACAGGCCGCTGCAGCGGAGTTGGCTGCCGAAAAGGTCGAGGCCAGCGCACCTTCTGCACAGAAAGTTGAAAGTGAGGAAAATGTACAGAAGACTGAGGAGGTTGACCTTAACTTTATCTCAGATTCGTTGAAGTCATTGAAGAAGTTCACTATCAGTCCTGTCACAGAGGAATGGGCCAAGAAACGTTATGTTGAATGGAAAAACGAAAGGGGGGCAGACAATACCCAGCTGGAAGGCGATGCCGATGCTGAAGCTTTCCTGAAGCCTTTCTATTCCCGTTGCAATCAGACCTGGTGGACAGAGGATTATGCCAAGGAAGTAATGAAGGTTCTTCCTGATAACAATGCAAAGAATATCGTTGTTTGGAATCCTGGATGTGGAAAGGGTTACGAATCCTATTCACTTGCCTGTATCCTTAAAAAGAGATATCCTTCTGCTAAAGTTAAGATCTATGCCCATGATATTGACTTGCTCAGCGTTTCCAATGCACCTTTGATGGTTGTTAGTGACCAGGCAAGCATGGGATGGTACAGACCTTATTTGAATAAGAATGTCAGTGGCGATTATGTCTTTAGCCAGGAGATTAAGGACATGATCATGTTTGAATACCATGATTGTGTTAATACAAACAGCCTGCCACCTATTGACATTGTTTTTGCGCGGGATATTATATCATTCCTGCCTGAACAGGCTCAGTCATCAATCATTAGTGATTTTGATGAAAAGGTAAAAGGAAATGGTCTAATAATAGTTGGTGATAATGAAAATATTTCATTGCAGGGATGGTCAAAAAAGACAATCGGAAGCGTTGGAGTATATTCTAAATAAAAACATATTCTAATTAAAAAGAATAAAAGTGTTTGCCTAGTTGCATACAGGGGGAAACTGATGAGAGTAGAATACATTAACCCGTTTGTTGAAACATCATACAGGGTTTTGAAAGAGGTTCTTGGTGGTGCTGAAGTAAAAAGAGGAGATCTGTATCTCAAATCAACAGCTATGCCAGTGATGGGAGTCGCAGCGTTGGTTGGACTTGCAGGAGATGTTGAAGGACGTGTCCTTTTTGACATGACATACGATACAGCATTGAATGTCGCTTCCAAGATGAATGATGAGGAATTGCCATCATTTGATGATTTGGCTAAGGCTACAATTAGCGAATTGGCAAACCTTATAACAGCGCAGGCTGTAACAAAGTTGCACGAACTTGGTTTTAAGTTTGACTTGACACCACCTGCATTGTTTGCTGGTGAAAATATGGAAATCGCTGCACTTGGTGGTGGTGAAGAAAGTGTTGAGGCTCTTATTGTTCCGCTTATCACGGAATATGGAAAAATAGAAGTTAACGTTGCAATTCGCGAACGTCAGTAGAAAAGGGGTATATAGTTATGAAAACTAAGCAAGATTTTCCTGCAGTAAACGAGCGTCCGCCTGAGGGACTAAAAGAAGACGGATCAAAGTTTCGTGTATTGGTTGTCGATGATTCTGCATTCGTAGCGAAGCAGATTACTCAGATTTTGAGTAGCGATGGTTACGAGATTATCGCAACTGCAGCCGATGGAAAAGAAGGTGTCGATAAGTATAAAGAGCTTTGTCCAAATGTTGACATTGTTACTATGGACATTACTATGCCACGCATGGATGGAATTACAGCGCTGGAACAGATCATTGCTTTCGACAAAAATGCAAAGGTCGTTATGGTTTCTGCCTTGGGAAAGGAAGAGCTTGTCAAGAAATCTTTGATGGCTGGTGCAAAGAATTATATCGTAAAACCTTTGGATCGTAAGAAGGTTCTCGAGCGTATTTCCGCATCATTGAAATAGTTTTGGTTTGCCCTGGAACTGGTTTCTGGGGTGACCTGTAATGGCGCTGTGATTCATGCAATCCGGCGCCTTTTTTTATATAAAAAAAACCACCGTTTTATGGACGGTGGTTCCTTTCTTTTGGTACGGATTATTCTACTGTTTCGTCAACAATTTTTGTGTCCTTTGTAGCATTCTTCTTGATGGATGCTATGCCGTTTTTGACACCTGAAAAATCCTTGTAGCCTTCTCCGGTAGCGATTATCTGTCCGTTTCCTGCCTTAAGTCTGAAGCGGAATTCACCTTTCTTGTCCTTGTAGATTTCATACTTAGGACACTTTTCAACAGTGAAGCCTTCCTTTGTCTGATCCTCAATGGCTGAACCGGAATTGTTGATTACACTCTCAATTCCATTTTTTGCCGAAGGTTTTGATTTGTAGACTTGAGATGTTGCAATAATTTCACCATTTCCTGCAAGCAGATTGAACATGATTCCTGTTTTCGCTTTGCTAATCACAAATTTTCCCATAAGCCACCTCTGATTGATTCAAGAACCATGCATAGGTTCCGTTAGATTTGTTGTAAAAAATTACAATGCTTATAAAAATTATAAGCCACATGTTCCGGTTTTGCAAGAAAATAAATGAATCGGATTTATGTTATCTTTTTTTTGCCGCCTGCACTTATGGCTTTCGGTGGATTACGTATAGACTTTTGACTTCTTGTCGATTATAATCCATATATGTTTACCGTTATCACAATGATATTGCTTGTGTCTTTGTTGGCCTTTCCAACTTTGATGCTGACGTTTTCCTATCCAATAAGCCGAAGGCTGGCCCTGTTTTGGTCAAACTATATAACGACCCGCTCCGCACGTCTTTTTTTTGCTGTGCTGCGCTATTACCGTGGATTCAGGCTCCTGGGGGACAAGGAGTCAAAGGAAAAGCTTCCGGAACAGTTCCTTGTTTTGTCTAACCATCAAAGCCTGGCGGACATTGTTGTTTATCTTGTTTATTTTGCTGGACAGGAAGTCCGCTTTGTTGCCAAGGATACCCTTGGAAGCGCCCCTATGGTTGGAAAAATGCTCAGGTCGCAGGGACACTGCCTTATACCAAGAAAGGGTGGCCCTTCTGTGGCCATGAGACGCCTTGAAAAGTTTGGAAAGAGGGTGATTCAGCGGAAACAGATTCCCGTTATTTTCCCGGAAGGAACAAGAAGCAAGGATGGAAATCTGGGGCAGTTCTATTCAGCCGGATTTAGAAGACTGACTCAGAATACAAAAATACCTGTGGCCGTTTGTGCCTTGGATGGAGGCTATCAGCTTTCCCGTCTTAATGATTTTTTTACGAATCTCAAAAAAGGTACATACAGGGTCAAGGTCTTGAAAGTATATGATGCGCCCGAGACAAAAGAAGATGAAAAAAGAATTCTGGAGGAAAGTCGCCAATTGATTCAGGAGCAGCTTGACGAATGGCGGAAGAATCCAAAAAAGTCTATCGACTGATAGGCTATATAACTTGACAATTATCGATAAAATTGTGTAAAATCGTTATACTAAAATTAGCAATGGAGGAATATCATGGCTGGAACCAGTAAGAACTCTCGTACTACAGTTGCAACACAGAAATTTTTCTGCCCAGATTGTGGTGGTGAAATCGTTATGAAGACAATGTTCGAAAAAGGCAGACTTAGAAACTTGGCTGAATGCCAGAAGTGTAAGCGCACCGAGAGACGTCCAAAAGACTTTAATAAATAAGGAGCCTTAAACATCTACAGGGTCTACTGTTCTAGGACTGTATGAAGCTCTTTCTTGAATAAAGTAAAGAAAAAAGGCTTCCAGAATTGCCTTGTGGGGTTTAAGGAGGTCTTTTTTGTTTTAAATTGGATTGGACTGTTTTTCAGTTCTGCTGTTTTGTTGTTTTCTATTTATAGAAAATATAAGCAGTTACATACTTGATTATTGTTATTTCATTCAATAAAATGGACTGATATCCATTTTGGGGGTAATACTTTGGCAGAAGAAAATAAAGTTGCAGTGAAAAAGTCATCTGCAAAAAAGAGACACGCACAGAGTGAAGTTCGTCGTTTGCGCAACAAGGCTGTAAAATCAACATGCCGCACAAGCGCAAAGAAATTTGTTGTAGCAGTTCAGAAGAAGGACCAGGAAGAGGCTAAGAAGGCATTGGTTGCTTTGCAGTCTGAATATGATACAGCAGTTCGCAAGGGAGTTATGCACCGCAATGCAGTTTCCCGCAAAAAGAGCCGCATGTACAAGTTGTACAATGTAACTTTTAACGCTGCTGCATCAGAAGCAAAATAAGTTCTTTGTCGATGTCCTGAATTTTTGTTTTTCTGGTTTATGGAGGTTTGTATGGCTGCAAAGAAGGTTACTAAATATGATTTAGTTGAATCTATTTACAAAGATACAGATTACAAATATGAAAGACGAATTGTTCAGGATGTCGTTGAACATCTTTTTGATAAGATCAAAAATTCATTGGGAAGCGGTGAAACGATTGAGCTCCGTGGTTTCGGGACTTTTGAGCCACGCCTTAGGAAGGGTAGGACAAAGGCAAGAAATCCAAAGACGGGTGAAGAAATCTCTTCTATCGCGCCTCACTATGTCGCTGTTTTCCGTTCTGGACAGGAATTGAAAAAGACTTTGTTGGGTCTTGAGATTACCGATAATTGATTTTTTAAGTGTCAATTCTATACAATCTTCTTTATTTAACATTCTCAGCATTTCTATTTTTTTTATCGCAACCGAATATTTTGGTTCATCAGGGGATTGGTTTCCTTGGTTTTGTTGAACTGGTTCCGGTTTTTTTTGTTTTAAAAAGGATTACGACAAAAAGTTCCTGGCTCTATGGCTTTTTTTATGGGGCCCTGTCCTATGGACTTCTTTGTTATTGGCTATCCACTTTCAATCCCTACACGCTATATCTGGGTTTGCCGGCCTTTGGTGTTATAATGGCCCTGGTGTTTCTTTTTATGAAGATGTTTGGAAATCTGTTTGCCGGGAATAAATTTTACGCCATGGCCTTGGTTTGGCTTGCATATGAGTTCCTAAAGACAAAAGGTTTCCTGGGGTTCCCTTATGGAATTGTTGGCTATACCCAGTGGAAAAATATCCCCCTCATGCAGTCGGCCGCAGTCGGTGGCGTATGGTGGGTTTCCGCTATTTGTGTATTCTCGTCCGCGTTTTTTGTGACCTTCGCGGAAAATCTATATCATCAAAAAAAGAATAACGATGCATGGGGAGTGGCATTCAGGGTTTCCTTCAGGAAATCTTTTGTGGCGAATGTTGTTTTTTTGTGCGCGTTGATTTTTTCCTTTGCCTATGGAATTTTCTCGTTGAACTCTGTATCAGCTCATTTGGTGGCAAAAAAGGTTGTCTGTGTTCAGAACAACACGGATTCAAACAAATATGGGTTCGAGGTGTACAAACGCGATGTGAAGGTTCTTATGGACCTGACCGACGATGCCATGAAATCCGGTTCCGGTGTTGATTTTGTTGTCTGGCCTGAAACCGCCGTCGTGCCGCCAATTATGTATCATTATCAAAAGAACATTGACCCAAACAGGTATAATATGGTCGTGGATTTGCTGGACTTCATGGACAATCATGACGCTTGTTTTGTCATCGGGAACCAGGCCACGGTGGACAATGGCGGAAAATATCCGGATGACTACAACGCGTCCCTTGTTTTTGATTCACGGAAAAAAAATGTTCAGCCGCCTGAGCCTGAGACCTATTACAAAATGCATCTGGTGCCGTTCACGGAATATTTCCCTTATGAAAGGTTGTTTCCAAGGCTCTATAAACTTTTGCTGATGGGGGACACTCATCTTTGGACCCCTGGAACCGGATATACTGTTTTTGATTCCCGCGGAATAAAGTTTTCGACGCCAATCTGTTTTGAGGATACTTTTGGTGATTTGTGCCGTGGATTCGTAAAAAACGGGGCAAGGTGCCTTTTTAATCTTACAAATGATTCCTGGTCAAAAAGCGTGCCATGTCAGTTCCAGCACCTTTCCATGTCGGTTTTTAGGGCAGTGGAAAACGGGGTTCCAATGGCAAGGTCCACTGCTAGTGGCGCCACTTGTTTTGTTGATTCAAAGGGACGGGTCAAGGGGCTGTCAGAATTTTTTCAAAGGAATTATGTCCGCGAAGAAATCCTTGTTCCGGAAAATTATGTGCCGACCCTCTATAACAGGTTTGGGGATTGGCTTCCTGTGCTAGAGATTGCCGCGGTGGCTGCCCTTTTTTGGGTGGGCCTATGGAAAAGGCGAAAGAAAAACTGACCTTGAAAAATATGGTTGAAATGGAGTAATATATAGGTATGGCAAATGAAATTATGAATATGACAGTTTTTGGTCAGGAAACGGAATTCGATGGAGTCCTTAATTTTACTGACAATCTTGTAATCACTGGGCGGTTCAACGGAACAATCGATGCGACCGGTTCCCTTGAAATTGAAAGGACAGCTGTGTGTACTGTCGATAAAATGTGTGCAAAATCTATTGTCGTTTATGGAATGGTCACTGGCGATCTTGAAGGTGCGGAACGTGTTGAACTTTGCAAGGGTAGCAAAGTTAAGGGCGATATCCGTACTGCAAATCTAAGAATCGCTGACAACGTTGAATTTGAAGGCCAGGTGTCAATGATTGACAACATGCCTGACATTAATATTTTTTCAGTTGCGTCTGCGGAGTTCAAGAACGCGATTATTGAAAAGAATTCTGATAGCAATTCTTAGTTGCTCAAGCGTCTGCTATATTGCTGAGATGTGATTCCCCTTTTCAAGTGCTGCCTGGATGTGGATCTATGAAGAAAACAGTTTTTTTTATTTCAATTAGCTTATTGATTCTATCCTTTTTTTCATGCTCCGTTGAGAAGGTCGAATTCCAGGACGAGGAAATCGTTACGTTGCGGAAAACCATAAGCCAGGTTTCCGATAAGATATACTGGACCCAGGAGTTGGATTCCTCGATTCTTGAGTCAAGGGTCAACGGCGCTGATGGAATTTCGAAGTCTATGACCGCAGATCCTTCCAATATTTTTGCATCAGGTGCTGAATCCTTTTATGAGCCTGTCTATCCTGCGTTTGAAGATTTTGCATTGCTAGATACTTCGTCGCTGGTTGAAGTTGCCAGGAATAATTTGGCCGGATTTTGTAACTCCGTTGTTGAAAAGCGGCCCGCCGATTCGTACATGGATCCAAATGAGATGTATGCCCTGGTGATTTTTAATTACGACGTCAACAGGGAAGGAAAGAAGTTTACAGGATATGTCCTCGGAGAACCATTCGAGACCGATTCTTTATTGCAGTGTCCTGTCCGTTTTTTTGAAAAGGGTGGCGCCTTTCAAGATGTGCTTGTCTATTTGAATTCCAAGAAGGAATACAAGGTTAGCGCAATCGAGTTTGTATTAAGGGAAAAAGAAGATGAACCAAGTTGATGGCCTTTCCTCAGTGGGAAGGGAACTATTTTTAAAATCATTGATATCATCTAACGTTCCAATCTACCTGTCAATAAAAAAAGAAGGACAGGCCTTCCTTGACAAAAAATCTTCCGTCGAATTGAAATCCGGGGACCTCTTGTTTGAAAAATCAAGGATACAGTTTCCAAAGACAAAACAGATTCTGGGGTTGCTGCAGAAAGGAAACCAGTGGAGAATTTTTTTTTATTTGAACAAAGCGGGTTATTTTTTTGATTCCAGCATCAGATTGAATCTGGGATACATAGAAACCTCCGTTCCTTCCGTAATTAGAAAAATGGAGTCTGGCAGTTCAAGTCATTCCATTTTTTCTGGGGAACTGGCATTTGCGGTAGATGGAAAGAATGTATCCATTCCTTTGAGGATAAACGAAGGATACGATGTTGTCCATGTCAGGGAGTTTGACATGGAAAAATCTTCCACCGCTATGGGGCGTCCCGGCTTAGGTGAAAGGAAATCTCTCTATGAATTTTTAGGAAACATATGTGTGTATCTTTCCGATTCCTTCGAAAATGATAGTGCAGCAACGGCTGGACTGATGCTTCCTCTGGACCTGATATTTGTTGACCGTGATTACCTTGTCTATGGCGAGAGGACTGCTTCTGGAATGTTTCTGGATGGGCAGGTATATTCCGTTGTGCTTTGTTTTGCCGTATCTCCAATAATAAAACGTTCCATCAGGTGTAGATGTACGGTGGAAAGAATTTTTGCAGGCAAAGGGGACAGGAACTGCTATGTCTGCAGGATAACGGAATGCAGGGAAGAGGACAGGCGTTTTCTGTCGGAAGAAATAGCAAGGTTCATATAAAAAAAATCCAGCCATAGGGCTGGATTTTTTTTGCATCCAGGGTTGATTCATTGATTATCGCTCCTGGAACATTTGCAAACAGAAAAATCTGCGGGATTATTTCTTTGCCTTGCTTGGAACATACAATGGAGAGCTGTTTCCATCCTTTGGTCCAATCTTGTCAAATCCACAGAAAGGAACCAATGCCTCTGGCACTGTAATGGAACCGTCAGCATTCTGGTAGTTCTCCATGATGGCGAGCATGGCTCTACCGACTGCAATCGCTGTACCGTTCAACATGTGGACATACTTGTTTTTTCCATCATCGTCGTGATACTTTACGTTCAAGCGTCTTGCCTGGTAGTCCGTACAGTTTGATGTCGATGTAACTTCACCATAGTCTCCGTCCGGATGGTCCTCATCGGCTCTTCCTGGCATCCAGGCTTCAAGGTCCCATTTGCGGTAGGCTGGAGCGCCAAGGTCTCCCGTACAGGTGTCTACTACTCTGAATGGAATGCCAAGGCCTTCGAATATCTCTTCCTCAATGAGGCGGAGCTTTTCATGGATTTCATCGCTCTGTTCCGGAAGGCTGTAGACGAACATCTCGACCTTATCGAACTGGTGTACGCGGTAGAGTCCCTTGCTGAAGTGTCCTGCAGCACCGGCCTCGCGTCTGAAACAATGTGAAAGTCCACAGTAGAAGAGTGGGAGCTTTGATTTATCAAGAACTTCTCCAGAATGGAATCCGCCCAATGTAATTTCTGCGGTGGCTACAAGACATGAGCCTTCTTCTTCGATTGCGTATACGTTGCTTTCATTTCCGCGTGGGTTGAAACCGATTCCCTTGAGAATCTCTTCCCGGGCCACATCAGGTGTTATGAAAGTTGTGAAGCCATGTGCGCGGAGCTTGTTCAATGCGTACATGATCAATGCCTCTTCAAGGAATACCGCCTCATTTTTAAGGTAATAGAACTTTGGTCCGGAAACTTTTGTTCCACGGTCAAAATCAATCAAGTCAAGGGACTCGCCAAGCTGGACATGATCCTTTGGCTTGAAATCAAATTTACGTGGAGTTCCAACTTTTTTTACCTCAAGGTTCTCTGTGTCAACCTTTCCAATCGGGACGTCAGGGTGGGCCATGTTAGGAATCTGTCTTGCGGCATCATCCAGGCGGGCCTCAATGTCATTAAGGTTTGCCTCAAGTTCAGCAATCTTATCTTTTATCTGTTTTCCTTCATCAATATATTTTTGTCTTGTCTCTGGATCAAGTTTCTGTTTCATCGAGGCCGCATTTTCGTTTCTTTTTTGCTGCCATCCCTGAAGTTCTGTAACCGCTGCCGTTCGTTTGTCGTAAAGAGAAACTACCAAATCAGCGTCTGCTGTCATGTTGCGGTTCCTGATGTTTTCTTTCACCGCTTCAAGATTTTCCTTAATAAATTTGTTGTCTAACATGTTATCCTCTTTTTGAATCCTTGCGGATTCTTTGTTACCTTATGTTAAAGTAGAAACGTTTGATGTATATTATCCGTTCGTTCGCGGCCTTCCATTTTTTGCTCTGTGGATACCTTTTAACCAAAGTCTCGTATGTATCCAAAGCGGCCTTGATGTTTCTGGAATTTGAAGGTGCCTCCAGTGCGCGACCCTGAAGATAGAGACCTTCATCGATCTTTGTTACCGCGTTATTGAAAAACTCAGTCAAATAATCAAGACACTCTCCGTATTGACCTTTGTCATACGCCTTCTGAGCCTTGTCAAGAAGTTCGTTGTCTGCTGCCGAGCTGATTGTTGCGTTCTTCTTTGGTGCAGGGACATCAGTTTTTTTTGCTGATGGGCTGCTTGTCTGTGGTGCCTGGGTCCTTGGTGTCTCCGTGACGGCAGGTGCGCTTGATGTATTGTTCCTTGGTGCAGGTGTCGATGAAGCGTTTGCGGACGAATTGCTCCTTGGCGCAGGTGCTGATGGAGAACTTGTGGAAGGAGTGCTTCTTGTTGCCGGGCTGGATGGCTGTGGTGCTGGTCTTGATGAAGAGCCTGTTGATGGTGCAGGAGAGGTGCTTCTTGGTGTTGTCCCCGTCTTAGGTGCAGTGCTTTGGGTTGCTGACTGTTTTGGAGCTGAACTTGCAGGAGCTGTAGCCTTTGGTGCCGGGGCAGAACTTTGTGCGCTTGGCTTTGGAGAAGACGGTGCGCTTGGCTGCTGCTTTGGTTCTGGCTTCTGTTCTGTTGAAGCAGGGGCTGCCGCATTGTCCTTTGGAAGTTCAGCTGGCTGCTCGCTTTTTGCTGAAACAATGTCGCTTACTTCAACCGTAGGTGCGTCGATTGAACTTTCTATATCGTTCAGGGAGTATTCTTTTGATTCATCGTCCTCTTTATTGGAAACAGAGGAGTCCTCCGTAGGGATTCCTGTGTCCTGGGTCTCCACGGCCACGGTCTTTTTTCTTTGGCCGGATGGAACAACCTCTTTGTAGCTTGGTGCGGCCAGGTGCTCATCGCTGGTGGTCTTTCCGGAAATAACGATTTCAAGGTAGTCGTTTATTGCGGTTCCGGTTAGAGGGTCAATCTTATAGAAATGGAGGAGGGCGGTTCCCTGTGACTTGGCCCGTAATGTAAAGACCGTGTCGCTGGAAAGTGAGTGCCCAAAGTATCTCATCAAGGTAGTGTTGTCAGTTTCGCCCAGGTAAAGCCATCCCTTCCCTGGATATTCCACATCGATATACTGGTTCTGCGCAATTTTCATGCTGCGGGATGGGGTCTGCAGGTCCTCCTCGTCATATGTCTCAAGTCCGTTGCCGGAGGATGATGTAAGTATGTAGGACTCCGCAGGATTTATCGTTGGAAGGATATCTTCAATGTCAGGGGCCTTTGAATCTTTTAGATGGTTACCCATTTCTTCAATATCCGATAGGTTCAGCGAGTCCAGGACATAATCGTCTGGATTGAATGAGCCGGAAACGGTCCCGGATGGACTTCCTGTATCGAAAGATGGATATTCTATATTATTGTCTGAGTAAAATTCTGCTGTCTGTCCAAAGGCAAACGATGTTGCCATAAGCATGGTTGAAATCACTTTTGAAGTTTTTTTCATGGGGCTGCTCCTAATATTTCTTCAACAATAAAATCATTGTCCTTTCTCAGTTCATTCATCACCGGAGTGGAAGGAACTGCAAACCATTTATCTACTTCCTCTTGGGACCATTTGTCTTCGGTCTGGCGAGAAAAATAATAATCCTCCATCAGGGTGTAGTCCTGTGGCATGACAAAGTCGTCCTCCACAATGAACTTGTTTTCCGTGACGTTCTTATTCTTTTTGCCGGAAGAACTGGAGGAAATTCCAATGGCTAGTACCAGCACTATGAGGAGAACCACGATAACGAGAATTATTCCAACCGCAAGAATCTTATGTTCATCGATAAAATCCCTGGCCTTGTCAATAAGTTCGTCAGTCTTTATCATCCAGTTTTTCTCCATTTGTGTCGTTCTCACCGTCCGCTTCCGGTTCGGAAGGTGATGGCTCTTCCACTATAACACTATTATCATCGGATGGTTTCATTGTTTCCTTGTTCACCTGATCCGTATTTTCTGTGCCTTTGCCGATATTTTCATCCGTTTCGCCGGAATTTTCAAGAGGTCCACCGGACTCTTCCTGAGCATCCACATTTTCTGGGTCGCCTTCCTTTGTTCCGTCCTGGACTTTCAGGCTTCCGTCAGGATTATGTTCCCTGCGGGGTGGTCTTGGAGGGATTACTATTCCTTCCTCCGGTTCCACATCCTCTTCCACAAAATCCTCGTCGGATTCGAAGGTCGCCCTTCCGTTAATCATGTCGTCGTCCAGCCTGATCTGTACAACCTTCGTGATTCCGCTTTCTTCCATTACGACACCAAGCATGGAGGAGGCTCCAAGTACGGTTTTTTTGTTGTGGGTGATGACGATGTACTGGCTTATTCCTGAGAACGCCCTCAATACGTTTACGAGGCTTCCTACGTTCTTGTCATCCAGCGCGGCGTCAATCTCGTCCAGGAGACAGAATGGGCTAGGGCGTACCTGGTATGTGGCAAACAGGAGTGCCATTGCGGTCATTGTCTTTTCTCCACCGGAAAGCAGCTCAATGTTTTCAAGTTTCTTTCCAGGCGGCTGGGCATATATATCAATTCCGGAGGTGAGGACGTTTGTCGGGTCCACCAGGCGGAGCTCCGCCCGTCCTCCGTTATTGAACATGCGCCTGAACATGTTATGGAAATTCTTGCGAATCTTGTTGTATGTGCTGAGGAACATTTCGGAGGATTTCGTTCTGATTTCCTCGCTGACCCGCACAAGGTTGTCCAAGGTTTTCTTTGTATCCGTGAAGCTGGCCTGCTGCCTTTCGTAACGTTCCTTTTCTTCCGCGAACTGCTCGACGGCCATGAAGTTGACCTGACCCAGATCGGAAATGTTCTGCTTGGTTTTTGCAAGCTTATCCTTAAGGGCCTGAGGACTTTCCGTGATGGTGTACATTCTTTCCTCAAATTCCATCAGGTCCCTGGAGTAGTTGTCCTGGAAATTTTGCTTAACGTTTCTGATTTCCGTGTCGCTCTGGACAAGGCTCACGCTGTATCTTTCAATCTGGGATTGATATTTGTTTTTCTCTTCCTGTTTCTTTTTGAGGGCGTTTTCTTTTCCCGTGACACGGCTGTTGCAGTCGGCAATCTGCTCGTCCAGCTGGTTCAAATCTTTCGTGAGTTTTTCGCCCTGGTGCTGGAGTTCCGAAATCTGCTCGTCGATTTCCTGAAGCTGGTCGTCGATATCTTCCTTGCGCCTGTTTTCCTGGAAAAGTTCGTCCTCCTGTTCCTTCAGGCTGGCCTGTTCGGAAGCCAAGGTCTTTTTGAGGGTGAAAATCTGCTGGTTGCAGGAATTTATCTGCTGAATCATTTCGGCCCTATTGATCTGCAGTTTTCCAAGGGTCTCCTTGTATTCGTTGATCTTTTTAGTCAAACTTGCGTTGAGCTTTGAAAGGCCCTCGTTTTCAGAATTGATTTCATCTATCTGGGCAAGGTTGTCGTTGATTGAGTCATCGATTTTTCTTTTCTTTGTGATGATACCTTCCGGTGACAGGAATTCATCAATAAACTGCGGCGTGGTTTTTGTGTAACTTTCAAGGCATGTCTTGAGCTCATCAAGCATTGCGCCCAGGTCCGTGAAGGCCTGCACAGCGTCTCCGCTGAATTTTGAGGCATCCTTTTCGGAATGGGACGGAAGCGAGTTGAAATCCTTGAAAATATTTGCACGTCCGTTCGAGAATATCTTTATCTTTTCGATCTGGATATCCAGTTCCTCTTTTGCCTTCTTGTTGCTTGCGGAAGAGTATCCGGCATCCTTCAGTTTGGCGTCCAGCTCTGTAACGATGTCCTCTGTGATCGCGGCCAGGTCTTTCTGAAGCTGGGCGCGGCTGGAATCCAGGTTATGAATCTTGCCTGCGTTGGTGCTTATCTGGCGCTGGTTTTCGTCAATCTGGCTTGAGGATTGCGAAATATTGGCGACAAAGTTGTCAATGTTACGGTTTATGTCGTCAAGCTGCTTGTTTTTCTCATGCAGCTCAGAATTCAGGCTGTCAATGTCATCGTTGTACTCGTCCAGACGTTCCTGGATGTTCTTGATTCTGTTCTCCAGCTGGCCAATCTTTTCGCGAAGGGAACTCTGCTGCTGCCTGAGCTGATTAGCCATATCCTTTTTGCCCGTCTGTTCCGCCGCCAGCTTTATGACTTCCTGCTGCTTTATGTTTATCTGTTCCTGCAGGGACTTGATTTTGTCGGTATTCTCGTTGAGGGTGGCATAGATCTGCTCGATTTCTTTAATCGCGGCGTCCCTTTTTTCCAGGGCCTCGTTGTAAATCTGCTCATGGCGGGCCTTGTTTTGTGTAAAGTCCTTGAGCCTGAGGAGCTGTATATCCAGTTCGTAATTGAATTTTTCATCCAGGAGCTTGCGGTATTTGTTCGTCTTGTCCGCCTGCACCTTCAGTGTTTCGTAGTTGCGTTTTGTTTCTGCAAGGCCAAGCTCAATCTGGGCCAGGTTTGCGCGGGTCTTTTCCAGTTCTTTTTCAGCCTCGGCAACCTCTGACTTGCTCCGGCTTATTCCGGCGGCTTCCTCAAACAGGTAGCGTCTGTCCTGAGGTTTTGATGAGAGGATCTGGGTAATCTTTCCCTGTTCCATAACGGAATAGGCCGACTTACCGATACCTGTGTCCATGAACAGTTTCCTGATTTCGGTGGCGGTTACCTGACGTCCGTTAAGGAAGTATTCATTTTCACCGGAGCGGTACAGGCGGCGCTTGATTGCAATCTCGCTGTCATCCATTGGCAGGAGGCCATTTTCGTTTGCTATTGTCAGGGTGACTTCCGCAAGCGAAAGAGGAGGCCTTGATTCGGTACCGGTGAATATTACGTCCTCCATGCTGGCCGCACGAAGATTTTTTGATTTATTTTCAGCCAGAACCCATTTTATGGCGTCGACTACGTTACTTTTTCCGCATCCGTTTGGTCCAAGGAGAGCGGTTATGCCGTCCGTGAAATTTATATGGGTACGGTCGGCAAATGATTTAAAACCAAATATTTCTAGACTTTTTAAAAACACAGAATTCCCTCTAAGAAAGGTCAAAGCCTTTTACGGCTAATCCCCGAAATTTTTCCCGCCAAGATTATATCAGTTAGACAACTGTTTAACAATAGGGATTAAGGCAACTGAAACGGTTCCCAATGCCATGAAGGGCGCAAACGGGACCGCCTCATGCTTTATGTCTCCTTTTTTTATCCCCCTGATCAAAAAGTACACCCCGCAATAGACCGCCGAAACTGCGTATCCTGCGAAAACTAGCAGCGGTCCTGCGCATATACCGCACATGGCGGAATATTTAACGTCCGCCCATCCGAGTCCCTTTTTTGTAAGTCCACGTACGGCCATGAAAAGAAGGAACGAAAGGACAGCTGCTGCAAGGTACAGCGCCAGGTCCTGCAGAGTAAAAGCGGCCCTGTAGGCAAGCAGAACCGCTGTGCCCAGGTATATTAAAAAATCCGGTATCCGCATGGTCCTTAGGTCGTGCACCGCAATCGGGATGGAAAAGGCTGTGAACAGAATCAGGGAGACGCACTGGGGCTGTCCCTTAAGAAAATCAGTCATGCTTTCTTTTTCCGTTCCCCCTATGGGAAGGCCGGGGTCTGGAATTTTCTTTCCGTACATTGTTTCCGGAGGGTTTTTCGTCTGGCTCCTCCATATCTTCCATAGGAACTTCCGATGCATCCATCAGTTTTCCTTCGTATAGGATTTTTGGATACACGGTGATTTTTAGTTTCTTTTCGAGCCGGGCATACTGTTCCATTTCCAGTTCATCGCCTATGACGCAGTTGAATCCGCTTTGACCGGCCCTTGCGGTTCTACCGGACCTATGGATAAAGAAATCGGCTTTCTCAGGCATGTCCATCTGTACAACGTGGGTCACCCCTGCAATGTCCAGACCTCTGGAGGCCAGGTCCGTTGTCACAAGGATAGGTGTCTTTCCGCTGCGGAACCTGTCTATGGCTTCCTTTCTGACTTTCTTGTCAGCCTTTGCACTGAATCCCTCGACCTCCAGCTTTTTGAAACGCAGCTTTTCGACAATGTTATCAACCTGGTCGGTACGGCTGGTGAAGACGATAAGCTTTTTAGGCTGGACCGCGTTTATAAAGCTCCTGAGGGTATCAATCTTGTCCCTGCGCTGAGCGAATATGGCCCAGTGGGTGATTTTTTTTCTTAGGATGTCTTCCGGTGGCAGCGTAACGAGTTCGATTGCGTTGCTTCCGCCTTCCTTTGTTTCTTCCGTCGACCCGTCAAGACCGTCCCTTGCTTTCTGCAGGATTTTTCTGGTGTAGTCACTTACGGTGGCGGAATTTCCGATCAGCTGGACTTTCCTTGGCAGACGTTCAAGCAGTGCCTCCGTATCGTCCCTAAGTTCAGGGCTCAGGAGCCTGTCCGCTTCATCCAGCACAAGGGTCTGCACATGATCGGCCTTAAGTTTTTTGAGGTGTATCAGTTCCAGAAGCCTGGAGGAGCCGCCGATGACTATTTCCGGTTTCTCCTTTAGCATCTCGATTTGGCGAGAAATAGGTGCGCCCCCAATGCACAGCTGGGCCTTTATTTTGCTGATCAGCTGCAGCTGCTGTTTTATTTGTGATGCCAGTTCATAGGTGGGGGAGGCGATAAGGATTTTTACGTCCCTGTGAGGATTTTCTTCTGTCTCTAGTCTCTGTATTAATGGAAGCAGATAGGCGAAGGTCTTGCCGGTTCCTGTTTCGCTCTGGAAAAGGATGTTCTTTTGGGCCAGCACCTTCTGCATGACATTCTGCTGTACGGGAGTAGGTTCGACTATTCCGATTTCTTCAAGTCTTTTCTGTATTTCCGGATTGATTCCGCAGTCTGAAAAATATGTACTCATTTTAATAGTATAGCATAATTTGAAGGGTTTGTGATATACTGGGGGAATGAAAGTTGGAATAGATACATTTGGCTGTGACCACGGCCGTTCTGGATTGGGGTCGTATCTTACTTCGCTGGTCCATAATCTGCCGTCGGGTAGCGACATGACCTTTGAGCTTTTCGGTTCCGAAATGGACCGCTATACGTATGTCGGGGATAGGGATTTTCGGTTTGAACCTGTGGCCGTGCCTGATAGTTTGCGGGCCGAACGGTACTGGCATATGTTCAAGGTTAACAAATACGGCAAACGGCAATCCTATGACGCAATCCTTTATGCCTCAGGTCCAAGGATGATGCCGAAAAAATTTTCCATTCCCGGTGTTGCGGTGGTGAATGATATTTTCAGCAACCTCTCCGAATTGAGCGACGATAGATTTTTTAGGAGCCACATGAAAAAAGGTCTGTCCAACGTGGACTGCATAATCACTCCAAGCCATTATGTCAAAAAGGACCTGGAGGATGCGGGCATAAAGTGCAAGAAGATAGTCGTTATCCATAACGGGATAGACCATAGCCAGTTTTATCCGGCGCAGGAGATTCTTCATGAATCCCAGACCGTTGACATAAAGCCTTTCGCAATAAAGCGTCCTTACATCATATACGCAAGCAGGATGCAGAACGAAGGTAAAAAACATGTGGAGCTGGTCAAGGCGTTCACATTGTTCAAGGAAAAAACTGGACTTCCGCACCGTCTGGTTCTTGCGGGGACCGAAACAAAATATGGTGAGCAGGTTCACAGGGCCGTGTTCGAGTCCTCCGCGGCCAGCGATATTTTTATTACGGGGTATTTCCCTCATGAGAATTTCCCTGAGCTTTACAGATGTGCGGAGGCCTGCATATTCCCGTCCGTAACAGAGGGTGCGGGGCTTTCGGTTATTGAGGCCATGGCTTCTGGTATACCTGTGGCCTGTTCCGAATCGGGGGCGCTAAAAGAGATCGCCGGACGGAACGCCGTGTACTTCAATCCTGATGATATCGGGGAGATGGAGAAGGCAATCGAGAAGGTCGTCACGGACGGCGACACACGGAAGACCTTGATCGAAGGTGGACTTGCATGGACCAAACAGTTTTCCTGGGAGAAGACAGCTTCGGCCACGGTCGATGTATTCCGTCAAATCTGTGGTGAGTAGAAAGCCCTGCGGGGCATAAAAAAAACCGCTTTAGATATCCACGTGGACTGTCTAAAACGGTTTTCGTTTTTATGCGGTCTTCTGGTCGATTAGAAGGGCCTCGACGTTTTCTATTGAGGTCTGGTTGACTATATCCTTGGTTATGGTCAACTTTTTGTTTCCCTTGATTGAAGGAATCTCGAACATGATGTCAAGGAGAATCTTTTCGACAATCGCACGGAGACCACGGGCTCCAGTCTTGTTCTTGATGGCAATGTCCGCCAGCTGCTCAATGGCTTCCTCGTCAAAGGAAAGGTCCACATCGTCAATTGCGAAGCTTGCCTGGAACTGCTTTGTTATGGCGTTCTTTGGCTCTGTCAGGATTCTCTTAAGGTCCGCCTTGTCCAGCTCCTTCAGGGCGCATGTCATAGGAAGACGGCCGATGATTTCTGGAATCAGACCGAACTTAACCAGGTCATCGGAGGTTACCTGGTTAAGAAGCTCCATGCGTTCTTCCTCGGACCTGCGGGTTCCTGATGCTCCAAATCCGATGGAGGAGGAGGAAAGTCTCTGCTCTATGATCTTGTCTAATCCAACAAATGCGCCGCCACAGATGAAAAGGATGTTTGTGGTGTCAATGTCAATCATTTCCTGGTTTGGATGCTTGCGTCCTCCCTGTGGCGGGACCGATGCGTGGGTTCCTTCCAGAATCTTGAGCAACGCCTGCTGAACACCTTCACCGCTTACATCACGGGTGATGGATGTGTTTTCGCTTTTCCTGCTGATTTTGTCAATCTCGTCAATGAAAATGATTCCACGCTCCGCGGCGGAAACGTCCCCGTCAGCTGCGTTGATGAGTTTGAGAAGGACATTCTCCACGTCCTCTCCAACGTATCCGGCTTCTGTTAGCGTCGTTGCATCTGCGATGGCGAAAGGGACCTTAAGCTTTTCGGCAAGGGTCTTTGCCAGCAATGTTTTTCCGCTTCCTGTAGGACCAAGCAAAAGTATGTTTGATTTTTCAATCTTGATACCGCTCATGGCCTGCTGTTCCTTTGAAATGGAAAGCTGCTTGTAATGGTTGTATACAGCGACCGAAAGAACTTTCTTGGCCTGGTCCTGACCGATTACGTATTGGTCAAGGTATTCCTTGAATTCCTTTGGGGTAGGTACATCCGTTATATCGATTGGTGCCTGAGAATGCTTTTCATCGTTCAATACAGCCTGGCATGCAGAGACACAGTTTTCACAGATAAAAACAGAATCATTTGGCGCTTTTACGACTCTACGCTTTTCATCGGCTGGTCTTCCACAAAAGGTGCAGAATTGTTGGTCGCTTTTTCCGAAACGGGCCATTGTTTTTACTCCTATATAATTTATTTCTTTTCAGTATTTTTTTTCTTTGCGTTTATCATGATGTGGTCGATGATTCCATATTTCATGGCCTCTTCCGCATCCATATAGAAATCGCGCTCCATGTCCTTGGCAACTTCCTCTTCGCTTTTGCCGGTCTGGTTAGAAAAATACTTGATGCTCAGCTTCTTGAGCCTTCCGATTTCCTTTGCCTGGATGGCGATATCGGAAGCCTGTCCCTGGGCTCCACCCCAAGGCTGGTGAATCATGACCCTGCTTGATGGCAGTGCGTAACGTTTTCCTACTGTTCCGCCGGCCAAAAGGATTGCTCCCATGCTTGCCGCCTGTCCAATGCAGATTGTCTGTACGTCGCACTTGATATACTGCATGGTGTCATAGATTGCGAGGCCAGCAGTTACGGAACCGCCCGGGCTGTTGATGTACATGTTGACATCTTTGTCAGGATTTTCGCTCTCCAGATACAAAAGCTGGGCCACCACAAGGTCTGCGTTTTCGTCACGGATTTCGCCATCAACAAAAATGATGCGGTCTTTCAATAGTCTTGAATAAAGGTCAAATGCGCGTTCACCGTTTCCACTTCTTTCAATAACGGTTGGAACCAATGTGTTCATGTATTCGTTCATCATCTTCTCCCATAAAATCGATGAGGTCTTAATAGATTGTCCACTTTTGTAGATAAGCCTTACCATATAAGATAGACAAAAAAACGGAATGCGACAAGTTTTTTTACTTATTGCATTCCGTTTTATGAATCAATTTCTATTGATTATCACTGTTTAGCCTTAAAAAGGTCTGCAAAAGTCATCTTGTCACCTTTAGAAACCTTTACATCTTTGTACAGTTCTTCAAAGAGCTTGTTCTCTTTTGTTTCATCTACAAGATATTCCTTGTTTCTTGGATCGTCGTAGTGCTTCTTGATTTCCTCAACCGGAACACCCTGTTCGTCTGCAATCTTCTGGTACTGTGATTCGACTTCCTCTGGTGTAACTGAGATGTTCTTGGAACGGAGGAGCTCATCCACGATGAGGCGGCTCTTCAACATCTTTTCTGTATTTCCAGTCCACTGGTCAATCATGCTTTCCTTTGTCTGTCCTGATGAAAGGATCATCTTTTCAAGCTGCTCTGGTGTTGTCTGGAACTGCTGTGCAAGCATTCTCCAGCGGGCATCCTGTTCTGCCTGTACCATTGATCTTGGCAAGTCGATAGGATTCTTTTCGACAAGCTGTTCAAGAAGGCTCTGGCTCTTGAGTTCAGCAACCTTTCTTGTCTTTGCGCTTTCCATCTGCTTCTTCAAGTCAGCCTTCAGATCTGCCAATGTCTTGTATTTTTCGCTGACATCCTGTGCCAACTCATCATCAAGGGCAGGGAGGTTTCTTTCCTTTACAGCCTTAACTGTTACGCTGATTTTCTTTGTCTTTCCGGCAAGCTCTGGATCGCTGTCATCGGCGGCGTATGTCTTTGAGATTTCCTTTGTCTCGTTCTTTTTCATTCCAACGATTTCATCGTCAATCTTGTAAATGTTTTCGCCTGAACCTACAGTGAATACGAAACCTTCGCGTGTGCTTCCTTCAACTGTGCTTCCATCGTCGTTAAGCTCTTTATAGTCGATTGTAACGATGTTGTCCTTTGCTACAGGGTCGTCATCCTTTTTGTCAAGAACCATTGCGTTTCTTTCCTGGATGCTCTTGAGTTCTTCTTCAAGGTCCTTGTCTGTTACTTCAACCTGAGGTTCCTTGATTGTGATTCCGCTGAATGTCTTTACGTCTACTGTTGGGAAAACGTCGTATGTAACTGCGAATGTGAAATCCTTTGTCAAGTCAAGCTCTGGCAATTTGTCGCCATCAAGACGTGGCTGTGAATATGGAAGAGGGCGGATATCCTTTGCATCGTCACCCTGGAGGATTTCGTTCAAAGCTTCATCGATGAGGCTTCCTGCGATTTCGTACTTAAGTGATTCACCGTATTTCTGCTCAATGACCTTTGTTGGGACATGTCCCTTTCTGAATCCTGGAAGCTGAATGTTCTTTGCATATTTTGCAAATTCTGCTTTATAGCCAGATTCAACATCTGCCTGTGCGATAGTTGCTGTAAGTTTTACTGCGGAGTTTTCAATCTTCTGGATTTCTTTGGTAACGTTCACTTTTGTGTCCCCTTAAAATAAAATAGTATAAAAAAAAGCGATTTAGAAAAACTCCAAATCGCTTTGTATTTAGAGCAGGAAACGGGGATCGAACCCGCGACATCGACCTTGGCAAGGTCGCGCTCTACCACTGAGCCATTCCTGCAAAAAATTGCGTTTGACAGTGATTTCTTTTCAGTTACTGCCTAAACTGTTAGAGCAGGAAACGGGGATCGAACCCGCGACATCGACCTTGGCAAGGTCGCGCTCTACCACTGAGCCATTCCTGCAAAATGTTTCGCTTCTCAAGTTTTGCGAGAGAAGGGACTTGAACCCTTACGCCTAAGGCACCAGATCCTAAGTCTGGCGTGTCTGCCAATTTCACCACTCTCGCATTTTGCTAAGTGCAAACTGGCTAACAACGGAATGTTGCAAACCGTATGAGCGATGGGAGGATCGAACTCCCGACCCACAGATTAAGAGTCTGTTGCTCTACCAGCTGAGCTAATCGCCCAAAATTTTCGTCTTGCGAACGAAATTTTATTTTCCTGCGTCCGACACGGCTCGAACGTGCAACCTACGGATTCGAAGTCCATTGCTCTATCCAGTTGAGCTACGAACGCGATTCATCGGATACACAATACATATCCAGGATGGATGCAGAAAGGGTGCCTGGTGGGTTTCGAACCCACGACAACCAGATCCACAATCTGGGATTCTACCCCTGAACTACAGGCACCATGTAATCGACGAGATTAACTATAGCAAATTGATTTTTTTGTGTCAACGGCTTGCGAAGAAATTTGTTAATTTATTCGTGGGTCGGGTTGGATACCCTGACCTTTAGGTCGTATAAGGGGTATGAAATCCGACTGCAATACCGTTCTTTGTTCAGATTTGTTGTCTGTTCCTGGATTTTTTTCGGTTCCCCGTTTTTTTTGGGGAAAATTTCTTTCCATAAATTGAATTGTTCTCGGTTGCCTCGGTATTGCTTTTAGGGCGGGCCACAAATATTTTTGTTCCCGTCAAAAAAAAATCTAATGCTGGAGTTTTATTTTCCGATAATCGCTGTAGAGAACCTGTAGAGGGGTGTTTTTATGGCTGAAATTATTGAACTTGCAGAAGAGTCTGTTTCCACGGATGCAATTGAAAACGTGGTGGATATAGTTGAAATCGAGGGTGCCGAAGGGGAGTCTCCTGCTGAAAAGGTGAGCGAGAATCCTGTGGAGGAGCCTGAGGAAAATGTGGAGCATGACACGGAAGTTGAAGCCTTGGCTGAAGGTCCGGCTGAAGATGAAAAGGAATCTACCGTGGACATGGAGCTTCTTCAGATTCTGAACGCTCAGAACGATGTGCTGGATTGCATGTTGACCCAGCAGAAGAAGATTCATGACAGCGTCCGGGAAAGGAAGTGGATGGACCTGGAGACCAGTTTGAACAATATGAAGGCATATAGCGATGCCTTTGTAAATCTGGACCAGTGCCGCGAAAACTATGTCGGTGAAAACAGTTCAATGTATCTTGAGCCTGAAATCCAGGACGTTTATGTAAGCGTCAGGACAAAGCTTTCAAGGAGCAAGATTGAGAACAATGCTCTGGCCACATATGTTTCCTCTACAAAGGAATTCGTTGACGGCGTGATCGAGAGCTGCGTTCCGCAGTCAAGGGCAAAGGTTTACGGAAGGAACGGACATATCATGAGTCCTACCGCCGAAAGCGTTGTCCTGGATGCGCTGGTCTGATTGCAGGAAATATGGTTCCGTTAAGGCGGAAGTTTTATTTATACGGGAACCTTTAGGGATTTCAATCTCTGGGGGTGACTTTGAAAGGACGATGCCTTTAGCCTTGCGGTTTGTTAAGGATAAGGACTCGTTAGGAATATCTGGAAATTTTTTTAGATGCCCATAAATATTGTTCCCTGTTTTTGGGAATTTGGAACTGGAGGAAAAAATGGCTGGTTCATTTGGTGGAATTGAAATTGGTAAGCGTTCATTGATGGCTCACAGTCTGCAGATTCAGACTGCTGGTCACAATATTTCCAACGCTGACACTGAAGGATACACAAGGCAGAGGGTTAACGTACGTGCGTTCGATCCTTTGTACAGACCTGACCTGGAACGTGCAGAGACTGCGGGACAGATTGGACAGGGAACTGATGTTGAAAGTGTAAAGCGCCTTAGGGATGAACTGCTGGATACCCGCATCGTTGCCCAGACGAATGTTGAATCCTACTGGGAGACACGCGAGAAATATTATACCATGCTTGAGCAGATTTATAACGAGCCTGAGGAAATCTCGGTACGTGGAAACATGGACAAATTCTGGGAAAGCTGGCAGGAGCTCACTCTCTATCCTGATCAGGATGCCGCAAGACAGGCCGTTGTTACCAGGGCCGACAGTTTGACCAATTCCATCCAGCAGAGAAACAAATCCCTCACCGCAATCGGCAACCAGATTAACGAAGATATCAATGGAACCGTGCGTCAGGTGAACGACTATGCAAACCAGATTGCCGAGTTGAATGGCGAGATTGTCAGGAGCAAGGCATTGGGTGACGATCCTAACGACCTTATGGATAGACGGGACCTTCTGGTGGAAAAACTGGGACGCCTTATCAATGTGACTGTTGAACGCAAGGACCCTGACGAGTTCATGGTCCACACAGCCGGACAGATTATTGTCCAGGGAAGCCTTGCCCGTCAGATTGAAGCTGTACCTGATGTGGAGCAGGGCGGATACTCTAAGCTGAAGTGGGTTGACACTCAGTACGACGCACATTTTACTGGCGGTTCCCTTGGAGCGTTGGTTGAATTGCGTGATGTGGATGTAAGAAACGAGATGCAGTCCCTTAATACCATGACATTGAACTTCGCTGACCTGGTCAACGATGTCCACCGCAACGCTGTAGGAAAGAACAATGTCACGGGACTGGACTTTTTTGTTCAGCATCCGTTTGTCGAAAATACCAACGGAAACTACGACCGTGACGGTGACGGCGTGGAGGATACTACCTATGTGTTCCGCATGACAGGAACAAACGCCCTCCGGAACCGTGAGCAGATTGGTCTTGAAGGCGAAATCACCATTTCAGGTCACAGCGGTAATGTCAATGTTCCATACTACGCCACGGATACAGTCGATGAAGTGGTCGCAAGGATCAACAATACTGACGGTGAAGTTAAGGCATACCTGGACAGGGACAACCGTCTGGTGCTGAAGGCCACTTCGGCTGTCGATTCAGGAAATCCCGATTTCGTTATCCGCCATGTTGAGGATTCCGGAATGTTCCTTACTGGATACGCAGGTGTCCTTGCCCAGAGCGGAGAGGAGGGTGCGTATGACTTTAACCGTGCCGATGCGGTCACATCGTTGGCTGGCGGACAGTTCGGTGTTGCACCTATGGTCAATCCTTCCGCATATATCCAGGTGAACGACAAGATTCACTCTGACATCCAGTCCGTGGCCGCGGCCTATCCAAACATTCAGGGTACAGCCGACGCCGGGGATGCACGTGCCGCAGTGGAGATTGCAGCCATCCGCAACACAAGCGTTATGATTGGACGTAGCAAGACTTTCGATGACTACTTCGCCGATTCAGTAACGAATGTCGGACTTAAGGGGGAGCAGGCCCAGAATATGCTGGCCAGCCAGAACGCAATAATGAACGACCTGACCGCGCTGAGGGATAGCATCTCTGGTGTAAACATTGACGAGGAGCTTGCGGATATCATCAAGTTCCAGCATGGATACAACGCGGCTGCACGTTTTATAAATGTCCAGAACGAACTTCTGGATACTATAATCAACAGGCTTGGAATCTAGTTGAAGTCCATCTGATTTTTTGAGTTTGTTATGGACTTACCAATCGAAGGTCCATTTGATTTATGAAAATAGAGTTTTAATTAGGAGCGGAAAATGAATAGAATCAGTTCCCAGTACAACAACACGAATACCCAATATTTCCTGCGCAAACAGGAAGTGAATATGGCGCAGAAGAATGCCCAGATTGGAAGCCAGAGCAGAATCGGAGCTCTCCGGGATGACCCTTTGGCCGCTGGACATCTGGTTCGCTATCAGTCATTCCTTTCAAGGGTGAACGTCTTTGAAAAGAACGCCCAGACCTTGGCCGATAATTTCCAGGTCCGCGAAGGATATATCAACCAGAATCTTCAAATCATGCAGCGCGTCCGCGAACTTGCGGTCCAGGGTGCGAACGGTATCAATACTCCGGAAGATTTGAAGAACATGGCTACTGAAGTTGATGAACTTTTGAAGGAGCTGGTCCAGAATGCCAACGGTGTAGGTCCTGATGGAAATTCCCTTTTTGCAGGAACCAGATCAAATGTTACTGCATTCGAAGTTTCTATGGGTAACGTCCCTGGTGCAAGGGAACCATTGATTACTGGTGTCAAATACAATGGAAACATCCAGGCGAACAAGGTTGAAGTTGATGAAACCGCATACCTTGATGTGGATAACGCCGGAAACAAGATTTTCTGGGCAGAACCACAGGTCCTGATGTCTCAGCGCGATTTGTCAACATGGCAGGCTTCGCAGGATAGCGTCATTTCCGTGGACGGAATCGATATTCCGGTGAACGCTGGGGACAACGTCTATTCGATCGCGGCAAAAATAAATGACAGCGGTGCGGCCGTCAAGGCATCTATCGATCCGCTGAGCCGTGGACTTAACCTCCGCACAACCGACGCCCATCAGATGTGGCTTGTTGACAAGAGCGGTTCCGTTCTGGAGGATATCGGAATGATAAAGGATTCAGGCCAGATGCCTCCATACAATATCGCTTCAAACGTCAGCATCTCCGGTGGTTCCCTTTTTGATGCTGTCATGGCTTTGCGTGATGCCATGCTCCGTGGAGACAATGAGGCCATTGGATCAAGGGTTCTCGGAACAATCGACGAAGGAATGAACAACCTCAATGCCCGTCTGGCAAAGAATGGCAGCGACTATGAGAGGGCTCAGAACAATATCCAGAGACAGTCCCTGAACAATTTGAACGTTACCCAGCTTGTAAGCCGCGAGGGTGACATCGATATGAGCGAGGCTATCACTGACCTCAAGATGCTTGAGTATGTAAACCAGGCAACCATGAGCCAGGCCGGAAAGATGTATTCAAGTACATTGTTGGATTATATCAGATAAGATTCGGGTTTCCGTGGACAGTTCTGTTCGCGGGATATTAACGTATAAAAGCCCCTGTCCTTTTTTTGGCCGGGGGTTGTTTTTTGGGTGAAAAAATGCAGATTGAGACAAAATGTTCTGGCGTCGTGGAAGTTCCAGAGGATCATATCATAAAGATTCCGGCAGGGTTGCTGGGATTTGAGGAGTACACTGATTTCGCTTTGCATGACAGTGCCTATGCACCCTTTGTATGGTTGCAGTCCCTCCAGGAAAAAGGGCTGGCCTTTTTGATGGTGGATCCATTTCTGGTTTGCGACGGATACGAAACCGACATCGATGACAAGGAGCTGCAGAAAATAGAAGTGACCGATCCATCTGAGGTTCTGGTAATGACCCTGGTGACGGTGCCTGGAAACGGGGAGCCTGTTACGGCAAACCTTTTGGGACCGCTGGTCATCAACAAGAATACGAAAACCGGAATGCAGGTGATTTTGAATGGCGACAAGTGGCCAACAAAATTTGATATCGTGCAAGGCCTGAAGCGCCGGGGGGAGGGTAAAAAATGCTGATTCTTTCCCGGAAGGTTGACGAAAAAATCAAGATCGGAAACGACATAACCCTTACCATAATTGAGGTGCATGGCGATATGGTCAAGATTGGCGTGGAGGCTCCTAAGAATGTAAAGGTATTCAGGCAGGAAGTCTATGACGCAATCCAGACCGAAAACAAGGCGGCCGCGGCGCAGTCTTCTGAGGATGCGCTCAAGGATATCTTTGGTTAATTTTCAGCGGGTCCTAGATAAAAAAAGCAACCGGGTTTTCGGTTGCTTTTTTTTGTCGGTCACTTGTTTCCGTGGGTGCTCTCGTAAACTATTTCCGCTTCACTTTTTCTCACATACACAGGTCCGTCGTAGTCCTGCATTGGGGGGACATTCTCGGAAATCATTTTCTCTGCCATGTCAAACAGGCTGTCCGCGCAGTCCGGTATTGGCGTGGAGATCTTAAGTTTGGGCGCCCCGGGCATGTCCTTGGCCTGCTCGTAAAAGTTCTTTGAACCTGGGCCGCAAAGGGTCACGGTATCCTCTTCGGTAAAAAGCTTCAAGATTTCACTTGTGGTTTTGTCCGCGTCGTCCAGGATTTTCTTTCCATCGGAATAGAGCGCACAGAAGTACTCTTCCTCCTTTGCCTCGATCAGACTTAGGACCATGTTCTTTTCGTCCCTGTAGGGCCATCTGTAGGCGTCCAGGGAAAGAATTCCGTAAAGCGGGGTGCCGTTGCATAATGTCAGCGCCTTCAGTGTGCTAAGGCCAAGCCGAAGTCCCGTGAAAGTTCCGGGTCCCAGGGTTGAGACAGTATAGTCCAGGTCCGCAGGGGATAGCTCCATTTCCTGCATCACATAGTCGACAGCGGGAAGCATTTTTTCAGATTGCCTTGAACCTATATCCAAGACCAGTTTTACAGATTTGTTATCCTTTTTTGCAGATATCGCGATTTTTGAGACAGCGCAATCAATTGCAAGAGCTTTCATCAGTCCAGGCTCCCATTTTTCCAGTTTTCAATTTTTATAAGCCTTTCGCCGTTTTCCTTGGGTGTTATTGTCATCCATATGGTTTTCGAAGGCAGTTCGGATTTTACTTTTTCGCTCCACTCAACGATGCAGACTCCATCGCCATACAGCATGTCATCGACACCAAGGTTCACAAAATCCTCTGGTCCGTCAAGTCTGTATACGTCCATGTGGTAGAGCGGCATGGATTTTCCGTTATATTCGCTTATAAGGCAGAAGGTCGGGCTTGTTATGCAGTCCTCAATTCCAAGTGCAGATGCAATACCTTTTGTGATTGTAGTCTTTCCTGCGGCCAGTGTTCCTGTCATGGCGATGATGTCCCCAGCCTTCAGTTTGCTTCCGATTTTTTTTCCAAGCTCGATTGTTTCTTCGGCCGTGTGAGTTATGTATTCCATATTGGCTTCGTCATACCTGGGGAAGTGCGCCCTGTTTGTAAAGGTCATCTATGAAAAGCTTGAGGGACTTTGTGACAGGCATAACAGGGTAGTTAAGGCTGGCAGGAAGAGGTTCAAGTTCTATTGTTCTTTTTCCAAGCGGATTCACCTCTATTGTGAACTTTACCGGAACAGTAACCTGTTGCGACATTATATCCAGGACCGCATTTCCGTTATACTTGTTCCTATAGTAGATGTATCCCTCTTCTTTTGAAATTGAGTTGATTTCTAAGACTTTCATAATATATAGAATAAACCAAATTCCGTATAAATACAACAAAATAAATTTGGTTTAAGCATCCTCCTCTGAAGTTGATTGAAGGTCATCCGTGAACCCATATATAAAGGCATATATGGAATTCCTTGTGGACAGCTGCACGTCGGTAAATTTTATATGGTAGTTCGTTTTCTCCCCGTCTATGTCCTTGGTGGATGAAAGTATGATTCCAACAGCCTCTGTCTCTTCGCCGTTTAGCTGGAACTTGACCAGTATGTAGTGTCCGGCCATAATATCCGCATGGCCCATGAGGCTGCATCCGGAAGAGGATATATTGTTCAGCCTTCCGTTGATGTTTGCACCCATGACCGCATAATTCTTGGAATTTTCAGAGGTTCCGGACCTTGGCTCGACTTCCGTGAATATGCAGGGCTGGTCCACTTCCTTTCGCTTGTATTTTCGTCTCTGGATCGGTTGAAGGGTGTTGGATGGTTTTATGACAAGTATTTTGGTTCCATCGAGGGCTTCCTCATACCGTATGGCCCTGGTCTGCATTATGTAGGCCGTGTTTGCATTCGAGGTGACCGTCAGGACAAACTTTGAAAGAGGTTTAGGTCTTTTCTCGTCATTGGCCAGCATCCTTGGAATCTCCAGAAAAATTCCCTGGGAAGTGTTTTTCTGAATCGTAAAGCACCAGTTGTAACCGTCGGAATCCTTGAAGTAAAGCTCCTGTCCTGCCTTCAGTTTTTCTGAGGAAGTTATGACGTAATCCTGGCTTCTCAGTTTTTCCATCTTGTAGAGGATGCTGAACAGGGTTCCAATCTGCTCCTCCGAGGCGCTGGAATTTTTTAGCTGCCGGTACTGTTCCCGGAACAGTTCATTTATGGCGTTCCTGTCTTTGTTCAGGTAAACGATGTTCGGTGTCTTGTTTTTTTTGCAGATATACCAAAGCAGCTTTGTCTCGTTGCTGGTCAAGGAGGCCTTTCGGGATATGGTCGTGATGTTCTTCTTTGTTGTGTAAACCTTTTTGTGGGATTCAGCAAACTTGGGAGAGGAACGCCAGGCGTTGACCCTTTTCACGATGAATGAAACCAGAAAAACAAGCGCAACAGCCGCTATTGTGAACACAAGTATCCAATAGAGCGTTGGATTCTGTCGTGCAAGTATTGGGGAGCCTGAGTTTTCCATGTTCATGAACCATATCCTTTTTTTTGAGTCAGATTAATTGCAACAGTTGTTTAGCGAGTCTATGATTTGCTGTAGCCTTGGACGGATTTCATATTCCGCCAGATCGCCAACGGTGACGGTATCCTTTTCTGACAGCGCCTGCTCAAAATCTCTCAGGATGTTTGAAAATTCCTCAAAGAACGAACTGAGTCCCTTGCCGTCAACTGTTATCCTTTCATGCACTTCCGGGAACAATGCGCTGAGCCTTGCTGTGCGGACGAAGGTTGCCACCTCATCTGCCAGCATGTTGATGATTGAACAGGCCTCGCCATCTTTTCCGCTCTGCAGGAGGACCGATATTTCTCCAAGCTTTTCGTTCAGGTCGCTGAGGGAGTTGACGTTTGACTTGAAGGATTCCAGAATCTGGGCCTTCGAGATTACTGTCAACTCAATCTGAGTGTCGTCCTTAAGCTCCTCGTTCTGGATATTGTCAATTTCTTCCGCAGATACAACGGTTCCATTTAAAACAATGCCTGTCGTTGTCGCGTCTTCCTGTTCCATGGCTTCTTCAAAGGACTTCAAGAAGTCGCCAACAGTCTTTTCATTTTCAAGAGTAATATCTACTGGTTCGCCATTGACTTTCAGCTGCATCGGGCACCTCACTTCCTATTGTTGTTATTCATTGAATTAGCCCAATTGCTTATGGATGTCTGCTGACTTTCCAAACTGTTCAAAGTGCTTTCCATTGTGGAATATTTTGACTTGAGCTCTGATTCTTTATCGTCAAGTTGTGACTGAAGTTTAGTAATCTTTGAGTTCGATGAATCGATTCTCACCTTGAGGGCATCGTTTTTGGTCGAGATGATACCTCCGGTCTGTGTCCAGGCGGTGAGGGTCTTGTCCAAAAGGTAGCCAATTCCGTTGTCGATGATCATGTCCCCGTCTGTGTCAAAACCGAACAGGTCCTTTATCTGGTCAAGGTTTTCCGCAAGCTGGGCGTCGAGTTTCTTTTCATCAATCTCAAGGTATCCCCTAAGCTGGGACGCGTTGTATCCGGAACTTCTTCCGCTGGCGTTCGTCGAGATGCCAATCTGGTTGAGCATGGTTATGTCCGCGTCGAAGCCATAGTTGTAGTTGTTGGAGGTTATCCTCTGGAGCTGGGACTTGCCGTTCGTAAGAGTGAAATCTCCCTGGAACATTCCAAGCTTTTCCATTTCCTGTTCCTGTTCATCTTTTGTCAGGTAGTCAAGTTCTGAAACGACCTCCGGCTTGCTTGATGTAAGGATGTTAAGCTCCGCTATAACCTGGTTGTATTTTCCTACAAAAGTTATGAGGGCGTCCTTGGCGCTTTCCTTGTCAGGGTTGATCGTGATGGTCGCCGTTCTTTCTGTCTTCTCATGAAGGTGCAGCGTGACGTCAGGAATGATATCGTCGATATCATTTGTTGGCCTGGTTATGGTGATTCCTTCATATTTTACAATGGCATCGGCCGCGCTCACTATAGGGTGGTTAGGGGTAAATCCTGTTCCCTTTTCGGAATCATAGGACTCGGGGACCGTCATTGATATTGTCTTTCCGGTGTTGCTGTTCCTGATGACGATGCTCTGTGCGTCCGGATATTCCTTGAGGGAAATAACCACCTTCGTCTTTCCGTCGCTGTATGTGATGTTGTCAGACGGAAGCTCCTGTTCCGATCCGTCGGAATTTTTGATGAAAACGTAGCGGTTGTCTTCGACCGGAACCAATGGCTCAGATGAGACTTCGGACTGAAGGGTGGTCTCGTTGTCGGCATTGTAGACAGTTACTCCACGGTATTCCACGTATCCAGGGCTTGGCATGAATGGATTCTTGAATCCGAAATTAAGTTCCTCGGTGATATCGTCACCGACTTCCGCCTTGAAGCTGAATTCGATTTTACCGTCGGCATAGTTTTTTGCGTCCTCAGGAATTGGAATCTCGATTCCGCCTCTTGGTGGAATGGTGATTGTCTTTCCGTCGGTCTTTACATCCTTTTTCGAGATTATAGGGAGGCCGTTCTGGATTTCAGAATCGATTGTAGTTGGCGATGAATATTTTGAAAGGTCCGATGAAAGCCTGCTGGATTCCGGCAAGGTCTCGGTAACCATGTCAATGCGTTTCGCCAGGTCCAGTGCCTTGTCTGAAAAAATGAGCCTGTTTGATTCGCCTGTCTTGAGGGCCTCAATGAGAAGGGCCTTTTCCTTTGAGCTTATGCCAATGACGCTGGCCTTGACGATATTTGTCCCGCGTTTGTTGAGCGCCGTGACAAAATCTGAAAGTTTTCCTCCTTTCCAGTTGAAGGAAACAGTCTTGTCGCCAACCGTGAAAGTGTAGAGGCCGGATTCTATCTGCATGTTGCGGTCTATGTTGCCGCTCAGGAATCTGTCT
The DNA here is from genome assembly GCA_045643225.1 of Treponema sp. Lineage (GTDB taxonomy): Bacteria > Spirochaetota > Spirochaetia > Treponematales > Treponemataceae > Treponema_D. The sequence goes on along the minus strand of JAZUKJ010000085.1, from coordinate 11,382 downwards.
GCTGTTGCTGGCTGGACTACATCAATTTTAAATGAACCGTAATCGGCGCTCCTGTTTGCGTCTGCGGTGATTGCGTATTCATCGGAGGATGTGGTGAGTTTGTTGTTGAATGGATTTTCAAACGAGTAGAGCGACTTTACGCTATCCTTTAGGGAGCTCATCCTTTGGTTGACATCCCTCCAGGCGCTTTGCTGGGATTCGTATTTCTCAAGCTGAGCCTGCTCCCTTTTCAAAGGAATCCTTTCGGTCTCCATGAGCGCTTCTACAAGATCGTTTGTTTTGTATTTGTCTGTTACTCCAGGTATGCTGATTCCATCTGCCATTTTGTCCCGCCCCTTTTAAAATGGTAAAACTGTGTTGTCCTGAAATGAACAGCACAGTCTTTCATGGTCATCGCTAAAAATATTCTGTCATTTTAACGATTCCGCGAATTCCATTAAGCACCATGCTAACTTTCCATTGCATTATACAAGGTCTGCCATGATTCTTCCATATCTGACACCAGTCCGTCAATGGATTTTTCTATTAATGAAACCCGCATTGGCATCCAAGGTTACCCAAAAAACAAAGATTTATGGGGATACTTTAGATGACATCATCGAACAACAAACCGATGGTATTCTTCATGTTCATCTGAATCTTCTGCAGATCTTCAGACGGAATCTGACGAATAACCCTGTTTGTCGAAGCGTCCACTACCTCAACAATGACCTTACCAAGCTCCTCGTTTACATGGAACTTGACTGTATGTCCAAGAACCTGGTCCGAGATTGTCTGGAGATGTTTTACCGTCTCGTTTATCTTTGACAGGTTCTCTTCAAGATACTGTGATACTTCCTCAGCGCTAGCCGGGGCTAACTCTTTTTGAACTTTAGCTACATTAGCGTTGAAGAAAGAATGGCCATCCATTGCCGTAGATCCAATAGAACTGTTTATTGTGTTCATGGACTCTTCCTCCTGAAAAAAAACAAAGAGAGGGGAAGGGGGCGCACCCCTCCTCACTCTTTTATTCCAACATCATTCAAAAGATGACATCCAGATATCTCTTAAAAAATGTTGTGCATCATGCGATGCGTAACCTACGTGACATAGGTTTGTTCAAACTACTGAAGCAATGCCAATACGTTCTGAGACTGGGTATTTGCCTGAGCCAACATTGCTGTGCTGGCCTGTGTAAGGATTGAGTTCCTTGTGTACTCAACCATAGCAGTTGCCATGTCTGTATCACGAATGATAGATTCAGCACTCTGAGTGTTTTCTGCTGCGATAGCGATTCCCTTTGATGCTGTCTCGAGGCGGTTCTGATAAGCACCCAAATCAGCTCTCTGGCGGTTAACCAGCTTGAGGGCGTTATCGATTGTACCGATAGCTACGTTTGCAGACTCTGGTGTAGAAATACTGATCTGCTCGTCGAGACCCTCTGAACCTCTAAGTCCAAGAGCCTGAGCTGACATAGTACCAACGAATGCACTTACGCGCTGATCCATGTTTGCACCAACGTGGAACTGCATGATCTGACCAGAAACAGAGTTTTCTGCAAAGCGACCTGTAAGCATGTTCATTCCGTTGAACTGTGCCTGGCTTGCGATGCGGTCAACTTCTGCTACGAGCTGAGAAACTTCAACCTGAATCTGCATGCGGTCTTCTTCTGTGTAGATTCCGTTTGCAGACTGGACTGACAATTCGCGGATGCGCTGCAGGATGTCTGTTGTTTCCTGCAGGTAGCCTTCAGTTGTCTGAATGAAAGAGATTCCATTGTTGACATTTCTGTTGGCCTGGTTAAGTCCGCGGATCTGGCTTCTCATCTTTTCAGATACAGCGAGTCCAGAAGCGTCGTCTCCAGCTCTGTTAATTTTTTCACCAGAACTAAGTTTTTCAATGTTGCCCAGAAGAGCATTGTTGTTGATACCCAACTGACGGTTTGCGAACATTGAACTCATGTTGTGATTGATAACCATATTAGTGTCCTCCATGATTTGCACACCCTTAGCATCTTGCTAAGGTGCCTGCCTCGTTTATGCGGGCATCCGACAGTTTTTGCGCCCCTGACGAATGTTTTAGTCCCAAACAGCAGGAATTGTCATTTTGCCTAACAAAGTGACAATCCATACTGTCATAAACGTATGGAGAACGGATTTCAAAGATCAAACTCCATCTAAACCTGGAGAAAAGTCTGACCATTTGAACGGATTTTCATGTTACTGAGATTGATGTTGAACAATCGAAAAGAAATTCCGCACAGTCAGCAGGGGAGTGGCGGAAACCCAACGATGGATATCCGGCCACTCCTATCTGCTGATATTATACTACACTACTGAAGCAAAGACAAGACTGTCTGTGACTGTGCGTTGGCCTGTGCCAGCATTGCTGTTCCAGACTGGACGAGGATTGAGTTCTTTGTGAATTCAACCATCTGGTTTGCCATATCTGTATCGCGGATGCGGCTTTCTGAAGCCTGGAGGTTCTCTGCAGCGATATCAACACCCTTGACTGTGAATTCAAGGCGGTTCTGATATGCACCGAGGTCTGCGCGCTGTTTGTTCAACATCTTGATAGCCTCGTCAAGAGTTCCAATTGCGCGGTTTGCTGAATCTGGAGTTGCAAGAGAGATGATCTCTTCTGTTCCGATTTCGCGTACTCCGAGAGCTGTTGCTGTCATTGTTCCGATGTAGACGCGTGTTCTCTGGTCCATGTTAGCACCAATGTGGAGCCACATAGAAGCTGTAACAGAGTTTTCGCCTGTCTCACGAGCAAAGCGGCCTGTAAGCATGTTCATGCCGTTGAACTGAGCGTGTGATGCAACGCGGTCGATTTCTGCAACGAGAGAAGAAACTTCTACCTGAATCTGCATACGATCTTCGTCAGTGTAGATACCGTTGCTTGACTGAACTGCCAATTCACGGATGCGCTGAATCAAATCTGTAGTTTCCTGGAGATATCCTTCTGTTGTCTGGATGAAACTGATACCGTCTGAAGCATTCTTTGATGCGCGGTTAAGACCACGAATCTGTGAACGCATTTTTTCAGAAACAGCAAGTCCTGAAGCGTCATCGCCTGCACGGTTGATTCTCATTCCTGATGAGAGCTTTTCCATGTCCTTCTGGACAGAACCTGTTGTTACGTTTACTGAGCGTCCAGCGAACATTGCGGACATGTTGTGATTAATAACCATAGTATTTTCCTCCGTGGAACTATGTATATTCAGGCAAAATCCTTTCTGCCTGTTTCGCAAAAAACTGTTTCTGCATTTTCAAGGCTACATCCACAATTTTCTACATAAAAGCCTGGCTGTTGTCTTCATACGAAGTTGAGCATCCATGTTCTTTCATTAGTACTTATCGGAAAAAAAATAAAAAACTTTAACAAAAAATATAAATTTTTTTGAAAATTTTTACTTTTTTTGATCCCTTGAAATCCATTCCGACAGGTTGTTGCAACGTAAACATAAAAAATAAATCAACGGAAGGTTACATTAAAATGGATGACCGCAGGTGTCGGGCAGGGCGTTATGGAGGAAAACTGCAAAATCCGCAAATAGTTCTGGAGGTTCTCTTGGCAAATCTTGCAGAGGAAATGCCTAAAAATCGTTTTTTTCAATATCGTTCGATAAAATATCGTCCAGAAGTTCCATGAGACCATCAAACTCTGCATCGTAGCAGGTGTCCATGTCTATTATGTCCTCCTTGTGGCATAGGATTTCAATCAATAGTTTCTGAAGTTCTGTATTCATAGCGATGGTGATCCTTTTTTAGTTTGTCCAAAAAATTCTGTGACCTTTTTATATAGGTGTTGTAGTCCTTTTCGGAAAAATTGATTTCTTCCAGTCGTTCAATAAGTCTGGCAAATTTTTTTGAAAATTCACGTCTCCTTAAATCTTCCAGGGTCTTTTTTTCGTTCAGCTCGAAGTCCATCATTATGTTGTGTATGGCTTTGTCATCAGTCTTTACGCTTTTGGGCTTTATGATGGCACATTCTTTTAGTTCATCAATTGGAAGTTTCATAAAACCGTCACAGATGTTTGGATCCAGGACTACAGCATCTTCGCCTTTCATCCCCAGATATACCACCCAATGTTTTTTTTCAATGCACAATAGGGACTTGTAGGGCAGGTCATCCAAATCCGTAAACTTTTCCACATGAACTCTCAGGTGTGCGCCTCCGTCCCAGCTTCCGTTGTTTATGGATTTGCCATCGTGTTCCGCAAAATAGTTTTCCAAATCATGAAGCTTTTTGATGTAACGGTTGATTTTTTTGTTGTAATCTTCAGTTGAGAGCTTGCTTTTTTCTTTTGTGACAAAGTAGAAGAAACTTGAATAGATGGTGTGAAAACTCTCCCTATGCTTTAATGGATAATAACCTGTGATTGCCGCCCAGAGAGCCATTAACTTAAGTTCGTACTTGATTTTTTCTTCCCTGGAGGCATTTTTGAAATCAAAGTTTCTTTCAAGACCTGTAAAATGTAAGGTGTCAATCATTCCGCTGTTCATAAGGGATGCCAAAAGGCAACCAAAGTGTCCTTGGCAGAACCAATGTTGTGGTGATGTGGTTTCTTTAAAAATTATCATATTTTCCTCGCTAGTGGTAATTTTTCATAAGTTTACCGCCTGTTTATAAATTGGCGCATTTCATTCAGTAACACTGAATCATGGGATTTAAACCCACTAATGCTCTTAACTAAAAGATAATGTAAAAAAAGGATGTGTCAAGGTATGTTGTTAATTTTTTTTTAGAAAATTACATTTTTATAAAATCTGATTTTCGCGGCCTTTTGCAGGAGGATATTTCTCTGATTTTTTTACCCTGAATCTGCTGCTGGATACAAAAAAAAATCCCGATGCCATAAAGACACCGGGACTCAAAATCAATCAACAAAAGTTTCCAAAACTAGAACACCATGATAATGATCTTGGCGGCCAAAACGATTGAAACCAATGCGAACGGATAGGTTGCTGCGTATGCCGCTGAAACTTCGTCTGTTCCGGCGGTTGCAATCAAGGTACCCAAGGCTGGAGTAGAAGTCATACCACCAGTGATTGAACCAAGGTTGTTCAGGATGCTCAACTTGAAAACATATTTTGCGATAATGAAACCGACAATCATAGGAACTGTTGTCATGACCGCGCCGTAGATGAAGTAAGTCCAGCGGAACTTTTCAATAAAGTTGACTCCACCAGGAACGCCGGCGCCAATAAGGAAGAGGACAAGACCAAGCTCGCGCATGAAGTTCAAAGTCTCTTTCTTGAGGCGGCAGTCAACCTTGCCAATGTGCGCGAAGTGACCGACGATAAGACCACCAATCAAACATCCACCGGAGTTGCCCAGGGAGAAGTTGATTCCAGGAATCTTGATTGCACCGATGATACAGCCCAATGCGACTGCAAGGAAGAATGCGAAGAATCCGAATGGATCCATTGCAACAAGCTTTCCCTTTGGCTGTGGAACTGAAATCTGGTTTGCAGCCTGGAAGTTTTCGACTTCCTTCTGCATGTTGACCTTAAGAATCTTTGGAACAAGCTGGACAAAAAGAACTACGCCAAGAACTCCGAAAGTATATGCGATTCCGTAGCCCGCTGTAACGTCTTCCTCGATGGCTGTGGCAACTTCCTTGCCTGCGCTGAAACCTGGAGTTGATGTAAGTCCACCGGTCAAAAGTCCTACTGCCATTGAAGATGACATATTCTTGTCGAGGACTGTGAAAAGGATTGCTGTTCCCGCGCCAATTGCGATAACCACTACACCCAGGATGATATAGCTCAATGTGTTCTTGTTGAACGAACGGAAGAACTTTGGCCCTGCAATCAAGCCGACGGCCGTAACGAACAAGGCTGTTCCGATATTTGATACGATACCAAAGTTGCCCTTGATTTTATCACTGAAAAGGGCGATTGTTTTTTCACCAATGTTAAATGATGGAACGAAGTGGCAGACAACGCCATAAATAAGTGCAACAAGCAAAACACCTGCTGTTCCAAGCTCGATTCCCTTAATCTTGATTCCACCAACAAGATAACCGATAGCTCCGATGGCAAAAACCACGAAAATAAATGACAGGATTGAAGAAACAACCCCAGCTAAATAAGCAGTCATTTTTAAGCCTCTTTAAGATAAAGTTTGCCACATTATAGTACTCTGCATATTTTTAGGCAATAAGTTTTATTTGATTTATAAGGTGGACCGTCAGCGGTGTGAGGGGAAAGCCTTCCCCTGTCTCCTGCCGGAAGTCGCTCCGCTTTGTTCCGTCATCCGCCACCCCTTCAGCGGGGGACACCCCCGCAACGCCCCCGTCAAGACCATCAAAGAACAGTTGACTCTGACCGTTGACCAAGTTGACTAAGTGTATTAAAATCTGACTAAGTTGACTAACATCCATTTAGAAGGAAGGACAGATGTGTAAGATGAATGTGCTGGAGGCGAAGACCAATTTCTCCAAGATAATTGCCCTGCTGGAAAACCGTGAGGAAAAAGAGGTGATAGTGGCCAGAAGTGGAAAGCCTGTGGTCAGAATCACATTAATAGAAGAAGATGTGTCCAAGAGAGTTGGCGCGGCCAAGGGACAGTTTGTGTATCCCGACGATTTTGATGAGATGGATGATGAAATCGCAAAGATGTTTGGAGTTGAATAATGGATATTTTGCTTGACACCCATATTGCCCTTTGGCTTTTGAATGACGACCCAAGGCTCACCAAGGAAACCGTCCAGTTGATTATGAATCCCAGGAACACAGTCTATTACAGTGTGGTCTCCATGTGGGAAATAGCCATCAAACATTCCCTGCGCCCAGAAGAAATGAACAAAGATGGACTGGAGTTTATGCTTGCCTGTGAACTGGCCGGATACAAGAAGCTGCCCCTGGACGACCGGCATGTCTGTGTCCTGGAAACCCTTGAAGGAAACGATGGAAGCGAAAACCACAAAGACCCCTTCAACAAAATCCTTTTGTCCCAAGCCAAAGCCGACTGCATGACCCTTCTGACCCACGACCATAAATTCAAGTGCTGGAAGGAACCGTATTATATGGTTGTGTGAGAGATAAAAAAACGGCCACCTTCCGCAAAAGAAGATGACCGTCAGTTTACCGATAAACTTTAACTATAGTCTTATTCAAAGTCAATCTCAATGATAATGGGAAAATGATCTGATATTCTATCTGAATATTCTTTTGAGTTGTAGTATGTGTGATTTCCAATTTTTATGCTAGAAAAAGTGTCGCTTTGAGATTGGATGCCAACTCTTTTCATAATCTGCACAACTTTTATTTTGTTATTATAGATGAAGTGGTCGAACTGTTGTGCAAAGCGAAATGATTTTTTTTCTTCGCTTACCGTCGTCTTTATGCCTGCTTTTTTGTCATAATACCAGCTTGTTGTTCCGTCAACATTGTCAAAGTTTCGATTTTTTAGATTAACTCTCCAAGTGTTAAAATCACCACCAATTACTGTTGCACTTTTGAATTTTAATTTTTCATAAAGTGACTCTAGAGTTTTAAGGTCTCGTTCATGATTTTTCAAATTGTTGTATGGAAGATGAACATTTATGACATTCAATTTATTTTTTGTTTTAATTTCCGTGAATTCAATTACCTGAGCATTGTTTTTATCGAAAAGATATTTTCCGGAGAAATCTGTAAATCCAAATTCTTTTGCTTTATCAACTGCATTAAGCATGCTTGAGTTGTATAGAATAGCATTGGTTTGATTTGCTGTAGCTTTGGAATAAGTTTGATCATTGATTTTTTTCTCTTTTCTCAATTGATACTCGGCTGATGAAAAATATTTCCAATTTCCATTGAAACCGCTCAGTTTGCGTGTAAAATAATCCAATACATTGTTTTTCTTTGGAACTGAAAAATATTCTGTGCGTTTATCAACTGGTATGGAAATTTCCTGCATCAAAACTATATCCGCTTTGGAGTCTTTTATTATTTTTATAATCTCATCCGCCCACATGGAATCATTTTGGTAGTTGGATTTTTTTTCGCTGCCACACAAGTTGAAAGACATGATTTTTATAGGTGCACAAAATGCACAAAGGCTGAACAGTAATAAAAAAGTAATAGAAAGTAATTTTTTCATTTTTTTCCTGTGCTTTGGTTTTGCATGAAGAATCAGTTTTGAAAATGGACACTTCCAAAAAATGAAAATGCCCATACATTTTACACGAAAGTATTGAATTTATTGATTGTTTGCTCTAAAAAAGGAATTTTCATGAAATCCATCAAAATTAGAGGTATTATTTTTCTTTTCAGCTTTGTCTCCAAAGTTTTTATAGATAAGCCCTCTAAGATATATTTCATTTTCTGCAAGCCAAATGCATGCTTTATATGATTTTTTCTTGTCAAACTTCATTTTTTCATTACATGGAATTTCCACAGTACAGTATTTAAAGTACAAAGGTGTATCGAAACATGCAGTATAATTTTGGGGATTGTATGTATCTACTTTTACTTTGTAAGGGGCGTATGCTTTTTCATATATTGTTGTCCCTGTTTCTTCTTCGAAAATTACATACGTTATTTTTGTATTCTCTCTTAACAAACATACTGGAACGCGTAATTCAATATGGTCCTTTTCCCATGAACATTCTGAATTCCATAGTGAAGGAAGATAATAATTAGTCCATCCCTTTTCGCTAACGTCAGAAATAATATTTCTCAATAGAGAAATGGAATCTCCTATTTTTTTATTGTCAAAGGTATCTCTAAATTTGAATATATTGTATATACGTTCGTAGGTAACTCTGTCAAAGTTATAAGGTTTTAACAAATTGTTAAGTTCTTGATCATCAAAGCTATTCTCAAGTAAATAGTTGCGTACATTAAAAATGGAGGTTGGTTCTTCTATGGCAGATAATACAGTGTCGTATGAAGCATCTCGCAACTTCTCTGCTAGTTCGAAATACAACTGCGATACTGTCAAAAATCCTTCATGATATGGAATAAGTTCCGTTTCTTTTCGCTGTTTTTCTTTTTTTATCTCTTCCTTTCTTTTCTTTTCTCCATCTTTTGTTAAGTTATCTGCGATTTTTTCATCAACAGGTTTTAGATAGTCATCAAACCATTGTTTCTGAACATTTGACAAAGTATTTAAATCGTTTTTAGAAATCTCTAAGGCTTTTCTTAAACATTCATTTTTAATGCTAACTTTTTTTTCTGCCAGTGACAGATAGCTTTGGGCAATAAAATACCTCATCTGCCATTTCTCTTTAGGAGTTTCTTTTTCAAGAAGATTCAAATATCTTTGCATTTCAGAAAAATATTTTGCATCATTTCCATAAACCTTTTCAAGTGACAAAATGGCATAGGGTAGAGCCATAGCAAAATCATTATCATATCTAAAAATCTTTGCACGCACTATTTCGTAATTTTTGATAGCATCCAAACAATTCTTATACTCGTCTAGTTCATAATAAGTTTTTGCCAGTAATCCCCAGTATGGACCGTATCTTGAATATATATCTTCATTTCCTTCCAAACTGATCTTTCTGTTTGTGGCTTTTTCGGTGTTTGAAATTTTTACAAATTCCTCAACGGATTTTTCGTTTAAAGTGTATTCGTCTGGAATACCATAGTTATTAACCGTCTCTATAAGGTAGTTAAATGTATCCCTTCTTAAGTCGTGTATTTCATTTTGCTCTTGTTCATCTAATTTCCATTCTTCTTTTAAATTTGTTAATTTAGCATTGTTTTTTGCATTGTTGTAATTAGTCCAAGAACTAAGTCCCGTCATTGCAATAGAAGCTATGGCTCGCAATGAATCTCCACTTACAGCGGCACTCAAGAGGTATGTTGGATCTGGCATTGCTGAATGCAGTGCTTCTGCTTGATCATTTTCAAATAAAATTTGTAAATGTTCTCTGTCAGTATCTATTAATCTAAATTTGTTAATAGTGTCAAGTATAGTGTTTAACTGATTTCGGGTACATTCATCAACAGCATTTGGAGATGTATTGTTTAATATTTCGTTATATATTTCTTCAATGGCAACTTTGTTTTCTTTTTTGTCCAAAATTTTTTGAACTTGAACAGTAAGATAGTTGAGCATAGCTACAGCCCTGTGACTTTCATCATCAATCAAAGGCTTTATTTTTCCAACTGGTTCATCTAAATCAGAATTGTCTGCATCATCTTTTTGTTCCATTGAAAATGATACTGAACTGTCATTTGATTTAAGATTTCCTTGTGCAGATTCTGTAGTGGATGTTGATTTTGAATTGCAAGCGATTAAACTTAATGCAAAAGTACCAAACATTATAATGTGCAGTGTTTTAGTTTTCATTGTTTTTGGCTCCTTCGTTTATTTTATCTATAATTTCAACAATCATTTCCTTTATTTTGTTTTTTGCATTTATACTGGTAAGAAGGTATGAGTCTAAAATAATATCAAGAAAAACTTCATCTTCAAAACACGGCTCGGTTATGAAGTTATAGCCAAGTGAATGTAAAATTCCTGCACGTTCTTTCATCTCTTCAGTTGAATGACAATAGACATTTAGAACAAGTATGTAGCCTTTGAAATAATCAAAACAGAGGCTTAAAGCTATGTTTCTGTTGTAATAGTATCTTGCAATATATTTTGAAAATGCTCCTGCAAGTAATTTTTCATTATCTTGTTCTATTTCATTACTAAAATTTGATAATTTTTCAAAGTCTTTCAATAGTGAAACTGAACAGTTCATTTTCTTGGAGCAACATTTTAGATCAGTTACTTCGTATTCTCCATTGTCATCTACATTATATTTATCTAACAAATCGCTTAGTTTCATTTTTGATTGATTTGACCTCATAATTAACTATATTTCCTTTACAACAACAGTGTATGGACCGTTCATTTTTGGAGAAGACCCGTTTATTGTTAATGTATTGCTTGTTGGGTCATATTTGAATTCTTGATGTTTGGCAGAGAAACCTAAATGATAATTTTGAGATGTTATTTTGCTTCCGCCACTAAATGAAATATCAGAATCATTTTCAGATGAAATAAAAATAGAGCCATCTAGATTTTCTGATGCTGATGTGTTTCCATTAGTTATGTAAGTAACATTTGCTGGAAATTCGACTTTTGTTGGATAAGTACTGCCATGTATTAAGCTGTTTTTAAATCCGTATAGTTCATTATAATTACCCACTACATTCACAATAAATACGACTCCAAAGAGAATTTAAAAAAAATCGAAAACGAGCCTTTGCGAAGTTTTCGATTTTTAGGGCTTGAGTCAAGCCCTAACGCTGAGTATACTCAGCGTTTTTTTGTGAAAAGAAAACCTCCAGCTCGGCTGGAGGTTCAGAAAGCTTTAGCTATACACAGAAAAAAGAACCTCCTAATATTTATAGTGCGACTGCCAAGAAGCATTACGAATATCAGGAGGTTCAATATGGATGAACA
>JAZUKJ010000084.1:0-5449 GCA_045643225.1 Treponema sp. | reverse complement strand
AAGTATCCCCCTATGCAAGTCCCAACAATGTATAGCCAAAAATCCGATTCCTGCTGTTCAAATCAATAGTTGATGTTACAGCAAAGTTATTCCCATCAATGGCGGATTGTTAGGAGCAGCCTAGATTTTGGCCCAAAAATGGAGAAGATTCACTGTTTTCTTCCATAAACAAGGCCAAAATCGACCGCTGTTGATGGAAAATTTGCTAAAAACACTGGGCGGAACCGCGAGTTTCTGTTAAAAGTATAGTGGTTTGGATGCAAATTGGCTGAGTTGCGCAGACAAACGCCAATTTGTTCTGTGCCTTCGGGAATAATCCAATCAACTATGTGGACCCGGATGGAAGAGAACTAAAAGAAGGTTCATCTGTATCAGAACAGTTATCCTATTTAAAATCAATAGCCTATGCAGATTATGCAACTTCTCAGGCTAAAGCTGATGCAGCTAAAAGTCTGAGAACTGAAATGAGGAATTTACACCCAGAGAGATTTAATTTAGATGAACTTTTCTTAGGAAAAGATGGAAATGAAAAATTCATGAATGAAGATTTGCGGGACTTTTTGAATACTTCCGATGACGGAACAGCTTTTCGATATAGAGATATTGTTGATAACAAAGCTTGGGAAGAAATAAAAGCCCCAGGCAATAGCGAACATCAAAGAACAGCAAGAGGAACTGGATATCAAAATAAAAAATTTGTGAACAAGAAAGATGGAAGAGAAGCCATCTTTTCAACAACAGATGGAAAAAATTGGACATTAATTACAGGCGGCAGCAGAGCGGCTTGCATGGATAAAGGGACTTACAATTACGCAAAGAACTATAAGAATCCCTTGCAATGGTCTGAGCACGCTAGATGGGACATGGCTCCGTTTTACAGACAGTATAGTCTTCCTCCGCCAGGATATTGGTTGTTCTTAAAGAATCGCTACCGTTATAACATGAATGGAAAATAGATGTATAGAGGAGAAGAGAATGAAGGTTAACAAATTTGCTCTTATTAGTTTAATTTTTTTGTGCCTGTCAGTTTTTTTTATAACTTCCTGCACTAATGTTTCATACAGAATAACAAATGGCTATAGCATGTGGCCTTCACAGATTGCGAGGAACCAGGAATCTTTTGAGAAAATTAAGAATGATGGGTCGGCAATATATATCGATTTTAATGACATTTGTTCAACTACAAATCAGCCTTTTTCAATGCTAGTTTTTTCTTTAGAAGAGTTTGAAAAAATCGATTTAAAAGACATATGTTTTATTGTCGAAGAAAAAAAAATAAATATTCGTTTCAATAAGCGATTTGTTGTAAAATCTAAAAAAGCTGATTTCACGGTAGAAGATTCTCCTGAATTAAAGTGTGAAGGTTACGAGTATTTTTTATGGAGAGATGAACATAAGCTTAGGGTTGATTTTGCAAAAGTATTTAAAGATAGTTCCTTTTCTGTCGGGGATAAATATTATGTGAAGGCAATTGTAAATTACTGCTTGGGTTCAAAAAACTATTCTCAAGAAATTACTTATAAGGTCTCACCATATGAAACGAAAGGATCGTCAGAATGGATATATAATTTATTTCCAGAAACTGGAATTTAACTAATTCCCATCAATGGCGGATTGTTAGGAGCAGCCTAGATTTTGGCCCAAAAATGAAGGAAATTTACCGTTTCCTTCCATAGGTAGGGCCAAAATCGACCGATGTTGATGGAAAATTTGCTGAAAACACTGGACTGAACCGCGAGTTTCTGTTAAAAGTATAGTGGTTTGGATGCAAATCGGCTGAGTTGTTCAGACAAACGCCAATTTGTTCCATGCCTTCGGCAATAACCCAATCACATACACGGACCCGGATGGAAGGTATCTTATAAACAATGTAGTTGTTTTTAATAATTATGGAAAAAGTGAGACCGCAGAAACTTATGCTTTGAGTAATTTCGAGGAAATTAGAGCAACTGCAAAAAAGTCTTCTCGTTTGGGATGGTGGAAAACCGAAGATAATTCTTATAAATTAGTACCCTTAAAATCTTCAACGCATGGATTTAAAAATGATGTAGCCTTTGCTGATAAACAAACAATGTCAAAGTTAAAATCTATAGCTGCATCTCAAAAGAGTCAGAATAAATTTATAAATGAAATCGTCTTTTCCAAAGTAACAACGGAGAAGGAAGAAAATGAACATGGAGAAGAGATGATGAGTTTAAATAAAAAAAAGATTTTTGTAAGACTTGTTATTTTTATTATCAGCATAACTGCTTATGGGAATGATTATAAAATTTTGCCGTCCACGGTAATTGAATATGTGGATGGTAAATTATACGAGCAATATGATCTAATGAACAAAGAATCCTCGCGAAATTATATAGTGGAAATAACAGACGAAAATTTTTCTGTTTATTGTTTTTCCGAGAATTATTCATCAAACTGTGAATGCATTGGGATTGAACCTGATAACTATAAAATTCAATACAGAGAAAGTGTCCGTGAAAACATTTTTCATCTTACAGGAAATAATGGGGACGGAAAACTATTGACGTGCTGTATTGATATTCAAAACAGAACTGGTTCGTTATGTATTTTTAACCAGAATGGAATTTATTTATATATTGAGTTTGATTATTTCTGAGTCTTTGATTTTTTGAAAAGGAGCGTTAACATGAAAAAAATTATGATATTTTTATTTATAAGTATATTTCCCCTGAATTTCTATGCAGAGGAAATTCAGTTGCCGGATGGATCGATTTATAATGGAGAAATAGAAGGCGGACTGTTCAATGGAACAGGAAAACTTGTTTGTCCAGACGGATCAATTTTGGAAGGAACATTCAAAAATGGACAGCTGGATGGAAATGGAAAGCTGACAAACGATTACTACGTGTATGAAGGAAATTTTGCTGATGGAAGGATGAATGGCGAAGGCAAAATGAATTATTCTGATGGAACAACATACACAGGCGCCTTTGCAAACGGATTGTATAATGGAGATGGAAGTATATCTTGCACCGATGGAACATTTTATTCTGGTGGTTTCAGGGAAGGAAAAAGAAATGGATCCGGATTTCTAAAATATCCGAATGGAGATACTTATCGGGGATACTTTAAGAACGATTGTCTTGAAGGAAAAGGGGTCTACACATTTTCCGATGGCAAAAAGTATGTAGGACTTTTTCATCTGAACAACTTCGATGGCGAAGGAAAAATAATCCAGGTGAATGGAAAAGAAAAAAAGGTTGAATTTCTTAATGGAACATTGTTGGACGGAGGGAAAAAATTTCCACAGGTTCTGGTGGTAGTTATGTTGATTCTATCTTTGATCTGCAACATTGTTTTCATAATGAGAAGTAGAAAAAACCTAAATGATTAATTTTTTATCACTTCAGTTATTCCAATCAAGTATGTGGATCCGGATTGGAGGATAGACTATATAAGTGATGCATGGGTTAAGGAGTGTAAGATAAAAGCTACTAAAATGGCGTAGCTTTTATCTAGGGCATCTCTGAATAGTATTTTTTAGAGATGCCATATATCAACTGCGCATCCTCATTACATTGCGGATGTGCGTAAAAAGTCAATTTCGGAAATTGATATTTTTTTTATTGACTTTTTATGGGAGAACACAAATGACAAATTTAATTGAATGTACAGATGGACTTAATCAATTGGCAAAGGCGTTGCAGGGTAAGACAGAAACTGTGAATCCGTTGTATACTTTTTTGGCACAACGAATCATAAAGAGAATCGACATTAAAAATGATTTTGATCTTTTGCTGTTTTGCATATCAGAATCCTACATGAATTCCGCGGCAAAAAGTAAAGAAAATTTTATTAGTTACGGATTTAAGGGAACTCTTTTGAAGGCTGTCTCGTATATATATGATTCGAAAGATTCAACCAGCAAAATTTTCCTGAGCGCATCGGAATCTTACAATGGTCAAAAAATGAGCTGCCTGTATATAGAGGTAGGTTCCGCTCAGTTTACTTTTCATTCTGTTCCGTTTGAGAATAATCCGTTAAATGATTATTGGGACTGGTGCGTTTCCCAATCGCCAATAGAGTACTGTGGATTTAAGAAACAATTCTGTATTTCAAGCTTGTTTGAATATGTGATATCAAGAATGGAATGCAATCCTAATAAGGAAACTGTAAAAATGATCAGGGATTTAATTGATGAACTAAAGTCATCGGTCCGTGCATTTGAAAATACATTGGTGTGATAGTATTGAATGATATGTATTTTGGTACACCTCAACCGTACATGTTGCATTTTTTGTGGTTTTAGTCTATTCTGTTGGTATGATAATACGGGAAAACTGGCTAAAAAAGATAAGGCCTTTTTATAAAAATGAGCTTGTGAAGGTTTTGATTGGAATCCGCCGCTGTGGAAAATCCGTGATCCTTAAGCAGATTGCGGACGAGATTCAGACGGATGATTCCCACAAAATTTTCATCAATTTTGAGGACCTGCAGTTTGCGCATCTCAAGGATGAAATGTCGCTTTATGGATATGTGAAAAATCTTATCAGCGACGACCGGAAGTATTATCTGTTTTTTGATGAAATCCAGAATGTGGCGAATTTTGAAAAGGCCATCAATTCTTTCCGGCTGTTGAACACCAGCATTTTTATAACCGGCTCCAATGCGAAGTTGCTGTCCGGTGAACTTGCCACGGTGCTTTCAGGTCGCTATGTGTCTTTTAAAATCCTGCCTTTCAGTTTTGCGGAGGCTCTTGAGATTCAGGATAAAAAGGCTAGTGACGAAACTCTCATGGATTATATCCGTTGGGGTGGAATGCCTCAGCGTTTCAGTATGCACAGCGACGATGAGCTCAAGATTTTTATTTCCGATTTGTATGACTCGATTGTTCTGAAGGATATCATTGCGCGATATAAAATCCAGAACATTGATTTGCTGAACAAGATTTTTTCTTATCTCTCAACCAACATGTCCCAGATTTTTTCCGGCACTTCCATTGTCAATTTTCTGAAATCCGAAAAGAGGGACTGCTCCAAGGAATCTTTGTACAACTATCTTTCTTTCATAACCAACTCCTGCGTCATGAACAAGGTTCCCCGTTACGACATCCAGGGAAAAAAAGTTCTTTCGACTTTGGAAAAATATTATCTCACCGATGTGAGCTTTGCCAGAATTCATTCCCAGAAAATTGACATCGGCGCCAGCCTGGAAAACATAGTCTATAATGAGCTGCTCAACCGTGGCTATGAAATTCATATTGGCGTTCTGAAAAATGCTGAGGTTGATTTTATTGCCACAAAGGGAAACGAAAAACTTTATTTCCAGGTTTGCTATCTTCTTGCCACCGACGAAACCGTCCAGCGTGAATTTGGAGCCTACAAAAATATAAAGGATAACTATCCGAAGTTTGTGCTGTCCCTGGACAAATTTGATTTTTCACAGGACGGAATCATCCACAGGAATTTGGTTGACTGGTTGTTGG
>JAZUKJ010000083.1:0-9422 GCA_045643225.1 Treponema sp. | reverse complement strand
ACTGCACGTTCTTATTTCATTACGGATGTGCTTTAGGGGAGTCAATTCCGGAAACTGATATTTTCTGGTTGGCTTTTTTAAGGGAGAAAAAATGAAATCAGTTAAAAAGTTGTTGGGCGCCGTCTTAGGTGCTTCACTTATTTTAACAGGCTGTGTATCTGGTGTATCCTCTGCAAGTAGAAAGCTTAGCCAGGGGGATTCCGTAGGCGCAATTGAAGATTTGGGAAAAAGGCTGTCAAAAAAGGCAAACGACCAAAAGGCGGCAGATCTTTTCGTTTCCCTGTATCCATCTCAGGTTGAAATGAGACTTACAGATAGAACCGTCGATGATGTCAGAAGGGAATTCAGGACCACCGCCGGTGGACGGGATGAATCAGATGCGCTTGATTCCAGATATTACTATGCCGGAAACGCAAAGTCCATGCTTAGCGACTCATATATTGATTCCGCTCTGAGGGAAGCAAAAACTCTAATCAAGAATCTTGAGGAGCTTTCCCGTATCCAGGTTGCTGTTGCACCTGTTCCTCGCTACATTGGAGACGAAAAAAAGGGTATCATATACGAAGTGGATAAGTATTCAAGGAATTTTACCCTGGAATATCAGAACGCAAAAAAGAGCCTTGGAGAATTCTATTACAATATAGCAGAGACCTGTCTTCCTGGTAATTCTATTGAAGATAAAGAGCAGATTATTGAAATCTATAAAATGGCAAGCAAGTATACGGATATTGCCAATATCAAAACTCGTTGCGCCAAGTTGAATTATGAAATTGGTGAAGAGTATATGAAGAGGGGAGGTGTTTCCAATCTTCAGACAGCTGTCACTAAGTTCGAGGAAGCCCAGAAGTGGTATCCGAATTATTCTGACACCGTTACAAAAATCAAGGAATGCTACTATGACATGGCTATGGATCTCAAGCGTGATGCCAAGACAGTTCTTGATTATGAAAAGGTCGTCCAGTATTTGAACAAGGCTGACAACTACAGAGATTCCGCCACCCAGCTGAAGGATGTAAAATACAGCCTTGCCATGTTGTACAAGGAATCCGGAACCGCTAATGATTACGATAAGGCCGGAGAAATTTTTATTTCCCTGAATGACTATAAGAATGCCAAGAATGAAGCGGAGGTTTACCGTTTCTACAAGAACGTGCAGTCATCCAGAGACGATGCCAGCGATGGAAAGATTTCCCTTACTTCCGAAAAGAGAACCATGAACAATCCTATGAGCCGTTCAACAAGCGTTCTGAACGACACTTATGTTAATCTGTCTCTTTCAGCAAAAACTTCCATAATCGATACATATACTTCAACTTCTGGAAACGTGGTATATCCTGGTGCCGTATTTACAGGCGAATCCATTCCGTCACAGAAGTTTGTTCCATTGACTGGTGCCAGAAATCCATTGAAGATTTCAGTCGAATCCATGAAACGTGGAAGCGAAGTCACAACAATTGAAAATCCAGCCAGCGCAAATGACGTTCAGAGAGGAATAGTCAAAGTTGCTGAAAAATTCCCTTATTCACCTACCTATGAATACGAGATTGAAGAGGTGTTCTCACCTGAAGATATCCGTATGACCACCGGTATGGGAGTGGACCGCAACAAGGTTCTTTTTGCAAACGAAAGTTCTTCATGGATGGAAAATAAGCACTATGTTCTTGTAAAGGCGACACAGATTTTCTATTCAGCCTCAATTGAGGATCCAAAGCTTGTATCTGATTTCTTTGCTGCGACATCAGGTTCTGTAAAGGCCGGCAACTGTGGACCTGTATCACCATATTATGTGTCTACAGTATATTATGGAAGAAAAGCCCACTTCCTTATTGTATCTGACCTGGATGCTGATGAAATCAAGGCCGATATTGAAAAGTACCGTCCAAAGGATAGGATAAACAGCGGCTCCACTGGAACTGCCGTAAATTCCGATCTCAAGACAAAATGGAGCAGAAACAATACTTCCATTGGTGCTATCACAGTATCCGAAAAGATTTACGCAATTAATGATGTTGCCGGAATGTATTCCTGGCTCAAGATTGGTGCTGACATGAACATCGATGATGACGAGCTTGTTCCTGTCCAGTTTATCCTGAAGAGCCTTAAGACCAACAGATATGCTGTTCTTTCTCAGAAGGATACAAGCAGAGTAAAAAAATCTGTAATGCATATCCAGGATGAAGTTAAGGAAGAGACTTCCGACACAGGAACTGCCGTAAGTGGTCCTGCTACTGGATCCGGTGATACAGTCAAGGTGTTCGGTTCCAAGGCCGACTTCAGCATTTCAAATCCGTCTTCAAGAAATGTCTACGGATGTACGAACTATGTAAAGAATGGAAACGATGCCGCTGTATATACGTTTGAAGTGAAGAGCTCGGATTTGACCAACTGTGTGTTCAGCTGGGATACAAATGTGGTCCAGTCCATAACAATCAACGGATTGAAGATGATAAACGGAATGTCGGGAATCAATCTTAGGGATGTTGCCGGAAACACAATTTCCCTTGATATTGTTGATGCAAAGGGATATAGAAATCACTGTCTCCTTTTGATCAGGAGCATCTGATTTTATATTGAATGATTGTTGATTCGTGCCAAGGGGGACAGACCCCGATGCTTCACTCATACGCACTTGCTGTGAGTTCATGTTGAAAAAAAGGGAATCTCCCCTTGAGCACGATACCTTATGAGAAAGAATGATACTCCGATGGTTTCGTCGTGGCTCATTCATTTTTGCACCGGTTCAGTCTTAGATTTGGATCGGTGTTTTTTTATAGGATTTACTGTGGAGATGCGTATGAAAAGATGGATCGCTGTTTTGCTTGGAATGATTTGTGTTTTGTCAGGATATGCACTATCAAAGGATGAGATTGTAAAACAGATGCGCGAAAATGGATCCTATGAAGGAAAATACATTGGCATTGAGGGGAGCCTTTCAAAGCAGTACGCGCTGTATGAATCACTGGCAAAGGTCTGTACCGACAGGGAATTGATTCAGCTGTTGAAGGATGACTGCGATGCCGTCAGAATCTATGCCTGCATGGGACTTGGCCAGCGGAATTGTAAATATGACTGGCTGTCCTTTGCCGTATCGGAACTGAAGGACTACAAGAAGATACTGGAATCCTCTTTTGATATGGGAAGAATTATGTACGTAGGTGACATAATGATTATGATCGCGCTGGACAATCTAAGTGAAAACGAAAAAAAACAGTTATCCCTGAAGGCCGTCCAGGAAAAATCAAATCTGATTTTTGCCAGCCAGGTTCTGATGGGCGAAGAAATGTCGGAGGAACTTTACAAAGCGGAAAGGGAATGGGCTCTGGAAGGAAATGATATGGCGATTTTTTCTTTGGCAAAATACAAAAAAAATGCTGACAGGGATTTGATTTTATCTCTGAAAGAAAAAAGTCCTATGCTGTTTTTCAGGACCTGCGAATATAATCTGGATGCATCCCTGAAACCGTTCTTTGCCGAATACATGGAATCTATTTTGCCTAAGAAGTATTATTCAGGGACCTGGCTATATTTTTACAAGGCCGTGGCAAAATATCATGATGAATTCAGTAAACAGATTTTTTCTCAGATATTCACTGACAAAGTGAATAAGGATATCCAGAAATATCATCTGAAATACATATTCGAGGCGGTAAAAACTTACAGCGACGGGTTCTATGATGATTTGATAAAAAAGCTTTGGTTCGATTTTAATCTTGTCGATGAAAATGTAATTGAATATTTCTATAAAAAGGATAAAACCGTTGCCATTGAGGGACTAAAAAAATCCCTGCAGAAATCTGACCAGATGTATGCCGCCACGGATGTGCTGGATTATGTAATTAAAAAATTGGTTGCCGATGAGCAGGATATAAAGAAGGAATTCCTTGAGGCCCTGAAAAAAAACAGCGTGTCGACCTTTGATATTTTCATGAACAATATCTACGCATTTCCAAAAGGCGACAAGGATATAGTTGAGACCCTTAAAAAACGTTTAAAATCAGAAGACAATGGATATGTGCTGATACCTATCTATGAATATTTTTTGTCCCTGGAGGATGAGGCTATTACCGGCTACCTGCAGAAAAGCTTTGATTCAAACAAGGGCCGCTATATGTCGTGGGTGCAACGGGAATTAAAAAGTTTATTAAAAAAAGGTAACAAAAAGTAGTTTGCGGGTTTTAATAGTATGGATGTTCCTTAGGGGAAGTCATGCTCAGCAAAATACTAAGAGGTAATGCGTATTAAAACGGGAAAACTTTTTACAGCGATTCTAATTGTTCTCTTTTTGCTGCCGGTTCAGAATCTGTTTGCGTATTCTCCGCTGGGAGGAAATTTTGTTCGCGCAACGGAACGCCAGATGGTGATGAGTACAAACAAGGCAAATAAAAAGGTCCTGTACGAACATCCAAACCTTACGGTGGAACTGTATTTTACTTCCCTGATGAAGGAAAACAAGTACAAGAATAATCAGGAAAATCCATATATTGTCATATCAAATAAATTTTATAAGGAATGTTTTTCCACCAGTTTTTCCTGTCAGGGCTTCATAAGATCGGCAAGCGTTCAGTATTCGAAAAACATGTATTTGATTTTTGTGGATTTCCAGACAAATCAGAACAGTTCTTCTGGAGGTTTTACCCATGAGCAGACGGGGATTTTCATCTATGACCGCCAGGGAATTAATTACATTGGCTCGTATACAAGGGAATTCCAGGGGTCAAAGGAATATGGCATTGGAAAAGGGCAGCTTGTTGATAACAGATATTTCGCGGTGGTTGAATACAAATCCGTAAACGGGTTGGATGAATTTAATACAAAAATCTATGACCTGCTGGCCCAGGGCGAGTGTTCTTCCGGTGTGATTAAGGTAAATAACTACACCTATGAAAATTTCAAGATTGAATATGTGGACCAGGTTTATATTGTAAACGTGGATTCCATTCCGCTAAAGAATGAGGCGAAAGCCGGCTCAAGGAATCTGCTGCTTTTGAATCAGGGGCAAAAGGTTGTAGTCAATCAGATGCTGGAAAAACTGCCTGTACCTGATATTGTGAATGAAGAAGTCGGTTTTTGGATTCCAGTAAAAGTCGATTATGTAAGGACTGGCAAAGAAAAATCTATCGGCGGCTGGGTGTGGTTCAAGCACCTTGTAGAAGAAGATACAGCCGCCGAGTAGAACTACAGGTCCTTTCGTTTTGACAAAAGAACAAACGCTACAATAACAAGAATCAGCGGCGGGATGGAAAACAGGAGCCTTTCTCTTATAAGGACATCCCTTGCCTGCTGAATTTCGTCCGTATATTTAATCCAGTCGATTCCCAATCCGGTGATGAACACCGAAATTGATGTCGCAAGTTTGAGCATCAGGGTCTGGAGGGAAGAAATCATACTGTTTTGACGCTTACCGGTTTTCTTTTCTCCATAATCAACGGCATTGGCAATGAATACTGAAATCAGGACATAGGCGATTCCAAGGCCAAAAGCCAGGCATAGAGTTGGAATGGTTATATAGTAGAAATTGATTTTCTGGACAAAGACCATTGAAAGGAATGCTATGTATCCTATCATTGTGACCAGCGTTCCAATCTTAAAAATCTGGCGGTTAGAAAACTTTTTTCTTAGCAGAGGATAGAAAAGTCCCATGCTCATGAACTCTATGACCCCCACGACCACCATGTAAACCGTGTAAAGCTTGTTGTAATCCATGAACTGTCCGAACAATACCATTTCGATATTTTCATGCTCAAAGACATAGAGCACAAGATTCATTGTAATGCTAATGGCAGAAAAAAACAGGATTATGATTGCGGAAACAACCATGGCCTGGTCATTGTGGACAAGGGAAACGAATATCTCTTTTATGGAGATATTGTCCGATTCCTCGTAGCGTTCCTTCGGAAGGTTCAGGATTGTCAGGATTGTAAAGAAAGTGTATAAGGCGGCCGTGATACAGGCAAAGATTGTAAAACCAAGCCTGTAGTTTTCTGGAGAGGTACCGCCGCCCAGTTGTCTGACGCATAGCATGGTGAAGGCCGTCGCAAGTCCTGTTCCGACTCCGGACATCATTCTTGTGAACAGGGTAAGATTTTCCCTGTTGCGGCCCGGCTGGGTGATTGCAGGAATGATTGACCAGTAAGGAATATCGTTGATGGTATAGGTGATTCCGCATAGGAAATAGGTTATGGTTATGTAAACCTTTATGCCTGTCATTGAAAGCTGCTGAGGAACTGTGAACATCGCCACAATGATAAGCGAATTCAATACCGCGCCGGACAGAATCCAGGGTTTGTATCTACCGAAACGGCTTTTCGTTTTTGCTACAAGCGCCGCCATGATAGGGTCGTTGAAGGCATCAAAGATTCTTGCAATCATAAGCAGGATGGCGACAAAGGACGCGCTTACATTTAATACAGAATTGTAGTAGTAAAGCGTGTAAGATGAAACTAAAACGTAAGCCAGGTTTTTACCGAATCCACCAAGGGAATATCCAAATATTTCTCTTCTTTTTAATTCTTCCATATTAACTCTTCCATAGTTTTAGATACTATCAAAATATGAATAATTAATCATTATTTTGAAATATAATTTTTGTTCAATTTTGTTAATTGTCTGCTGATTATACCAATGGTTCCGGGCAAAAATCCTTCCGTCTGCATTGGGGACAGAAATCCCCCCTCCATACGGAATCAAATTCTTCTATCGCTGATTTTACAAAGGTTTTTTCGTTACTCAGAACGCCGGCCTCAAAGTTACGGGTCGATTCCCCTTTCATTCCAAGTCCCGCTCCCGTAAGATTTGCGGAACCAACGTATGCGGTTTTCAAATCAAAGACTATGATTTTGAAATGGACCCTTGGGCACAGAACCCTTTCCATGCCTTCAAAAAGGGAAGGGTATTTATCAAAATCCGTTCTGAAGGCCGGCCCCGGTTCTTTTGCATGAATCAACCGGATTTCCACTCCGGCATCGACAAGCTCCGATAAGACCGCCAGCAGAGGTTTTGTGGTGCGGCCGCTTTTTACGTAAAGGTCCTTTATGTCCGCCGTCCCAATCCACAGCTGCTTTTTTACTGAACCAATCCTTTCAATAATTTCCTCATAATGCTGACCGTTTGCAATGAATCGTGTGAACTGTTCTGTCATTTTCCTAAAAATCCTACCGCGCTAAGGGCTGCAACATTTCCCTCTCCACCGGCTTTGGCGAATTGATAAGGCGCTCCGGTTATGTCCCCTGCCGCAAAAAATCCTGGGATATTTGTTTTCATTTGCCGGTCCACCTTAATGCTGTTGTCGGACATCTCAAGGCCGGAAATCATTTGCGCCGGGGGAATGTTTTTCCGGAGTATAAAAATGCAATCCACATCAAGCCGGGAATCATCGTATACAAGGCAGGAGGCTTTCAGGCTGCCTTTGATTTCAAATGAACGGATGCTGCTAATGATTTTGCATTTTCTGGAAACCTTAACATTTTCTTTGTACTGAGGAAAATAATAAACCTCGCTGCATATATCCGACAAAAAATCGGCTTCCTTTTCTTCATCCTTCGAATAGGAAATAACTGCAACCTTCTTGTTTTTAAAAAGCATTCCGTCACAGGTGGCGCAATAGCTGACCCCCCGACCTAAAAACTCCGTTTCACCGGGCAGGGGTTTTCCAAAAGAGATTCCGCTGGCAAGGATTACGGTTTTTGCCTCATAAAAATTTTGTCCGGAGATTAATGAAAAATGTGTCCCCATGTTATAGATATTGGTAATCTTTTTTTCTGTAATTTCTATGCCCAGGGATTTCAGATGGTTGTTCAGTTCCTGCTGAACCTGGACATTCGTTTTTCCAAAAAAACCGAGAAAATTTTTTATATCGGAAGTGGTGTTCAGTTTGCCACCGATTTTTTTATCGCCAAACAGGAGTATGGATTTATTCCTGGCAATGGCTGTCACCGCCGCGGACAAACCTGCCACCCCTGTTCCGATTATTGCAATGTCTGTCATTTTAGTTGTTCAGGGCAAAGGCTTTCAGGTCGTCCTTGCTGCAGCCTCCAATTGTGGTTGCAACCGGTTTTCCATTTTTGAACAATATGAAACAAGGAATGCTCATGATTCCATATTGCTGTGCCAGTTCCGGATTTTCATCGACATTGACTTTACCAACCTTTAACTGTCCCTGCAACTCTTCCGCCAGCTCCGCTACGACCGGCCCCATCATCATACAGGGACCGCACCAGGTTGCCCAGAAATCAACAAGGACCGGCTTGTCGGAATTGATAACTTCTGTTTCAAAGTTTTGGTTTGCTAATGTAATTTCGGCCATAAGATTCCTCCAATAAAATTTTGTATCAATGATTAATATAATGAAACTTATTAAAATCGTGTAGTGATTTTTGGAGGCTTTCTTTAGTTTATTGCAATGGCGATTGGACCTTCCGCATACGAGGCGACTTCGTAAGGTGCAAAATGGACTGTGACTTTTCCATTGTCCACGGTGAAATTCATCTTGTTGACGGCATCAATTCCGGCACCAGAGTTTACCCAGGCATCAATATCCGTATCGCTGGTATCCTTGTAAATTGTATCAAGCAGAATACCGATGCAGGTGTTCGAAATTGCCTGGCTGGACATTCCGCTGACCTCTTCGATGGTACGAAGTTTTTTGGCTTTTGTGTCATAGCAGAAGGAAAGGTATTGCAGATTTCCATGTGGTCCGCCAACGTAGGTCTCTATGGAAAAAAGAATTGATATAAGATTTTTGCTGTAGAAAACCTGATAGGTCTGATTGTATGAAAACTGCTGCAAGGGGATGTTTGATTCTTCATCGAATGTCAAATTTGCATCGTTCCATTCGTTCCAGATTTGTTCATAGTCCGCAACAATTTTTTGAAAATCATTTTTCTGATTCATCAACAGGTCGTTCAGCTCTGATAGATTTGCGTCATCAAATTGTGGAAGCTCCAGGTTTGCATATACTTCTCTGCTGGTTTCGTTAAAACTTATGTTTTGAAATTCAGGATTCCTCTTTTCGCTGCAGCTAAAAAACATTGCCGATGAACTTAAGAAAAGAATGGTCGAAAAAATTATCCGTCTAACTGTCATAAGGCCCCTCTTTGTTTTTGGTAAGTCGCCACTGAATACATATTCAAGGGAACCCCTAAAAATCGCAATTAATAGAGGTTCCTTCTATTATAAAGGCAACTTTCAAAATTTGCAATTTTTGGCGCGTCACTTTGCAATGAACCGTCCTGATGCTTTTGTCCATTTTTTGGACGGTACCTTCATTCCTTTTCATGCAAACCTTTCCGTTCCTTCCTGCGCATTGGTTTTGTAACCGGCTTTCGTACGCAGGCAAAGCCTGCTATCGGGTTTTCAAAGAAAACCCGAGGGGTTCCGGCCTAAAGCCTCCATTGCTCCGCAACAGCCCTCCGGTCTGCCCCCCC
>JAZUKJ010000082.1:0-5258 GCA_045643225.1 Treponema sp. | reverse complement strand
AACAAAGATGAGCCTTGCTGAAATGAAAGAAACCCCTTGTTTATCTGTGTTGTATAATCTTGAAACCATGGAAAAGGTTAAGGAATTTGATTATCAATATGTATCCGGTTTTGAGATGCTTGAATACGGAAAAGAATATATCATCTCAACATGGAATGGAACTTTTGTCGGTGAGATATAATGTTCCAAAAAAGAATTGCAACTTTAAATTTGTTGAATCAATTTTTTTTTATAATGATAACTGTTATAAAGATTTTCGCAGAAGTAGAAACTCGAAGTCATTTTACAAAATATGTTTTTATGATATACTCAACTTACAATAATAGGGGTGGCGAAAGAATTCGCACGGATGGTGCGAATCCTTTCGCATGAAGTTTGCGTTGCAAACTTCCTTATTGAATGCACATCCTCATTGCATTGCGGATGCACGTAGAAAGTTGATTTCGGAAATTGATATTTCCTCATCAACTTTCTGTAGGGGTGGCGAAAGGATCCTCACGGATGGTGCGAATCCTTTCGCTTGAAGTTTGCGTTGCAAACTTCCTTATTGAATGCACATCCTCATTGCATTGCGGATGTGCGTAGAAAGTTGATTTCGGAAATTGATATTTCCTCATCAACTTTCTATGGGGGTTTTTATGAAAAAGAATTTATGTTTAATGATAGTCTTTATTCCTGCCTTTCTTTTTGCAAAGCCAACTAAAAATGAAAAGGTTTTAATTGATAGGGGAATTGAACTTTGTCAAATGATAAAAGAGAAGGTTGACAGTGAAGTTTATTTAAAAGCTCTTTTGGGACCAGAAAATGAAATCTTCTCAGAGCTGCTGGAAGATTTTTCTGAAGTTGATTTTAAAACATTGGAATCAGTGACTCGTGTTAGAATAGATGAACAACTTCTTTATGATAAATTTATACGAGATGAAATATCAGAGGATGATGAAAAATGTCTACCGAAGAATTTAAAAAAAGAATTAATGGATAAAATCTCCATAGGTGTCGCACAATTCTGGAACGGAAGGCAAGGATCGTTAGCCCTTGCACTTTCTGCTGTGTTGTCTTCTTCCTCTGTATTTGATGTAAATTTTTCTTTTGACAAAGAAATTTATATTTTTAAATACAAAAATGCATATCAAATTTGTGTAGCCTATTTACATGGTAAGGACAAGGCTGTAAGTGCGACTGCTACCATTATATTTGAAAAAGGTTTTCTTGAGTCATTGAAAGAATTGCCTGAGGATATAAAAGATTTCGTAACAATTGAAAATATTGATCTTAAATAGCTGGATAATGCTATTATCAATACCGGCACTCCCTGTTATGTAGTTGCATACATGGCAGGGAACTTTTGAGGAGAAAAAAATGAAAAAGAGAATACCAGTATTTATATTGAGTTTACTGTTTTGTATATGCAATTTGAATGCAAAAGAAAATCAGAATATCAGGGATAAGATAAATACATTACTAGAAAATAGAATAATCCAAATAAACAGTGATGAATTAAAATATTTCAACAGCAATGATTTTGAAACGAAAATAATTTCAAAAATAAAAGAAGCCGATCCTTCAAATGAAACAGTAAAAGCTCTTTCCGATTATATAGAAGTTAAAAATTATAAAATATTGAATGCCATTAAAATAAATGGAGATAAAATATTTTTGAATTATTTAATTAGAAGTAGCGAAAATATATCACCAAAAGAAAAAGAGTCAAACAAAACACTAGGCCGGGATGTAAATAAGCACCATTTGATTTTAAATTATGATACAAAGAAAGGTGAAATCACAGATATAAATTATCTGTATGTACAATATACACCAATACTGTTCCATAAATATGATTACAATGGAAAAAGCGTTTTGTATGGAGTAGGAAACAATTCTTCATCTGGAATGGCAAAAACGGAAATGTATTTATTGGTGTTCTCAACAGAAACTCTGGATTTTAAATTTTCAGACTGCATTTTATTTTCTCAGAAATATTATTCTAACGAAGTTGATGATGTAAAATTTGAAAAAGATTTTCTTTTCAATAAAGATAAAATCAAAATTGTTGGAAACGATTTTGATTTTGATACAGGAAAGTATATAAAGTATAAAAAAGAATATAATCTATTTTAAAATATGAATTATATGTGGGACGTTGGTTGGAATCAGGTTTCCGGAACGGATGATAATGGCTCTAGAACAAATCCAGAGAACTATCCAGATATATGTACTCCCTGACCTCCAACTGATGTTCGGGCTTGGTCATGTAATATAATAGGAACTCAAGAACCATTGCGCTCCCAAGTCCGCGTCCTTCAATTTTAAAATTGGAGAACCCCATTGGAAGGTATGTGTTTTGAATATGGTCAATGCCAATGAAAGCAGGGTTTGTCATGGCCTTTGAAAATCTATATCCTCCATCGGCATCGGGAGCGGAGCAGTGATGTTCAGGACAGTCCTCTCCCAGATTTTTTCTGCTTACATTTTCATAGCAGCGTTTTCTATTTACGCATTCAATCCAGCAACATTCATTGCACAAAAATTCCACCTTGTTTTTCTTTTTTTCAGGAAGGAATTCCAGATTGGAAAAATTTTTATTTAAGCGGAAATCAGGAACAACATAGGTAAAATCTTTTCGCGAAAGTTCATCATCAAATTGTTTGAAATCGGTTATCACTTTTGTTGTGGATGAGACAAAATAGAAATCAGGATATCTTTGCTTAAGATAATCGAGCAACAAATCAGAATGAACTATGACTCCATTTTTTGTGTTCCCGGTTTTTTCAAAAAGTGAACAAAGCTGATTACATTTTTTATCCATAAGATGTTCTTCCGTCAGCAGTGAATTACTGAAGGTTAACCGGGAAGAGATATTGTATTTGCTCATCAGTTTCAGGACTGCCTGTGGAGAACAGTCACCAAATCCAACTCGGCCTCCACCCCAAAGACAGTCCGCTGGCGATCCATAGATTGAACCAATTTCGCACCAGGGGTAAAAATAATCTCTGTGTTCATGAAAAAGCTTAAGGAACTTTTGGTATAATTCATAAAACTCAAACAGTCCCGGAAGGTGATAGTAAGCCTTCGTTTGTGGTGACTCGCTCATTTGACTCCTTTTTGAATTTAGTTCCATTTGTATCCAAGTCCGTAAACTGTTTCAATGCAATTTTCCGGCAGTTTTTTTCGCAAACGTTTTATATGACAATCGACTGCCCTGTCATTAAGATATGTGTCGTCAGGATATGCTGCCTCTATCAACTGTTCCCGTGTAAGCACTTCCTTTGGATGCGAAATAAATGAATGAAGCAGCCTGTATTCCGTTACGGTCAAGGGTAGCGGAATGCCATCAACTGTCGCGGTATAAGAAGAACTGTTCAAACATATATTATTGTATGTTACAATTTTTTCGGCTTCCGATGTACGGACGACTCTTCGCTGTATTACATGGATGCGTGCCACAAGTTCTTTTGTAGAAAAAGGTTTGCAAAGATAATCATCGGCCCCAAGTTCCAGACCAAGGACCTTATCAAATTCTTCATCGCGGCTTGTCAAAAACATGACCGGAGTTTTGTATCCTTTTTCCCGTAGCTTTCTAAGCAGCGTTATTCCATCCATCACGGGCATCATAATATCAAGCACAAAAATATCAGGAACAATGCCGCTTGTAACAGCATCCCATGCAAGCTGTCCGTTTGAATATTCAACAACCTCAAATCCTTCTTTGGATAGTAAAGTCTTAACAGCCAAACGGACATTCTTTTCATCATCGACTAATGCAATAATCATTCTTCTATTAAATCAGTATGAGTGTTTTTTTTCAAGTTTGACCAGTTAATTTTTCTTGAAAGGAACATCACTGTGGCCAAAAGAATGAATGCAAAGATTGAACCCATCAGGAGTGCATAGTCTTCAGATTTTAGGCAGAAGAACAGGTATGAATAAAGTAGGATGAACATAAGACTCATCAATCCGCCAAGCTTGATTTTCTTTGTAATGGAAATTACATACAGGCTAACCAGAATTCCTGATGCGAATGCTCCAATAAGATAGGCCAATGTAAAGTTCAAGTGTTCCGATATGGAAAGCAGAAGCAGGAAGAAAATGACACTTGCAGCTCCGCACAAAAGATAGTGGATTGGATGAAGGTTGACGTTTGCAAGAAGCTCAAACAGAAAGAGTATTACGAACGGCACAATTATAAAAATAAAGGCGTAGTTGTATGCACGGTTCAATTTTTTGTAAAGGTTGACCGGCTCAATGAAATTGAATCCTATGTCGTTCCTTTCATTTTCTGATGCAAAAGGAATGTTCCATTCCGCAGTGAAACCTTTGTTTGTAATCTCCCTTGTATCCGGAAGATATGTAAATTCGGTGAATCCTGGTGAGACCCAATCGGATTTAATTTTGAGTTTAGTTTCTGATGAATCGAGAAGTATTCTAAATGTTTTTGCTCCACGAATCTTTAATGTTGTCGAGAAATTGTAGATACCGGATTTTGTGATATTAAGATTACACGCGATTCCATCTTTGTCATTTTGTATTCCCTCGGAATAGGAATGATAGAAAGTTTCGTAATCATCTCCATTGATTTTAAATGTCGACCTTTCCATTAGCGAAGTGGAGGATATTGGAATTATCAAGAAAGATTTTTCAAAATAATATTTGCATTTATCTGCGTCCTCCAGTTTTTGAACTTCAATGACCGCATCAATCTTTAGTTCACCAGTAAAAATCGGTGTCTGATAAATTCCTAGATGCCTTATTTCAGAATTCAAATCCGCAGAATAATTGATGTGTTTTGCATTAAAGACTTTAATACCTTTTCCATTTTTTACATGAACCTGATTGTTTTCGGTTGCGGTATAAGTGTAGTCATAAGGAACAGCAATGTAGGCGCTGTAAAGGGAAAAATATCCACCGGCGCTGTGGGATATTTCGTATTGCGAATCAACGTAAATGTTTTCCCTGTTCTTCATCTGTCCACCGATTAAAAGGTTTGCAAGACAAAGAATCAAAACAATGACCCCAATGAACACAAGCTTTAAAACAACTGATGTAGTTTTTTTCATATTAGTAAATCTCCTGTAAAATATTTGTTTGTTTTTTACAGGTGATATACTATAAAAAGAATATGTCAAAATTATGTCATAATTGTGTTATTTCAGGAATTGCATATAAAGGAAAAACTTGCCCCTCCAAGGTCGATGCTTTTTCCGACGACTATTTCTCCTTCCAGATAATCGCTTACTGATTTTACAAGTGAAAGTCCTAAG
>JAZUKJ010000081.1:0-4965 GCA_045643225.1 Treponema sp. | reverse complement strand
GTATATATTTTTATACAACTAGAAGATGGATGGAGAGCCGTCATTTCTTACGACATTTCAAATTTTTCTGTGGATGACATGGATTTAAACTCGACAATAAAGATGTTCATAAAAGTAGATTCAAGTCTAACAAATTGCATGGCTCTTAATGATTGGATTGAATTCATAAAATAAAATACGTATATCGATGATAATCTTATACAGATATTGTTGTCGAGTAAATATTTTATTGATGTTTCAAGTTACGACTATAGAAATCGAGTGTAGGATGATTATGAAAAAAATTATTATATTGTTTTTTGTTTGTTTTTTTGCCGGTCTTGGATTCGCTAAAGAAATTTTTTTTGCTGATGAGAATTCCTTTAATATTGAGATTGATTGTAAAAAGAACGGTGATGAATACGATTTGGATTTAACCGTTGAAAATATCAGCGATAATGACGTTTATGTATTAAAGGCATTTCTATTTTATGGAGGCAATTTTTCCAATGGTAAAGTGACTATTATAAATGACAGTTTTAGACTTAAAACAGATACAGGCTGTTACTGTTATGACGGCATTATAGGAGATCCATATATTCCTCTTAATATTAAGTCCTTGCCAGAAAAAGAACTTGAAAAAATCTGTTATCTTATAAAAAAGGGTGAAAAAAAGACAGTTACCATAAAGGCAATTCAAAAGTTCTATATATTGGAAGAAGGGGACAGCATTAAAGAAATCATGTATATAGGACCGCTGGGTGAATCTGAATACTTCCCGGTGCGATGAAAAATTATCAATAAAATTCCCTACTCCAGGCACGACGAATACGAAAAGGGGGGAGAAGTATAAAGAGAGGGTAAAAGACGTAAGCTGTGTTATTACTGTTCCTATAAATGAATTGGACACGAGCATAAAAGAATTTTGTATGGACATAAAAAAAAGTGTTCACAAACTGAATAAAAAAATCGATTGGAAGATGATATGAATTCATAACAATTTAATTTTCCGAACAATAGACATTATTAAATCGTTTGATAAATAATTTCTGCCTACATGCTTATTCCCATCAATGACGGATTGTCGCTCGTAATCACCATTGAAAAGACTGGTCATGGTACTGGAAAGAATCACGGATTTTTGTTAAAATACAGCGATCTGGTTGCATTTTGGCTCAGTCATTAAAGCAATGAAATGAAAAGGTGGATATTGAATGATGAAAAAGTCTTTTTTAGCATTTCCTATTCTAATTATATTTGCAGCACTCTTGATTGTTGGATGTTCCTGTTTAGAAGACAAAAACACGAAGGTTTTTAGAGGGACGGAGGCACATAAACTATCAAAAGCGGTGATGTCCCAAAACGTTCACCAGATAAACAGGATTTGCAAAAAGAATCCCGATGCAATGTACATTGAGGATGAACAGTTTCATTACACGGTGCTGCATTTTGCCGTGAAAATGAAAAAATACGAGTCCACAAAGGCCTTGCTGGAACTTGGAATGTCTCCGAATATACGGTCGTCAGAATCAGGGGAGACACCTCTTTTTATAGCTGCGAAACACTCTGCTGATATAAAGTTTTTTCAGCTCCTTATAGAAAATGGGGCCGATGCTGAAATACCAATAAATACAGTAAAAGATGTTGTGGGATTCGTTGAAGGCCGGACTCCTCTTATGGAACTACCGACAATGTATGTTCCTGAACAGAAAAGTAATATGGAAAAAGCAAAGTTCCTGATAGAAACCGCAAAGGTCAATCTTAATGCAAAAGATATTGATGGATGTACGGCTGCAATAATGGCATTAAATATTCCGGATGTAAAAATGGCGTACTATTTCATAGTTGAATTAAAAGCTGATATTACACAGCCATATTATACACCGGATTATGTTCTTCTAAAGGGAGAAGAAAAAAGCGAATGCTTACCGGTTTCTATATTAAAGGACTGGTGGATATATCCGCTTGACTCAGAAGAGTATGCCATTAAAAAAGAGATTATTAAGGAATTTGAAAGGCAGGGTGTCGATTATGCAAGTGTTCAACCAATGGGCAGCACTGTTGAATATATAAAAAAATTATATCCTGACACGTGGGAAGAATATTTAAGTAAGTATTGATTTAATAATGCATTGTACTTCGGCAACAATCCAAATCCAAAGTTTTAAAGACGAAAAAGATTTTCTAGGAAGAATGCCGTATGAGATTTATGTATATGACACAGTTGAATGCAAAGGTCTTTAGACTAATTAATTTATCATTGTTTTTTTTGCACATTGAGTTGTATGCAAAGGAATATAAGAATGCAAAATATATAAATGATGAAAAAGATGTGGAAGTTCTCAATACAAGAAGTGAAATATTCAAAACAAATTATCCGTGGTATTTCGCAAGTAACAAATATTTGTGGTTATATGATGATAATGAACTAATTTTGAAAGACGAGTCCTTCATGACCATATTAAACATTAAAGGTAAATATGAACCATTAACGGTTTTTATTGATGATGAATGTGTGATAAAAAATGACTCAATCTTATATTTAATTCAAGCACAAAAAAAATGAAGGAGATACAAGATTATAGGATTATTAACAATCAATTTTTTATACAGATAAATACAGCCTCACGGAACTACCGATTGAGTCGGTTTGAATTTGTATTTGAATAACGGGGGCAAAAATGATGAATCCAAAACAAAAAATTATTATGACCGTGTTTAGCCCTTTTACTGATTTTTTTACCACGAAACTGAAACTATCAGGTTTTTTCGTTTCATTTATTTTTGTATTGCTGATTAGTATTCCAATATTCAAAACCAAGGCAAAAAAAGATTTGGATGTACTGAGAAAAATTATTTTAATTGTAGCCCTTGCGATAGGTTTTATCTTTGGAATAATTGATACATTAAAACTACGAGAAATCATCCAGTAGTCCATTGAAAAAATTTGTCTTGGTACTGGACTGAACCGCGGGTTTCTGTTAAAAGTATATGGCCCCGGATGGAGGGGACGATGAAGATATTTTCAGAAGTTGAATCTATTTAAGAGTGGGATATTGTTATGAAACGCATTTTATCTGTAATCTTTATTTTAATCTTCACTATTCAGACTATTTTTGCTCGCCAAATTACTGCAAAAGGGGAACTTGAAATGTTTGGAAAATATCTTTCCGAATATTATGTTGTAAATTTCTTTTTTCCTGATAGCTTGGATGAACTCTCGAAGATTTTTTTCTTAACAGAAAATACAATTACAAACAGAATAGAGGCCGATAAAAATTTTTTTAATATTTCAATAATCTATTCAAAAGATAATGAAGTATTATTGCAGCTTATTGATAAAACATCAAATGAAAATTGCATTTATAGACTTATAATAAGGGTAAGCGATAAACAAGAGTTTATGTTCTACAAGGATGGAAAATTGTATGAAACATATGAATGCGATTTATCTGGAAATAGAATAAATACAGATGTTTATAGTAATATCAATATCGGCTTGTAAATTCGACAGAAAAAAATGAAAACAAATCGCTGGATAATTAGCTATGCAACGGCATATACAATACTATATCTGATTACTTTTTTTGTTGTTTTTGTTTCCAACGAATCTTTCTATTCACTGAAACTGGTTGTACTGATTAATGGACTTGCTATTTTGGGTACAAATTCTATTGATAGAAAACTCCGGCTTAAATATTTTTATCCATTTTTTTATTTTGTCATTTCATACATTTCAAGTTTTGCGTACAATTATATCAACAACAGGCAGCCAAGATTATCTTTTGTTGATTATTTGAACTATCCATTTACTGATGGACTCAATGGCTTAATGTTTGTTTTTTTGTTTGCTCTCTTCAATTGGATAATATGTATTTTTATAGATAAACTTATAAAGCGAAAAAACAATAAATGATAAATTGATTAATCCTATTTCCTCTTTTTTTTCAAGGCATCCCCCAGCTATTCCCATCCGCCGCGGATTGTTGGTTGTAATCGCCATTGAAAAAATTAGTCATGGTACTGGACTAAACCGCAGGATTCTGATAAAAGTGTAGTGATTTGGTTGCATTTTGGTCATTAAAGAACGATTCAAAATATTCTATAACAGTTTCATCTGCTAAAGAAAATGGTTATAACAACTCAACTAAAAGTATCGGTTGGAACAGATATGAACGTCCGCATAATAAAAGTTCTTCCCAGAAAGGAGTTCTATCTTGAAGAGTTTGCAACCGCAATGGAAGTATTAGCTGCGCTAGATTTAAATGAGAAACCTAGCAGGAAATGGTATTACGAAATTACGGGTAGCGAATATGTGCTAACCGTTACTAATATTTTTCAACACGGGATGGTTAAATGACAAATGAAAAAGAAATATGTTTTTATATCGCTGTTTTTATTTGTGGTCATTGGAACAATGGTGTACATGCTCAGCGGAAAAAAAATTACAATCTTGGGAGATTCAAAATATAACCATCCCGATGATGGAAAGGATAACTATGAGGCATATGCATTACGATATCCAATTCCGTACACAAATGAGGAAGTGTTTGTGAAATATGCAAAAAAAAGATGCAAACTAAATCCCATTGAATCCAATATTATCTACAAAGAAATAAAAAACTTGGTTGCAGAAAACGACATAGTAACGGAACTGCCTGGTCATATTATTGATATGTCATGGTTTACGAATGAACCAGACAATGAAATATTGCAACAATATTATCCAGTTTCAGATGCAGATGTAGTAATAAAATGCATAATTTTTTTAGAAGACGATGATAACTATAAAAAAATTCTAGTGGGTGAAACAGATTTAATAAGAGTTGATGAAAATTATTATCGGGTAAATGTCGACAAAAAGAATAAATTGTTAAACCGATTGCTCAATAAGTTAAATTCAGCGTCTAAGGGTAAGGACATATCATCTAGAAAAGATACAGAATAGATTATCTATACATCAAAATTCATGTATGCCCAAATCCC
>JAZUKJ010000080.1:0-5283 GCA_045643225.1 Treponema sp. | reverse complement strand
AGGTTTTTTGTCATAATCATTTGTCAAAAAAACTTTTTCGCCCTATATCTAATTATCCGGTAATAAAAATTACCTGGATAATTTTATGGAGTGTAAGATAAAAGCTACTAAAATGGCGTAGCTTTTATCTAGGGCATCTCTGAATAGTATTTTTTATCAACTGCACATCCTCATTACATTGCGGATGTGCGTAAAAAGTCAATTTCAAAAATTGATATTTTTTTCATTGACTTTTCATGGGAGGTAGTCATGGGAAAATTGGGTTTTGTTTTGGTGACTCTTATAAATTATGGATTAATTTATTTCGCTGCCTATATGACTGACACCCACGGCGGTGAATGGCTGATGTGTGTTTTTACAAGAAAAGATTTTGCTGCTCATCCTTTCCTGACTTTAGGTGCGGCTGCCATTTTAACCTGGTGGGGTTGTGGATTAAAGAATTTCTTTTTTGGTAGTGATTGATTCGTACCGATGGGTTACATTCATTGCGAATTCAGTGAAAAAATCAGATGCACCGGAATTCGCTGGATAAAATATTGGAGGTATTTTATGAAAACAAAAGGAAAGGTTATTCTTTTTTGTGTGATTGCTTTTGCAATTTATGTTGTGGTCTATAATGTGGTTGGACCAAAAGTTGCGAAGAAAAATTTTTGCGGAACATGGCATTCTGTTTCTTCGGCGGACAGCGGCATGAACAAACTTTTTGATTTGGGATTGACAATTGAACTGGTGATTAATCCTGACAAATCCTTTGAAATCTGGTCAATCGTAAATGGCGAAAAAACAAAAATGAATGAAGGGACTTGGGGGCAAAACAATTGGAAAGAATTGTTTGCAAGAATCCCTGACAAAGAATATGGCGGAGTCATTATGCCAACTCTAAAACTTTCTGGCGATAGAATGATTTATCAGGTTGATGGAACGGGGGATGTTTATTACGTGCGGTATTAAAGGTATCGCTAACAATTAAAATCATTGAATCCATTTTCCAGTCTTGGGAAATGGATTTTTTAATTTGTCGATTTTCAATTTTGTCCTATATTATTAGGAGCGGTAAGCGGAACGGTGAAAGGAGGTTTGTTATGGGAAATGAAATTGAAATCGCCAGACAGGAATTTTTAAATTGTTTTGATTCCGTGGGAAAAGAAATGGCTAATGTTTTGAAAAGCTATTTGATTTACGGTTATAAAAAAAGTCTTTCCTACGTGTATCATTATCTCCGTTCCATTGATCCTGATTCCGCTGATTATGTCCTTGATTTTTTTACGGATGATTTTAAGAAAGATTTGGAGGAGTCTTCTCAGTCCATCGATACCATTGATCCTGAAGTCCAAAGCGAGGCAGCCCATGTTCTGAATTCCAACGGATTTAATTCCCCTGAGATGCTTGATGAAATCGATAGCTTATTTCCGGCTAAATTCAATTTCCATGATCTGCAGGATGAGCTTTACAAAAAAAATCCCTTGCTTGTTGATCTAATCAAATATGAAGATGAATTCAATTATCGAATCTCCAAACTAAGTTCCAGGGAGCTGGAAAGAGTCTTGAGGAATGTGGATTATAAAACGATTGTCAAAGCCTTTGCGAATACACCTGCCGATA
The DNA here is from genome assembly GCA_045643225.1 of Treponema sp. Taxonomy (GTDB): domain Bacteria; phylum Spirochaetota; class Spirochaetia; order Treponematales; family Treponemataceae; genus Treponema_D. The sequence goes on along the minus strand of JAZUKJ010000080.1, from coordinate 3,681 downwards.
TAAAAGCAAAACTAAAAGAGTCCGTATCCAAGGTTTCCTGGAAAATGATTAAGGATGATTGGACCATAAAAGAAGTCACTGAAAACGAAGGCCTAATGTGTCAGGATACGATACTCTATGTAATAAAGTGCATGATTAACTCTTGTGAAATAAGTGCAATAGATGAAGACCTTTAGGAGTGACGAAAGGATTTACACGGATGGTGCGAATTCTTTCTCTTGGAGTTTGCGTTGCGACTTCTTTATTATGGAGGAATTTTATGGGATTTTATAATTTTTTTAATAAGAAAAAGACCTGCAAAAATGTAAATAAAACTCCAGTAAACGAAACACTGAATGATTTTGTCGAAGAAGAAATTACAGAAGAAATTTGCGACGAACCATCTGAGGTGCCGGAATTAAAAAGCAAAGGAGATGTTATCCAGGAATTCTATTTCTATAGGAAAATGAATTCCCACAAGTTTTATATTTTTCTCAACGAGAAGCTGGTCCGTTTTGTTGTTCGTGATTCTACTGCGAAAAGAATGAAAATGCCATACAGCAACATAAGATATTATTATATAGAATCTTATGGCGAAGATTATGTCGAATATCAGGACAACATAAAACTTAGTGGATATGTGGTCGAAATTCCTCGTCGCAAGCCGTTGGAAAAGAAAGTAGCCGAGGAGGAAAAAATTATCTGGGGTAAAAAAAATGTTTTTCCCAGGTACCGTACCCTTTCAAAACCTCTATGCGATTTCGAAGAAGATTACGAGCGGAGATGCGCGAAAAAGAATGCCATAGAAACAGAAAAATTCAGATACGACTCCACCGGTGTTTTGAAAAATTATTATGGGGCAAAACTAATCCTGAATTGGACAAAGATGATTTTCGATTTCGAGTTGTGCTTTGGGATTGGGGATAACTATCGATTTGAAGATAAAAAGCGCTGCATCCGTTTTTCTTTTGAAGATGGCCGTTTCTATACTTTGTCTGATTTTAATATTTATATGCATGGAGAAAAATTCGATGACAATTTTATTCCACCAGAAATCTTTTCCTTCGTAAAACAAAAAGTCCTTGCCATGAGAAATGCCTGGGCCAAAAGAAAATTGTCGGAAGATATTTTTTTCACCGGCTTTGATTTTTTGAAAGCGGTCGTAAAATATCCCTACGAGCCAAATCTTTTTACCGTTGCTGATTCCGATTCCGCATTGGATTTTACAAACGGAGCATTTTTGGACAGAAATCGTAGCGACTGTTACAACGAATTTTGTCGCATGATAAATATCCAAAGCTACAGCAGCATCAGAAAATTTTTTTCTGGCAATCCGCAATCACTTTTGGCATACAAATATCTTTGCGATTCCGGTCTGAAAGATAAAAATATTATCAACAGATTTCTTGAATCAAAGGATCTGGTCAGTATGATTGTGGATTCCAAAGAAAAGTTCGTAAGATTTGCGAGGTATGTCGTCCGGGAAAAAAATGAGATCAAGTTGTTCAACATTTTTGCTAAGCAAAAGAATTACTATGTTGAAGACTGCTTGAGAATGCTGACCCAATATTGGGACAAAGTTCCTGATGAACTAAAAAAGGATATCATGGATGACGGGTTCACTAGATACAATCACGACCTGCTCTCAAAAATCTATTACACCCAAGACCGAGAAAATATCAGATTTAATTACAGGCCTTCACAAAAACGATTTCAAATGAAAATTGATGGATTTATTTTTAGATTGCCAGTGGACAGTGAGACATTAGTGAAACTAGGTGGACAACTGCATAACTGTGTTGCCTCTTATGCCACTAGAATTGAAAACAATTCCTGCACAATCGTCTACGCAGAAAAAGAAGGGGAGCCAAAAATCTGCATTGAAATCAGAAACAATTCAGTAGTGCAGGCAAGAGGCCCCCACAACGAGTTGCCATCCGGAGAAAGCAAAAAGGCCTTCGGAAAATGGTCCGCAAAAAACAAGCTGGATTTGGTGAGTGTATAAAAAAAGAGAAGGGCAAAAGCACCATTAACCAAGTGTTTCGCGTAGCCAGAAGGCCGGAGCAGAGTAATATCTGCACAAACGAAGTGCGGAAGCCATTACTCTGAAACGGATTCTGGCGAAAGCGAAAAATTTAATTAAGTCCCTTTTGCCCTTTTATCTATTACAGTGCCGACAACTTTTGATTAACAAGTGCCGACGCAGTTTTTGGATTTGCTTTTCCCTTGGACTGTTTCATTACCTGACCGGTAAGCCATCCAATGACATTTGTTTTTCCGCTCTTGAAATCTTCAATGGCCTTTGGATTTGCGGCGATGACTGAATCAACAATAGCTTCGATGGCTCCAGTGTCGCTGACAACTTCCATACCCTTTTCCTTGATGATTTCATCTGGAGTTTTTCCGCTGGAGAGCATTTCGGCAAAAACCTCTTTTCCCTGTGCGGAAGTGATTTTTCCATCCTCAATGTTGTTCACCAAAGAAGTGATGTGCTTTGGAGTGATTGAAATGTCGCTGATGGTCTGGTTCTTTTCGTTCAGGACAGCAAGAAGCTCCGCAAGAATCCAGTTGGCAACTTTCTTTACATCCTTTGCACCGTCGGCGGCTTCCTCAAACCAAAGTGAAAGCTCGCGGGTTGAAGTCAAAGTCTCCACATCGAAATCGGAAAGGGAATATTCCTTCTTCAAGCGGTTGCGTTTTGCCTCTGGAAGCTCCCCAACTTTTTTTGCTGCGGAAGAAATCAGTTCCTCGCTGACGCTGAATGGTTTGATATCAGGCTCAACAACGAAACGGTAATCAACAAAGGAGTTCTTTGTACGCTGAACAACAGTCTGCTGCTTTTCATCGTCCCAACCCATTGTCACCTTGAAACCAGGGTTGAACTCCTGACGGTCATTGATGAATTCCTCCAGCTGACGTTTTGCTTCATAAGTACAGGCGTCACGGATGATGCGGAAAGAGTTAAGGTTCTTGATTTCGGAAATAGGTGTGTGGTAAAGCTTTCCATCTTCCCAGACATTCAGGTTGATGTTGGCATCGCACCTCATGTTTCCTTCCTCAAGGTTTCCGTTGGTTACTTTCACATAGCGCAAAATCTCCTGGACCGTTTCCATAAAAAGGGCGGCCTCTTCCGGGGAAGTCATGTCAGGCTTGGTGACAATTTCAATCAACGGAGTTCCTGAACGGTTGTAGTCAATGTATGAGTGGGCTCCCTGAAGGTGAAGGGACTTACCTACGTCTTCCTCAAGGTGGATTCGTTCAACACGGACACGGCGATATTTTCCGTTTTCCTGAATGCAGTCCTGGCCGATGAAATTCTTTTCGCGGCACTTTTCTCCACCCAGCTGCTGCTCCTTTGGAAGCTTGTGCATTGGAAGGTCAACATAACCGTCGGTGCAAAGAGGAATATCGTACTGGGTAATCTGGTATCCCTTGGTCAAGTCAGGATAGAAATAGTGCTTGCGGTCAAACTTTGTGAAACGGGCGATGTTGCAGTTCAAGGCCTGTCCGGCAACCGCTCCCAGTTCCACATATCCCTTGCTGATTCTAGGCATTGCTCCAGGAAGACCAAGACATACTGGACAGACCCTTGTGTTTGGCATTCCACCGTATCTATTTTCGCAGGCGCAGAAGGCCTTTGTGTTTGTCAAAAGCTGGGTATGGATTTCACATCCAATGACGATTTCCCATTTATCTATTGCC
>JAZUKJ010000079.1:0-7309 GCA_045643225.1 Treponema sp. | reverse complement strand
ACTTTTTCACGCCCTTATGATTCCAAACAGCAACGAAACGAATACATACCACGGAATCACCAGGCCAACTTTTCCTTCGAAGGACACTTTTCCGGCTGTCATGAAGCCTACATCGGCATACGGTCCCCAGACTGCCCCCATCTTGGTCGGGACAAGGTAGGCGACACCAAGGTGCATGTTGAAATCCAAATAATGGTTGTCCGTCTTTACATATCCCATTCCGACCGAGGCGTAAGTGTCAAACGCACCGGGACCACATTTCAAGCTGTAGCTTACGCCGGCACACATGCCAACGTTAAATCCATAGTTTTTTTCCTCACGAACATTGGTGCCATAAATTTTATCCTCTTTAACTCCGACGGCCCCGATATAGGGTTCCAGGAAAAAATTCTTTCCGATTGGGAAGGCCCAGCCAAAATCAAACGCCCCCAGGTTTCCATAGTTGAAATCCAACATGCATCCTGATATGGGAATCTGTGAGCTTAGAAAATTATCACGTTTCTCTTTTTGGGCATTCCTTTTTTCTATCTTCAACCTCTCCTCTTCCTGCAGCCTTGCAAGTTTTTCCATTTCCTCTTCTTCCTGTCTCCGAGTTTCCAGCTGCCTGTCCGTAATTTCGCCATACCCATTGGATTTGTTCATGGACCTTTGCTCACTTGCCTGATGGTCGGTGATTCTTCCAAGGCCTTCCCTTTCATTGGCGTTTTTCTGGAGCTCAACCTGCCAGTCCGTTATTTCTCCCAGACCCCTGGATTTGTTCAAGGATTTTTGCTCACTTGCCTGATAGTCGGTTATGTATCCCAATCCCCGGTCTTCGTTGGCCGCTTTCTGGAGTTCAACCTGAGGGTCCGTTATTTCACCAAGGCCTGCGGATTTGTTCACAGCTTTCTGCTCCCTTACCTGCGCGTCGGTCAGCTTTCCAAGTCCCTGACTTTCGTTGGACATTTTCTGGACTTCAGCCTCGTAATCCGTGACGTCACCAAGGAGGGAATCCCTGTTGATTTCCTTTTGGATTTCCACCTGATAATCCGTGACGTCTCCAAGACCTGCGGATCTGTTTTGCAGCCTCTGGGATTCAACCTGCGCGTCGGTCAGGCTTCCCAGTCCTGATTTTTCGTTCCACCGTATCTGGTATTTCTTTTCCGCATCGGTGATATTTCCCAGACCCGCTTTTTCATTGGCAGCCGCCTGAAGCCGAAGCTCTTCGTCAGTGAACATTCCCTGGCCGACCATTGAGTTTGCTGACCTTTGCGCGGCCACCTCTGCGTCAGTGATTTCACCCAACCCTTTTTTACTGTTGGCTTTCCTCTGGTCCTGCACCTGCTGGTCCGTTATTTTTCCAAGGCCTTCCTTTTCGTTTTTCTGACGCTGCCTACTTAGTTCGCCGCCACTGAGCCGGTCCAGATACTGGTCAACAGTCTCTATTCCTTCGATTTTTTTTAGCAGATATGTTTTTGGATTTTTGCTTTCCAAAACGAATTCCACTTTGAAGGATGGCAGGGAGGCGTATTCCAGGCGCTGGTTTATGTATTCAAGCTCAATTCCGCCCTTTATGATAAAATTCCGGCCGGACAGCACCGTTGGATTGTTTTTTCCTTTGGAATCCTTTGTCATTGTGATAAGCAGGTTTCCGTCTTCATGGGCCTGTATTTTTTGTATTCCAATGCTGGCCACAATGGTTGTTTCAGTGGCATTGGATTCGAGGGTTTTTGCTATCGATTTTTCATCCTGCACATTCGGTGCAGGGAACGCTAACAGGGATACAGCCCCAAACACCAGAAACGTTATGATTTTTTTTATTCTGCACATGCCCTTTCTCCATGATTTTGTTCCAAGCTGCAATTGAAAATTTGTCCCAGGGAGTAGAATTCCTGGGGCAAATTTTTAATTGCATATTATGAAAACGACCTGAATATGGTCCTAAAAATTGAGGACACCCTGAAACTGACCGCCCGGGATGTCCATTTTTGATCAATTTTTTTTCACACAATCCTGCGCACGCAGGATTGTGTGAAAGTCGCCTCCGCACCGGAAGTGCGGGCCGGCTTCGGCTTGACGCCTGTGCCTGCCCGCCCTCCCGGCGCTCCGGCTCCTACCTGGTTGCGGAACGGACAATACGGAAACCAACGCCGTAGAGCTGGAGGTAGGCGTCGTTACTGCCCCCGTTGGACACCTCGCAGTAGTAGGCGTAGCCGCCGTAGCAGCCGCCGCAGAAGTAGCGGTAGCAGGAGTCGTAGTCGGTGAGGTCCCAGCACCACTCGTTTACGTTTCCGCTCATGTCGTACAGACCGTAGCCGTTGGCCTTCTTTTCCCCAACAGGATGGGTCCTGCAGTTACCGTTAACTTTGCTGTTGTCTTCGTACCAGCCCACCTGGTCCAGGTTGTTGCTTCCTGCGTACTTGTAGCTCTGCCCGCCCCTGGCAGCATACTGCCATTCATCCACCGTGGGAAGGCGGTAGCCGGTGGCCCTTGTGTCCTGGGTTATCCTGTCCTCATCCAACCTGTTTCCCTTGTGGGGAGTGTAGTTCCATTTGGTTGTGTCGGTCTTCCCGTCAACCGCGTACACCGGGGTCAGTCCTTCCTTCTCGCTCAGAAGGTTGCAGAACATGATGGCATCAAACCAGCTTACCTCTCCCACAGGCAGACTATCGCCCTTGTTGTCGCTGGGGTTCTCTCCCATGACGGAGGCGTACAGCCCCTGGGTGACTTCGGTCCTGAGCACGCGCAGGTTCCTTCCCGGTATCTTCACCGTCTCGAACTCGCTGTAGTCCATGGTTCCGTACTCCGTGACCTTCACCTGGTAGTTGCCGCTGTCGATGGCCGCCATGGCGCTCTGGCTGACACCGCTTATGGTTATGGAATCCTTGTCGCTGTCGGTCACCGTGTAGGTCTGGCTTCCCATGAGGTTCTTTCCGCTCTTGTCGGCGATGATGTACCTGGCCGTGTAGGTCCTTCCGGTGTCGGTGTAGTCCCTGTCCTTTGGCCAGACGCTTTCCATTCCGCTCCAGTCGGACCTGTAGGCCTTTTTGTATCCGGCCTTCATCAGCTCGTTGAGCCTTTTATATTTTGGGGTGTCCTTTGTGTATTTCCATGTGAACTTCAGTGTGTAGCTGCAGGTCTTTGTGGAGTAGTCCAGCGCACCCTTCGTGAGGGACGACGGCTTAGCCTCAATCACGGACTCCCTGGCCGCCCAGAAGCTTTCGTATTCCTGCTGCAGGGCCTTCCAGCCGTCGTACAGGGTGAACACGTCGTACTCGCCGGGGCCGGGCTTTCCTTCCCTGATGGCGTCCGCTATCCTGTTGTAGGAGGCGAGTATGACGGCGGATTCCTTGGTTGGGGCCTCCTCCATCCTGTCGTAATAGAAGGACAGGGCGTGGATCCACTGGCCTTTTTCTTCAAGGGCCTTCCCTTCCTTGAGGCTTTCCTGTTTCTTTGCCAGCTGAGCATCTGTTATTTCGCCCAGGCCAGCGGCATCGTTCTTCGCCTTCTGGGATTCCAGCTGGGGGTCCGTGAACTCTCCATGTCCAGCGGCCTTGTTGGCGGCCTTCTGGGTTCTGGCCTGATGGTCCGTTATATCTCCGAGGCCGGCGGCCTTGTTTGCTTCCTTCTGGGCCTTTGCCTGATGGTCCGTTACCTCGCCCAGGCCCGCGGTCTTGTTGGCCGCCCTCTGGTTCCTGGCGTCGGAGTCTGTGACCTTTCCGAGGCCAGCCTTCTCGTTGGTCTCCCTCTGGCTGTCAAGCTCCGCATCGGTGTATTTTCCCTGGCCGCCTTTCTCGTTGGCATCCCTCTGCCTGTCAAGCTCCGCGTCGGTGTACTTTCCCTGGCCAGCCTTCTCGTTGGCTTCCTTCTGCCTGTCGAGCTCCGCGTCGGTGTACTTTCCCTGGCCGCCTTTCTCGTTGGCATCCCTCTGCCTGCCAAGCTCCGCGGCGGTGTATTTTCCCTGGCCAGCCTTCTCGTTGGCATCCCTCTGGGTCTGCACCTGATGGTCGGTGATTTCCCCATATCCCTTGGCCCTGTTGGCTTCCTTCTGGGTCTTTGCCTGCTGGTCCGTTATCTTTCCGAGGCCCGCCTTTTCGTTGGCTTCCTTCTGGGAGGCCGACTGGCGGTCCGTTATGTTCCCCAGCCCGGCCTTCGCGTTGGCAAGCTTCTGGCGGTTCAGCTCCTCACCGTTGAGGCGGTCGGTGTATTCCTCCACGGTCTCGATTCCTTCAATCTTTGTGAGGGTGTAGGTTTTTGGCTTCCTGCTGGTCAGCACGAACTCGACGCCATAGGAAGGGAGGCCTGCATGTTCAAGCCTCTGGCCGATGTCCTTCAGGTCGATTCCGCTGATGATTGTGAACTTCTTGCTGGTCAGGACCGTGGGGTTGCTTTTTCCCTTGACGTCCCTGGTCATGGTAATGGCGATGGACCCGTCTTCGTTGGTCTCTATTCCCTGTATGCCTATCCGGGCCTGGATTGGGGTCTCCTTGGTGTTGGACTCCAGGGTCTTGACGATGGATTTCTCGTCAATAACCTTGGCGGCCGCGTAGGCCATGAGGGTCGCGGTCAGGGCAAGGGCCAGCGCCGCGAATATCTTGATTTTCCTTTCCATGTTCATGTGTCTCCATTTTCTTTTCTAATTTTTTTTGTGGTTATCCTAAAAGTATATTTTGCGGTGGTTGAGCTTGTCGAAACCACCACATTTAGTATGATTGACATTTCGAAAACTCAATGACCACCATGCCCTTAACTTATTAGACTGTCCCAATCGCCGCCGCACCGAGAGTGCTGGCCGGTTTCGGCTTGACGCCTATGTCTGCCCGTCCTCCCAGAGCTTCGGCTCCTACCTGTTTGCCGAACGGACAATACGGAAGCCAATGTTGTAGTTCTGGAAGTGGGCGTTGTTGTAGCCCTCGGAAGATACCTCGCAGTAGTCGGCGTAGCTGTAGTAGCTGCCGCCGCAGTTGCAGCGGTTGCTGCTGCCGTGAAGGTCCCAGCACCATTCCCACACGTTGCCGCTCATGTCGTACAGGCCGTAGCCGGTGGCCTTCTTCTCCCCAACCGGATGGGTCCTGTCTCCGCTGTTGTCTCTGTACCAGCCCACCTGGTCCAGGTTGTCGCTTCCAGCATACATGTAGCTCTGCCCGCCCCTGGCCGCGTACTGCCATTCCTCCACCGTGGGCAGGCGGTAGCCGTTGACACTTGTGTTCTGGGTTATGCTTCCTCTTATTTCGTTTCCCTTGTGGGGAGTGTAGTTCCATTTGCTGGTGTCCGTCTTTCCGTCAACAGCATAAACAGGGGTAAGCCCCTCCTTCACGCTCAGGCGGTTGCAGAACACGATGGCGTCGTACCAGCTTACCTGTTCCACAGGCAGACTATCGCCCTTGAACCTGCTCGGATTTTCTCCCATGACGGAGGCGTACAGCCCCTGGGTGACTTCGGTCCTTGACATCTGGAAATCTTTTCCAGGGATGGATACCATTTCTACAAGTCCTCCGGAGGTTTGTTCCTTCCGGACATTCGTGTCTTCTCTTTTTCCTGCATCTTTATTTGTCTGTACCTGCAGATTTTCTATGCCGTCGGTTACTCGGAACCCCACGTTGCTGTACCTGCTGCTTCCATAGTCCCTGCTTGACGTCTTGCAGTATCCGGAATCCTTGTTATAGCCTCCGCCGCAGTAATATCTGGAGCTTCCCGTTGAGTCCCAGCACCACTCCCACACGTTGCCGCTCATGTCGTACAGGCCGTAGCCGTTGGCCTTCCTCTCCCCGGCCATGTGAGTTATGTTTCCGCTGTTGCTACTGTACCAGCCTACCTGGTCCAGGTTGTCGCTTCCGGCGTACGCATGATTCTGCCCTCCCCTGGCGGCATGCTGCCATTCATTCACCGTGGGCAGACGGTAGCCGGGGGCACTTGTGTTCTGGGTTATGCTTCCGCTTATGCTGTTTCCCTTGTGGGGGGTGTAGTTCCATTTGCTGGTGTCGGTCTTTCCGTCAACCGCGTACACAGGGGTGAGTCCTTCCTTCTCGCTCAGGCGGTTGCAGAACATGACGGCGTCGTACCAGCTGACGTTCTCCACAGGCAGACAGTCGCCCTTGAAATAGCTTGGGTTCTCTCCCATGACGGAGGCGTACATCTTCTGCGTGACCTCGGTTTCCAGCATCTTGCAGTTCTTTTCTGGGATGGACTTCATCTGAGGTCCCCGGGGGAACCTCTTTTCGTACTTAGCCTCCGCTATCTTTTGCTGGACAGCCTCCACTGCGTCGTGGTCCCCAGCTCCGGTCTTTTCAATTTCAATCTTCACGTATTTGCCTATGGTTCCGTCGTTCACGGTCTTTTCCTTGGCGTAGGTCATCGTCGCAATGGTAAGCACAGTGGCCACCATTCCAAACAATTTTCTTTTCATTATTTTTCCTCCTGTTTTGTATGCCAATCATATCTGTCTGGCATGGGTGGATTATTAAAAAAAAAAGGACACCCGCCTGTATGGAGACGGATGTCCTGGGGTTTTGCTGTTATGTTGAGACAGTTATCGCTAAGTGTTGTATTCAGCACTGGTCTTCTCCGATATTTAACCAAACTTAAATGTAATTATAGTGCACTTTCTTGTTTTGGGCAATGTTTTTCGGGGGAGATGATATTTTTATATCGCCACACGGATTCGATTTTACAATCCGCTGGTCGTGCAATGCGGGTCCACTTGTTATTCGGCGGACTGTTGATGTTTCGGTGGTTTCGACAAGCTCAACCACCACGTCTATTCCTATTCGTGCAGTGTTTTTTTATGACGCCACGCGGGTTCGATTTTACTAACGTAAAATCTTTGAATTAATATTTCCATTGCAGCTGTTTGATTTCGACAAGTTCAAGTCGCAACCTTCGGTTGCTAACAAGTTTTGTTTTGTTCGCCAATGGGCTCTCATTTTTTGCCTTGCAAAAAAACAACAAAACTTGGGGAAATTGTAAGATAGTCGCAACCTTCGGTTGCTAACAAGTTTTGATTTTGCCGCCAACGGGCGTCAAGTTTTGTTTTGTTCGCCAATGGGCTCTCATTTTTTGCTTTGCAAAAAAACAACAAAACTTGAAGACTTTTTTTCGTGCAGTGCGGGTCCGCTGGTTTGCATGAACTAAAACCAGTCCCGAAAGTTTCTTCATTGACAGACGGGCTTCCGGAGGATAACCTTTACAGTGCGTGGGACAGAAGTTCTTTTGCTATGCAAGTTTGAAAAAAGGTTGAGGAATAAAAATTGAGAGGAAAAAGAATGGCTTGGGTGTTTGGTATTTTGGTTACAGTTTTGATAGCATTGATTCTTGTGTTCTTTATTGTGAT
>JAZUKJ010000078.1:0-4327 GCA_045643225.1 Treponema sp. | reverse complement strand
TAGGAATCCAGTTTGCATATCATACCCTATTTTGCGGTTCGTGGTCAATGAAAAGAAAACGATGGAAGTGGGGAATTCAAAGGTGCTTTTTTCAAAGGCGATGCCTTTGGAATCTGTTTTTTGCTACGCGTTACTTTTTTTCAAAGGCTTCGCCTTTGGAATCTGTTTTCAACTGCGTTGGACTTTTTAGGCTATGCCTATCCTTTTTTCAAAGGCTGCGCCTTTGGGATCTTTTTCAACTGCGTTGGGACTTTTTAGACTATGCCTATCCTTTTTTCAAAGGCGTTGCCTTTGGAATCTGTTTTTCAACTGCGTTGGACTTTTTAGGCTATGCCTATCCTTTTTTTGAAGGCTGCGCCTTCAAGGTGCTTTTCATGTTCGGACATGGGGCAGCAAGGAGGGAGGCGGATGCCCTACTCAGAAGCGAGCTCCCTCCTCCCTCCTCCCGCGGCACTGCATAGGGGTTCGCCCCTATGTACCCCTTTGAATTTTCGGCTGGAGCATGGTGTTTTTTGGCGGACCTTTTTTTGTACGGATGTCTAGCCGCTACGCGTTTCTTATAGAAAAAGACTTCGTCTTTGGAACCATTGCTCACTGGGGGGTGGACGCTACGCTTTCCGCTTTCAAAGGTTTCACCTTTGGGTCTGTTGCTCACTGGGGATGTTGTTTACGACTTTCTTTACTGTGCTGAATTTTTTTTCCGTTTTCTCGAAACTCAATTTGGGGTTAATTGTTTTATATTCTGAATATATGTATACTTTATGTCGTTATGGTATGAAGGCTCTGATTTTTTGGGATGTCTTAAATACGTCAAATTCACTGTTTTTTGAGGTACGGTTATGAAAAGATGTTTTTTTGTTTTTGCATTTCTTTTTTTTGTTTCCAATGTGTTTGCCGGTAATTTTTATATTAAAGCTAATATCGAGACGGATTTTTATAAAGAGAATAAGCAGCTGAAAAAATCTTGGAAGGCCGCTTTTCAAAATATTCAGGCTTATGGAAAAGAAATGGGGATTCAAGTGTTTGATTATGATGAGCTCCCTATTGATAAAACTAAAGGCTGGTTAATATCTGAAAAGGATTCTCTTAAAAATTCTATCAAGTCCTTAAAGTCTCAAAGGGCAAGTTTTGAGAAAGAAATTAAGGAAATGGAAAAATATTCTTTTGTCATAACAAGTTACGACGGGAAGACACCAGAAGAGCAGCTGCAGGAATATGACGAAAGGATTGCCAAGTTGCAAAAGGATTTGGATGACTATGACAGTACCCACATTGACCCGGATACTTTGGCTCCCTTATTGACTTTCAAGTTTCATCACAACCAGGGCTGGGATTCCAATACCTATGATATTACCACTACTTTCAGGGACAAGGATTTTAATGAAATCACAGCCATGAACTATATTCTTGAAAATGAGTCCAACATAACAGTTCAGGACCTTTTTGAAAAATATGTGGAATCTTTTTTACCGTTGGCAGAGGATAGCAAATCTGTTACCGAGCCTATCATCATTGATACAAAACTTCTGAACATCACCGGGTCATATTCATACGCTCCTGTTGCAATTGCTCCAAGAGATGATTTTTCTTTTGTTCTCCGCGAGGGTACTAAAATAACTGACTTCTCAAGTACATGGGATGAAAAGGCTTCATTCAACCAGAAGATTGCTAAAACAAAAACCGATACGGAATGGGTAATGGGACGCAGCGGGAAAAATATGGTTCTCGGAAACAAGTCTTTCCCCTCTGTCTACATATTTGATGAAAACGGAAACAGTCTGGGGACAGTCCAGTATCAGTTTCCAAGCGGCAATAATATTCTTAGATTTTTTGATTCAGGCCGCCCATTTGTTGTAGATATTTACACCAACCGTTGTGTTTATTTTCCTCAAAAAAGTGGCGCCGCTGAAAAATTAAAATTCCCTATCACAAATGTCACAGCAATTTTGGGAGGTCCAAATGAAACTCTATGGTTTGGCGGCAACAATGTAATTTTTGTTTACACTGTGTCCGGCGAACTTAAAGACATAATTCAGATTCCAACAAAAGATGGCAGACCTCTTAAGATTCTTTCTGACGAATCCTTTTTGACTTTGACAGGAAATCAATTTTCAAAATACAACAACAAGGGACAGTTGGTTTGGACAAAGCAGCTGGATGATTCCTTTGTCGGCGGCAGTATCTCCGGAGCTCAAAACGGTATGTACTATCTTTACAGCGCAACCGACAAGAGTCTAACCAGAATTGCCGAAGCGGATACAAAACTTCCGCCTGTCCTCGCCGCATTCGCAGGAAATAATTCACCGGAGCAGGAAGATACTTTGCTTAACAGGGCAAAGAGATATTTGACCATAGCCGAATCTTATTTTGAAAACAAATCCTATAACTCTGCTCTTGAAAACTTTACTCTTTATCTGCAAATCTGTCCTGCCGATTCCAGTGCATCAGAGAAAAAAATTATGTGCGAAGTTGCCATAAACAAAAAATCTGCGAAGGAGATTTCAGAAAAGGCTCTGAATCTGTTTGACGAATACGGAGAAGAAACCGCCAAGGAAGAATATCAGAAGGCGATGATGCTTTTAGAGAAACTAAAAAAACAGATTCCTTGGGATACAGAGGTCCAGGAAATGTATGCGGAACTCAAGAACGCCTTCTCAACTGACGGAACCTTCATACAGGCCAACAGACTCTCCCTTGAAATCAAGGAAGTTGACTTGAACTGTCTATTCCCGGCATTGATTTCGGTCTACGCTAACACCCCTTCCGGTTATATCCAGATCAAGAATATTTCCGACAGACCTATCAAAAACATAAGCGCCACAGCTTACGTTAGAAAATATATGGACTTCCCTAGCCAGGGAGAAACCGTCAATAAACTGAACGCCGGTGACGACACATATCTTTCGGTAAGCACAATACTTAATAAGAACGTCCTTGCAATCAATGAAGCGACTCCCGTTCAGATGCAGTTCACAATCAAGTGGGAAGAAGACGGCAAGCAGTGCAGCACAGTTGTTACAAGACCTGTGACCATTTACAAAAAATCCGCACTCACCTGGGCGGACACTGCAATGGTTGCATGTTTTGTTCAGCCAAACGACCAGTCCGTTACCAACTTCATATTCAACGCATTGGGTAACAAACTTGAAAACACAATATCAACAAACCTGACAAAGGCTATCCAGATATCAAATGCAATAGGTTCGATTCCGTTGAACTATGTTTCAGATCCAGTGACACCAGTGACCCAGGTTATCAACAATGAATACGCCGTGGATACAGTTCGGTTCCCAGCCGATACCTTGAGCCTTAAGGGTGGAGATTGCGACGACATAACAACTCTATTCTGTTCGTTGATGGAAGGGGCTGGAATTAACTCCGCCCTGATTACAACTCCAGGTCACATTTTTGCCGCCTTCAATACCGGCATTGCCTACAGTATCGTATGGGATAATCTTGATGCAGAACACATGGCCTTGAATATTGATGGAAAAGCATGGCTCCCGATCGAAACAACAATTCTTTCCGAAGGATTTGACACCGCCTGGAGAACCGCCTCAAAGGAGATTTCAAAGGAGGAATATGAGATAACAACTCTCTCTTCAGCATGGGAAAATTATTCTTCCGTTCCAAGTGATTCGACAGCTGCATCCATTGCATTGAATTCCAGTACCATAAAAACCATGAACGATAAAAACCGCAGCACAGTTTTGGAAGAAATATTATCCGCCATGAAAAAGATTGACATTAGAAACACAACTTCCCAGAACTTGAATTCATTAGCAAGGCTATACCATTCGCTCAAAGATGATGAAAAGGCCATAGAAATATTGTCCTATGCTACGCAGAAAGATGAAAATTTCCGTCCAATATACACGAACCTTGCCCTCCTTTATGAATCCCAGGGCGATACGGAAAAAGCAAAGGGATATAGAGAAAAAGCAAACAACCTGAGAGCTGCTGCAGCAAATGCCAACAGTGACAGGGCCAGTGATTCTCTTGCGGGGGATTGGGACGAGTAGTTTTTTCAAAGGCGCTGCCTTTGAGAATCTGGTTAAGCTACGATTTGTTTTTTCAAAGGCGCTGCCTTTGGGATCTGTTTTCAACTGCGTTGGGACTGTTTAGGCTATGCCTATCCTTTTTTCAAAGACGTTGTCTTTGGGAACTTTTTCAACTGCGTTGGGACTTTTTAGGCTATGCCTATCCTTTTTTCAAAGGCGCTGCCTTTGGGAACTTTTTCAACTGCGTTGGGACTGTTTAAGCTTCGCTTTTTCTTTTTTTGAAGGCTGCGCCTTCAAGGTCCTTTTCATGTTCAGACATGGGGCAG
>JAZUKJ010000077.1:0-5240 GCA_045643225.1 Treponema sp. | reverse complement strand
GATGAAAACCAGAAGGCAAAAATCCATATCATGGAAGCCGGAACCAATCAGGCGGAATGGGCAACACAGCTCAAGGCCCTCACAGCGAATGGAACTTACGACGTAATCCTTTCGTCAAACCCTTCCCTTCCTGAAATGGCCGACGAACTGACAAAGCAGTTCACGAACCAGAAATACGTCATGATGGATGGCGCCCTGGATGGCAACGACAATATTGCCTGCGTAAGTTACGACCAGAAGGAACAGACCTACCTTTGCGGATATATCGCGGGACTTATGTCAAAAAATCACAAGGTCGCGCTTGTGGCGGCACAGGAATATCCGGTCATGAACAATGTCCTTTTCCCTTATTTCATGATGGGAGCAAACGATGCATACACCGGAACCACCTGCGACTTCAGGATTGTTGGCAACTGGTACGACGCTTCGAAGGGTGCCGAAATAACTGACGCCCTTTCAAGGGAAGGTGTTGATGTTGTCCTTCCGATCTGTGGAGGAGCCGCCCAGGGTGTACTGGCATCGGCTGTGGAGCACGGAATGTATCTGACCTTCATCGACGAAAACTCCTATGCAAAGGCTCCGGGTACTGTCATCGCTTCAGTCGCAACCGCCCAGAGGTTCGCCGCAAAGGAAGCCGTCCTGGAATACCTTAACGGAAAAACTTCCTGGGGAACAACAAAGCGTGTCGGAATCAAGGAAGGCTACATCAAATACATAAGCGACGATCCATTGTACGAGCAGTCCGTCCCTGAGGATGTACGCGCACAGATGGCCACAGTGCTTGATGACATTATAAGCGGAAAGACAGTCCTGCCACCAGCAACATTCAACAACTAGGATAGGGAAATGAAAATATCGCTCCGGGAAATCACAAAAAGTTATCAACTTAAGACGGCGCTGGAAAAGGTGTCCGTAGATTTTGCCGGAGGAAAAATACATGGCCTTCTTGGTGAAAACGGAGCCGGGAAATCGACGCTTGCAAAAATAATCTGCGGACTGGATTTCCCCACCTCCGGCTCAATGTTTCTGGATGAAAAAAACGTGAGCTTTTCCAAACCGGCGGACGCATTGAAAAAAGGGATAGCGATTGTAAACCAGAGGCCGCTCCTTGCCAATTCCCTTACGGCGGAGGAGAACATTGTCCTGGCTACCCGTAAAAGCAATTCATTTTTTATTCCACCAAGGACACCCCAGGAACTTTCTGAACTCAAGAGTCGGTGGGCCCCAAACCTTCCTTTGAAATCGCTGGTCAAGGACCTGGGAGGAAACAACAGGTTCTATGTCTCCCTTTTGACTGCACTTCTTCATCACCCGGACTTTTTGGTTCTTGATGAGCCATCCGCTTTTCTGGATCTGGATGAAAGGCGCAACCTTTACAATTCCCTGAAACAGCTTGCCCAGACGGGAACCGGTATCATTGTAATTACCCACAGCACAGCCGAAGCGAAAAATTATTGCGACACCGTAACGGTTTTAAAGAAAGGCATCCTGGAAGCTGTATACCAGAGTCCGGAAGAATACAGCGCGCATGTCGTAGCGATATCAGGCGAAACAAGGGCCGCCCCGGATGCCAAAACGAATTTCATTTCCACAAAAGACAGCCCTCCTTGCCTTGCCCTCAGAAATGTATCATGCAGACCTAAGGACCGTCCCGCGTTGCTGGAAGCGAACATCGAATCCTCCTACGGGGAGATAACCGCCGTCACAGGGATAAAGGAAGCCGCACTGGACACGCTGGAAGATTTTATAACCGGCATAAGCACCGGATACGCGAAGGGGAAAATAATTTTCAACCTCGGCGACAATATGAAAACCCTTTCCCTTCCAAAACAGAAACTCACCTCCACTTTCCTCCGGAAAAATGGATGCGCCATTGTCCCTTCCGACAAAACTTTCAGGGCATCCAACCCAAGGCTGACGGTACAGGAGATGCTTGGAGTCTATGCGCCATCACGGGAGCAGCAGGCAAACGCAAAACGGCTAATAGGACTTGCCAATGTCAATATAAATCCGGATGAAAAATGCAGCAGCCTTAGCGGTGGAATGTTGCAGCGGCTTATCCTTGAGAGGGAACTTTCCACGGACCCAAGGATGATTATCCTTTGCAATCCGATGCACGGTCTGGACATTGAGGCACAGTCAAAGCTTTCCATGAGGATAGCGAAACTGGTGGCAGAGGGAAAGGCGGTCCTTATTATTGGTTCCATAGACTTTCCCATGACACTGTGCTCAAGGGTGTATTCGATTGAAGGTGGAAAAACTTTCCTTACCTTCGAAAAAAAATGATTGAAACCCATCGGCCTGAATTTTACGTTGCAATCTTTTATATCAACTGGAGGGAAAAATGAAAAAAACTTTTTCATGGCAAAAACTGATTTCTCCTGTGACCGGCATC
The DNA here is from genome assembly GCA_045643225.1 of Treponema sp. Classification (GTDB taxonomy): domain Bacteria; phylum Spirochaetota; class Spirochaetia; order Treponematales; family Treponemataceae; genus Treponema_D. The sequence continues at coordinate 2,845 of JAZUKJ010000077.1, read as the reverse complement.
CTGATTTGTATTGCGGTCATTTTTATATTTGGAAAAAATCCGGCACAATCCATTTCGCTTCTTTTTACAGGGACCTTCACGAATCTTTACTATTTTGGATCCATGCTGAACTCGGCCGCATTTCTTATGCTGGCGGGACTCGGTTCGTCGATTGCACTTAAAAGCGGAAACATGAATCTTGGAGGCGAAGGTCAAATATATCTTGGCGGATTCATGGCCGGCCTTATACTTTCTTCCGACATGGGAATTCCGTCTTTTCTGCAGCTCCTGATTGCTATCCTTGCGGTAATTTTGTCCGGCGCATTCATGGCCTCGATATCCGCATTGCTAAAAGAATACAGGGGCGCGGAGGTACTGCTTACAACCTTCCTTGTAAGTTCAGCCGCAATCCCGTTGATAGACGGAACGATTCTTTCACTGAAAAGCAAAACCGGTCAAAATCTGCTGGCGCTTCCATACATAAAGGACGTCTTCAAATATAAGCAGATTCTTTCCCCTTCACCACTGACGGCAACCTTTTTTGTTTCAATCGCCTTCTGTGTCGCCACATATCTGATTTTTTCCAGGACATCAGTGGGACGGAAGCTAAAGCTATGGGGTACGGCCCCTTTGTTCGCGACCTACTCCGGACTTTCCTCCGCTAAGACCTCGTATTATTCTCTTGCACTGTCCGGGTCGTTGCATGCCTTGACCGGAATGTTTGCGGTCTGCGGAACCTATTTCACCTGCCACAACGGATTCTATTCCGGCATGGGATGGAACGCCCTTAGCGTTGCACTGATTTCCTCATCGAACCCTTTGGCCATCATCCCCACCTCACTTCTTCTTTCATGGCTATACACATCGGCCGGAAGAGTTGGATTGACCCAGGGGTTCGGTTTTGATATAAGCGGAATAATCCAGGGATGCATCCTGTTTGCGGTCGCCATTCCTGTTGCGGTCAACAAAAAACAAATGAAAGGAAAAAAATCATGAGCTCTGTCGTTTCAATCATCTATCTGGCTTCTCCACTTCTATTAATTACACTGGGCGCACTGGTCAGCGAATATTCCGGACGGCTCGCCATGTTTATGGAATGCATAATCGGTTTGGGCGGATTTTTGTGCTACACTTTTTCCACCGTCACGGGCTCTTTTATTTTTGGTACGGCCATGTCCCTACTGGTTTCCTGTCTGGCAACTTTTTTGATGGAACGGATTTCCACCAAGCTAAAGGCCAACATGTTTATTTCGTCGCTGGCAATGAATCTGATTTTTTCTTCAATGGCAACCCTGATTTCTTCCGTCGTATTTAAAACCAGGGGCGTACTTTTTTCTCCTGAGTTCAGCTTCAATCCGTCAACCGCAAAATTGGTGACCACGGTAATCTGTCTGACACTTTCGGTACTGCTGATTGCATTTCTACGACTGACAACACCTGGACTAAAAATGAGGATAACAGGTTCCAATCCGGATGTGCTGGAATCCCAGGGAATATCATCCGACAAATACAGATGCCTGTCGTGGCTCATCGCATCTTTCTGTGGAGCCTTCGCCGGTTGCGTGTATGTGTTCAGGCTTTCATCTTATGTCCCGGGAATGTCCGGTGGAAGAGGATGGACTGCGCTGGCCGCCGTATTTTTGGGAAGGAAGCATCCGTTTATAGTTGTAGCAGCCGTACTGGTTTTTGCTGTTACCGAATACGCCAGCTCAAACATCCAGAACATCAGCCTGTTTTCATCGGTCCCTTCGTCAATCCTTTTGGCACTACCATATCTGATTTCAATCCTGCTGATAATTGCTGTGCCACAAAAAAAGGATATCCCCAACGCGAACTAAAATAATGGCCCCAGATTTTTTCCTCCCGATGGCGGTGGACATTTCCGGGGTCCAATGCATAACTATTTCAGCAACTTTTTTATGAAGCTTTTTTCCTTTAACGTAAATCTATTGTCCGCGGAACAAAGGCACAGACAGAAAGAAACCATCTCGGATTTTATTTCCTGGCTGATTTCTCCAAAGGAATCCACAGCCTCGTCAGCTTCCTTCTGCAAATTCTTTGAATCAATATCCCCCAAAGTCCGGGCAAGACTGTCAAATGAAAAATCCTGACCGGTGGCATCCCTTACAAGGGCATACTCCTCAACCCCCAGCTTACCATCCGCGGAACAGGCAGCCAAAACAAGCAGCTCAAATTTTTCTCTCCCCTTAGTCATAAGCTCAACCACCGGGATAATGTCCTGCGCCAGTTCCGTTAGCATTTCTCTCCTGTCGTCATAAGAGAGCTTTTCATATTCCTTAAAAAGTTTTTCCATTTCAAGCATAAGGTTCCCCTGCATTTGTTTTCATAATTTTATCATACATTTATTCACTTAACAAATTTTCTTTATGAAGGTATAATATTAATTGAGGTGAGTTTTTAGTGACCGTCAAAACTTTAATGACTAACCCCCACCTTACTTACTTTACCGATTAATAAATTTATGGGAGAACAATATGGAACAGGAAAAAACACCATGGTCCAGCTACGTTGGGATGAACCAGGGATATAACCAGATTTTTGACAACTGGCAGGAGATTTCCGACATCATTTCGCCAGAAGCAAACAAGGCCGTGAACATGGCTCTAAGGATTCTGGACGAGGCGTTGGACGATGTAAAAAAAACGGTGGTGGCCTATAAACCGGAAGCGACTCCCGCACTTCAAGTAGTTCAGCCGGAAACTGCTGAGGAATCAGAAAACGAAGAACCGGAAGAAAAATCAAAAGAAAAAAAAGGCTTCGGCGGTTTCAAGATTTTCGGCGGAAAGAAATAGATAAAACAGACTTCGCTCAATGAGTTTTCAAAACAATGGGCGAAGCCCAACCA
>JAZUKJ010000076.1:0-6338 GCA_045643225.1 Treponema sp. | reverse complement strand
ACCTTCCGCGGCACTGCATAGGGGTTCGCCCCTATGTACCCCTTTGAATTTTCGGCAGGAGCATGTGTTTTTTTGGCGGACCTTTTTTTTTCGGATGTCCAGCCGCTACGCGTTTCTTATAGACAAAGGTTTCACCTTTGGAACTATTGCTCACTGGGATCGTTGGTCTACGCCTTTCTTTTTCAAAGGCTTTGCCTTTGGGTCTGTTTTTTTTTCTGCAGTCCACCCGCTACGCGTTTTTTATAGGCAAAGGCTTCGTCTTTGGAACCATTGCTCACTGGGGGTTGGACGCTACGCTTTCCGTTTTCAAAGGCTTTGCCTTTGGGTCTGTTGCTCACTGGAGGGGTTGGTCTACGCCTTGTTTTTTATGAAAATACCCCTTTTACTTTTGTTCTGTAAAAGGGGTACATGTTTTTTCAAAAGTTTTTTTTATTGTTCAACTTGTGATAGCATTTCTGTCAAAAGTGGTATCAGCTGTTTTTTTCTGGATACGACGTTTTTCATGTAATATATGTGTTCGTCCTGTTGTGGTAAATGTACTACCTGTTCAAAATCTGGTTCGCTGGCAAGGAACATTATTGAGCTTAGTTGTGTTATGTCGGTTACCAGTAATGCATTGAACAGGTTGCCGTTTGCTTTACGGACGCTTTCCAGTTCATCAAGGAATTCTTTTTTGCGTTTCAGGACTTCTCTTGTTGAATCCACTTCTATCTGGCTTACGGTGAATTTCAGTTTTCCTTCAACATAATCCTTCATATCCTGTTTTATGACTTCTTCTGCAGAACGGCTTCCAATTCTACTGCCACTTTTTATTATGTCATTGCCCAATTCCTGGATGTCCAAATCGGCAATGCTGCTTAGATATTCTGCTGTCAGGACATCGTATTCAGTGGTAGTGGCGGATTGCAGGATTAGAGTATCGCTCAGGATTCCGCACAACAGTAATGCGGCCATATCCTTTGGAATAGGTACACGGTTCTCCCTATACATGTTAGAGATTATGGAACTGGTGGATCCAACCGGTTTGTTTATTAACGTAATTGGATATCTTGTGGTAAAAGTATTGATACGGTGATGGTCTATTATTTCCTGGATTATGTAGTGTTCCAATCCTTCAATAGCCTGGGTCGGTTCATTGTGGTCCACCAATATTACTTCAATGTTTGGGTCACGAAGTAAATCGGATTCGGAAATCAATCCAACGACTTTTCCATTTTCGTCCACCACAGGCAAACAGCGGTTTGGACTTTGGGAAAGCAACGGTCTCACCTTCTGCACTGTATCCCCTGGATGCACCGGTTTAATTTCAGCATTCGCGACGGAGCTTACAGGAGAAGAATATTCTATCAATGTTGCGGTTGCCATTGTTGAATCATGACCTATCAAAATGGAAACCTTTTTCTCCTTCGCCAAATCCTGAATCTCTTTTTTTATTGAATAATCCTTTGTGATGATAAGAGCCTTGACCCCTGCCTCAATGCAGGCCATCTGAATATCTTCACGGTCGCCGGTTATGACAATAATGTTTTCACTGGAATGTTCCTTCAAAAGATTTTTAAAAGTTTCCAAATCATCATCACCAACCATAATTGAGCAGGAGAACTGTTCGTCCGGATTGAACTCAACAAGGGGTGTTGCGTTCAAAGTTTTTTCAATCAAATGTAGACTGGCCGTAAAGATTCCATTCCTGCGTGGGTCCAAAAGCTTTATGGACTTGAGGGCGAAGGAACTGTAATTCAGCAGTCCAATATATTTTTTATTTTCATCCACAATCGGAAGAACATCGGCTTCGCTGTCATTCATATTTTCAACCGCCTCCCAAAGAGAGACGTCCTTGTTGACAGTCTTTACATTTGAATTCATGTAATATCCGGCCTTTGGAAATAAATCCGGAATATAAGTTGGAGGCTCCAAATTAAACCGCTTAAAAATATATTCTGTCTGAGGCGCAAGATTTCCTGCCCTGACGGCAACATATTCTTTGTGCCCTAGCAACTGTTTTAATTTTGCATAAGCCGTAGCCGCAACAATGGCATCCGTATCAGGATTTCTATGGCCTATAATATAAATCTGTTTTTCCATTTTCCTTTGCAACCTTATATTAAAATCCGTCACCAAAATGACGTTTGTAATTTTGTTTCATCAAAACAATCAGTTTAACTGTACGTTTCTATTATATAATTTTTTTCCGCCATATAAAACTACGGAACAAAAAAAATTTTAAAATAAATCTTCCCGACAATCGCTGGCAGTGGATGCCCGTCAAGTTTAAAGTTACATCTAAAAATTGCATTTTTTAGATGTTCTCTTTATAATGAATTAGAAAATTTTATAGCAGAAGACTTTTCCAAGAGGACCTAAATGAATACTGATTCCTTAACCTCAAGCACATACGACATCAAACATCTTGCCGGCGACTTCATAAAACTCTATGGCGGAACGGCAGCGGAGGTTTCAATTTTTTCATCCCCGGCCAGAATCAACATCATCGGCGAACATATCGATTACAACGGCGGAATGGTTTTTCCTGCAGCCATCAACCGGTACCTTTATGTGGCCATCAGGAAACGCAAGGACACAAAGATTGTTTACAATGACGTCCGTTTTCCAGGAACCTATGAATTTGATGTAAACGACCATTTCTCATACAAAAAGGAAAATGACTACGCCAACTATCTTAACGGAATCCTCGCCCAGGTTAAGGAAAAAGGATTCTCTTTCCCCTGTGGATTTGAAATCCTCATGGCATCAAATGTTCCGGCTGGCGGTGGAATTTCTTCATCCTCTGCTCTGGAATGCGGATTTGCCTTTGCAGTCAGCGAGACTTTCGGATTTGGAATCGACCGGGTTGAGATTGCGAAACTTGGACAGATGAGCGAACACAATTTTATGAACGTGAACTGTGGCATCATGGACCAATTTATAATTTCGGTTGGAAAGAAAAACACGGCCGTCAAATTGAACTGCGACACCCTTGATTATGAATACGCTCCATTGGAATTAGGGGACTACAGATTTGTGGTCATGAACACCAACAAGGTCCGCCGGCTGGCTGATTCAAAATACAACGAGCGTCGTGGACAGTGTGAAGAGGCATTGAAAATTCTTCAGGACTCAGGATTAAAAATCACTGCACTCTGTCAGTTAACTCCAGATGAATGGGAAAAATCAAAGGACGCAATTAGGGATGAAATTTTACTCAAAAGGGCAAAACATTGTATCTACGAAAACCAGAGAGTAAAAGATGCAGTGGAGGTTTTGAAAAACAAAAACCTTATGGAACTTGGGAAACTTTTAAACGCCTCACACAAATCGCTGAAAGAAGATTACGAAGTCACAGGACTAGAACTGGATACATTGGCGGAGACAGCTCAAAAACAGGAAGGCTGCCTCGGAGCCAGAATGACCGGCGCCGGATTCGGTGGATGCGCAATAGCACTGGTCCACAAGGATTGTGTCGATGACTTTATCACCAATGTCCAAAAAATCTATACAGAAACTGTTGACTACAACGCCGGATTTTTCGCATGCGAAAGCGGGGATGGTGTTTGCAGGCTCAATTAATGGTGTGCGAGTTTTGACACAGGGGACCTCCATGAATCATTATATATTTGAAATTGCCTACTACTGGATAACGCAGGCTGTTATTCCCAGGAGTGACATTGATTACGGAATCTTAAAAGAAAAAATCATTCAAAATGCAGGTAAATTACCAGAAATTCTGAGCGACAACACAAGCCACATGAAAATCGCTATTAACGAAACAGCAGCAGAGATTCTTGGAAAAATTGAGTATTCGTCTCCTGCAAAATATTTTATCCTGAACAAAGGACGAAAAATTTCTTCGATTCTAAGGATGCTTTTCAGGATTATGGGGATTATTTTTTTTATAGTTTTCCAAATCCTTATAAGGGCAATCGACAACCCCGCAATTGAATTTCTTTTTTTCGGACTGTCACTGCTGTTTTTCCTTGCATCCTTTTTATGCAACAAACTGTCTGACAGGATTTTTTCCATCATTCTAAAAAACTTAAAACCTGGAGACTATTTGAGAATCATTTCAGAACCTGACGAACTTGTCGAAAAAACAATAATCCTGAATCCGCTAAACAATGACGCAACCATTTTCAACAAGGGAACAACTTTCTACAGTAAAAAAAGACTTATCTGCGAAAACCTTGTCTCACAAATTCCCAGAATAAAACCAACAATCAAAAACAAATTCATCATTTACATAGTTATTGATTATTTGAAATCCGTTTATGCGCAAGAAGCTTACCGCGAATATCTGCTTGAAAAGGAAATAGATGCGCTGGAATATATCTGCGCTTTTAGTCCGGATTACATTCCACCCCGGTATGAATTGGCGCTTCTATATTCCGAGTCAAACCAGTTTCAAAAATTTTATGAAACTTTACTGGACTGCAGAAGCCTAGGTGGTTACGACATCGGCATAGAATCCTTGATTAAGGCATACGAATTTACAATGGAAGTTGAAAAAAAAGATTTATAGATTCCGCATTCCAACCTTTACAAAATCACGACAATAAAGGCCCTGAAAAATTAGAATTTTCAGGGCCATTTTTTTTTATTTTGTCAGAACAAACTGTGAAATTATTTTTCCAATCTTGCAGATATCCACGTTGCCTTTGAATTCAAATGCGGCTGTAAATCCGTTTGCATACTGAATGAACAATTCTGAATCCGGGAAGATTTCAATGAATCCCTGTGTCTGGATTGTAAAAAACTGGATTGTCGAATAAGGCAAGGTTGAAAAAGACTTTCTCTTTCCTGTAAATCCCTGGACGTCAATAGAAATTATTCTTTTGTTGGTAAAAACCACCTGATCGCGAACAGTCTTGAATGCACAGATCATTTCTTCGCCATCAATCAAGAAAGTTTCCACTTCATTTCTTACTTCACTTAACTCAATCGGCTTCAAATTGAATACAGAATTTTTGTTAAAATTAACCATTTTTCCCTCTAATACTTTTCCAGAATAGAAATGCATAATTGATATTGCAGTCCACAACGTAGACTTCTAAGCGATCCATAATTGCTTAATCATAATTATATTAGGTAAAAACCTGACTTCTGTCCATAACATCAATTTGCATGCCACAAGACTAACAATGGGGTCTGTCCCCTTTGTCAATGAATGAACCCCATCGGCATGAACCAATTTATCCTACCCACACACAAAAAAAACACACATACGGATCTGTTCAGATCTAACGCCCTTTACCTTTTGTTGTTTTTTTGGAAGTTCGATTGTTTATTTTACGACACCTGTATGGGGGAAATGCTTCTGAGATGATGAACATGTAGCAAAATATTTTTTGTACAAAGTCTTTTAGTATTTATGCCAATTAAGTTCATCAGATTTGTAATTAAAATCGGCAGGAAATCTTGTCTATTCTTTTTTATTGCATTACAATAAGTAAGGAAAGTAAGGAGCGTATTATGGAATTAGCAAAAGTAACCTCAAAGGGACAGATAACAATACCACTAATGATTAGAAATCGGCTTCAATTAAAGACGGGAGACAAAGTTTTTTTCGAGGAGAACCAAGGAAAGATTTATATAGCAAACGCATCTCAAATCACACTTTCCGAGGTCCAAAAAAACATGAAGGGAGAAGCTGAAAAGGCTAGCTTTGAAACAGAAGATGATGTTGTGGCATACATCAAGGAGTTGAGAAAAAATCGATGAGGGTTTTTGTGGACACAAACATTGTGATTTCTTCTATTTTGTTTCCAAAGGGGAAAACTGCTTTTGTGTTCTCGCATTTGTTAGAAAAGCACACAGTAGTGATTTCGTCATATACAAAAGCTGAATGTATTGAAGTTTTTCAAAAAAAGTTTCCCGATAAGATAGAACTGATTGAGATATTTTTCGCGGGAATAAGTTATGAAGATTACAAAACGCCAGATGATATAGATGAAACGAAATATCCGAAAATTCGCGACATCAAAGATTTACCAGTTTTAGTTTCGGCAATTCTTTCAGACTCAGATATCCTTTTAACTGGTGACAAAGATTTTGAAGACATAAAAATGGACAAGCCTTTGATTTTCACTCCAGCAAAGTATTTTGATTTAATTCAAGCAAAATAACCTACCCACACACAAAAAAAAACACCCCGCCAGACCGAAGTCCAACGGGGTGCGTCCAGTTAAAACTGATTTTCAGTTTTTGCCGTCAAAATTACAGAGAACCGTGGCAAGTACGAGCGATAACGTCGTCCTGCTGTTCCTTTGTCAAGTTGATGAAGCGTACTGCGTATCCAGAAACACGAACTGTGAAGTTTGCATACTCTGGCTTCTCTGGGTGAGCCT
>JAZUKJ010000075.1:0-7116 GCA_045643225.1 Treponema sp. | reverse complement strand
CACGGTATGCACTCATGACTCCAGGAATTCCGATGAGGGATCCTGGTTCAAAAGTGAGGGGATCAAGATACTCATCGGAAATTCTTCTGTAAATAGCACCGACTCTTTCCTTGCCATTTAGTGTCTTGCAATAGACCACGTTGTTTTCCACAAACAGATCTTCCGGCTGGCAAAGAACGCTGCCCGTCTGTTCCGCAAGATAAGCATGCTCAAAATATGCCGCATTGTAACGTCCGGGAGTAAAGACAACATTTATTCCACCGCAGTTCATGTCGTCCATTACATCCTTCAGGAGAGTTCCGTAGTTTCTGTTGTCGACTACATGGTTGTTTACAAACGTCTGAGGTGAACATTTTCTTTCAAGACCTCGGGCAATCAACGGATATGATGCGCCGCTTGGAATCCTAAGGTTGTCCTCAAGAATGAACCAGCTGTCGTCTTTTGCCTGAACCAAATCTATGCCGGAAATATGGGAATAGATTCCGTGGACCGGAGTGATTCCCTCCACCTGAGCCAGATATCCTGATGAAGAAAAAACAAAATCCTCAGGAACAATTCCGTCAATAATAATCTGCTTCTTTGAATAAATGTCCGCCAAAAACAGATTCAAAGCGGTGACCCTCTGAACCAGTCCCTTGCTTAAACTTTCCCAGTCGCTGGCAGTTATAACTCTTGGAATAGGGTCATAAGGAAAAAGTCTTTCGTTAAAAGTTCCGTTCTTGTAGATTCCAAACTTTACTCCATAGCGAGCCAGCTGATCATTTATCAAACTGCTATTCGATATCAGGTTTTCCATAGGCACCTCCTTCCCGGCACAAAAAAAGGCACAGAAAATCAATCTTTCTGCGCCTTTGCAAAATGCTAAAAAAATAAGGGCACACCGAACAATCAGTGCGCCCTTGCTTAACGAGAACAGTATAGCATTGTTAAATAATAACGTTCAATATACCCGTTCCGATTTTTACAACCGGAACAGTCAATGTCGGTTATTTTGAAGGCCTGAACCTGTCGTAACGGAGCGGACTGATATCGGCCGGGCAGGTTCCGGTGCAAATCAGTTCCGCAATGTTGAACGCCGCCGCGGGACCAATTCCAAATCCATGTCCCGTGAAACTGCATTCCACATAAAGTCCTGGAACCTCGTCAACCTTGCTTACGGTGGCGCACCCGTCCACACAGAAATCACCGTAGCCACCCCAGGCCCGGACAATCTTTGCGTCCTTGAGGATTGGGAAATATCCCAGGATACCACGGCTTGTGGCGCTGACCATGCTGGAACCAACCAGAGGATAATCATCATCTATCCTTGCAGGAACCTCGTCATAACCGTCGGTTCCACCCATGACAAACGAACCATGCTTTGTCTGGTGGCCATAGAAATCTGCCATGGCGGTACCAAGCATCTGCTTGAACATCTGCGGCTCGGCCTCAGTGACCAGACATGTAAGGACATGTTTTTTCATAGGGATATTGATTCCAACGGTCGAAAGGATTTCGTTACTCTCATAACCTGCGGCCACAACAACCGTCTCCGCTTCAAAAACCTGCTCAGGAGTCTCCACACCGCAAACCTTTCCGGCCTTTGTCAGAATCTTTTTTACAGGGGCGCCGGTAATAAAATCCGCCCCCAGTTCCCTGGCCTTCTTGTAATAGCCAAGGGTCGTTGTCAAAGGATTCGCATGACCATCAGTAGGACACCAGGAAGCGCCAATCACTTCGTCACTCAAATATGGATTAATCTTCTTTACCTCGGCTGCGTCAATCATTTTTACATCGACACCGCATTTTGTGGCTCCATCCGCCAGCTTCTGAAGAATCTTCAAATGTTCCTCAGTCTTTCCCAGACGAAGGTTTCCGCCCTGAGTATATTCAGTGTCGACCCCAAGCTCCTCGCTCAAAGTCGGCCATATATTTTTTACGCCCCATACCATCAGTGGAAGTTCCTTAGGGTTCCGTCCACTCTGACGCACACCACCACCGTTGCGGCTTGAACCACCGTTTCCAATATAGTCCGTGGCCTCCAGAACAATAACGCTCTTACCCTTTTTTGCAAGGTAATATGCTGTAGCGTTTCCAACAATACCAGCCCCAATCACAATCACGTCTGCCTTTGTCATCATTTTACAGCACCTCCTTTGCAAGCACTTTCATCTCCGTCGGACGGATAGGTCCCCTGCTTGTTGCAGGATTTATAGTCGCCGGGCTAACCTTCTGTTCAGCAGCCACAATCCCTTTGACCAGCTTTGAACAGGTCTGTCCCTGGCACAACCCCATACCGGCCCTCAGATATCTTCTGATTTCCTGCATGGTAAACATTCCGTCATGCACCGCCCGTCTGATTTCCCCTTTGGTAATTTCTTCGCAGCGGCAGATAACCATGTCGTCGTCCGGCATTGGAATAAACTCACCAATATCTCTTGATCTATCGTTCATCATAATTTTTCCTCATCGATTAAAGATTGCAGGGTTGAGGGGAAAGCCTTCCCCTGCGGTCGCACGTTGTTGCGCCCTACCCTTTCGCCTAAGGGCAAGCCCTTAAAATCCCGCACCTATATATTTTTCCAGAACCTGGCCTTATAGCCAAACTCGTTGGGAACCTTCATGGTCAGCAAATGGGTATGGTCAAATGCTCCCGCGCTTTTCACACCAACAATCTCGGCCTCGCACAGGACCTCTCCACTACGGCCTAGGGCTTTTCCCACCGTTCCCTTTTCAGGCAGCGGAAGGAACTCATACGGCAATGTCACACTTGTGAAGCCCGGCTCAAAATCCTCGTGTACAAGGAAGATGGCCTGCCCTGAACAGCTTGCGACGCACATACCGCATCCGGTGCAGCCACAGTTTTCAGGAGCAACAACAGGAAGTGCCGTTATGCAGGAACCAATCTTTATGCATCCCTTTTTGCAGGCATCCTGACAAGGGTTGCATGGAATATTCTGGGTACATTCAATAACCGGATGGATTCCCTTCTGGCGGGTAACCCCCGGATAGCGCTCTATTTCATCCTCAGCAACAAACCCCTTTGTCAAAAGGTTCATGGAAGTTGGAATACCTTCGTCCGTTTTTTCAACCAGCTTTCCACGGTTGCAAGGAGCGAACATTCCCTGGCGAAGGCTGTCCAGATCCTTTGCATAGACGCCTTCCGTTTCTGTCATTACGGCTTCTTCAGTGAATCCCAGTTTATAGGCTGCCCTCAATCCAGCCATCCTTCCCTTTATCATGGCGGAGCTGGCTTCCTCAATTCCACTTACATCTCCGGCGGCAAACAGACAAGGAACGGAGGTCTCACCAAATTCATCGACCAAAGGAACCTGTCCGCCACGTTTCGGGTTGTCCTCCATCCTGCAGCCACTCATCTTCAGCAGCTGACTCATCGGGCTAAGTCCAACGGCCACACAGATTGTATCTACATCAAAATGGATTTCCGTTCCCGGAATAATCTTGAAATGCTCGTCCACCTTTCCGATTGTGACGCCCTCAACTTTTTCATCGCCTTCAACCTTTTTGATTGTATATCCCAAATAGAAAGGAACTCCGGTACGGGACACCTTTGCGGCATGGACACCGTAACCACCAATGCGAGGCGCGGCATCAACCAGGGCCACCACCTCACATCCGGCCTGGAGCAACTGGAAGCTGACAACCAGTCCAACGTTTCCGCTTCCCAGCATCAATATCTTTTTACCAGGCCTAACCCCATGCAGATTCATCATGGTCTGTGCGGCTCCAGCTCCAATTACGCCAGGCAAAGTCCAGCCTTCAAATGGAACCATGTTTTCGGCGGCTCCGGTTGCAATAATCACGCTGTCGGCCTTGTAATGATGAATCGCACCGTCATGGTTTACGGTGACTTCCTTGTTTTCAAATATACCGGTCACGGTTGCGTTCAACTTTACCTGTACGCCGGCCTCCCCTGCTTCCTTGAGAAGTTCGGTTCCAATATTGAAACCCCTGATTTTTGCTTTATGTTCCTTTGAGCCAAAGAATTTATGAATCTGCTTGAAAAGCTGTCCGCCAGGTTTATGGTTTTCATCAAACACCATTACGGACATTCCACGCTTGGCGGCCTCAATCGCTGCGCTCAGACCAGCAGGACCGGCTCCGACTACTATCAGGTTATATCTCTGCATCTTTCAATCCTCCTGTCCTACCATGTCTTTTTATCAGAACAACCATACTGGGTCTGGACCTTCATGCCAGCCTTCAGCGGTGTAATGCAGGTTCTTGTATTTGGAACGCCGTCAACCACCATGACACAGTCAGTGCATCGGCCTATGGCGCAAAAGATTCCTCTGGGTTTATGAAGCCGTGAAGTTTCTCTGTGCTTTAATATTCCGGCGGCGCGTAAGGCAGCGGCAATAGGTTCCCCTTCATACCCCTGCATCTCTTTACCGTCAAGCAAAAATGTAACCAGAGGTCCTTTTTCAGGTACCCCAAGAATAGGATGTTCTATTATTCTTTCCGCTTCCATATTGCGCATCTCCAGTTCATAAATTGTTGAACTAACTGTACGTCAATAAATCCAATAAGACTTGTAAAAATTGGCACAGGATTATTGGGAGGACCGTTTATTTGAATAGAGAAAAAGGATTGAATTATTGTCAGGGAAAATCACTTGGACAGGAAACTATTTATCTAAGTCGATTTTTTCCAGGAAGGAATACATACTCAAAAGCTTGTCCCGTATATCCTCCGAAAGATATTTCGCCGGTACAATTATGGCTGAATAGTTATAGGACAGAACCGCCAGATTGTTTTCATACAGGCAGATATATTTCATCCAGCTTCTATTGTACGTATTTTTTTCCATGACCGTGGAAAGCTCAATATATTCAGGCGTGAACTTCATGTTCACAGTCTTAGGACCTTCGCCCCCTGCGGTTACCTTTGCGTTATGTTTCGTGACCCCTTTTACAACAAGAAAATCCACAAAAAAACACAGCGGAAGCCAGCCAAAAAACGCAATATACGAACCATACCTGGCCACAACATTGTCGGAGGTTTCCATGCCGACGAAAGCATAAAATATGAGGGCCAAAACCAGGCCACCTACCATAATGTAGGCCTTATAATCCCAAGCCCCAAGGTGCTTTCTGACTTTAGCAAAAAAGCCCTTTTTTATTTTCTGAATCTCCGTCAGTTCAACTTCGAGCGAAAGTTCTTCCATAAAAATACAAATCCTCCTCTACACCAGTTTCATCGCAACACCATCGTGGATTTCCTTTATGGTATCCTTCATGGAAAGAAAAATATCCACAATCTCAGGGTCAAAATCAATGCCGGCTCCTTTTTCGATTATCCTAAAACTTTCCTCCAAAGGCAGGGCATCCTTGTAGCATCTTTTTTCGGTCACAGCATCAAAGACATCCGCGATGGCCATGATTCTGGCGCTCAAAGGTATACTGTTTCCTGAAAGTCCTTCAGGATAGCCCTTTCCGTTCCATTTTTCATGATGATATTTGGTAACTTCAAACGCCATTTTGGTAAATTCGTTATCCCCGGTGTGGCCAAAGGTCTTTTTAATTATGTCCGCCCCCAGATTGGAATGGGTCTTCATGATTTCGTACTCCTCCTCCGTGAGTCGTCCAGGTTTACGGAGGATTGAATCCGGTATAGCTACCTTTCCAACATCGTGCATTGGGGCGGCCTGTTTTAAGGCATAAATGTAGTCCGCTGTCAGCTGATTGCTATGCACTCCCCTACTCCGCATTTCTTCCGCAAGAATTTCCACATAGGCCCTGGTCCTCCTGATGTGTCCACCCGTATTGTCATCCCTGTTTTCAACAAGCGTCGCAAATCCCATAACCATTTCGCCTGTGGACTCCGCAATTTCATTGTGCAAGGGATTTTCCACAGTAAGATAGACACCGAGGACCAGCAATAAAATGCACGCGCTGGTTATCAATGCCTCGGGAACGGCTATCTGGAATATGGAAAAAAATAATGCAAGAACAAGGAAGAATGCAATGTTTGACCGTTTCCGTCTGGAAATGTATTTCCATCTCCTTAAGAAAATGATTCCCGAAAGCATAAAAAGGATTGCGAACATAGAGAAGCCCAGATAAACGGATATGCCCATGGAATAGTTTGTGTTCCGGCCAATCCTGAATTCCAATTTTCCAAGGAACACCAATATCCCAATGGCTGTGGCGGAATATGGGATATATATCAGATGCCTTTTTACAGTCTGCTCTTTTCTTGGATAGGAATCCGTCTCCAGAAGCATGTAGATAAAATACAAAAAAACTTCCCCCAGAAGGCTTTCCAAAAAGATTCCATGAATCACAAGATTCAACCACAGAGGCACAACCGAAAGATAGTTTACGGTCACGGCGGACAGTCCATCAAAAACAATCTCCACCGCTCCAAGAATAATCATCGCAACAAAGACCGGATTTTTCTTTTTTCTGTTTCCGTCCTTCCGTCTTAAATCCCACTCATAGACACTGGACAGCAACACTAAAATAATGAGACAACAAAACTGCAAACGAAAATACTGAAACATATAAACAGGCGCCCCCAAAAATTTCACCTTGCCCCTACCAATTTACCACAAAACGAAAAATGTTTCTTGAAATTCAAAAATCCCCGTAGATCAATCGAAACAGCAGGGGCCGACATATTACTCAAAAAATTTCAAAAAACCTCTCTACGGCCGTTTTTGTACTATATTTATATAAATATATACTTTTACATATATTTATATTATCTATACTATCAAAATATATATCTAATTGCATATATATTTTAATATACTAATACATATATTTATATAAATATATATTTTTTGATATACCGTCCATTTTTTTTCTTACCCACCCGGACCCATTTTGTAACATCACCACAAAAGCACCAATAATTGACATCGCATACACCCCTTCGTGCCTGCACCACCTGCCACCAGTAAAGCTTTCCTTTCCAAAACTGGACCAGCATGGGTGGAATTCAGCGGACAAAGGGGACAGACCCCATTGCCAAAGTATATAAATATATACTTTTTGATATATCTATATATTTTATGATATATTTTTTCATATATAGATAGTTGTTTTTATATATGTTTTCAAGTATATTTTACTGCACACTAAACACAAGAGGACAACATGAAGGCGTTTA
>JAZUKJ010000074.1:0-23318 GCA_045643225.1 Treponema sp. | reverse complement strand
AGGTTGCTATTGCGGAATTGACTTTCCCTTCATTCTGTGGGATAATTATATGGTACGGTTCGCTGTGCATTTTATTTTAATGGGGTAAAAAAATGGTAGCACTTATCGTTGGTATTCTTCTCATAGCATTTTGCGTTTTCGCATGTCTTCCAATGGGTATCGGTCTTGCTTGGGGAGCCGACATTGTTAATTTCCTGAAGGGATTTGCACCAGTTTTGGCCGCCTTTATTGGATTGATTGCGGTGTTCATTGGTGTGGCCGACATCAAGGACAAAAAGGAAGCAAAGAAGGAAGCCGAAGAAGCAAGGGCCCTGGAAAATCAGGCACAGAAATAAGGTTTACCGCAGACTGTAAATATGTTTAAGTTAAATCACGACGGATTCCAAATCTGGGGTCCGTTTTTTTTATGTCCAGTTCCTGTTAGCGCTGTGCAAGGCTGCGAAGCAGTTCCGGAGCGGAATGAAATGCAGCGGAGGAATGAGCGGACAGCGAACCTGGAACATAGCGACCCGAAGGGGAACAGCCAAGCAAAAAAATTAATTATATGAAAATCTACCAGGCAGTACGAGTCTGTCAAAACCGCTAGATATCGTCGCTACATGCAAAGCCCTGCTAGGTAACTATTGTTCAGGGCTTTGAATGTTTTTGCCAGCCTCTTCCTTTCTTCCCGATTTTCATAATTTTTTTCCATAAATGTGCTTCATGGATAGTTGTATAAAAAAAACTCCCACCGTTTATGATGGGAGCCTGTTGAATTTATTTCAGGAAAATTATTTCTTTTCCTGAATCTTGTCCTTTTCCTTCTTAACCTTTGTGTCCAGGACGTCCATCAATTTGTTAAGGGCGGCCGCAAAATCATAGTCATCTGCTGCAACATGTGCCGATGCTCCCCAGCGGAAATTGACGGTGGAATCAAAGTAATATTTTTTGTCTTCCTTGACCCTTAATGCTAAATCAACGATAAGCTCCTCCGCATAGGCAATTCTTTTGAGCTTCTGTTCAATCAGGTCGTTCTGATCCTTGTCCAATGTAAAGCCCTGCGCTGAAACTGATTTATTCATACTGCACTCCTTGTTTGTTAGTTTGATTACGCAGCAAACCGCCACTTCATTAAGTATACAACCAATTTTCCCAAAAGGCAAAATTTTTTTGGACCTAATATTATAGGCCTCTCTAAAAAATTGCAATTTGCGGTACCTATAAATGTAACCTCCAGGATATTTGTTTTATTAATCTATGGTTGCTTTTTAAATTTGCAACAATCAAATTCATCTGATATAATTCCACATTATTTGTCGGAGGTATTTTTATGAAAAGAATTTTTCTATCCATATTGATTTCAATACTTGCTGCCACTGTTTTTGCCATCGATTTTACCACCACATCCACCAGAATCCTTGAGACTTTGACCAGCGACGAGATTTTTGTTGCACAGGCATCCAACAGCAAGGAACTGGTTCTTGTTTTGGAAAAAGGATACAAAGAAGCCTTCGGTCCGGAGCGAACAAGCTACTATCACAGCAAAATGGATTTTGACAAAAAAGTTGAGGACATCATAAGCCACATGGAGACTAAAAAACAGTACAACGAGATGTATGAAAAATCATCCAAAAGGGTGAACTATTGCATGTTCGACAGAAACCATACGGGCTTCACCTATGACCAGATGGTTGAAATAATCAACACATTCAAAGGTCGCCTCGACAATGAAAAAGTCTCATACTATGCTGTCTTTATGAAGGACGGAAATTCCGACAACTGTTTTATTTTCGTGTACGACGCAAGGACAAAAAAAATCTACATGGAAAGAACCAACGGCTATGTCCAATCCTGGGATGACTGGAACCAGAAGATGAAACAATATTACGACTAGGAACGACAGGCAATATGAGGTCACGGTTTTGTCCAGCATTTTTGATTTTCTCAATTTTCCTGCTGATTTCGTCCCAGGAAATTTTTTCACAAAGCGGAACCGAGACTTCACCGGTTGAATATTTTTTTCAGAAGCGGTCCAATGATTTTCATTTCGCTCTAGAAAAATCAACCCAAATCTACAGGGAACTGAAAAACCAGAACTACCCTTACCCATTGGAAGCCGCCTCCATTGTTTTTCCGGAACTGATTCGCTATTCCGAACTGCAGGACGAGGTTGAATCCCTTATAAACGAGCTGCTGGCATACACCACTGAAGAAAGCAATGGATTCTCGATTGGCCTTTTTCAGATGAAACCCCTCTTCGCTTCCCAGATGGAAAAGATTGTTTCCGCGGATTCAACTCTGAAATCAAAATACAAAAAAATCGCCCTGGACGGAATAATGGAATCTGCCACGGACCGGCACAACAGAATCATCAGGCTAAAGAACAACGACTACCAGATTGAATATCTTAAGGCCTTCGTGGAATACGAAATCAAAAACCTGAATCTCCAGAACGAGTCCCAGGAAAACAGAATCAAATATCTGGCCGCCTCCTACAACGCCGGACTTCAGTTCACAAAAAATCAGCTGGAGAAATATTTTTCACTCAACACATTTCCGTCTGGAAAACGGGGGCTCTATTTCAACTACCCGCAGATTTGCATTGAGGCAAGCCGGATTATAAAAAAATAATTTTCCAGTCCCACGCACCTTTTGCGAATTCAGGGATGTCTTTAAATTTTATTGGAAATTCAATAGAATAATGGAACCATGTCTTACTATGAATCTTTTGATGTAGCCGTCGTTGGTGGCGGTCATGCAGGTATTGAGGCGGCTTTGTCTTGTGCCCGCATGGGTCTTAAAACTGTTTTGATTACCCAGACCATCGATTCCATTGGCCGAATGAGTTGCAATCCTTCCATCGGTGGAATCGCAAAGGGAAATATTGTTAGAGAAATTGATGCCCTTGGCGGTCAGATGGGAAAACTGATTGACCAGTCCATGATTCAGTTCCGGCTTTTAAATAAAAGCCGCGGTCCTGCAGTCCAGGCTCCACGTTCCCAGGCCGACAAGCTTGTCTACTCACAGCTGGCCAGAAAGATTTTGGAGAACACACCAAACCTTAGCACACTGATGGACACCGCCACAGAAATTTTGACAGTGGCATCCACAACCCCCCTTCCTCCTGATTCCGATTCATCCGCGGAAAAGGGAACCATTCCAGGAGAGAACAGAGGATTTAATACCGCAGATTTAACTGAAGCCGCAAAAAGCGGAATGAGACAGATTGTGGCCGGAATCAGGACGGAGCGGGGAAGAATTGTTCCGGTCCGTTCAATAGTTTTGACCACGGGAACCTTTTTGGGTGGCCGCATTTTTATTGGAGAATACGACGCTCCCTGCGGACGACTTGGTGAAGCGGCGGCGATTGGCTTAACGGAAAGTCTCAACAAATTAGGGTTCACCACCGGACGGTTAAAGACAGGAACCCCTCCAAGAATCCTCCGTCATACTGTTGATTTTTCTGCCCTTGAAATTCAGGACGGAGATGCGGAAGTGATTCCATTCAGCTTTGACAATGAAAAAATTGAACGGCCTATGGTTCCTTGCCACATGGTTTACACCAACGGCGAGACCCACAAAATCATCCGGGAAAATATTGGCCGCTCCCCACTCTACTCTGGAAAAATCAGTGGCGTGGGTCCCCGTTACTGTCCTTCAATTGAGGACAAGGTCATGAGATTCCCTGAAAGAGAAAGGCATCAGCTTTTTGTTGAGCCGGAAGGTCTGGAGACTGATGAAATTTATTTGAACGGTTTTTCATCATCACTGCCGGAGGAAGTTCAGGACGCATTCCTCAGGACCATGCACGGATTTGAAAACTGTACCGTAAGCCGGCCCGGTTATGCCGTTGAATACGACTATGTGGAACCGACCCAGCTTTATCCAAGCCTTGAAACAAAAAGGGTGGCCGGTCTTTTTAATGCAGGACAGATTAACGGAACATCCGGTTACGAGGAAGCCGCCGGTCAGGGACTGGTCGCTGGAATCAATGCAGGACTTTACGCAAGAAGCCACAAAAATCAGCACGGAAATATTGATGCTCCAGACAAATCAATCCAGGATAAAATGGAACAGAAAAAGCTGGTGCTGCAGAAAGCTCCAAAAGAGATTCCTGAATACAGCTCCCTTGTGCTGGGACGGGACGAGGCTTACATCGGTGTACTGATTGATGACCTGGTTACGCTGGGAACGAAGGAGCCATACAGAATGTTCACCGCCCGGGCCGAATACAGACTTAAACTTCGACACGACACAGCCGACAGACGCCTCCGTGAAAAAGGGTATCAGGTTGGCCTGATTTCAAAAGAGCAGATGGACGCAATGCTTTTAAAATATTCCCACATCGATGCGGCCATGGAGTTTATTGAAAAACATCCAAACGCGGAAAAACCAGAAGATTTCTCTCTGGCGGAATGGACAATCGCGCAGGAGGATTTCAAATATAAATACTACATCGAAAAACAGGATGCAAGGGTCGCCAAGCTTCACCGCATGGAGAACTCAAGAATCCCGGACAATTTTGATTATGGAAAAATCGTGGCGCTCAGTTCCGAAAGCCGGGCAAAACTGGAAAAGATTCGTCCAACGACTTTGGGACAGGCCTCAAGAATTTCTGGAATCCGTAACAGCGACATAATGCTGCTGATGGTTTACCTGCATTGAGTTGATATATGAAAAGACTGACAGTTTCACTTGTTTTAATATTCCTGGCGGTTGCCTCCTCTTTTGCAAAATATAGCGACAAGAAAATCCGTATCTGGGACGGTATAAAAGCTGAGGGAGTATCAAAATGGGTATCCAGCATGTTTTTATTCAATCCCCCGGAGGAATCCGCTGACAATGCAAATAGACCTGCGGTCATAATCTGTCCTGGAGGAAGCTACCACCATCACGGGATGTACAACGAAGGAAAAGATGTCGCAAGGTGGTTCAACTCAAAAGGATTTGTTGCGTTCGTTTTAAAATACCGGGTGAACGGTTCGGGATTTACATATCCGGCAATGATGCAGGATTTGCAAAGGGCCATCCAGTTGGTCAGGGAAAACGCGAACGATTTTGGAATCGACCAAAACAACATTGGCATAATCGGATTTTCCGCAGGTGGTCATCTGGTTACATGGCAGGCGGAGAACCACAAAAGGATGGACCTGCTAAAGGAAATGGGCATCGAGGCAAATGTATCCCTGACTCCTTCCTGGGTCTGCGCAGTGTATCCGGTCGTTTCCATGCAGGACGATATTTATCATCATTGGTCCAGGTGGAGCCTTTTTTCATCGGACCATCCAACCCAGGAACAAAAAGATATGCTGTCCCTTGAGCTGCAGGTGCCGGATGAGATGCCTCCTTTTTTCCTTTTGGCATGCCACGATGACCCGGTTGTTAAATTTGAAAACAGCAGACGCCTTCATGACGCTATGATTAAAAAAACATAGACATAACTTTTGCCGAATATGAAACGGGCGGTCATGGTTTTGGAATGCTGAACAAGAAGTTCATGAAGGATACACACTGGAACGAAAGACTTTTTGACTGGCTTATTGAAAAAGGATTTGCAAATTAAAATGGAAAAACAAAAGAGAAAACTATTTTCATCAAAATATTTTATGTATGATTTCTTGCGCATTTTCGCTTTTCTTCCAGGTTTCATCTACTGGAGGCCGAAGCATCTTTATGAAAATGAAAACGCAAAAAAGAAAATCAAAGGTGGCGGTCTGCTGATTTCGAATCACCTTGGTTTTTTGGATCCAGTTTTTCTGATGTACGGCTTCTGGTATAGAAGGCTGCATTTTGTTGCATTGAGGATTCTGTTCAACACACGCGCAAAAAATTTCTGGTTCAGAAAATTTTTATGCATTCCAATCGACAGAGAAAATTTAAACATGGATACATTCCGCGAAATAGTTGGCGAAATGAAAAACGACCAGATTGTTGCCATGTTCCCTGAAGGACAAATCAATGTATCAAAGGAAGGAATCCAGAAATTTAAATCCGGAATGATACTCATGGCAATGCAAAGCAAAAAACCAATCTACCCGGTCTACATAAAAAAAGAAAAAGGATTTCTTCGCAGACTTTTGATTGCAGTGGGCGAACCGATTGTCCTTCCTTCAGGAATCCTTGATTTGAAATCCATTGAAAAAATCACCCAGGATTTATACAACAAAGAACTGTTGCTAAAGGAATTGGCCGATGGTTATTACAAAGGGCATCGCTAAAAATTATAATTTTTGAAGGTTCCCTAGAACAAATATAAAACTAAAAACAGGAGAAGATTATGCCAGTAACAACAAATGAAATTTTCAAAAAATATACAGATGACGACACTTTCAAAAGAATCGTTGAATTCGAAACGGTATCCCGGATGTGGGAAAACTGCCAGAAAAACTATGGAGAATTGAAGGCCATTTCCTATGCCGGGAAGGAATATACTTTTTCCGAAATTGAAAATGATGCGGCAGATTTTAGAACGGTTCTGAAAAACAGTGGAACTGATAAAGGTGAACGAATCGGACTCCTCTGCGCCAACTCCTATGACTTTGTAAAAACTTTTGTCGCTATCACGACCAGTGGAAATTCTGCAGTGATTCTCCCTGCCCACCTGGATGAAATGTCAATCTTTGGATGCTGCATGAAATTCGGTCTAAAGAAAATTGTCGTACAGGACAGCCTGGCAGAAAAAACAAATGTCGCCAAAGCAAAAAACATTTCAATAATTTTGACCAGCGAAAAAACTGGCCAGTCAACTCAGATGACACAATCAGCAGGAAAGGATGAATGTGTCTTAATGTTCACAGGTGGAACGACCGGCAAAAGCAAAGCCGCTGTCCTGACAAACGAGGCCGTCCTTCAGGGAACCGTAAACGGATGTTACGGATACAAAAATGTTTTCAACCAGAGATATATTTTGGTTTTACCTTTGTCACATGTTTTTGGTTTAATAAGAAACCTGATGACATCTTTGTACACAGGAAGCGAACTTTTTATCTGCCAGAACAACAAGGACATGTTCAGGGATATAGCCATTTTTAAGCCAACCATTCTTGTCGCTGTTCCGGCCTTGGTTGAAATGTCCCTAAAACTTTCAGCGCAATTTGGAAAGAACATGTTGGGCCCGGACATGAAATACATTATCTGTGGTGCAGCGGCTGTTTCCCCTTACCTTGTAACTGAATGCAAAAAAATCGGGATTGCCTTGTTCCCGGGATACGGTTTAACTGAATCCGCCAACCTTGTTTCAGGAAATCCAGAAAGCGCAGAAAATCCAGAATCGGTTGGATTCCTTTATCCGAACCAGGAATACAGGATCGAAAATGATGAACTCTGGATTAGAGGAAAAAACCTGTTCACAGAATATGCCGGAGAACCGGAGGAAAACAAAACCGCGTTCCAGGATGGATGGTTCAAGACAGGCGATTTGGTCCGCATAGATGAAAACGGCTTCCTGTATATCACAGGAAGGATAAAGGAAATTATCGTTCTGCCAACAGGAGAAAATATTTCACCTGCGGAAGTCGAAGCAAAATTCAACCAGCTTACATTGATTCAGGACTGCCAGGTATTTGAGAACATTGACGAAGCCGGAAAACATTTTCTGGAACTGGAAGTTGTCCCACGCGCAAGCGAATTGTCAAAAATTGCCGACGAGGACAAAGGTTCATATATTGCAAAGGAACTTGAGAAAATCAATTCCTCACTTCCGTCTTTCCAGAGAGTCTCAAAAATTACTATCAGGACAAGCGATTTCGAAAGGACACCAAGCATGAAAATCAAGAGGTACAATAAATGCAACTAAGCAGAAATCAAATCAGCGACAAACTAAAAGAGATTCTTGTTTCCGCTGATGAAAAAAATAAATCCATACTGGATAAAATCAACGACAGTTCCTCCCTTGCAACTGACATCGGGTTGACATCTGTTGGAATGTTATATCTGGTTATTGTTATTGAGGAAAGTTTTTCAATTCAGTTTGACAATGTAGGTGTCGATGATTTTAAAACTTTTGGCGATATAGTATCCTATATTGAATCGAAGCAAAAGTGAAATGGATTTTTAGGCGCTGTATTCCAGCCGACATGATCCGTGTCAGGTTGGGTACAGCCTATCATTATGGAATTTATATTTCTGATAATGAAGTCATACAATTTGGACTTCCACCCATCGGTTTAAAAAAAATATCCGATGAAAGAATTTTGGTCCAGTCCACATCCCTTGATATATTTTGCAATGGCGGAAAAGTAGAAATTGCAAAATATAGTATAAAAGAAAAATTAATCAAAAACTCAAAAAGAAAAATTATTTCCAATGCAAGGAAGTCTCTTGGCGAAACAGGATACAATTTACTAAGGAACAACTGTGAACATTTTGCATACAGATGTGTCTTTGATGAACGGCTCAAAACTCCATCAGATTTATTGCGCCAACAATTACGAAGCAAACCAGTTTTGCATCTATACTTTTCACAGATTCCCGAAACATTGGACTATGAAAAACTATATCCCGAAGAAAGGAATGCGGAAATAATTAACATAGACAATCCTTCAATAAAAAAAGAAAAATATTGGGCCTGGAAAACTCTTGAATATGCCATGCTCAGAAGTTTTGGAATAAGGTTAGAAAAAACTGGCCTCAGAAAAGCGGAATCCGGAAAATGGATTTGCAATAACCATTTCATTTCCATTTCACATTCCACCGGCTTGGTCTGCGTCGCCGTTTCAACAGAAAATGTCGGCATAGATATTGAATCCGTTACCGACTTCAACAATAAATTCGCCTCCCATGAAAAGCAGCTATGCAATCATCTGGGGGTGAACTCCAAATTTAAATTGAAGGAACTCTTGGATATCTGGACACAGAAGGAAGCGAACTATAAAGGATTAAGACGGCAGAAACCATTTAATCCACGCAAAATAAAAATCAACAAAAAATGTACAAATACCTTTCACCGGATTTTCAATGGAAAAGAATACTGCTATTCTATTTACTCCCCAATGAACGAGCCACGCCGAAAGCATCGGGGTATTCAACCCGACCCACGACTAAAAGATATAATGACGACTTACGTTTTTGAAACGGAAGATATAGATTAACAAAAGGTGGCATATATGAAAAAATTTTTAAATGTAATGCTTTATGTTTTTGCCGTACTCTATCCTATAATGGTATTCTCTTTTCTTGTCATATTTAAATTGCCAGTCAGGATACTTTCATTGTGCGTAATAATACTTGGATTCGCATTTTTTCTCTGCGTCACCGGAACACAAAAAAAGGACGGAAAAAAACATTCCATAGATTGGAAACCGCTGCTAAGTTCTATCCTATTACTGGCGGCCGGAATAGGCTGTTTCTTTACCAACCAGATTCTGTTTTTAAAACTTTATTCCGTAACAATAAGCCTATTGTTTTTAATCCTTTTTGGAAGCACCCTTTTTATAAAGCCTACAATAATTTTCAGGTTCGCCACACTCAGCGACAAAGCCATTACCGGTTCCAGGTTCCAGGGAAAAATCGAAAAATACTGCAGAAATGTCACAATCATTTGGTGCTGTTTTTTTATCCTGAACGGCACACTTTCTGTGGTCACAGCTTTTTCGCAAAACCTGTTCAAGCTAACGGAGGAACAGGCCAATACAGTATGGTCTGTTTACAACGGTGGTCTCTCCTATGTCCTTATGGGGCTACTTTTTTTGATTGAATATATATTCAGAATCAACTACAACAAAAAAATTCCCCGCCCCTTTCCAATATCAGAATACAATCATTTTTCCCGCAAATTGAATCATGTAATGGGCTGTCCCCGGGGACAGGAAAAGACGGCAAGCAAATCATGGAAAGATTTTCTGCAGGAAACAGCAGTCCTTAGGAAATATTTTTCTTCATGCCATGAGGAAAAATTTATATTAAACATAAATGACAACTGGTATTTTTTGATATGCCTTGTATCCCTGCTTCAAACTGGCAAGACACCTGTGCTGATTCTGGAAAACGGTTCGCAGGAAGGCACTGTACTGACAGATAAAACTATGGAAGAGCTATTGAATGCGGACACCAAAATTTCAAGCAAAGAAATTGAAACCCTTCCAAAAATTGATAACGAAAAGGCAACAATTTTTATAGACGGCAAACCGGAAACGCTTAAAAATCTTGAAGCAGAAACCATTGCAGAAATTAATAACGTATACACGAAATTCATTCCACAAAAAAATACTCTTGAACTGACAAACCAAGACATCAATAATCATCTAAGGCAAGTCCTGTTTTCATTTACCTTGGGATTAAAATTTTATAGATAAAATTTCTGGAGAAGATTATGAAAAAAAATATGATTTTGGAGAAATTAAGAAACAAGAATTACATCAGGCTTTGGATTTGTTTTCATTTATTTGTAATTTTATTTTTTCTGATCAGACTTATCTTTTCTCATGGCCAGTTCGGAATTGATTCCGATTTTTTCAACATCACTCCAAGAAACATGGATTCCGCACCTATCAGCAAGGCAGACGAAAAGTTGACTTCCACCACCGGCAACAATGTTTTTATTCTTGTTGAAAATCCATCCTTCGAAAAAGCCAGGGACGCTGCCGAAAAAGTATACGACCAACTAAAGACCAGCGACAACTTTTTGTCCGTATCCCTTTTCAACGACATAAGTACATACTCAGACGTGACGGATTTTATTTTCAAATACAGATGGAACCTGCTTGACGAAGACTCCATCGCGCTTATCAATTCCGATGGCGGTCCGGAATCTTTTTCCAATGCCGCATTATCAAAAGTCTTCAGTCCATTTACGCTTACTTCCCTTGACCGGCTGGAAGAAGACCCTTTCATGCTTAGCGAAACAAACTTGACAAACTATCTAATGTCATTAAAAGATTCCGGAACAGCTATGTCAGTCAAGGATAATGTTCTGGCATCCTTCAACGATGGAAAATGGTACATCATGATTCGCGGAGTCCTCAGCAAAAAAGGAAACGTGATGGCTTCGACAAAGAACGGTGTAAATGAAATATTCGATGTCTGCCTGCCGCTTGAGGACGGTGAAACAAAATTCATTTTTTCCGGCACCCCATATCACAGCAACGAAAGTTCACTGGCCGCATCGAAAGAAATAAAACTCATATCCATCGTCTCATTGGTATTTGTTCTCCTGATGCTGATTTTTATTTTCAGGTCACCCATACCAATTTTATGTTCCGTCCTTTCAATCGGGCTGTCCGCAGGAATAGCTTTTTTGACTACAATGGCGGTATTCAATAAAGTCATGCTACTGACTCTGGTGTTCGGCACATCTTTGATTGGCTCAAGCATAGATTACAGCCTTCACTTCTTTACCCATTGGGCCGGCAATCCTAATCTCAAATCCTCCGGCGATATAAAAAAACATTTGCTCTCAGGATTGACCATGGCCATACTTTCGACCGGTCTATGCTATGCCATTCTGTTGTTTGCACCATTCCAGCTTCTTAAGCAGATTTCCCTTTTTTCTTTAACAGGACTTCTCAGTTCGTTCCTTACGACCATCTCCATTTATCCATTGCTTCCACTTCCATCCGGGGAAAGAAAATTAAAAATATCTTACCTGTATTCCATCCCAAAAAGAAATTCAAAGAGGAGGATTGTCGCTCCGGTTTTTGTTGCGGTAGTTTTCATTGCATCAATACTCATTCTGATAATCCAGAAAAATAATGTCGGAATTGAAAACGACATATCCCGGCTTTATACAATGAACGGCAGACTGCTGGACAACGAAATTCAGGCTTCAAAAATAATTCAGTACAGTCCAACGGGATGGTTCATTGTCAGTGGCGATTCGGAAGATGATGTCCTAAGCAACGAAGAAACTTTCAGGAACCTGTTTGAGGCGGAAACCCATAGAAAAGGTGGATACCTGAGCACAACCCTTTTTGTCCCTTCCATCGAAAAACAAAAAAGATCAAGGGAAGCTTGCAAACGTCTGCTTGCCATCAGTGAGCAGCAGTATATCTCTTTAGGGCTTTCCCCTGAATACGCAAAAGAATTGCTCAATGAATTTGAATTATCGGAAAACGATTTCATCTCTTTTGAAAACGAAAACATTCCGCAATATCTTACAGATTCCATTTCCTCCGTCCATCTGGGAAAAATCAATGACAAATATTATACGGTCATTATGCCAAACATGACCGCCGATGAACATTTTTTTTATTCCCTTGCGGATAAAGATGACAATATCCATTTCGTTAGCAAGCGTTCGGACATCAGCAACTCCCTGGACCGGCTTACCAAAATGGTTCTTTTGTTTTTTGCAATCGCATACGTCATAATGTTCTTTGTATTAAGAATCTTCTATTCATGGAAGCAATCCCTGAAAATAATTTCCATTCCAGTTTTGATTACATTGGTCACTGCAGCAGTTTTTGCATTAACAAAGACGAAGCTTGAATTCTTCTCTGTCACCGGATTGATTCTGGTCTTTGGTCTTGGACTTGATTATATCATTTACATGATTGAGAATGAAAAAAACACGACGGATAGCAGGCTGGAACCTTTCGCAACCACCCTCTCTTTTTTAACGACACTCATATCGTTTGGTGCACTGGCAGTCAGTTCATTCCGGCCTGTCCATCTGATAGGACTGGCCATCTCCATTGGACTGACGACGGCCTATATCTGCTCAAAATGTTTAAGCAAAAAATGATTCGGCACTGTCCTGCACTCAGGAAAAACGTCTGTTGAAAAGTAATATGGAGATGGACCTGAACAGACCAAGCGCCAGATATATTTTTATGGTATCAACAATTGGACGGAAATGTGTAGAATGATTGTCCTTTGAATCATAGATTGTTTCAATTGGAACTTCACATATATCCATATTAAGTCCAAGAGCCTTGCTAATCATTTTGATTTCGTACTCGAATCTGTTGCCCTTTATTTTTAGACATTCCTCAATAAATTTTGATGGGAGTCCACGGAGACCAGTCTGAGTATCGCTAAGCTCCTTTCCGTAAATTCCTTTTATAATCTTGTTGGTGTTTTTATTTCCCAGGACGCTTTTTGCAGGAATCTGGGGCAGCGTAAAATCTCTGCACCCCAAAACAAGACTCTGCATATTTTTGTTCAAGGCCTCCATGCATTTCAGGATGCAATCCGGAGAATGCTGCCCATCGGAATCGGCGGTGACACATCCAATCAAATCTTTTACTTCAGTCAGACAATAATCAAAGGCGGTCTTTAACGCAGCACCTTTACCCTTATTGACCTCGTGGGTCAGCACTATTGCTCCGTACTTATTTTTTGCCTCATTAAAAATGCTGCTATAATTTATGCCACTGCCATCATCAACCAGGATAACTTTTTTTATGCCTTTGGAATTCAAATTCCCTAGCAATTCCAAAAGACGGTTATCCGGCTCATATGACGGAATGATTAGAGGTATCCTATTTTGATTAAACGCCGTATCCTGATACATTCATTTTTCCTTGAATCACAATTCCTGAAGGAAGTCGCATATAGCCTGATCGTATTTCTCTACACTGTTTATTCTCAAATGAGAATGGACTCCCTTGTCAAACCAGACAATTTTTTTAGGGGAATTGCATTTGGCATACAGTTCCTCAGCATTTTTGGGCAACGAAAATTTATCTTCCCTGCTATACAAAAACAGAATCGGCTTCCTGTAATTCTGGATAACAGTCACCGGACCGAATTTTGCTGCATCCTTTTTTGAATGCTTCTTTAGCAATGCCATCACGATTTTTGTTGTCGGGAACCGCAGCAAGTGGTCCGCAATCAGATGATTGTTGAAGGAATCCCTGAAGGTAGTGAACATTCCATCGGCGACCATGCCCTGTATGTAATCAGGACAATCCGGCTCCACCATTGCATATAAAATTGTGGCGGCCCCCATGCAGATTCCATGTCCGACCACGGATTTATTATTCCGTTTGTCATGCATATATCTTGACCAGTTCAGGAAATCAACATATTCAGTGAGACCGGTGTTATTATACTTTCCCTCGGACAAGCCGTGACTCCGGTTGTCTACCAGAAGAAGATTGTATCCCATTTTCCGGTAAGGCTCTGCATAGAAGCAGGAATAAAGACAACTTTCGCTTCTGCCGGAAAGGATTATGGCGACCCTATCTTTTCCGAAATCAAAATACTGGCCGGCCAGACGGAATCCATCGCTTTCAATACTAACTTCCTCGCGGCAGTCCCTGTATTTTTCTCCCCACTCCTCGCCCTGCTCAAACATGGCGACCTGTTCCTTATCCTTGAGGGCGCTACATTTTCTTCCCCACTTTCCCGGCTTTGTCCTTACAAGCAGAACCCTGTAGACAATGAACGGAGGAAGGAAAACAAAAACCAAAGCATTCAGCAGCAAAAAAATCCCGATGGATATAAGCACAATTTTCAACATATCAAAAACCTATCATGTAATAAAAAATTTTCTGTCCGCCTTCCACTGTATTTATTTCAATATCCGGCAGGCACTCCTCAACCGTGGCCAAAAGATTTTCCGTCATATCATCCGTAGCGTCCTGTCCGGTTACCACCATGCACAGTTCCTTTGAATCATAATCAGGGACACATTTTATGGCCGACGAAACAACCTCTTCAAGCACCTTTCCACTGGAGACCAGATCGCCTTTCAACAGGGCAATGAAATCTCCTTTGGAACATTTCACATCGTTCTGCGAATAATCCTTTGAAGCGACCGTGACCGAAAGGACCTCGGATTCTTCGATTCCTTTTTTCATCAGCTCCACCGGATCCCCGTAATCGGAATCGACCTGTCCCATGGCCAATGCATAATAGCCTTCAACAGGATTTTGGCTTTCAAGAATCTCAACATTTTTTGCTCCTGAAATTTCAACAGCCTGTTTCGCGGCAAAGAAAATATTTTTGTTGTTAGGAAGAATTATAATCCTGTCCGCATCAAGCTGATCAAGGGCCTCAACAAATTCCTGAGAAGAAGCATTCATGGTTGCCCCTCCATCAATTATTACGTCACACCCGAAACTTGAATACAAATCCTTTAGGCCTTCCCCATTGACAACCGCAACCATCGCAATTTTTTTATGGACGGGATTCTTTTTTTGCACAATTGAATCATGCTCGTTATGTTGAATCTGCATGTTGTCCATTTTGAACGTAACGAATTCCCCATACCTCTGGGCAAGCTCTATTACCAAATAAGGTTTCAAAGTGTGGATATGAACTTTGACCCTATCGTCCACCATGAATGCCACAATGGATTCGCCCAGCCCTTTCAGTTTTTCGATGAAGGAATTCAAATCAAAATTCTGTTCGTGCCTGCCATCCTCCATAAGCTGCAAAATAAATTCCGTGCAGTAGCCGTCCTCAAATTTGCTGTACCGGTTAAAACTGCTGGTGTCACAGACAGGCAGACTATTCAGCATCCCCGTTTCAGGCAGAGATTCATTTCCAGTATCTTCATTCCTGAGTCCCATCAGCATTCCTTCCACCACATAGATATATCCAGTGGCTCCACTGTCCAGGACTCCGGATTCCTTAAGGACTGGCAAAAGTTCAGGAGTCCTAAGGAGACTTTTTTTCATTTCAGAAATATATGATTCAAGGACCTCCGCAACAGTGGAAAGTCCGTTTATTTCATCCGATATTTTTTCAGCACCTTCCCGTGCGACCGTCAAAATAGTTCCCTCGACAGGATTTATTACTGATTCGTATGCAGTCCTATAGGCTTCAACAAAAGCCTGGACCAGTTGCGCCGGACCAATGGAATCATAGGGCTCCAGATAGTCCGCTATTCCGGTAAACAATTGCGAAAAGATGACGCCGGAATTTCCTCTCGCCCCCAAAAGTATACCTTTTTTTATTTCCTTCAGATAAAGGCCAAGGTTTTCACAGGATGAAGATTTCTCGATTCCATTCTGCAGGGTCATACGGATATTGGAACCGGTATCCCCATCAGGAACAGGAAAAACATTCATGTCATTTACTTCTTTTTCATGAGATAGAATCGTTTTATATCCAGCTCTCAACATTCTTTCAAAAGCAATGCCGTCAATCTCTTTAAAACTCATATCCATAAAGCAAAAAATATTGGGCATATCTAAAAAATACTTTTTCGAAATGCCTGCGAGTTTTTCCCCTTGAAATTGTATGACCTGCGGTCAATTCTGACCTGCAGTCAACTTAGGCTCAAAACATCGCTTCTTCAAAGTTATCCCTAAAAATTGCAATCTTTAGGGATTCCGTATTTTAAATAAATATCTGCGGGACCCCAACTTTTATTGGAGCCCCGCAATTTATTTCCGGTTAACCATCTTTGGCCAGTTCCTGAAACCAAAGACCCCTTATTTATTTTTTTCAGTCAAATCCTGGAAGAGTTTTCTTTCGTAGTTCAAGTCTTCCGTAATTGGTTTTCCGATGTAATATGCGCTCATGAGTCCAGGTCCCATGTTCACGCCGCATCCACAGAAAAGTTCAGTCTGTATGACAGCCTTTGGATGGAAACGTTCCTCGATCATCTGCTTGAAGGTCGCGGCCTGTTTTTCCCGTTTGGAATCACAAATCAATATGACCTGTTCCTGTGGATTGACGATGGTTGCCTCCATATAATCAAGGATAACCTTGAAGCTCATTTTTTCGCCCTTCATGTTTCCGATGATTACAGGGAGTCCGTTGCCGCCAAGTTCACCAAAAGGCTTGATTCCGACCAGCTGTCCAAAGAAGGCCTTGGAATTTGTGATTCTTCCCTTCTTTGCGACAAACGACAAATCATCATTCCATCCGCTCTGTCTGAAGCAGGTCTTGTTTGAAACCAGATACTCTTCAACTTCCTCAAGGGATTTTCCTTCTTTCCTCATCATGGAAGCCTTAACGCACATGAGTCCGAAGGCAGGTCCATAACGGAGGGAATCGATTACCACGATTTTTGCCTCAGGATATTTTTCCTCCAGAGCCTTCTTTGCCTGCAGTGAAAAATTATATGTTCCGCTTATTGCAGATGACAGAGCGACACAAAGGACCCCAATCCCTTCCTTCACATAGGATTCAAACTTCTGTGTTATTTCAGCAACATTGGCAGGAGAAGTTTTAAAGATATCAGGATTCTTTTTTATTGATGAATAGAAATCATCCTTTGAAATGATATCCCATTCGAGATTAAGGTTTTTCTCCGTTCCATCAGGAAAAAGGATATGACCGGCACAGAAATCGATGTCATACTCCTTTCTTATTTCGCTGTTAAGTTCACAGAACGAATCGGTAACGATTGCAAATTTATTCATAACTAATACCTCATATATTTAAGTCAATTTCAAAAACCGACTTTTTAAGTACCGGCGGCCATAAAACCGTAGTCAACAGGACCGTTCCCATACCTTTAAGATACATAAAAAATCTACTAAATTCCACACATATTTATGAAATTTATTTTTATGCCGTCCTGTAGATTTTCCACAAAAAATCCCCAAAGGAAACCTCCGGGGACATGATTCTTTTTTGAAATTAAAATGAATGAACCCCCGCCGGCACGGATCAGGCCAACTCTTTTTCAAGCCGGTCAACTATGGATTTGAAAGTATCCAGCGCGGCCTGAACAGGTTCGGTGCTTGCCATATCAACCCCGGCAACCTTCAGACTTTCAATAGGATAACGGGAGCCACCGCTTTTAAGGAACCTGAAATAATCCTCCCGCTCCTTTTCTCCACCTTCGGTCACCCTTTTTGCAAGGGCAAGGGAAGCGGAAATTCCTGTGGCATATTTGTAAACATAGAAGGCGTTGTAGAAATGAGGAATGCGCAGACCTTCCATGTCGGAGCTGTCCTCAAAATGCATTTCCGGACCAAAATATGT
Source organism: Treponema sp. (assembly GCA_045643225.1). Lineage (GTDB taxonomy): Bacteria > Spirochaetota > Spirochaetia > Treponematales > Treponemataceae > Treponema_D. Next base: position 5,513 of record JAZUKJ010000074.1, on the reverse strand, counting down.
TTCCAGAAGTTTTCTGTACATGGAACGGAGGGCCTCGGTTGTCAAAGGCTGACCGTTCTCCACACTTTCGTGGGCCTGAAGCTCAAACTCGGCGAACATGGTCTGGCGGTAGAGTGTAGCCAGGATATCATTGGCGCGCATGGCCAAAAGATATGCGGAAAGGTTTTTGTCCCCCTTCTCCTGTGCATCCTTGTACATGTACTCGAAAACCAGCTCCTCGTTGAAAGTGGAAGCCACCTCAGCCTCAAAGATTGTATACTCGTAGCACATGAAAGGATTGTTGTGGACGCTGAACCAGGAGTGCATCGAGTGACCACCTTCGTGGGCCATTGTATAGACATCCCGGATTGTTTCGTCGTCATAGTTCAGCAAAATGTATGGATATCCGCGGTAGCAGCCGGAAGAGAAGGCTCCAGAATTTTTTCCCTTGTTTTCGTAACGGTCGACCCATCCATTCAAAAGTCCATTGCAAAGTGTGTCAGTGTAATCCTTGCCCAAAACCGCCAGAGCCTTGCGGACGACTTCCACGGATTCCTCGTAGCTGATTTTTGTTTTTACGGATTTCACCAGCGGAACATAGACATCATAATGACGGAGTTCCTCCACCCCAAGAATCTTTTTCCTCAGGGAGTAGAAACGGTGAAGCGGTTCCAGATTTTTATGAACGGTCTCAATCAGATTTCTGTAAACCGATTCAGGGACCTTGTCGCCGTAAAGGGCCGCCTCCAGTGAAGATTTATAACCACGGGCGCGGGCATGGAAAACGTCATCAGCCACGGAGCCGGAATAAAGGGATGCCAGGGTATTTGCATGGGAGACATAGACACCATAGAATTTCTCGTAGGCCTCCTTGCGGACCCCCCGGTTCTGGTTTTCCAAAAAATTGCTCCAGGTTCCGTGGGTCAAAGGCAGCTCCTTTCCGTCAACGTTCACGGTACCGAAGTTCATGTCCACATCGTTCAGGAGGCTAAAGGTGTTGCTGGCAGTCTGGGCACTTTCCGCCTGCAAAGCCAGAATCCTTTCCTCCTTTTCTGAAAGGGAATGGGGTTTCCTGTGAAGGATTTTCTGGATATAGATTCTGTAGTCATCAAAGGATTTGTCCTCAATCCACTTGCAGATTTTTTCGTCAGGGATTGAAAGCATTTCCGGTATATAAAAACTTGTGGCAGCGCCGACCTGGGTGTAAGCCATCATGGCACGGTTCACTTTGTCCTGGGCAGTCGAATCGCTCTGGTCGGCCTCGTTCAAAAGACTTGCGTAGTGGTAGACATTTTCAATCAGCATGTCCAGAGCCTCGTCAGCGTGGAGCGCCTCCAAAAGGGTTGACTGGCTTTCACCAAGGCGGCCCTTAAATGAAACCAATTTTTCTGTAGCCCCAGGGATAGCCGCCAAATCGGCTTCCCATTCATCATCGGATTTGTAAATTGTTGAAAGGTCCCACTTGTCGCTGGCAGGAACATCCTTTCTCAATGGAATAGATTCTTTACTCATAATGGGGATAGTATAGCATATTTTTAGAGGTAATGGCAGAGGGACTGGGAATGGAGAGTGGAGAATGTTTTGTGTAAGCAAAACAAACAAAAATATGGAAAGTCCACACTCAAGCCCACATTACACTCTTCCATCACATTTTTCCATCAAATTTCAACCATCTTATCACATTTTTCCGGGTAATTTTGATGGTTTTATCACATTTTTCCTGGATGCCCTATTTTTCCATCACCTCGAAGCGTCTAAGGACGGATGCCTCGTCAACTGGTTTAGGATATGCCTTTATGACTTCCTCGTACATTATCAAGGTCTTTTTTACGTTCACGTCTATGGAGAAATCCTTTGTAATCTCCAGGCTGTTCCTGCCATACTTTTTACGTTTCTCGTCGTCGTTAACAAGCTCCACTATGTCCCTGCCCATCTCTTCGTCCGTAGCCGAAAGATATCCATTGTAGCCAGGGATTATGGAATCAAGATAGCTTTCGTCATGTCTGACCACGATAGGCATTCCACACAGCTGGGCCTCAAGGATGGTCATGGAGTGCATTTCTGAAAGACTTGCGGTGACAAAGACATCGCAGCTTTCATAATATTTGTGGACCTCCGTCCATTCAACGAAACCGGTGAAGATTATCCTGTTTTCGGCAATCTCCTTTTCGGCCTGCTTCACCATGCCGTCGTACGCCGGTCCATTTCCAACGAAAATCATTTTGCACTTTGGACACTCGGCAAGAACTTTCTGAACCTGGGTAAGCAGCTCGAACACCCTTTTCTCTTCCCCGATGCGGCCAACAAAAAGCATCACCACATCGTCGTCCTTGATTCCATATTTGCCGCGAAGGTTCTGCTTTTCCTCCAGGCTGATATGGTCCCGGGCGAATTTTTCTTTGTCTATTGAGTTCGGAATGACCACGGAAGGCTTGTTTGGAAGCATCCGGGGCTTTTTGTAATAGTTCCGCGCCTTTGAGCTGACTCCAATCAGTGCATCGAATTTTGAATAAAAGCGGTTCATGAATCTGTCAACCATCTTTGGTCTTATGAGATTCGACATGGGGACATAATATTTATAGAAGTCCACCCACATTGTATGAACGGTACAGATCGCAGGCACCTTCAAATGGCGGGCAACCCTGTATGCCGCCGCACCGACACCGAATTCCGTGTGGCAATGGATTATATCAATTTTTTTGTCCTTCAGGAACGAAATCAGATGTCTTACCGACGGGTTCGCAAAAAACTGGTCGGTTCCCAATCCAAGGGGGACACTTTTGGCCCTATATATATGGTCATCATCGGTAGCATATTCCGGAGTTGTTTCAACAGTCACAAGAAAAACCTCATGCCCCATTTTTTCAAGCTGATTTTTTAACTGGATAACGACCGTCACGATTCCAGATTTTGTAGGCAGATAACTGTCAGAAAACAATGCAACACGCATAAACATACTTCCTTTAGGGGATCCATAAAAAGTATTCTTTAGAGATGCCCCTTATTATTTGAATTCCATTATGCACCTTTTTCCAGTTCATAACAAGATGTTATTTTAATCCAGATTGCTATCCGGATTCCCTTTATTATCATCCAAAACAAATGAACCCTTGGTTGGTAACAAAATTTTCATATGGGAAAAAGTCTTGGAGGACCGGTCTGTACGCCGGATTGGAGGGGCAGACCGGAGGGCTGTTGCGCAGCAATGGAGGCTTTAGGCCGGAACCCCTGCGGGTTTTCTTTGAAAACCCGATAGCAGGCTTTGCCTGCGTACGAAAGCCGGTTGAACATGTTTTTCAAGGGCGGCAGGCCTTGCGGTTTTTAACGGAGGCCGTCAATATAATAGGACGAATGTCAAGTTTCAAATTCATTACATTATTACGGTAAAAATAACTGCACTTTCACCGAAGTTCCGTTTATTTTTACCACATCCTGTATAAATCATAAAACTCGACATTCGTCCGATTAAAAACAAATTCAATTTTCTTCTATATATATAACATTTTTGGAGGATTTTTGGCTGGTATCTTTTCTAAAAAATCAAAATCCATTATATTTTACAGTTATGAGTGACTCAAAGAAAACTGAAGTAAATGAAGATACACTGGAAAAGCTCCTGTATCTTTCCCGACTTTCTCCGGAAAGTACCGATATGGCAACCCTTAAAAAACAGGTTGATGATATTGTTGGATATTTCGACATTCTTTCAAAATATGATGACAGCGAAAATCCTTATGACGCATACCCGACCACCGAAGCAGAAAAGCTCCGTGAAGATGAAGTTGTGGCCGGCCTTGAGATGAAGGATGTCAAAAAAATCAACGAGGGCAATTTCCTTGACGGTTATTTCCAGGTTCCAAAGGTTCTGGGGGAGGGAGCATGATTTCTACTATTGATCAGGCGGTGGAGGCTCTCAAGTCTGGCAAAATCACAAGCCAGGATTTGGTAAAAGAATCAATCGACACTTTCGAGGCCGACAAAAACACGGCGCTTCCGCTTAACGCATTCATTGAAATGTACGACGACGCTTTGGCATTGGCAAAATCAGCGGACGAGGAAATCTCCAAGGCCCGTGCCGACGGTAAACTGGACGAACTTTTTGCAGCAAAACCACTTTTGGGACTTCCATTCGCCAACAAGGACAACATTTCCGTTCGCGGCAAAAAGTTGACCTGCGCATCAAAGATTTTGGCAGGATATGTTGCTCCATACAATGCAACCGTAATCAACAGACTTATGGCAGCCGGTGCAATTCCTTTGGGAAGATGTAACCAGGACGAGTTTGCCATGGGTTCTTCAACTGAATATTCTTCCTACGGTCCAACCAGAAACCCAATCAACCGTGAATATGTTTCCGGTGGTTCTTCCGGTGGATCGACCGCTGCCGTTGCCGCCAACCAGGCTCTTTTTGCTTTGGGAACGGAGACCGGTGGATCGGTCCGTCTTCCAGCTTCCTACTGCGGTGTCTATGGTCTTAAGCCGACCTATGGTGTCTTGAGCCGCTGGGGTGTGGTGGCTTACGGTTCTTCCCTTGATCAGGTTGGAATCATCGGGCACAGTCCTAGGGATATCGCCCTTCCACTTTCTGCCATGAGCGGTGTGGATTTTTATGACGACACTTCCGCCGACTTGCCAAACGCTGATTCACTGAAAAATCTTAAGGCCTATTCCGCTGACGATTTTGCAAAGCTGAAGGTGGCCATTCCAAAGCAGTTCCTTGAAAGCAAGGGTCTGGATCCTGAGGTCGGAAAAGTTTTTGACGAGACCCGCGCGTGGTTTGAGTCCAAGGGCGCAAAGATTGATGTGGTGGATCTGCCGGTTCTGGAAGCTTCCATCGCTGCGTACTATGTGATTGCACTTTCCGAGGCCGCATCCAATTTGAGCCGCTTTGATGGAATCCGCTATGGTGCCAGGGTTGACAACAGCAACGGTTACGACCAGCTTTATGTGGACACCCGTTCCAGTGGATTTGGTCCAGAGGTCAAGCGAAGAATCATCATCGGTAACTATGTTCTTTCGGAGCAGTTCTCCGGCGACACCTACAAAAAGGGTATGTCAGTCCGTGCCAGAATCCAGAGGGATGTGGCAGATTTGTTCAAGAGCTACGACATCATCCTGTGTCCGACCTGTCCTACTCCATCATTCAAGCTGGGACAGAAAGTGGACGACCCGCTGGAAATGTATTTGAGCGACCTTTTCACAGTCTTCGTGAACCTTGCCCGCATTCCAAGTATTTCAGTTCCATGCGGAAAAACCAGCAAGGACTCAATGCCTGTTGGAATCCAGTTTGCAGGAGCCATGTTCAGCGAGGAAAAGATTTTGAGAATCGCTCAGTCATGGGAAGAGGATCATCCAAACTGCGGAATCCCGGTGGGAAAATAGGAGAATTTTATGGCAATAGATAAATGGGAAATCGTCATTGGATGTGAAATCCATACCCAGCTTTTGACAAACACAAAGGCCTTCTGCGCCTGCGAAAATAGATACGGTGGAATGCCAAACACAAGGGTCTGTCCAGTATGTCTTGGTCTTCC
>JAZUKJ010000073.1:0-2953 GCA_045643225.1 Treponema sp. | reverse complement strand
CCGTACCTGTTTTGAATGAAAGCTTTACCAGACTTGTAATTTGGAGGAAAACAGATGAAAAGAAAGCTGATAGGATTGACCACAGCGGTTTTGACCCTTGTGTCAATGGCGATGGCCAAGGAAAAGACCGTAAACGATGGTTCCATTGGAAGATATGTGACGGTAGAAATGGACACCACCGGAACAAAGAATTTTAATGCAGTTGAGGAAGTGAAGTACAGAGCTAGATTTCCTAAGGGACCTCAGATGGTAAAGATACCAGAAGAAAGTTTTGAGATGATGGAGACAGAGGTATTCCAGGAACTGTATATGTTTATCATGGGAGAAAATCCAAGTTATCGCAAAGGTGACGACCTTCCTGTTGAGAATGTAAGCTTTTACGATGCCATCATGTTCTGCAATAAGTTGAGCGTTAAGGAGGGACTGATTCCTGTGTACGCGGTGGACGGAAATAAGGATACAGCAAAATGGAGCTACACCCCCCACAGAGGAAACAGTATAAGCAAAAAAATAACAGTGGACGCCGACGCCAACGGATACTGCCTTCCGTCACTTGAAGAATGGGAATATGCGGCCAAAGGTGGTGAGAATTACGAATATGCTGGAAGCAACAATTTGGATGAAGTGGCCTGGTACAATAGAAATTCAGAATCTAAGACCCATCCGGTAGGATTGAAAAAAGCAAATGGTTACGGACTATACGACATGAGTGGAAATGTAAATGAATGGTGTTGGACCTATGGCTACAATCGATATTATGACGAATATGATCCTAGTATCCGTTGTTATTGTGGGGGCAGTTATTATGGTGGTGAGTATGATAGTTACAATATCGATTGGATGTATTACCGTGATTTTAGTAAAAATGCAAATAATCAGTCTAATAACATTGGCTTCCGTGTTGTACGTTCGGTAAAAGATTAGAGATTCCCATATAAAAATTCCAGGAGATACATGACTTATGAATACAGGAAAAAAAATCCTTGTGGCCCTTTTGACGGCTACCGTAACCCTTGCTGTGTATGCAGCGGCAAAAATAATAGATGAAAAAACTATAGTAAAGACATTGGAATCCAACACCAAGGAAACTCCGGTTTCCGCGCAGATTGATATACATCAAATTGACGTGGACGAAAATGGAAATCTACTTATAACAATGCTCAGGGATGCAAAGGGCAAAAACAATCCCACGTTGCTTGCCAGTAAAAAATTTGTAATCCAAAGTGCAATTGATTTGACGGACATTAATCCACGCCTTCAGCATGCTGATTTACCTTCATACAAAGTTGAGTTTAAACTTGCAAGCAAAAAGCCAAAGATTTATTCCCTTACAAAGCTGGAAGGAATAGAATCTGTGGCCGAATACAACAACCGCCTTTACAATGAGGAAATGGACCGCCAGAGATTTTCCAATGCAAAATCCGGATTCGGAAACATCACCAACGCGGAAGTGGAAAAACAGAGGGCAGCCAACGAAAAATCCGGACAAGGAAAATATACCAACGCGGAGCTTGATGTCCAGAGAACATCCAATGCAAAATCCGGACTCGGAAATATCACCAACGCGGAAGTGGAAAACCAAAGGACAGCCAACGAAAAATCTGGACTTGGAAAAATAACAGACCAGCAGGTGAAAACACAGAAGTCTGCCAACAAGGAATCCGGTTTTGGTGAAATCACCGACTTTCAGGTCGACGGCCAGAGGGAAAATAATGAAAAGTCCGGACTTGGAAAAATAACGGACCAGCAGGTGAAAACTCAGAAGGCTGCCAACAAGAAATCTGGTTTTGGAGAACTTACAGATTTCCAGGTGGATAGCCAGAGGGATAACAATGAAAAAGCTGGTCTTGGAAAAATAACTGACGAACAGGTTCAAAAACAGAAAGCCGCAAACAAATCAGCTGGAAACGGAGAGTTTACAGATTTCCAGATTGCTTCCCAGAAGAAAAAAAATAAAAAGGATGGACTGGGGGAAATAACTGACGTCCAGCTGGCAAAGTTGCAGGAAAACATAAAAGAGGGAAAGGCTTTTGAAGAAAAGAAGCAGTGGGTTCACGCACTGGCTTACTATTACGATAAAATGGAAGAAAATCCAACCGCAGATTCCGCTTACATTTTGGTGGCCTACAATAAAATTGCAGATGCAATTATGGAAGGAAAACCGGGACCAGGAGAATATGATGTGTTTTCTCTTTACGAAGGATGGACAAACCTGTGCAAGGAATACGAAAGCTATTGGGCCAAAAAAGATAAGATTTACGGTGCCGTTCCATCAGGTTTAAGGAAAGGTAACCTGGATTATTCTACAAAGACCGGAAGCTATACGCTGAACTTTACTTGGAAATACACAAAGGACACCCGCAAATACAAAATATTCAAAGACCTTCTTGTCACAGGCTATAGAAAAGCCTACAAATCTGACTGGATCGGAATGGACAAGAACTGGCCAAAATACGATGACTATACCGGTGGCATAAAATTTGAAGAAGCGAAATTCATTGTTGCAGACAAAAACGGCAACAACCTTATAGGAACTTCTGTATATGCAGTGAAAGCGGGATATACTGGAAATCTTGTCCTGAATGGAGTAAGTCCAAGTTCCATGACAGCCATAGACAGCGGAAACTACCAGGTCAAGATAACTGGCTATGGTAAGATGGATTACAGTTGTGGGGATTTTGAAATGGTAAAGATACCTGGACTGAATATTAGAATGATGACAACGGAAGTATTCCAAGGACTTTACGAATCTGTCATGGGTAAGAATTCTAGTGAACGTGAGGGAGCTAATTTGCCTGTAGATCTAGTAAGCTGGTATGACGCCATAAAGTTCTGTAACAAGCTGAGTGTCCAGGAAGGTCTGACGCCAGTTTATGCAGTCAATGGAAAGACAGATACTAACAAGTGGGTAAGTGAATATGACGCAGTACTTAGAGCGGTCATAACCAAAAAT
>JAZUKJ010000072.1:0-20839 GCA_045643225.1 Treponema sp. | reverse complement strand
ACTAATGTTGGAATTGTTCCGGCATTGTGGGTCAGTGAGTGAATGAACCCCGACGCAAAACGCCGGGGTATCGCACTCCGGTTTGTCTCAATTCCCTTTAAGCTTGCGCTTTCAAGAATAGAACCCCGTTAGGAATATCTGATTTTTTAGATATCCTTGATAATATTCATATAGTCTTCTTTATTTTTCTTCAGAAGATTTGGAATATCAAGTTGATATGGACAATGGGTTTTACATTTTCCACATCCTGTACACTTATCAATATCAGCCATGGCATTTCTCCAGAAATCATTTGTCCAGGCCTTTACTGGAGCACGGCGAACCATCAGGGACATTCTTGCGCAATTGTTAATCAGGATTCCCTGAGGACAAGGCATACAATATCCACAACCACGACAGAACTCTGAGCCAAAATCTTTTTTGTCAGATTCAATAAACGCTGCAATCTCATCATTAAACTCAGGGGATGAGGTCATAAAGGATAACCATTCTTCCAATTCATTCATCCGCTGGATTCCCCAGATTGGAAGGACATTATCATACTGGGTCATAAAAGTGTAAGCCGCCTTTGAATTTGTAATCAGACCACCGGCAAGTCCCTTCATTGCAATGAACCCGACATTTTTTTCACGGCAAAGATTAACCAAATCAATTTCCCTTTGTCCCGAAAGATAGCTGAAAGGAAACTGCATTGTCTCATACAAACCTGATTTTACGCATTCCTCTGCCACACCAATTTTATGGGCGGTGACTCCAATGTGCTTAATCATTCCCTGCCGCTTGAAATCTTCAATGCACTCATACATTCCAGTTCCGTCACCCGGTCTATAACATTGATCCACGCAATGGAACTGATAGATATCAACATAATCCGTTTTCAAATTTTTGAGGGATGTTTCAAGTTGGCTTTTCATTTCGTCAGGAGTTTTTGCCATAGTCTTTGTGGCAATATTAATTTTGTTCCGGACATCAGAAAGCGCCAAACCAATTTTTTCTTCACTGTCAGAATAAGCGCGGGCTGTATCAAAAAAAGTCATGCCACCTTCGTAAGCCCTTCTCAGTATTTTTGTGGCTGTATCAAAATCATCCCGCTGGACAGGCAACGCACCAAATGCATTCTGAGGGGATTTTATCATTGTCGAACCAAGGGTTACTGTCTTCATAATAATTGCTCCTTTGCAATTTTAAGGCATCTCTAAAAATTGTAATTCTTAGAGATGCCCTTTATAAAATCATTTTACATTAACTGAACCGCTGGTTGTACTTATATCAAGAGTTACACCACCAGCTCCTATGGTATCCTTTCCTTTTTTACCTTTTGTTCCTGTAAACTCGTTTCTATAATTTCCGCTTACTAAGGAATATTTGATATCCATGTTGCTGTCGGAAGGAAGGGTAACATTTATCGAGCCGGAAGTTGTATGCATTTCACTGTTCTTTGACAGAGGCTTTGAAAGATTTGCATTGATGGAGCCTGAAATACCGTGCAGATCCATTCCGCCAAAGGAGCCATCAACTTTTGTGCTTCCACTCATGGTGCGGCAATCAAGGAAATCGGCTTCACAATTTTCAATCTTCACGGAACCGCTTTTTGCATTTACATCAATTTTATCAGACTTGGAATTAAGGATTCTTACTGTGCCGCTTGATACATTCAAATCAATATTCGCTGATTCAATATCGCTTATAGAGACTGAACCGCTAGAGACTTTCACATCAACATCCGAAAGTTTACAGGCCGCTGGAACTTTTATCAAAACTTTTCTGACACCAAACCTTACTCCCAAAATATTATTTGTTTCTGATATTTTCAAAGTATTTTTCTGTGTCTCAACAACCGGCTTGGTGTTTTCCGTGCAGTACAATTCAAGTACAATTTTTTCTTCCGTTGATTTTTCAAAAACAATATTTTCGCTTTTCAAATCAATATCAAAATTCTGAATATCCTGTGGGGAATATGTTTTTGTTTCAAGCAAATCTACAACCACACCCGACAATAAGCCTTTGTCATCCGATGATTTACTTGAGTTTCTAATCAATGCGACAACCAAAATTACAACTAATGCAACAGCAATAATAGTCCACAAACTTCCCATAATCATGTCTCCTTTATTTTTCATTTTCCTAATTCCTATCAAAATTAATTTTTTCCATCATCACTAAAAAAAGCTTCGATGGCTTTTTTTATAGCAACGGATATCAGCCAGATTATCCAGGTGATTCCCCATTTACCAGTTCCAAAACTTACCAGCAGATAAACCACCAGGACGATGGGCCAGTAGATTCCGTCTATGATTCTACGCATTTTTCCGCCCGTTTTTTTGGGAACAACCTCCTCATTTCCGCGGGACAGATATTGATCCACATCCTGCGGTCTGCTCATTCTTGTATAAATCAAAATTGAAGTTCCAATTGCAATGCAGACGAACATACAAAGCAAGCCAATCAAACCAAATTTTTCAACATCGCCAATTTCAAAAATCGCAGCGGCTCCTCCCAAACCAATCAAGAAAATCACTCCAAGAATATAGCAGGCCACGCTGATGGAAGTATTCCTTGCCCTGATTTTTCTGTACTCATCTATTTTGTCTTTTAAATTCTGCTCAGGTTCCAGGTCTTTTAGAAGTTCATCGATATCACCTAAATCTGAAAGCGAATCCGTATAAGCCTGGTTTTCAGATTTTCCTTCAGCAATATGAGCTTCAAAATGGTCGCTCAATGTTGATAGAATTTCTTCCCTTAATTCCTGCGCTTTTTTTGTGTTAGGAATTCCTTTGAACAACACATCAACATAATTTTGAATCTTTGTATTCATTTTCACTTCCCCTATAAAAAGTTGATGAGGAAATATCAATTTCCGAAATCAACTTTTTACGCACATCCGCAATGAAATGAGGATGTGCATTTAATAAGAAAGTTTGCAACGCAAACTTCAAGAGAAAGGATTCGCACCATCCGTGCGGATACTTTCGTCACTCCCATAAAAAACAATGAGGAAATATCAATTTCCGAAATCAACTTTTTACGCACATCCGTAATGAAATGAGGATGTGCATTTAATTATAAATCAACTTGGACATCATCTTTTGGATTTTTTCCCAGTCGGTTTTGTTTTCCTTATAATTTTTTTTCCCTTCTTCCGTTAAGGAGTAATACCTTCTTCTTGCTCCAGAATTTTCATTTCCCCAGTATGAAAGAATGTAACCCATATCTTCCAGTCTGCGGAACGCTGTGTAGAGGGTCGCCTCTTTCAATTCCAAAACCCCTCCGCTCAGTTCTGAAATCGTTTTATTGATTTGATACCCATAGCTATCCCCCACACTTAACTGAGCCAAAATAATTGTATCTGTAAGTCCCCGTAGGATATCGGAATAATTTAACATCTATATTCTTATAGCTCCTGACATAATGTATATCATTATATACCTCACCTGTCAAGGTATCTCATAAAAAATTTTAAGTTCTTGGTTTATTTAATTTTTTTACAATTTAAATTATAATTTCTCTATGAAACGAATATTCGCAAACACTGCAATTGCATTAACTATAAATATATTTTTATCTATCCCGGTATTCTGTCAATCAAACGACTATATAAAAACGGCTCCAGAAGTTACTCCGGAAATGCTTTCCGCAAACTATTGGCTTGCAAAATCAACGGACCCTTACAAAATCAGGATGACACAGGAACAGATTTTTAACTGGAACAACCAGGTGTCAAAAACCTATACGATTGGAAGCAATCCATACAAGATTGTGTGCAATTTACGTACCTTCGGAAAAACTCTATCGGCTGAAAAGATTCGTGGGGAAATGGAACGTTACAATCCAAAGGTGGTCTATTATAAAAAAGACAACGAGGGAAATGCCGTTGCTCTTGCGGACGAAGATTATCTTGAATTCTACAATAACATGGACTATAAGTTTTTAGGTTCCTTTGAGCCGGATTTTAAAATCCAATACAAAAATGGAAAAGCCGTTCCGCAGTCAACAATCAAAAAGGACTACAAAATAAAAAAGGGACTTTGCGTTAGACGTGGCGACATAAAACTTTTTCCTTCAGATGAATATCTTTCCCTTGATAAAAACTATTGGTGGGATGACGAAAATCATGCGTCTGGAATTTTAATGAACGAACCTGTTTTAATTTTGTGGGAAAGCGCAGATAAAAACTGGTATCTGATAAAAACAAACTACACCCGCGGCTGGATAAGAAAAGAGAATATTGCACTGGTAACTGATAAAGAATTCAACAGGTATTTTGATTTTGCTTCTTCAAATCATGAGGCATTTATAACCATTACAGAAAACAGATATTCCATCCCAAGAATTTCTTATCTTGATTACGTCCAGGATGAAATTCCTGATCTGTTTTTGGGAACCTACCTGCACATAAAAAGATGGACAGACAAAAATCTTGCCGCCGTAAATATAGACGAAAGAATGACTCATGGTTGCTATGCCGCAGAGATTCCCTACAAAAAAGAAAATGGAACTCTGGGATTTAGATATGCAGAAATTCCTTTTCCTGTTTGCACAAAAGGGCTTGTTCCATTTACTCAATCAAACACCCTGAACCTTTTATTCAAATGCATTGGCAATCCTTATGGCTGGGGTGGGCAAAATGAATACAGGGATTGTTCCGCTTTGGCAATGGAAGTATACCGTTGCTTTGGATTTACCTTTGCACGGAACAGTCTTGCCCAGGCTTCAATGCCAGGAAAAACAATTGACTTTAATGGAACAACAGACGAGGAAACTACAGAGCTTTGCAAAGATTTACCAGCAGGAACCGTAATGTATTTTTCAGGTCACATATTTATGTTCGTCGGTATGGAAAACGGGAAACCATATTTCATAAGCGCATCCGGTTCCTACCTGAACGACGCAAAGGATAAAAAAAGTGTGGTCCACGCAAATTCTGTTATAGTCAATAACGGTGATCTGTTACGCCTTTCCGGTAACAGCTGGCTGAACATTATCACCTACGCAAAGTTGATTGAATACGACACGAAAAATCCTGTCATCAAGTTGAATCCGGAATGGGACTATGCCAGTTTTTCAAAAATCCATTCCGATGGTGCGGTTTTATATAAAGCAACCAAGGACCCTAAAAATATTACAATCGCAATCAACGCAGGTCATGGAACAACCGATGGAGAAAAAATCAAAACCTATTGCCATCCTGACAAATCAAAAAAATATCTTTCAGCAACCGAGCAGCTGGAGACCCCTGCAGTTTCAAAAGGCTCAACTTCAATAAGCGGACTAACCGAAGCCGAAATAAATTTCAGGACCGCAAACCTTCTAAGACTCAGACTGCTGAACAATGGTTACAATGTTTTAATGATCCGGGACGGCAGGGATGTTCAGTTGGACAACATTGGCAGAACCGTTATCAGCAACAACAATGCGGACATCCATATTTCAATTCACTACGACTATCAGGACAACTCAACTGCGAACTCTGTTTTTTTCTGCGGAATACCAGAGGAGTTGAAGTCACTACAAAATGTTGAAGCCCATTTTGCAGATAGCCAGCGGCTTGGTGAATGTCTGGTCAAGGCATTGGAAGAAAAAGGAATGACCCTTTCAAATAATGGAGAAATAAAAACCGATTTGGCTCAGACTTCCTTCAGCACAATCCCGACCTGCGTAATTGAATTGGGAAATCAGAACACAAAAATAGGATACGATTCCTTAAACGATCGGGTCAACGGCCTTCTGAATGGAATCAATACATATTTTGGTTTTTAATAAATAGGGCATCTTTAAAAATTGCAATTTTTAGAGGTTCCCAATAGAATTGGAGCGCGTTATGAATTTTTTTAGTTATATAAACCGGGGTGGACCAATCAACTGGGTTCTTTTTGGACTCATGTGCATTGTCATTTGCATCAGCCTGGAACGGTCAATTTATTTTTTTTCGACGAATGCAAAATCAAAAAAGAGTTTTCTGCTTAAATTCAAAAACCTCTGCCATGATTATGAAAACAAAAAATATGAAATACAAAAGAATGAATTGGAACAGCAGGAAACGAAACTCTTTTATGAAATGACCCGTGGACTGTGGATATTAAATCTCATTTCAGCTATCGCTCCGTCCATTGGACTTTTGGGAACGGTCGTTGGATTAATCAGTTCCTTCCAAAGCATGGCCATCGAAACCTCCAGTGTGAACATTCAAAGCCTAAGCGGAGGAATATGGGTCGCAATGATTACAACAGAGTTCGGAATGCTTATTTCAATTCCAACAATTTTTATTCATAAAACTTTCAAACGCATCGCGGAAAAAAGAATGGTCAAAATCAATTTTCTTGTCCAAGATCAGCTAACAACATCTGGAGAAAAATGATGCCACCTTTTTTGAAAAAACTTTTTTCCAATGACAATGACATTCTAATCAATATCACCAGCATGATTGACGTACTTTTTATCCTGCTGATTTTTTTTATGATATCGACTCAATTTAAAAAATCCACAATGGAAATTGAATTGCCAAAACTTAATGAACAATCTCAAACCGTTTCCCAAAAGGATTCAATAAATATTTATGCCAGCAATACCCGACTGGCCATAGAAAACGATGAGCTGTCAATCGATGAACTGGAAACTGTCTTGATTGATTTATCCAAAACCAATGCGGACAAAACAATTATTTTTTCTGGCGACAGAATTCTTTCCTACCAGCGTTTTTTGGAGATTTATTCCGCCATTGAAAAATCAGGTTTTTCAAGGATTGCAATAGAACATGACCCGCTGGATAATTAGCATAATTCTAACGATCGCCATTATCATATCTCTTTCCGCCCTGCCCTGCTGGAAAAAATTTCCGGACACAACAAGGCATGACAGCAAACAGTCCGCACTAAAAATTTTTACAATCGTAAGTCAAAAATCTGACCCGGAAAATAGTTTGCTCAAATCAACCGAACCAACGGCAAATGAAATTCCGGCTTTATCCGAAACAAAAAAAATTGATGCAAATAAAAAAAACAAACCAGAACCTGAGCCTGTTTCCTCAGCAGAAAAATCAGATGAAAAAACAGATACCATGACCGGTCAGGAAAATTCTACCCAGACAGCGGATTCAAATCTTTTGGCAAATGAAAATAATAAAGCACCAGAACTTGATGAAAATTACAAATCCTACGTTTTAGAAAAAATTGCTTCAAAAAAAATCTATCCCAGGGAGGCACGGGAAAAGAATCAGACTGGAAAGGTAAAACTGCACATCGTAATCCTGCCGGATGGAAATCTACAGTCGGTTGAAATTGTTGCCCCATGCGAATTTGAAATATTAAATGATTCCGCCGTCGCCACTGTAAAAAAAGCTGCCCCATTCAAAAAAATGGAAGCAGCTCAAATAATGGATTTGACTTTCTCAATAAACTTTTCGCTTCAGTAAAAAAATCCTTTTACGAAAGTGCAATCAATGTCCGCAAAGTGTCGTCCGCTCCATAAATGCAAACCGTATGCTGACCATCAAGCAGTGCATATCTTGCACTAAAACTTTCCCCTTCCTTTATTGCCGATTTATAAGTTATACGTATATTCTTGAAATCATGTTTTTCAAAAACTTCCTGAGGAAGAACCTCCATTGCGTAATCAATATAAACCAGATTATGAACATGATGATTAAAATCAATATCGGTTCGACGGGCAGATAAAACCTGCTGATTTGAAAAATCTTCCGGAACAGATATTTTTGGCAACCTGATTTCTTCAAAAACAGATTTCGATTCTGTTTCGTATCTGTCCATCAAATCCTGAGTAACTTTTGCAGGACGCTGTGTATTTAAATCATAAAGCACCCACCTTGTAGTTCCTTTTCCGCAAAGCTTGTCCGCTGTGTACAATTCAAAATCACGGCAAATACCAAACGGTGAAGAACCTTCGTGGCACCAGGTTACAACTTTTATTTTTTCTCCATACTTTGGAAAGAAATCCAATTTGACAAGCCAGTCCGTCAAAATCCAGGCAAACCCATTGCTGCTTCCCTCAAGGACATTGTTTCCGGCTTTATCGGAATGACTGTTTCCGGCATTTTCCAGAATCTTTAAAATGGACTCGATTTTCAATTCGCCATTATTATAATAGTCTTCAATCAAAGGACTATATGTAAATTCAACAAACATTTCCACCTCCTTTAAAAAGTTGATGAGGAAATATCAATTTCCGAAATCAACTTTTTACGCACATCCGCAATGCAATGAGGATGTGCAGTTAATCAGGAAGTTTGCAACGCAAACTTCAAGAGAAAGGATTCGCACCATCCGTGCGGATTCTTTCGTCCCTCCCTTAAAAAGTTGATGAGGAAATATCAATTTCCGAAATTGACTTTTTACGCACATACTTAAAACTTCAATTTTTAATTTTCACCTTTAATATTTTTTGTGGACAACTGACATAATATAGTATAATATTTTTCTGAAGATTTTTCCATTGTAAGATTTACAGTGAGATTTTCATCTATATCCAAGTCCATTAGTAACCGGGAGAATATTTATGGCATTACAAGAAGAACTTACACCAGAACAGGAAGAAAAAGTAAACAAAATATTTGAGTCTTTCCAAAAAAAGAAATACGGAAATGATGACATAAAAAAAATTCTGTCAAACGAAGAAAAAATAAAAAACAAAACAAAGAACAGTCGCCTAAAAAATTTTGCGAAAGATATCTGCACCTACTTCGAAATGCTAAAGGATATCTTCACCGGCAAATACAAACAGGTTCCCTTTGGAACCATCGCCGCAATTATTGGTTCACTGTTTTATGTTTTAATGCCCCTGGACCTGATACCGGACTTTATCCCTGGGGTCGGATATCTGGACGACGCAGGAATAATAGCAATCTGTTTGAATTTTACAAAAGCTGATTTGGAAAAATACAAGCAATACAAAGAAAAAAATTCGGCAGAAGAAATCGACATAAGCACAAACTGACATAATGGTATCTCCTTGAAAACGGAATTTTCAAACTTGAAAAAAATTCCCATACCGATGCTTCACTGGAAAACATTTACGCCATTATTGATTGCGCAAACTGTCCCTATCCGTATGACTAAGGTTTTACCTACTTAACGAATAGATTGAATTTTTTGGAGCAAATCAATACAATAGGTGCCATGGATAACGAAGTAAATACTATAATAAATCAAATGTCCCAGGAATTGAATCAGAACTACAATTCCCAGAAAATTTTTGATGTCGGATTGGACGAACGTTTACCGGACAGACAGTCAATTTTGTTTTTCCTTGAGGAGTTGCAGAAGATTTCTTTCCCGGGATTTTTTGGAAAAGAAAACATGGCATACTCAAACAAGCAGGCCTTTGCAGGTCAGGAGCTTTCATTAATCTATGACAGGCTTTACCATGAAATCAAGGCTGCATTGAAATATACCTACAAGGAAAAGAACTACGAGGAAATCCGCAGTGACGCAAAGCAGCGGACCTTGGCTTTTATCAAAAAAATACCAGAAGTCCAGTCGCTTTTGCTGAAAGATGTTGACGCAGAATTCGATGGCGACCCGGCGGCAAACAGCAAACAGGAAGTCATCTTTTCATATCCGGGATTGTATGCAATTTTTGTTTACCGTTATGCCCACGTGCTTTACGAACTCAAGGTTCCTTTCATTCCAAGAATCATGACGGAACATGCCCACAATCTGACCGGAATTGATATAAATCCTGGAGCAACAATTGGTGAGTATTTTTTCATTGACCACGGAACAGGAATTGTAATCGGTGAGACAACCACAATCGGAAATCATGTTAAGCTTTACCAGGGAGTAACCTTGGGAGCGTTGTCCACCAGCAAAGGCCAGGGACTTTTTGGTGTCAAGCGTCATCCTACAATCGAGGACAATGTTGTTATTTACGCAAACACAACGGTCCTTGGAGGAGAAACCGTCATCGGTGAAAACTCCGTCATTGCGGGAAACACCTTCGTAACGTATTCCGTTCCGGCAAATACAAAAGTCGCTTCATCGCAACCGGAATTGAAACTGAAAAACAGAAACTAAAAGACATATAAAAAAAGGTTTCCCAATTATCAGCAACAGCAAAACAGTTGTTCCGATTTTAAGGGAAACCTTTTCTATATCAACGGCCAAAGTTTATCTTGGGAACCTCTAAAAAATATTTTTTAGAGATGCCATTTACTTTGCTTTTCTCTGGGGAATCACAAAAATAAAAAGCAATGCGCTTACACACAAAAGATATGGATAAACAAGGAACGGCATAATATTGAAAGCCGTAACCTCCGCGCCAAGTTCCTTTGCAGCAGAAATAGCAACCAGCATCTGGGCTCCGTACGGAATTATACCCTGGAAAATACAGGAGAACATATCAAGTATGGAAGCTGATTTCTTTGCATTTATTCCATAGGATTCCCCTATCTCCTTTGCGATTGGATTGGCCATAACGATTGCCACAGTGTTATTTGCGGTTGCTATATCCATTGCTCCAACCAAAAGTCCCATTCCAAGCTGTCCACCTTTCTTTCCCTTGAACATATTTTTGATTGTGTTGAGCAACGCTTCAAAGCCACCGTTTTCGGCAATAAGGGAACAGATTGCGCTAACAAGAATCGCCACCATTGTTGTTTCAAACATTCCAGCGGCACCGCTTCCCATGTTGGACAAAATGTTCACCGCAGGGACAGCGCCGGTTGCAAGCATTATGAAAGTTCCGGAAACAATTCCCACAATCAAAATCAGGAAAACATTGAAACCTACAATTCCGCCAACCAAAACAAGAATGTATGGAATAATCTGGATAAGATTGTATTCGTTCTTTATTGTTCCGGTGATATTGTATTGGAGCGAAACAACAAGGATAATAACAATTGACACAAGGGCGGCTGGCAATGCTATTGCAAAGTTTTCCTTGAACTTATCTTTCATCTGACATCCCTGTCCATTACAGGCCGCAATAGTCGTATCGCTGATAAACGAAAGGTTATCACCAAACATTGCGCCGCTCATTATTGAACCAATGCAGAATGGAATTCCAAATCCAGAGGTCTTTGCAACTTCCACGGCGATTGGAGTCAAAAGAGTGATTGTTCCAACAGACGTTCCCATAGCAAGGGATACAAAACAGGCAACAATAAACAGAACAACAACGGCAAACTGCGATGGGATAATCGAGAGCATAAAGTAAGCTACACTTGATGCTGAACTTCGTCCAACGACTCCAACGAACATACCGGCCGCAAGGAAAATCAAAATCATCGTGACAATATTTTTATCACCGACACCTTTTCCCATAAGCTCAAGCTTTTTATCAAAATTGATTGATTTGTTCTGGAAACATGCCACCATAAGTGCAATCAAAAAGACAACAACAATCGGTATGTTATAAAATCCCATCGGAATTTTTAATCCATATTCAAAAAGAATACCAAGTCCCAAATACAGAACAAGAAATACCGCAATTGGAATCAGGGCCCAAGGATTTGCCTTTTTTCCAGCAACCTTCTCTTCCATAAAATCCTCCATAAAAAGCTGATGAGGAAATATCAATTTCCGAAATCAACTTTTTAAGCACATCCGCAATGCAATGAGGATGTGCAGTTAATAAAGGGCATCTCTAAAAAAGAGATGCCTGCGAGTTTTAAGTCTTGAAATTACAAGGCTTAAAACATCGCATTCTCAAAGTTGTCTCTAAAAATTGCAATTTTTTGAGACTCCCTATAAAAATTTGCAATGCAAACTTCAAGAGAAAGGATTCGCACCATATGTGCGGATTCTTTCGTCTCTCCTCCTATAAAAAGTTGATTATCGCAAATAATCCAGCGTATACTGAACCGCAAGGGCCGCCGCATAGACACAGCTGTCATGGGCTAAATCAAAATATTCGTTGTGATGGGAAACACTTGTGGCCTCCCCGTCCGATGAACCGACATGGGCGTAAGTTCCCGGGGCCTTCCGTGAAAAATCAGCGAAATTGTCAGAGGAAAAACGCTTGTCGATATTTGTAAAAATGTTTTTTTCATCAACCAATTTTTTTGCAGACTCCACTACCTCGGCGGTTGTGTCGGCAGGATTAATCAACGGATCGCAAATGTCATCTATTATTACATCCACCGTCGCCCCATATTCGCTGGCCACATTGTTGCAAATGTCTCTGACCGCCCGGGCCATTTTTTCTCTGCTTGATTTTGAGAACGCCCTTATGGTTCCTTCCAGTTCCGCTTCACCGGCAATTATGTTGAAGGTTGTCCCTGCCGTAAAATGGCCAATCCCAATCAGGCCACCTTCCACCGGCGAAACCAGACGGCTTACAACGGTTTGCAGCTGGGCGGCAATCAAGGCTCCCACAAAAAGTGCATCGGCTCCATTCTGGGGGGTCGTAATATGGGCCGCCTTACCGTGTATGCAGATTTTAAATCTGTCGCAGCTGGCCATATCGCTTCCGGTTTTTATTCCATAGGTCCCGACTTTCATCGCGGAGGAAAAATGAATTCCAAAGGTCCTGTCCACATCGTCAAGGATTCCGGCAGCAATTATATCTCTGGCACCTCCTCCAATTTCTTCCGCCGACTGGAACGCGACTTTTACTCTGCCCTTGAATTTTGATTTATTCTGATGAAGCAATTTGACTGCACCAAGCAAATAGGCCGCATGACCATCATGTCCGCAGGCGTGCATTACTCCCGGATTCTGACTTCTATAGGGAACGTCCTTCGCATCCTGAATGGGCAGGGCGTCAATGTCGGCCCGAAGAAAAATTGTCTTGCCAGGATTTGGCGAATCGATTTCCGCAATGATATTTGTTTCACCGACCCGGAAATTTTTTATTCCCAGTTTGTTCAGTTCCTCTTCAATGTGACTGCAGGTACCGTATTCCTGTGCGGAAAGCTCAGGATGTGAATGAAAGAAATTTCTTTGCTGAACCATATAGTCCTTCAATCCGAAGGCTTCATCCAAAACTCCCATAGGCCCTCCAAAAAATCTATTTACCTATTGACAGAATAGGTTTATATCCTGTATAACAACTTAACACCTTAAAACCTATCAAGTCAATAGGTAATAGCAAAGAAAAACAGGAATCCTCTAAAAATTGCAATTTTTAGATAGGCCCAATATTTTTTCGCAAGGTGGAATCTGCATATTGGAAGTATGGGAGAAGCATTATGGGAAACACTATCAACCTGGATTATCTTTTTGAGGATCCTTCGGACATTGACTCAACAAAACTTTCCGATTACACGACCCTGGACTTTATAAGCAACGGGTCCCACATATATGGAGAAATAATGTGGCCTTCCGGAAATTTTCCGAGTCCCCACCCTTGCGTCATTATGCTTCACGGATTTCCAGGCACCGCAAGAAACGATGACATTTCCCACGCGCTATGCAGGATTGGTTGCGTCGTTATTGTCCCCCACCACCGTGGAGCCTGGGGAAGTCAGGGAAAATATCTTATTACCCACTGCATTGAGGATGCCTATTCTCTTGCCGAGCATGTCCACTCAAAAGAATTCATTGAAAAATATAATGTGGACCCTGACAACATCTATCTGCTTGGACACAGCATGGGAGCAAATTCCGCATTGAACGCCGGAAGAAAACTGGACTGGCTGAAGGGCATCATCATGATTACGCCCTACGATCCAACCAGATATCTTAACCGCTCAAAGGAAACTTATTTCCGCTCACTTCTGGAGGAAGGAAAAATTCTACAGTCCGATGGCATTGACGCAATCTACGAGGATGTGGTTATAAACAAGGGCGAAATAAATTTCCAGAGCGCCTTTGACCAGGTGAAAGATAAAAACCTGCTGATTTTTGGCGGCCTGTATGATTCCATATCGCCCATAAATGAAATGATTCTTCCATTGTGGAACCTCCTTTCGCAGCACGAAACGAAAGCGTTGCAAAAGTTCGTGGAATATCCAACGGAGCATGGAGTGTTCGGCAGAAGGGTCTCCATGATAAAAGAGATTGCGAATTTTATTTCGAGGGTCGCATAAAACAAAACCTTTATTACCTATTGACATACTCGGTAAATAGGTGTATAAATTAATCATGGTTCAACGGATCAAATACATATGGGAGTAAAGAAATGTCAAAAGTGAATCAGCGTGCAATCGAATTTGAACAGCTTGTCCGTCAAAACTTCCGTAATGGTATCATGTGCCTCTAGCATCTTTTCTGAAAGGGCATCCGGGAACACATCTGCCGGATACACCCGAATGGATATTCAAAATCTAATTCAAATTTTCTTCAACAAAATTAAATTCCATTTTCAATAAAATGGTAAGGAAGTTTTATGTCTGGAATCATTGAGCTTAAAAATATTTACAAGACCTACGAAGACAATGGTAAAACCTTTAATGCCGTAGAGGATGCCTCCGTCACAATCAACAGAGGGGAAATCTTTGGAATAATCGGTTTCTCTGGTGCCGGAAAATCCACTCTGGTCAGAGCAATAAATCTTCTTGGCCGTCCGACTTCGGGAAGCGTAACGGTCAGGGGAAAGGATTTGCTTTCACTTTCTCCAAAGGAACTCCGTCAGGAAAGAAAAACAATAGGAATGATTTTCCAGCACTTCAACCTAATGACCACTAGGACAGTCTTTGACAATGTTGCATTCCCTCTTAAATATAAAGGACTTTCAAAATCGGAAATCCAGGAGAAAGTGAACCAGCTTCTTGAACTTGTTGAGATTGGTGACAAAAAGAATCATTTCCCGTCACAGTTGAGCGGCGGACAAAAACAGAGGGTCGCCATTGCACGTGCCCTTGCAAACAATCCGGACATACTTTTATGCGACGAAGCGACTTCCGCTTTGGATCCGACAACAACAAAGGCTATCCTCAGGCTCCTGAAAAAACTTAACCAGCAGCTGAACCTTACCATAGTAATCATAACCCACCAGATGGAAGTGATTAAGGAAATCTGCGACAGGGTTGCGGTAATGGAAAAAGGAAAAATCGTTGAGCAGGGAGACGTGTTTGATATCTTCGCGAACCCGCAGATGGAAGTCACAAAGCGTTTTATCCGGGCGACCTCCAATCTGACAAAAATCGAGGAACTTATTGCAGAGGATTCCCCTGTGGTAAAACTTGACAAGGGCGAAAAACTGGTCCGGTTTAGTTATATCCAGAAGGACGTTTCCGAACCATTAATCAGTGCCACAAGCCGGCTCTATGACATAACAATGAATATAATTTTTGCTGAAATCGATTTCATCCAGAATGCGCCAATCGGTGGAACGGTTGCAATCATCAGCGGACAGAAGGAAGCAATCGAAAGAGCGCTCCAGCATATCAGGGATGAAAATGTTGGTGTGGAAATATTAAAGGAAGCCTGATGGCAGTCCCCGGACAGGGAACCATTTATCAACTTCGAATATCACAGGAGAACTTCATGAATTTTTTATCAAAGATAATACCTAATGTTTCAGCACATCCGGAAAGATTTTTTAATGGATTTCTGGAAACCTTCATAATGACAATCTGGGCAGGCGGCATAAGTTTTGTCATTGGCCTGATATTTGGAATAACCCTTACGGTCACTAAAAAGGGTGCCATCTTGCAGAACAAGATTGTGTTCCAGATTCTGGACAAAACAATCAACCTGTTCCGCTCCGTTCCGTTTATCATTCTGCTTACCGGTGTCATTCCTTTGAGCAGACTTTTGATGGGAACCTCCATTGGCATTCGCGGAGCAATTGTCCCGCTGATTTTTGGATGCGTTCCATTTTTTAGCAGACAGGTCGAAACAGCCCTTGCCGAAGTGGACACAGGTTTAATCGAGGCGGCCGAAAGCATGGGTCTGTCCCCTGTGGGCATAATATTCAGGGTCTACCTTAAAGAGAGCGTAGGTCCATTGGTCAGGGCCACGACAATAACTTTGGTCAGCCTGATTGGTCTTACCGCAATGGCCGGTGCGGTCGGTGCCGGTGGACTTGGAAACTACGCAATCATGTACGGTCATGACCGCAACAACCTGGATGTAGTCTGGGTAACAATAATTGCGCTGGTGATTGTCGTAAACCTTATCCAGCTGATTGGAAACAAGATTATCAAAAAGAACACACACTAATTTTACGAGGTAACAGAAATGAGTTTGAATAAAAGAAAGATAGCAATAATCGGAGCGGGTCACGTTGGAAGCCACGGTGGATATGCATTAATCAGTCAGGGACTGGCGGAGGAAATTGTTTACATCGACGTGGACAAGGAAAAAGCGATAGCACAGGCACTGGACCTGCAGGATTCCTCCACCTATCTGGGACGACATGTAAAAGTGTACGCAGGAGATTACAGCGACATAAAGGATGCGGACATTCTGATTGTCGCCGCAGGTCCCCTTCCTGACATGGCAGCTGGACAGACAGACCGCCAGCAGACTTTGGGCGCAACCGTCGCAATTTTGAAGGACATCATTCCGCAGATTAAGGGAAGCGGATTCGCTGGAATCATTGTCAACATTTCAAATCCGGCCGACGTTGTGACCCATTACCTTCAGGAAAAGCTGAACTGGAATCCAAAAAGAATACTGTCCACCTCCACCACACTGGACAGCTCCCGGGTCCGCCGCGCCATTGCGGAGGAAACCGGATACGACCAGCATTCGATTTATGCCTACGCCCTTGGTGAACATGGTGAAAGCCAGTTTGTTCCGTGGAGCAATGTAACCGTTGGCGGCAAACCGATTCTTGAATTAATAAAGGAACAGCCGGAGCGTTTTGGAAAATTGAATCTTGAGGAGATTGCGCTGAGGGCAAAGAAAGCCGGATGGATAATTCTTGGCGGAAAAGGTTCAACGGAATTTGGAATTGGAGCTTCCATTGCAAATGTTGTCCAGGCAATATTTGGAAACGAGGACAGAATCCTGCCAGTGTCCACCCTGCTCCAGGGCGAATATGGACAGGCAGCCGTATACGCAAGTGTTCCATGCCGCGTAAACAATACCGGAGTCGCAGAAATAATTGAGCTGAAACTTACCGACGAAGAGAAGGAAAGATTCGCGGACAGCTGCAGAACAATGGACGGAAATTATCAGAAGGCGTTGCAGTTCTAGATTCATAAAAAAAAATTATAAAACCTATTGACAAAGTAGGTAAATAGAAGTATAAATTAATCATCCTACCTACAAATTAAGTAGGTTTTAACAAAAGCACAGAGGAACAACGGGCTTTTATTGGAAGGCGTAACATGAATTTATTTATTGACTATTTTGAACGGCTGGTCCGGAATAATTTTCGCAACGGACTCATGCGAAGGTAAATGAAAACCCAGTCCGGGTTTTTAAGGGGCGGGCCCCTTAGGAGAGAGGATAGCGCAATAGACCTGGAAGGGCTATGGAGCGCAAGGGGAGACTTCCCCTTCATACTTTTTTTTATTATCAGGAGAATACTTATGAAAAAAATTATATCAATCTTTATAATCGCGGCAGCAGTTCTTACATCTTTCGTTTCCTGCGGAAAGAAGACAGGCTCAAAAGAAATTTCCATCGGTGTTGTCGGTTCCATTTACGAAGACCTTTGGGCACCGGCTCAGAAGGCACTCAAGGAAGAGGGCATAAATCTTAAAATCATCCAGTTCGCGGATTACGTTACACCAAACAACGCCCTTTCAAACGGCGACATTGATTTGAATGCATTCCAGCACAGAATCTTTTTGGAAAACGATGCAGGCAGTCACAACTACGACGTGAAGTTGATTGGAAACACTTTCATCATTCCTTTGAATCTTTATTCAAGCAAAGTGAAGTCCGTTAGCGAACTGACACCAGGTTCCATTGTCGCAATTCCAAACGACGTTACAAACGGTGGACGCGCATACAAGGTTCTTGCGGCGGCCGGTCTGATTACCCTAAAAGCGAGCGCAGGTTTTAATCCTACGATTGATGATATTGAAACAAATCCAAGTGGAATCGAAATCAAGGAGCTGGCCGCAAACACAATCCCTTCAGTTCTGGCCGATGTTGATGCAGCAATCGTTAACGGCAACTATGCGCTGGACTTTGGAATCAAAACCGAGTCAGCAATTTTCAAGGACACTTCCGTAAATGAAAAGGCATACTGGAATCTGATTGCCGCCCGCGGTGCAGATTTGAAAGACGCCGCAAAGGTTGAAATCTTCAAGAAGGTCGTGAAGGCTTTCCAGTCCCCTGAAACGGAAAAAGTTTTCAACGAAACTTTCGGCGGTTATTTCATAAAGGAAGGTTGGGACATTGACGAGTTCTAATCTTGAATAATTAAGGGGGAGATTTTTCTCCCCTTTTTTATTTGGCAGGAATCTATATGGATATAAATGAACTTTCAAAAATCATCGACGACAGGCAGCGGGTCATTTTTTCTCGTGATATAGAACACAAATATTTAAGCGACACTCTGGGACGTAAGGAAGGAAACGCCAGCGCATTGGTTTTTCCAAAATCAACTGAGGAGGTTTCCGCTGTCCTGAAATTTGCAAACGACAACAGCATTCCTGTTACCCCACGAGGCGCAGGAACGAATCTTGTTGGCAGCACGGTTCCCCACGATGGTGCAATAATTGTTGACCTTTCGCTCATGAACCGGATCCTTGAAATCGACAAGGAAAATTTTACGGCCACGGTTGAGCCAGGAGTAATCCTTGGGGATTTTCAAAAATATGTGGAAAGCCAGGGACTGTTCTATCCTCCGGATCCAGGCGAAAAGCAGGCCAGCATTGGAGGAAATATTGCGACAAACGCCGGCGGTATGCGGGCTGTAAAATATGGAGTCACAAGGGATTATGTTCTTGGACTGGAAGTTGTTCTGGCTGATGGAACAATATTGCAGCTTGGTTCAAAGAACAGGAAGGACACGACCGGACTTGATGTAAAGGACGTTATCATCGGTTCGGAAGGAACACTGGCGGTAATAACGAAATGTATTTTAAAACTTATTGGCAAGCCGGAAAAATCAACAAGCCTTCTGATTTGCTTTGACAGTCTGCGGTCGGGAATTGAATCGGTTCCTGTTTTGCTGAAGGCGGGGTTGAATCCGACTGCCCTGGAATTTATTGAAAGGAAGGTCATAAAGCTGGGGGAAGATTTTTTGGGTCTCTCCTTTCCTGATTCAAATGCTCTGGCCTATCTTCTTGTTACCTTTGACGGAAGCCAGGACGAAATTGAAAACAATATAAGACGGTTGCAGCAAATCGTGAAGGCTGCAAGTCAAAAAGTGATTGTCCTGGATACGGCGGAGTCAAGCCAGGATGTATGGAAAATCAGGGGATG
Source organism: Treponema sp. (assembly GCA_045643225.1). Taxonomy (GTDB): domain Bacteria; phylum Spirochaetota; class Spirochaetia; order Treponematales; family Treponemataceae; genus Treponema_D. The sequence continues at coordinate 1,613 of JAZUKJ010000072.1, read as the reverse complement.
TCTGGTAAAGGCCGTGGAAGCGGTCAGTGAACAGGAGCCGCTGGATATTGTCGTCCCCATAAGCCAGGTCGATACTTTTGTAAATTATGTGAACCAGCTTGAAAAAGAGTCCGGCATGCAGATGATTAGCTTTGGACATGCGGGAGACGGAAACGTTCATCTGTGTGTCGTCAGAGGGGACAGACCCCTTGGTCAGTGGGAAAAGGAACTGCACCAGAATCTTGAAAAACTTTACAAAGAAGCACATAATCTTGGGGGATTGATTTCTGGAGAACATGGTCTGGGAGTCAGCAAGCGGGATTTTTTCTTTGCGGAAACTTCTGCCAAGAATGTACTGCTTATGAATCAAATAAAGCTGGCCTTTGATTCGAAAAAAATCCTGAACCCAAAAATAAGTTACGTAAAATAATTTGCAACTTTTTAAAATCTTATAACCTTATTTATGGAGAAAAAACATGCCTGAACTTTCAAATAGAACCGCAACTTTCACTGACAGCGTTATCCGCCGGATGACAAGAATTTCAAATCAATATGGAGCTGTAAATCTTTCACAAGGTTTTCCTGATTTCGATCCTCCAAAGGAAATCCTGGACCGGCTTGCCCAAGTAACAAAGGAAGATTTTCATCAGTATTCAACAACCTGGGGCTCACAGAATTTCCGCGACGCGCTGGCAAAAAAAATACAACACTTTAGCGGTGTCCCGGTGGATTCCAATTCCGAGCTGGTTGTAACCTGTGGCTCAACGGAAGCAATGATGGCGGCCATGATGAGTGTAACAAATCCTGGTGACAAGGTTATTGTATTTTCTCCTTTCTACGAAAATTATGGAGCGGACACCATTTTGAGTGGAGCGGAACCGATTTATGTTCCGCTTATTCCTCCGGAATTCAATTTTGATGCAAATGTTCTGGAGGATGCTTTCAAACAGAATCCAAAGGCGATTATCGTTTGCAATCCGTCCAATCCTTGCGGAAAGGTTTTCACCAGGAAGGAGGTGGAGATTATTGCGGACCTTGCCAAAAAATATGACACATTTGTAATCACTGATGAAGTCTACGAGCACATTCTTTACAAGCCAAACGAGCATGTCTATATGGCAGCCCTGCCCGGCATGAAGGACCGCACAATAACCTGCAATTCCCTTTCAAAGACTTATTCCATTACAGGATGGAGATTGGGATACACCCAGGCAAATCCAGAAATCACTGACCGCATAAAAAAGGTTCATGATTTTCTGACCGTAGGAGCGGCCCATCCATTGCAGGAAGCTGCAGTCACTGGTCTAAAATTCGGTGACGACTATTACAAGGATTTGCAGGAAAAATACACTCATAAACGGAATCTGTTCCTCAAGGGACTTGATGATATAGGACTAGCCCATACAGTGCCACAGGGAGCATATTATATTTTGATTGACATAAGCGAATTTGGATATGAAAGCGACCTGGAATTTGCTGAGGTGCTGGCAAGGGATGTGGGCGTAGGTTCCGTTCCGGGTTCATCGTTTTTCAAGGAACCGGAAAACCGCTACGTCCGCCTTCACTTCGCAAAACGGGATGACACTTTGAATGATGCGTTGAATCGGTTGAGTGACATACGAAATAAAATTCGG
>JAZUKJ010000071.1:0-25592 GCA_045643225.1 Treponema sp. | reverse complement strand
CAATCATTACCTCCGTATTAAATTATATTTTATTATCGTTCCGAAAACTGGAATTTACTTACGCTTTTCTAAACGATACACTTGCTCTTCTTCATCGAAGGTTTTCACGCCATCTTTATACCCATATCCCATATGCATATAAAAATCCAACGCAGTTATAGATGCTGGTATCTCTATTCTATTGGCTCTTGCAAAATACTCATCAGCCTCTAAAGTACATATTATTTGTTTTCCCACACCTTTGTTATGATATTCTGGCAAAACAAATATCGTAAGCAAAATACTTTCAGTTAAACTTCCCCAATATCCTGCTATTGCACCACATCCAATAATTAACTCCCCATCACAAACCACATACATATGTGAACTTTTTGCCCTTTCGATTAGCACACTGGCGGAATGGGATTCCACATTTTTTTCTATATATTCTTTTGAATAATCTCTACTATTTATTTCTCGCAAGGTCCTCGCTACAAGCATTGAGACTTCTTCAGCATCTTCAGCATTAAATTTTCTTACAATATATTCACTCATCAATCGCATATCTCCCGTAGCCTAATTTGTTTAATTCTGAGAACTTGAATTTTATAACTAACCTATTTTTGTGAACTCTATGTTTCACAGCCGGGACAGAATTTTCCAGACACACATATCGATACAAGCGCTCTCTTTTCCTGAATACCTGACTCGCTCATACTTTTATGTTTCCATTTCTCCTACTATTCGTTTGGATTTAGCATAGAATTCCTTTGAGTACAATACACCTCAATATCATGATCTGGCATTGTGAACTTTATAATGTAACCTTTTTTCCCATCCCACTTCGCATTCACTTCCTGTCCATCCACAAAAAAGCTATAATCCGTATCTGTCGCAACGAGTCCATACGAAAGTTCTACCGTATCGCCTTCTTTATAACTATTTTCTGCTCCGCTAAACATATTCTTTTGCCCATGATAATCTACATTATAACTTTTCTTTCCACATTCAAATAAAACCATAACCGTAACCACCTATAAATCTTTTTCTTCGTATGGTTTGTTCCAAGAACCAATCTCAATTAAATTACCTTCTGGGTCTGCGATATAACAAGTTCTCTGTCCCCAAGGTTCAAGTTCTGGTTCCAATACAGATGTTGCACCATTTTTTATGGCATTGTTATATGCAGCATCAACTTCCTCAAAGGTATCAACATAAAGTGCCATTTCGCTATGACCATTTAAACCTTTTATATACTCATACCTTCTGTGTGTCATGTTTTCAAAATCTTTTCTTCCATACAACAAAAACAATGTCCCATCCTTAACGAGATAAACATTTGATGTGTCTTCGCTTTCTTTAATCTCAAAGCCAAGCACATCTCTATAAAATTTTATCATTTTTGCCATATCTTCAACAAACAGTCCAAATCCATCTAAACGCATAATTCACCTCTACAGAATTTTTTCATAAAACATCTAGGCATTTCTAAAAATTGAAATTTTTATAGGTAACTATCTATCTCTATGTTTTCCAGTCTGATGGTAACCCCATCTTTTCAAATAACATATCAAGCGTCGTTCAGAATCTTAAGTGTTTTTTCGCAGGGGTCTCCATCATAAAATTTTTCAAGAACTCTGAAGAACACTTCATAATCGGAATCTGCCTCAGCAAAAAGTGTCATGCAAGACCGAAGCTTCATGTAATCGACTGCTCCAAAAACATCTTTCAAATCATTCGTTTCAAGTCCCAGCACCAGTGAAGAAATCTCAACCAAATTTCCGCCAAGAAAATCGTCCTCAAGAAATGCTCTTGCTTCTTCAATTCCAGAGATTCCATAAAACTCAGACGTTTCGCTTTTTCCAAGTCCCTTTAGTTGAGGAAAAATATACCACATCCAGTGGCCAACTTTTCTTCCGTTTTCAATTTCACTGTATGCAGTATCGTAGTCCCGCTCCTGCGCATCAATAAATCTTTTTAATGTCTTATCCATAATTATTCAAATCCCTGCTACTTTTTTCTAAGCCATGCAACTGAAACATAGTGCTTTATTAAAAAATTTTCTGGATATCCTTCAAGCATTTTTACGTGTTCATTCTCCCAAGCAGCAAATGTTTCCGAAGTCATAGAAGCTTTAGTTCCTCTACATGCACGCATTCTTCCATTCCAGCTATCTCTTGTAAATGGAATATCTACTCTGAATTCTTCCTGTTTTTCTAACTTAAAGTAATCCAAATACTCCTCAGGTACACATACCGGATGAACTGTATCACCACACCCTGTCCACTGAGGATTATATTTCAAAATGAGTTCTTCACTTTTACCTGCAATCTCATCTTCAAATGGTAGCCAGCCCATATATAAAATCAGAAAGCTGCCGTTAGCTTTTAGCATTTTTGAAAACTTAGGTGCTGTGATTTCATGTTTAAGATACCATATACACTGGCAGGCGGTAATTACATCAAGTGACGCATTCTCCAAATCAACATCCTTAGCATCACATGTATAAAAATCTATATTCATTCCAGATTCTTTAGCCAGTTCTTTAGCCTCACAAATCTGATTTTCAGAAATATCTGTACCAATCCATTCAGCACCATATTTATACATATTCCTAGGCAAAACACCTGTGCCAGTTCCAATATCAAGACATTTCTGACCATCTTTACACAGCCCCAGATTTATTATGTATCGATAAAAATCTTCAGGATAAATATCTCTATACTTAGCATAGTCTTTTGATGTTTTTCCCCAGTCAAAACTTTTTCCTGCGTCTATATCATTAATAACAATGTCTTTATTACTCATCTTAGTTACCTCTTTTAAATTTGAATTTGCCTACAACAAAAATAAATTGGTTTTCTTTTTCTGTCTATATCCCACATCACCTGCATGAAGTACGTGTTCCTCTCCATTAAATATCTCCACATATTCGTCAAACTCATGTACATTTTCTTTTGATTCTCTATCGGAAAATTATGTCCAAAAACAAATCTGACTGCCATCGGCACCTTCATAATAATAACCATCGATATCCGGTGTGTTCTGCTGGCTACTATCTATATGATTCATTTTGCTTTTCATGAAATCCGGAAAATCTTTCATTTAACATTTACTCCACTAATTTATTAAGTCAGGTCAAATGTCGGGTTTTTAAATCCATTACTTCATTATGGTAAAATAACTGCACTTTCTTACCATGTCCAGCATTAATTGTAAAACTCAACATTCACCTGCTTTCAGGAACCGCTTCCATCATACTTTGATGCGCCCTTCATCCACAACTTATAGCTGCCATAGAACGCTATAATTCCAATCACCGGCGACAACCAGGTCAGGATTGGAACATTGTCCGGTCTAAGAATCACCAGGCTTGGGTAATAGGCCATAAATGCAACCGGCAGAATAAATGTAAATATAAACCTAAACACACCATTAAAAATTGTCACCGGATATTTTGCGTAATCCTTCATCTTGAGTGAAATATCAAGGAGCCAAAAAGAATTCTGAATCCAGAAGCATGAAGCCGCAGCGGCATTTTGAAGCGCCATCATAAACAAGGATGCCGTAATCAGACCGACAATCACTTCCAGTACCAACAAAAATGTTACAGGAATAGCAAGTTTTACCCATGCATAAACCAAGGTTCCGATACCGAACGCAAGCTGACCAAGTCCCTTTACATCAAACACCTCTGATACATAGTAGAACCAAAGATTGATTGGCCGGAAACAATATTTTACAAAATCTCCGTCGTAAACATAACGACGCAAACTCCAGTTGTTATCCAAAAGACACTGCGTTGGTGTTATGGATATAAGTGAAAAACCGTAAAGGAACAATATCTCATAATATCCCCAGCCGTTGATGGAAGGGAACTTACCGAACATAATCAAAAATGCAATGAACCCAGAAACATTTGTGGCAATCATACCGATTGTTGAGATAATAAAATCGGCACGATAACTCATTTTACTTTTGATATCCTGTGAAATTATTTTAAAATATATTTTTGCATAGAAAGCAAGTCCCCGTCTTTTTAGCACAGCACCTGATTCATTTGTATTTATGTTTTTCATATTAACCTCCGTTTACAGTTACCTGTTTTACTGAAACACGCCAAAAAATTGAACTGAAAAGAGAAACAGCAATCACCCAAAAAAGTGAACCGCCAAGTTTCAAAACCACCGTCCGCCAATCAGGATTATGTGTCATCAAAAGTGTAAGCGGTGTGTCGTAAATCGCCTTAAATGGCAAAAAGTTTACTACAGTTGCTAACTTTTCCGGAAAGAATGCAAGCGGAATTGTCGCTCCTGAAAAAAGCGCAACTACCATCTGTTTCATGATGTTTATTCCCCAAATAGATTCCGTATACAGACATATCGTTCCGACAATAAAATCTATGTTGTAATTGGTAATAATCGAGAAAGCGAATGCCACAAGAAAATATATCAAATTGAATCCCATTGGAATTGTTCCCTTTGTCATCACCCAGACAATAATGAAGGTCGGTATGAATGTTAGCAGAAAATTCACAACCAGGGCTCCAGAGTTTTTCCAAAAGACATATTGTTTGTATTTGAGCGGACGAAGTAAATCCAAAACAATATTTCCCTTTTGAATGCTCCGACCAATTTCCCAAACAAGATACAACTCAACAACGCCATAAAGTGATGTTGCAAGAACGAGATAAACCATTGTCATTTCAAAAGTCATTCCGTTAACAACATCAGTTCCGGCAGATGCAAAAATTGCCTTCCACAAAAAATATATCAGCGTAAGGTAAAGGAGATTTCCAAGTACCATTACAAAAAGTGCAAGGCGCCATTGAATGGTTTCAAGTATGCCAAGCCTTGTTAAAGTCAAATATTTTTTAATTCGATTTTTCAATTCCAGTTCCTCCCTCGTAAATCTTTTTGATTACATCCTCGGTGGAAATTTCCTCCAGCTGCATATCTCGCACACTAATGATTTCCTGAGCAGCTTCGAGAACTTTCATGATACGGACCTTCTCTTCATTAACAAGAATCGAAATCCAGGTATCATTGTTAGTAATCGTAACATCGAACGAAGCAAGCCGAGTTTTGAGTTTTTCTACCGCTTCCGTCATATTTTCGCGTGGACGAATTTTAAGAGTTCTGTACGCCCCAAAGAATTTTTTTAAATGCTCAATGTCATTGTCATAAAGTCTCTTACCCTTATCTATGATTACAATCCTTTGACACAGAGCATCCACATCGCCCATATCATGAGTGGTAAGAATTACTGTCGTATTTTTCTTTCTGTTCAGCTCAAGAATCATTTCACGGATTTTACTTTTCATTGCCACATCAAGTCCGATTGTTGGTTCATCAAGAAATACAACTTTTGGATTGTGCAAAAATGCAGCAAGAATATCACTCAAGGTTCTTTGTCCTAAAGACATCTGGCGCACCGGCTTATGTAATAATGATTCAAGATCCACCATGCTGCCATACAATTCCAGCATGTCGTTGTAATCTTTGTCACTTATCTGATAAATATCCTTTAGAAGCTTAAACGATTCAACAAGCGGCAGTGCCCACCAAAGCTGGGACCTCTGTCCAAAGACAACTCCAATTTCCTGACTGTTTTTTGTTCTCTCCTTATAGGGGACGCGATTGTTTATAATCAACTCTCCGCTGCTTGGCTCGAGAACACCTGTCATCATTTTAATCGTAGTAGATTTTCCTGCTCCATTCGGCCCAAGGAATCCGACAATTTCCCCACGCATAACCTCAAGATTTATATTGTCCACCGCACGTACGATTTTGTAGTCACGAGAAAATAAATCTTTAAGGCTACCTTTGAGTCCCTCATGCCGGTTCAGCACCTTAAATTCTTTCGTCACATTTTTTAGTTCAATAATTTTTTCCATAACCACGTTTCTCCTAATAAACAATTTCATCCTACTGTGCTATAATCACAATATAACAGTTATTGGCATAAAAAAAGGGATTTTGGCGTATATTTTTATAACAATATTTCACATAGAGTTATTTTGTTATAAAAACTTCGTTATATTGCAGTAATCGTTATTTTGTTATAAAAGGTGGTATATTGTTATGATAGAAGCGAACGTAGGTTTAATTGCCCAAAGAGAAGACGGTTCAGAACGTGTCAACTATCAGAATGATGATTTTCCGTCCTACCTGCATGTTGGTTATGTATTTCCAGGCGCAAGCTGGATTAACAAACCCCATTTTCACGAGGACCTGGAATTCATCACAATTACAAATGGCAAGACCGGTTACAATGTGAATGGCGAAAAAATATATCTGGAAGCCGGTGACACACTCATGGTCAACACAAACCAAATTCATTATAACTTCACGACACAACAAGAAAACTGTTCATATTACATCGCAATTCTGCATCCATCCCTTTTGTGTTCAAGTTATTACGTACAGTCACATTTCGTGGAACCTGTTACGCATAACCCTAACCTTCCGTATGTATTAATAAAACATGATGATCCTTTTGCAACCAAGATTTACAAAGATGTAGAGAACTTGATGGACGCGATTGATTCAGAAATAAGCATTACGATTTGCTTTCTTCATTTATTCAAACATCTTTTTTCCTGGTGCCGTGGTCACAGTATGCTTAATCAAAAAGTTCAAGTCTCTTCCACCGACTCAAGTTTTAAACGGATGCTCAAGTTTATTCACACTCATTTTGCCGAACCAATCACGCTGGATGATATCGCAAAAGAAGGCGGCGTAAGCAAAACCCATTGCAACACTCTGTTCAAGCAATATACCGGCAACACACCTATGGACAATCTTAATCGCTTCCGTGTCGAGCGGGTCGCTTATTATGTTGCAAACACAAATCTTTCTATGAGTGACATTGCCGAAAAAACAGGGTTCAGTGGTGCCAGCTACATGACGGAGACTTTCAAAAAATACTACGGCATTTCACCACGAACCTATGTCTCCCAACTTGCATCCGGGACAAGTGCGCGCATCTCCTGATGAACAACCTTAAGTATTTTATCGCTCTTGTTAAAAACTTTATCCGCCGGGAAAAATATATCATCATCGGACGCAAAGATTGCAACCTTTGAGTTGAAATTACTTAATTCCTTTTTTGTATATTCTTTTGGAGGTCGCATTTCCATTTTGTACGACGACATCATCAAATGAAAAAATTCTTCCCAAATCTTATCGCTTTCCTCAATCATCACTTCCACTATTCCCTCCAGTGTCTTTGCGGAAGGCTTTTTGCCAAGGCCAGCAACATTGCGGAACTATAGGATGAAACAACAAAAGATATTTTATCAATTTTAAGGGCATCCAATAACTCGCACAACCAATAAGCGAAATCATCTTTTTTCGTATTAAGATTACAATATGGGTGACTCTTTCCCGGCATACCAATTACATCGGGCGACAAAATACAAAAATATTTGAGAAGCGGTTTGAAAATACGAATGTTCAAAGGAGAAATGCCGTTCCCACCATGAATGTCCAGTGCCTTATCATAAAAATTGTACATTTGTTTCATACAATTTTCCGTTCTTTTCATACGATTTTTAATCCTCTGGTAATCTGCTAAACCTCTCTAATCATGATTGGATTTTTCAATCCACCTGGCTACACCATCATCATTATTACTTCCAATAATTTTTGTCGCCACCTGTTTAAGTTCATCGACTGCATTGCTTACAGCATACGCCTCGTCAGATATATTGAACATATCAATATCATTTGAACCATCACCAAACGAAACAACTTTGTCGCAACCCAATAACTTTTTTAGCTGCAATATTGCGTTTGCTTTTGAAGTCTGAATCGGCATTATCTCCAGCCATTGTTCTTTCGTGTAAATATCCTGCTGAAAAACAAACATGATATTTTTCTTTATATTTCTCAGAGAATGGCTCAAGTTTTTCTTTCGAATCAATGCAGGTAATATAAAACATATTCCCCTGCATCAATGATTCAGTATCCTGAACCTCTCTCCATCTTTTGTCACCCAGGCGGGTATTCAAAAAGGACCTCATTCCATCGCTACATTTATCCGGAATAAACGAAAAATATTCAACAGAATCAATATATGAATACACAATTGGATAGATGTCATTGGAAAACAGTTCCTGCAAGACTTCCCTGATTTCATCACAAAAGTAATTTGAAATAAGTATCTCTTCCGAAACATTATCAATAACAAACGCACCGTTATATACAATCAACGGTATCTTTGCATCCAATCCCTTTGTAACTTTTTTTGCAGTAACATAAGACCTTGCCGTTGCATACGAAAACAAGCCGCCCTTTTCTGTCAGCCGATTTATTACATGGCATGTATATTCAGATATCGTTTCATCACTTCTAAGCAAAGTCCCATCCAAATCTGATACATATAGACATTTTTCCATTCAATCCCCGCCATTCATCATTGCATTTAATTTTTTTAGAGATGCCCTTTACCAACAGGCCCCTTACAATTGTTTTTCCAGTTCCAGACACTCCCATTCTTCGCCTAGCACTTTATATTTTTCCACTTTATCCAACACCACATCTTTAAATCCTGTGGCCTTGTAACAATAATATGCAGGCTCATTATTCCGGAACACTCCCAGAGAAACTTTTTTTGCTCCAAAGATTTCTTTTGCATAGACCAATCCCAGCTGAAGCATTTTCTTTCCGTAACCTTTGCCTCTCCTATTTGAATCGACCACAACAAAACCGAATCTTAGTTCATCAAATGACTGAGATGGTCTTCTCATTGTAAAAAATCCGACCACCTCATTATCATCTATCGCCGTAAAAGCCATCAAATCACTTACCGAATTAAATTGTTCCACCGATAAAGGGTATGCCCCCAGAACACCTGCAGTCCATTTATAAAAGGCTTTTTCATCTTTTGTCCAAGACAATATTGTTCCTGCATCTTTAACACTATACGGCCGTATTCTTAACATATATACCCCTAATCCATGACCTTATTTAATAGAACGAATGTCGAGCTTTCAAATTCATTACACTAAATGATAAAAGCAACTGCACTTTCGCCATAATATTTTATCAATTATATTGGACAAACGCCAAAGGGGACAGACCCCGTTTGCAAATTATGTCTTTTTCCTTGAATTTTCTGCCAAATATCTTAAAATAAGTAATTAATACGTCAAAAAGTTGTTTATTTGGGGAGTCTCTAGAAAATATTTTTAGTAACCATTTTCAAAGCTTTATTCATCAAACAAAACGGGAGGTTATGATGAAAAAACTATTCAATTTTGCACTTGCTGTTTTCGTATCAATACTGTGTTCGTGCAATTATATAGATGAAGTCAGTATCGCTGGATACAAATACGAGCTAAAAGATATCCAGAACAAAAACAAACTTACAGTCACAAAATATATAATCGATCCTATTGATTCAACAATCTCTTTTGAAAAAAATGGTTCGACTGTGAATTTTATATTTAACGGTTCATCCTATGAAAATGGCAGATATTCTGTAGATAGAAGCAGAAAAATCATTACGCTCACTTTTCCTGATGATAAATTCGAATTCACCTTCAGTGACAACGGCGGAAAATTGACAGGCCTTTTTCAATTTAAAAATTCGGAATCCGGCTATCCTCCGGAAAATGGACCTTACACTTTTATCTATAAACTAAAATAACTTAACCGAACTTGAGAGCTTTATTTTATTATGGGGGAATTATGAAACTAAAGAAAATAAAAAGCCTTTTGGCTGCAGCAGTTATAGCCATAGCATCTCTTACAACAACGGGATGTATTGATATCGTCACCATATTATTTCCAGAACTGTTCGGAACAATCATTACAGTAAATGCAACGGCAGTAGATTCTGGAGCAATTTTTTCATGGATGACAGGCTCCATATCCGATTTCAGACTTTTCGTTGATGTCGTTTCACAGGACGGAAACAGGGTAGCAGGTTATCCAAAAGAGATTACAGACGGAAAAAGATATGTTTATGTAACAGGACTCCAGAACGGTGTTTCCTACACATTCACAGTAAGTCTATATGACAGCAACGGTGCCCTGGTAGATTCAAAATCAACATCTGCCACTCCAAATGAGGACTCTAATACAACACATCCATATTCATCTGCAAACGCCGACTCTATCATCAAACTAGATTCGAACACTGGTTCAATTACCATCAGCGGAGTAAATGGTAAATCTCTTAGCTACGTAAATGTAAACAAAAGCCAGGGTTCTGCCATCTCCTCATCCGCTGCCAGAAAATACATAAGTGAATACTCATCCGGATTAAGCGCATCAGCATTGGACAGAACCGCAGACGATAATCCACCTCAAATGGATACTCTTCCGCAGATTAAACACTTTGTACCTTCCGACGACAAAAACATAACTGTCATACCACCTGCAGACCGCTCAGGTGCATCCACGGATACCTTTAACAAAGCCAATCCACAGATTGGTCAGACCAGAACCATCTATGTTGACCAGGATACCGCCATAACCAGATTCGCCCAGGAAGAAATGACCCTTTACGCAATCGGTTACGAACCAGGCTCAAACAAGTCCAAAATCAAATGCTATGTTTGGGCAAACAAGGCCAATGTCGTTGAATCAGGAAGCGCTAACAACAAAATAAGTGTCCCGGTAATCCAGGACATCGCCAACAAATATATAAGCTATTATCAGCTGGAAGAAAAAATTTTTGGAGAAACCAGCGATAAACTCTTATCCAGCCGTGGAGCAAAATCTATGGAAGATGGCCCAACAGGAACTGCCATCAACATAGTTCTAACAGACATTGGAAAGGACGGTACGACAGGAAAATGTGGTGTCGTTGGATATTTCTGGGCAAAAGATTACGCTGAAACAGGATACTCATCCAGCTCAGCCTATAAAGCCACCAACGAGGGAAAATATTTTTACATTGACATTCCATTCTGCAATTACACCAATAAAGAATACAAAGGTGTAAAGCAGTCAGGTAAGGAAGTGGCCAGCACTACTGTGCTTTCAACTCTTTTCCATGAATATCAGCACATGATTGACTACAATAATAAAAACATAAAAAGCAAAATCTCTCCAGCCAGCTGGTATAATGAAATGCTTTCAATGTTGTGCGAAGATTTGCTTCAAAAGCAGATGGGCATTCCAGACGACCAAACAATTCAGGTCGGTAGAATTTCAAACTTCAATGGATACTATTATCAATCGGGAATAACCCAGTATCTGGATTCCAACTCATGGATTTCCTATGCAACCGCCTACGCTTTTGGTGCATGGCTATCCAGAAATTACGGTGGAGCAAAACTGATTCATGAAATGAGTGTCAATTCCTTTAAAGACACCGACAGTATTGTAAATGCGGTCAATTCTGTAAACGGAACAAACCTCACCTGGAATGATTTGATGATTGAATATGTAAAGGCCTTGGGATTAAGGGATGCTTATAAAAATGGAAAATCACTTCCAACCTTAAACACTGTTTCAAATAGCGGCTATAAAATCACAAGAGACGCTTCAACCGTATGGGTGGCGTCAAATGTAAATGCATCGTCATCAACTGACATTTTAATTCCATCCGGAACTCTGCTGGGATATCAGGAAAAAGGTATAAACCTTTGGTCCGATAAATACAGAAATTCTTCTGGAGGTTCTATATACTATGGACCGCTAAAGCTAAAGGTAGATGCCGATATGGATATCCAGCCAACCGGATTTATTTTCCATCCAATCGGAACAGCCAACAGCGATACTGTAACTTTGAATTTTACTTCCTCAACAAATTCCAACGAGGAACTGTACATATTCATCCAGGACGCAAAGCAGATGACAGACAAGGATTCTACAGCTGAAGTAACTGCTAACACATCTTCCATAATCTGGAATTAAAAATTTATGACAAAGGGGTCTGTCCCCTTTGTCGATATCTAAAACTCTATTTAAGGATAAATTCTCTATGGGAATTATTATTGATTCAATAAAAAATAAATTCGCAAAAGATTTGACTCCCGCTCAGACCATGGTTCAAGAGGTTTGCAAAATCAAAAAAGATGAAACGGTTTTGATTATCGCAAATCCGGAACTTAATCCAATTGCCCAGGACGTTTATCAGGCTGCATTGGAAGTTGGTGCAAAAGTCTCTCTGATTTTTCAACAAAAAAAATCGATTATGGATTTCGCGGAAAAAACTGTCATTGGCGCCATACATTCGGAACCGGATGTACTCTTTTCTTTATCAGAAATAAAACTTGGAAAAGACGAAGCTGGTATCTCAAATCCATACAAAACCGAAGACGGAAAATCTTTTGACCACATATTCGATTTTTTGTTGAGCGGAAAAAAATCTATGCGGGCCGTCTGGACACCAGGCTTAACGCAGGACATGTTTGACAGAACCGTGACAATTGATTACGAGGAACTAAAAAACCGTTGCAAAAAAATTTGCGACAAATACAAAAATGCCGTAAGTGTCCATGTGACCTCCCCTGCAGGAACCGATGTGACCGTTCCTGTAAAAGGCAGACTTCCTCTTGTTGATGATGGAGATTTTTCAAAACCGGGAACAGGCGGTAACATTCCTACAGGAGAAGTGTTTATATCACCGGTGGTAGGAGTAGCGGAACCACATGACGATAATCCCCTTAATGGAACTGAAGGAAAAATCGTTTTTGATGGAAGCATGTCCTTTAGCGATGGCGATGCAATTCTTGAAACACCAATCACAGTGGCCGTTCACAACGGATTTGCGGTTGATATTTCAGGAGGCCATGAAGCAAAGCGGTTGCTAAAAGATATTACCGCCGCTGAACATGAAGCCATGTCAATGATGGCCGCCGGAAAACTTTCAGATGAAATGGGACCGGTTTACAAAAGGAATGCAAGAAACATTGGTGAACTTGGCATTGGATTGAATCCAGCAGCAAATATCACCGGAAACATGCTGGAAGATGAAAAAGCCTTTAGCACCTGCCATTTTGCCATTGGCGAAAATTATGATGGAGATGCGCCGGCTCTTATTCATTTTGACGGTCTGATCCGGAACCCGACACTTGTTATCAAATATGAAGATGAAAGTGAATGCACAATATTATCAAATGGAGACTTACTAATCTAAGCTCCCGGAGGAAATATGAATAAAAAAAATACAGCCATATTTACAACATTAACCTTTGCCATGATTGCAAACGCAATTCCACTTTCCGCAAGCGGCAACAAAGACAATGACTCCCCTTCCCAGGAACAGGAAAATTCTGTCCTGCACGTAGTAGACAGACCCTTTGGCTATGGAGAAGGTGGAGGAATTGGAGCAGGAATAAGACCTGAAGGTTTTGAAGAAATTGACGAAAACCTTATTGGTGAAAATGGCAGCCAGACAGTAGCCGCAAAGATGATAACAATGACCGGAGTTTTGAAAGCCAAAGGCGGCAAGGGTAAACGAAAATTCACATTAAAAAATGTGGATGGAAAAAATTACGCCATCCAGATTTCTCCAGAATCAGCAGAGGAATTGGTTAAATTCAAAAACAAGAAGATAAAAATCCAGGGGGTATTTTACAACTCCGATTTTCTGGTTTTTGATTTCAACATCGAAAACTGAACACCAAAGTCCGTCTGCTTTTATTTCAAGGGGACGGACTTTTTAAATTCCACAGCACACTTTTTTATACAAACTACTTTTACGAATTAAAATTTAATGTTAAAATTCCCTCTATAGAGAAAACTGGAATTATGATGGACGACTTGTCAACAGACTATCTGACACAACAGATAATCGCATACATTGGAAACAAACGAAAACTGCTGGGATTAATATTAAAAGCAATTCAGCAAACAGGAATAGAGCTCAAACCTGGATTAAAATTTTTTGATGTTTTTTCAGGAAGCGGAGTTGTTTCCAGACTTGCAAAAAGTTTGAATTTCGAAGTCTTCACAAACGACTGGGAGTATTATTCCTATGTTTTGTCCAGCTGCTATCTGGGAATCAATAAAAAAGAAATATTGCAACTTTTTGGTTCAACACAAAAATACCAGGATTTTTTAGATTCCATCAACTCCCTTCCAGAACCGGATGAAAAAGAACAGTACATTGCAAAATATTACGCTCCAAAAGAATCTGACATAAATGCTGTGGACTATAAAACGGAGCGTCTATTTTATACCCATCAGAATGCACTCAACATTGATAAAATTCGAAACCATATTGAAGACAAATATCCGCTATCAAAATCGTCCGGCAAAGAACTCAAAATCCGGAACCTTCTTTTGGGCGAACTGATTTATGAAGCCGCCACCCATAATAATACATCAGGAGTTTTCAAAGCCTGCCACAAGGGATTCGGAGGACACAACAAAGATGCCCTGACCAGAATATTGGGCGAAATAAAATTGCATCAGACCGTTTTAATTAATTCAGACTACCCGGTCCATATTTTTCAGGAAGACGCAAACGAGCTTGTAAAAAAAATAAAAGATATTGATATCGCCTATCTTGATCCGCCTTACAACCAGCATCAATATGGAAGCAATTATCACTTACTCAACACCATCGCAAAGTGGGACCACATCCCTGCTGAACTTGAATTGAATGCAAAAGGCGAACTAAAAGAAAAAGCCGCAATTAGACATGACTGGGTAAATACAAAATCACTGTACTGCAACAAAGAAAAAGCTACACAGTATTTTGAGGATTTGATAAAAAATCTAGACGCAAAAAACATTTTGATTAGCTATAGCACAGATGGAATTATCCCCTTTGACGAAATGCAGCGGATTTGTATGAACAAAGGAAAAGTGTCCATTGTTACAAATGAGTACACCACTTACAGAGGCGGCAAACAGAGCAACAAAAGGCGCAATACAAACATTGAATTTATCCTGTGCATTGATACAACAAAAAAATCTACCGCAAAAACAAAGGAACAATTGGAATCGGTTTTTATTCGCAAAAAAAGTATGCTTATGTTTAAGCAAAAATATTGTGAAAAAAAATTAAAACATGCATGCACCCGCTATGACGAAACAAACATTTGCTTTGACATTTCCGGAAAAATACTCTGCATTGAAACAAAAGATTTCTTTACCCTGGAAATACCGGAAGACCTTTATACAATGCCAACAAAAAATCTGTCACAACTGATTTCAATTCTTGAATCATGCGTGTGCGATACAAAAGAGGATGAGCTAAACGAAATAATATCTAAAATAAGAAAGGATGATGAAAAATCAAAACGACTAATCAAGCTGCTTCCACCACTGCTAAGAAAGCTTGCACATAAAAAGAACAAAGATGTTTTTTATGAGTGGCTAGAAAAAATCAGAAACCTGGAACACCAGTTTCCAACTCTCTATCCACTCATAGGCAATAAAATTCAGCAGACCGCAGATTTAGCGGAAGTCCGATTCAGCACTTGATTATTACTTTTCCAGTGTATTTTGAATCTGCAAAATTGCGTCACTTGTTTGAATCAATTCTTCCCTGGTAAAGGTTTCTTTATCTTTTAACATTGCAGCAGGAACACCGTAGGCCTTTTCCAATGCTTCATTAGTCAGAACTTCATCAGGGGTACCATAATCCATATCCCTGTTAGGATAAAACAGCAATACATTTTCCGCAAAACGTTTTGTCAAATCCAGTTCATGCATTGATATAAACACTGCAGTTCCTGTAGCGGCACAGAATTCTTTTATGTATTCCAATGCGGAAATCTTTTGACGTGGTTCCATTGCGAACAACGGTTCATCCATAAAAATAGAGGCGCTTCCATACAGCATACTGAATGCCAAAAGCACTCTTTGGATTTCTCCTTTACTCAACTCCGAAAGCCCATGATTCAAAACTCCTTCAAGTTCAAAAACGGAAATTGTTTCGGCCAGCAAATCATTTTCTTTTCCGCGAATTGATTTTGCATTTCCCTTTAAGGCCCCGTTGGAATACACAAAGGAAAGCAACTGCGAGACCTTATCCTTACTTTCAAACTCCATATTCTGATAAATCACGGAAGCCAGAAGATTCTTTTTTTCTTCGGAAAAGGATGCTATATCCTGTCCAAACAGATTTACTTTTCCAGCCTGTGGAACAATACGTCCGCTGGCCAGCATCATGAAAGTGGATTTTCCAGCACCATTCGGCCCTATCAAGCTTGTAAAACCAGAAGGTATGACACCTGTAAAATGATCAAACACAGGCTTAGGAACTATCTGCTTTCCGTCCTCGTCCAAATCTCCTTCAACCATTGGATAACAAAAAGTTACATCATCAAAACAAATACAATCCATATTACTATTCCTTTAAAATTCAAAAGATAATTCTTATTTTATAGGGCATCCCTAAAAATCCTTTCTAAAGATGTCCAGAATATTTTAGATGCCTGTCGAGTTTAAAGTTACCTCTAAAACGAAGTCAACCTATACGCCTTGTAAAGTCATCAATCAGTCTATTGACTTCATCCAAATTAGATTCCGGTGGCAAACTGAACAATTCCCCTTCACCACTGGCAGGATTTTCCATTACCATTCTTTTTCTTTGCATCAAAGTTGCAGATAGAATTGAATTTATTCCGTTGCACAACCACTGGATGCAACCTTTTTTATAGGCCGATGGTATATAAATTTTTCCATTAGACATAAGGGCATCAAAAAGTTTTTCCGTCTGACTCTCAAAACGCCTGCTTTCTCTAGCTATAATTTCAGCGGCCGTCTTAGAAAAATATTTCTGGCTTTCAACAAAAGTATAAATCTGAAAAAGAGGTTTCTTTTCGTGCATCTTAAAATAACGGTCCATTATTCCTTTTATAACAGATGCAGCTGAATATTTTTTTGTTACCGCATTCAAATCAGGAGGAAGAATATTAATCGCGCCCAGATAATCAGAGCAAAATTTGAATGCCCCTTCAACAATCGCTTCCCTGTTTTCAAAATGATTGTAAAGTGAAGCTTTTTTTATTCCCAATTTATCTGCAATATCAGAAAGACTTGTAGCTCCGGCAGATTTGAAAAAAGATATATCCACTAAAGCCATAACTATCTCTTCTTGTGAAATCTTTTTTCCCATCAAATGCCCCCAAACAATGCTAACAAACGTTAGTTTTATTTTATAACAGAGCTAAATTTTTTTCAACTTTTTTATTTGTGACAATGGGTTTAATACCCCGACACTTTGTGCCGAGGCTTGTAATTTTGC
Organism: Treponema sp.; assembly: GCA_045643225.1. Taxonomy (GTDB): domain Bacteria; phylum Spirochaetota; class Spirochaetia; order Treponematales; family Treponemataceae; genus Treponema_D. The sequence goes on along the minus strand of JAZUKJ010000071.1, from coordinate 8,450 downwards.
AAAAATCTTTCCAAAATCAATCAAATATGATGTCCCTGTATGCCAAAGTCCTGGATCCATCATTTTTCATGTTGGCAGCATAATACATGCGGATTGACTTTCCGCCACGGGTATCTCCGTCCACGCTGATTAAATTTGGATACATGCCGTCCGTAACTTCTCTTGGGGTTGCCCAGGAAATACCATCCTCGCTTGAACTGATAAAAATCTTTCCTCCCCATGAATGGTAGGCCATAATGTATTTACCAATATAATCATTCCACATTACACTTGGATTTGCACCCAAAACAGTGCTTAAGCCGGAAACAAAAAAATTCCCATCCCCTCTTCCTATATTTTCTCTATAACCTTCAAGCGTAAAATCATGTCCATCCCATTTCTTCCATGTTCCGGAGCTTCCCCTTCTGTCGTAGGAGACTGCCATGCAAATGCCATTTCCAAATAGGGCCCGTCCCTGGTAATAACAAATCCATCTATTATTTTTATCATCCCAAATCACGCAGCCATCCCCAAGTCCAGTCCAGTCAGGATTAGCAGGCTTAGGCTCCTTGTCAATGATTATTGGCTGAGCGTCCTTCCAGGTTTTTCCATAATCTTCACTATAGGCAACTCCAATAGATTTATGCGCCACTCCATAATTTGGAGAATTTGTGTCTTTGGTCCACCAGCTTTCGCCATGAAAAAATCCTACGTAATTTCCGGCATCGTCCAATGGATAGACTCCAATAAACCAGGAACCATTTTCATTCAATTCCGTGACCGATGATTTTCCTTCACCAAAAACGATATTGGAATCCACAACTTTGCTATAATGATCCTCCGGCCACGGGGTTGAGGCTTCTGTCAAAAAATCGCACCGCTCACCCCAGAACATTTGCCACTTGTCACCTTTTTTTACGAGGCTCAACTTACCATCAGGAAAAAATCTTGCAAAGCCGCTGCAACCGGCTGGCACACTTATATTTTTCTGCGGCCCTACTTTAAGACCATCCAAAATATTATAACCGCCCATACAACCAGCAAAAGTAAATGATACGCAAGCCAGCAAGCAATATAACAACTTTTTCATTTTTCACCTCAAAACCTTAAATCAATATAGGGCAGCTCTAAAACTGCAATTTTTGGAGCACCCCTTATAACCTAACACATTTTATTTTATCTGTCCAATTTTCCACCAACCCCTGCAGCACGAAAGATTTATATAATGCCTTTTACCTTTCGCCATTTCGTAGTATAATAATAGGTCGGTTTAAATTATGGCAAACATAGAAAATCCATTAGTAATACAATCAGATAGAACTCTCATGCTGGATGTTCATTCTCCAAAAGCAGAAGAATGTCGCAATGCGCTAATTCCATTTGCTGAACTGGAGCGTTCCCCGGAACATTGGCATACGTATCGGGTCACGGCACTATCCCTTTGGAATGCATCCAGCGTAGGATATAAACCAGAAAAAATTGTTTCCACATTAAAAGAATTTTCACGCTATGAAGTTCCGCAATCGGTTGAAGTATGGATTCAGGAAACCGGTGAACGATTCGGCAAAATACGTCTCGTTCCAGGTCCCGTATACGAAAAAAAAGAAAATGACAAAATATTGAAAGATGAATATCTGTACCTTGTCTGCCAGTCGCCTTATATCTACAAACAAATCGAGCACAATGCCCAGCTAAAAAAACAGTTGTTCCCCTGTGAATATGTACAGCCAGAAGAAAGTACCGTGGAAGTTTCCGATGATGAAAAAAAATATTGCTTTCTGCTGAACCTGACGGACCGTGGAACAATTAAACAAAACCTATTGGCATTGAACTGGCCTGTCAAAGACGATGTTCCTTTGGTCGATGGAGAACCTCTTGAAATATCTCTAAAAGAAACAACAGCTTCCGGAAAAAAATTTGAAATCCGGGAATATCAAAAAAATGCATCACAGGCTCTAGTCGGAGACAAAGGTCCCGGAACAGGATTTGGAACAATCGTTCTTCCATGTGGTGCCGGAAAAACTATAGTTGGAATGGCACTCATGTCCATGCTCAAAACCAACACCCTTATTGTAACGACAAACATTTCTGCCGTTCATCAATGGATTGACGAACTTGTTGATAAAACCTCTTTAACAAGAGAAGAAATTGCAGAATACACAGGCGAAAACAAAGAAGTAAAATCAGTTACGGTCGCCACCTATCAAGTCCTTACCTGGAGACCCGACAAAACAGGACCGTACCCTCATTTTTCATTATTCCGTTCCAGAAACTGGGGATTAATTATTTATGATGAAGTCCACATGCTTCCTGCCCCGGTTTTCAGAGTAGCAGCGGAATTACAGGCTGTACGGCGCGTCGGATTAACTGCAACCCTGGTCCGGGAAGATGGTTGCGAAGGAAATGTATTTTCTTTGGTCGGCCCCAAAAGATACGATGTACCCTGGAAGGAATTGGAAAAAGACAAATGGATTGCAAAGGCCGAATGCGTAGAAGTCAGAATCCAAATGCCGGATGACTTAAAACTGGAGTATGTCGTCGCCGGGAAAAGGGAACAAAACAAAATCGCCGCCACAAATCCAGTAAAACTTCAGATTGTAAAAGAACTGGTGGAATGTTTCCCAACTGACAAGATTCTCGTTATTGGTCAATACCTGGACCAGTTGGACGCAATTGCAAAAATGTTGGACGCTCCAATTATAACCGGAAAAACAAAAAACTCTATCAGGGATGAAATCTATGCAGGATTCAGACAAGGAAAAATAAATGTCCTTGTTGTCAGCAAGGTTGCAAATTTTGCAATCGATTTACCAGATGCCAGTATGGCAATCGAAGTAAGCGGAGTCTTTGGCTCCCGTCAGGAAGAAGCGCAACGGTTAGGCCGACTGCTTAGACCAAAGGAAAGGACTGCAAGATTTTTCACTGTAGTTTCAAAAGATACAATCGATGAAGAATTTGGAACCAAACGTCAAAAATTCTTAGGCGAGCAGGGATACTCGTATCGAATTATTCGTTATGAAAACAAGTCAAGCTTTGACGAACTGACAGAGCAAAAACAGTTGCCCGATGCAAGGAGCGTAGAATATGAAATTCAGTCCTGAAACTGTAAATCAGATTTCACAGTGGAAAGAAACGTTGACCGCAATGCCAACCGATCAGTTTCTGGATTACGCAAAATTATTTTTGGGTGAAATACCGACTCCGTTTAACAAAGAAAAATTGGTAAATCAAATTTCAGCTTTTTTTTGTCAGCCAGAAAACAAAAGCAATACAATTGCACTCATGGGAAAAAATGATATAAAAATAATTTCCCTTGTAAAAATGCTTCCAGAATCCACAAAAGAATCCATCGTAGATTTTTTTTCATCGGAATACGATTCGTTTACAATCCGCTCCCATCTTCAGAATCTTGAAGAACGAATGATTCTATACACAAAAAAATCCAATCAGACGGCAAAAAGAATTTACTGCATCAATCCTATCCTTGAAGAAGCGCTTGGTGAAAAAATCGGACTGGAAAATTTAATTGAAAAATCTGAATCAAATTCTGAAAACATTATTCCTCAAATCTCCTTGTCACCGCTTTTTTTGGCAGCCTTTATTTCTTTTATCCTGCACCGTCCTGATTTATGCAAGGGTGACGGCTCTGTGAAAAAGAAGCCACTAAAAGATTTCGCCACCATCTGCGGATTAACTGACACTTTGGAATTTTCAAACGGCATAAACATTTTAGTAAGCTCATTCAGGAACCTTCATCTTTTTACTGAAGCTGATGGCAATTTATTACCGGACTGGCAGAGACTATATAATTTTGCCCGCCTGCCTGAAAACCAGCAGTACATGTACCTTTGTGCAGGTGCATTTTGGACAGGCCATTCCCACAGAAATCTTTCCATCTACTCGCAGTTATTGTTTGATACAATATTGACAATGGAAAATTTTTCTTACAGCCGGGAAATGATTCTACGACTGGGAACAATAATCTACAATCTTTCACAGGACTCCGAAAAAACTTCCAGCAAATTTGAGACCTTGATGTCAAAAGTCTCAAACCAGGAAATAGATTTTTCTTCCTCAGCCAAACTGGAACAATTAATTGATGCCGCATTAGCCATTGGCATATTTGTCAGAACCTCCTCCGATGCCCCGGACTGTTTTAAGGTTGCAGATTTTTTCTTCCAGATTAACGCAAAAGATTCTCAGCAAAAATTTGTAAGCGTCGAATCAGATTTTTCTGTTACCATAATGCCGGGACTTACGCTGGAAACATTACTTCCCCTGATCAAGTTTCTTGATATCAAACGGTTAGATGTTGCGGCTTTTTTTGAAATAAACAAACAATCCATGACACGTGCATTTGACTTAGGAATGTCCCTCACCAGCATTCAGCAGTTGATTGAAAACAACAGTGGATTCGCCGTTCCACAGAACCTTGTTGTCAGCCTTGAAGATTGGTTCAACACATATTCCTCCGCAACTTTGTATCACGGGTATATTTTAAAACTAAGTGAAAGCAACGTGAATCTTGTTGAAAAAAATTCTGTTTTTGCTCCACATATTCTGGAAAAACTTTCTCCTACAATTTTGCTTTTGGATTTTGCAACGGACCAGGAAGTTTCTACAGCAGTCACACAAAGCGGACTTACTTTTATTGGCAATATCAAAACCTGTTCAAAAGAAATAAAAGTTCCGCCTCTTCCAATGCTAAAAAAATATAATATTTCAATTTCAAATGGCTCCACCTATCCTGCAGAAAAAATTCCTGATGTTTCAGTTACGGAACAGATTCTTCAATCCATGAAGGATTCTCTGGAAGAACTGGTTCTTACACCGGAGCAAAAAGAAGGGCTCCTTTCAAGAATCAACAGGCGGATTATTGTAAACAAAAACCAATTGCAAGGGGCGACAGTTCATTTTGATAAAAACGAAGCCACAGCAATGGACAACACCGGAAAAATATATATCATTGACAAGGCAATTCAAAACGAGCAGATAATCGAAATGACAATGGATATAAACGCCCTTCCACAAACAGGGCTGCCTATTAATTTGGACAAAAAAAACAATACCGTCACCATCAAACAAAAAAATGGAAACGAAATGACCTTGCCAATATCTGCGGCCGTAAAAGTTAAAAAGCTGCCTGCAGAAATCCAATTCTAAAAAAAAAGACACGGTGTTCCCGTGTCTTTTTTTATATCTGTACAATTTTACTGCACAACAACGCTTGTTACAGCCTCGCCATGAACATACAAAGTCAAAACAGAATTCTTGCTGACCATATATGGAACAGTGATTTCATTACCCGGATGCAGGAAATCAACAAGCTTTATTATATTTCCTTCGCTGTCCGAACTTTCCAATGTTACGTTTACAGGGAAAGGATAATCTGGCAATTTGTAAGAGAAGATTCCATAAGCGGTCTGACCTTCTTCATCAACTGCAGGGAAGGTAAACTGAGCCTTAACTCTTGTGAACTCTTCTACAGACTCTCCAGCCTTTTCCTGAGAAGTAACAGTCGCTTCTGTTGAGGAACTTTCGGAATCAACTGATGTAAAGTCAAACAAAACAGGAGTCTTTTCCATGGTCGCCAGAACCTGCTGAACACTCATTCCACTCAGATTTGGAATCTTTGTTGTTATTACATTATTGTTTGTACTGACAACAAAATAAATCTTTGCGTGATTCAACGGAGAATCCGGCTCCGGATACTGGGCCAAAATTGTTCCAGCAGCCGAATCATGTTTCTGATAAATTATAGGAGCAAACTCAACAGATGAATCGTCGCTAAACAAAGTCTTAAGCCTCAACTGGACATCATCAATATTGCGGCCAACAAAGTTTTCCATTGTATCAATAGCAACACCACGGCTCACAATAAGATTGATTGTTCGATATGCCTTTACAATTGAACCAGCTGCAGGAGACTGTTCAAGGATTGTTCCTTCATCACCAGGAAGATCTGAATATCTCAAGCTGATTTTTGGATAAAGCTCTTTGACCTGCATATCAAACAGAGCATTAGTCAAAGTTTTTCCAGTTACATTTGGAACCATAACTTTTTCTTCTCCATGAACAGAGTAGAAAAATACTGCAAGACAGGTTCCTACCATAATCAACAAAGTCAAAATCATGGTAGCAAAAAGAAGCCACCCACCATTTCCGTAATTTTCAATCAAACCACTAAAGGAGGTTCCAAACTTACGACTCTTCTTTACTTTTACTTCAGTTGTTTCTGAAACTGAAACTTCAGAATCTACAGCTGCAACGTCCTTTTTTTCGTTTTCAATTGTTTCGTCACTCATGCAACTATCCTACTATTTTTACAAACTTTTTTCCACAGGTATTGAAAAATATGTCCATACCTGTGAAAAAGTAACCGGTACCCCTAAAATCTGCAATTTTAAGAGACTGCCAACAATAATCTATTCCAAAACGGACCCTATAAAATTATGGGACCCATTCATAAAAGATTTATAATCCATTGCCTTTTTTGACTGCCACTGCAATTCCGTTGCAATCAAAACTCCATCACCAGTCTGAATAAGGATTCCCCTCTGCTTATTAAACGCCAAAACAGTTCCAGGAACAGCTCCTGTATTTTTTGGAATCGAATTATCCTGGAAAGCGATTTTTTCAGCATCGCGGGCCTTCAAAATCCTTAAGGTCTGTCCTTCACAGGTTGTAAAGCAGCCCGGCCAAGGAGTATAAGCCCTGATCTGTGCATCTATTTTTTCGGCAGACAGGCTCCAATTGATACGGCCGTCCTCCTTTTTGATTATGGAACAATAACTGGCATCCCCATGCTGAGGTGTGCTAACCGGTAATTCTTTATGGCGGGCGATATACCTCAAGATTGTGGTTATTGAAATTGCCCCATGAAGAGCAACTTCCCGCAACAAGGATTCAGCTGTCTCCGTTCCCGTCAATGTCCATTTTTGCTGACTAAGGATATCCCCTTCATCAATTCCAAGAGCCATTTTCTGAATACTGATTCCTGTTTCAGAATCGCAATTCAAAATAGCCTGATTCACAGGAGTCGCACCACGATACTTTGGCAAAAGCGAAGGATGAATATTTATTCCGCCATACTTGAACAATGAAAAGAACTTTGGCCCCAGTATATGTCCGTAGGCAAAACAGATGAACACATCTGGATGAAGGGCCGCAATCTGGTCCCGTTCTTCCTGTTTTAGATGTTCTGGAGTCAAAATACTTATGCCATCATCCCGGGCCTCATTCCATATTTGCGTATAGTGAGCAACTTCAGTAGGTATCAAATCCTTGTGACGCCCCTGCATTGATGGAGGATTGGTCAACACCCCGACAACTTTATAGTGTTCTTCAGGTATAGACGAGGACATATAACTGTCTTTTAATATAAGTTCCAACGCTCTTGATGAGGCGGCAGGACTTCCAGCATATAAAACTCTTAACATTTTCTATTTTCCGTTTTTCTTTGCCTGTTTAGCAGCAATTTTAGCAGCAATGCTAGCCTGTTTTCTTGCTCTTTCTTCAGCTTTTTTTGCAGCCCTTTCATCCCGTTTTTTAAACTGCTCTACAACTTTATTCTTAAACTCTTCATCCCCACGGTCAATATACATGATTCCGTCCAGATGGTCATTTTCATGCTGGATTACCCTTGCCAGAAGACCGTCAACCTCTTCCAGGGTAAAGGCTTTTCCATTTTCATTGATTGCAGAAACTGAAATCTTTGAAGGCCTTTTGATATTTTCATAATAACCAGGGATTGAAAGACAGCCTTCCTCATAATCAACCAAATCATCGGAAGTTCTGATAATCACAGGATTAATGAACACCCTTCTAATATCGTCGTCAGCAATTATTACAAAAAAACGTTTTGCAATTCCTACCTGGGGAGCCGCAAGCCCTACACCATTTGTTGAAATCATGGTTTCAAACATTTCGTTCAAAAGGCTGCGGAATTCATCATTTATCTCTTCAGGTTTTACACTTTCACATTTCTGACGAAGAACCTCTTCACCAAGTTTACAAATCCTCATATTTCCTCCACACAGAAAACACAATGAATGCCCCCGTCCCAAACATCGGGGTATCAACTGGTTGTACCGCAGCGGGCCTGACCCGCTGTCGGCTACGAACCTTTGTTATGGCAATTATATTTCTTATGCAGAATCAGATTCCTTAATTCCTTTTTTAAGAATTATCCTGCATAGTTTTTGAAGCAAGGCTTCTATTATTATACTTTTTTTTAAGTGGCGTAAAGCCGCGTTCTACCGCTTCTTCGTCCTAGCCTTAAAGTTCAATTTCATTTTTTAATCGAGCTTGATTCGATTAAAAAAAATTCCTTATTCTTTTAAATATACAGTTAATTTTATATCGTTGAATTCTGTATATTCGTTTTTGGGATATAAATTAAACTTCTCGTAAAATTCTTTGGAAGCATAAATTTGATAATCCCAGGATCTAAACAAACCTCCACCGAGTTG
>JAZUKJ010000070.1:0-21808 GCA_045643225.1 Treponema sp. | reverse complement strand
GTCTCTTTCATGGGCCGTGGAATATGATGGCAAGGTTGTGGGCGAGGTAACGGTGAACTGCGTTGAATTGGACAAGGCTCAAAAGAAGATTGTTGCCAAATCGCACATCAACTTTTTGTACAATATCGGCTGGACAATGAGGAAGGAATTTTGGAACAGAGGATTCGCGACCGAGGCAGCAAAAGCGGTGGCATACTTTGTCGAGAACTATTGTATCCACAACCTTGGCGCACTCTATGCCGAATGTGATGAAGAGAATGTGGCATCCATAAGAGTAATTGAAAAACTGGGCATGGTCAAAGTCCTCAGCAGATTTGTAAAGACACCCTTTGGAAAACGAAAATTGAATTGCTATGTAAAGATGATTCGTGAAGCAGCGTGAGGAATGGATGACTGGTACGGCAGTCTTTTTCATTCATGCCAACGGGTTTTAATATCCTGAATAATTCATTACAATGATTTTATGTTTCAGAATTATCCATTGAACCTGTTGTTCTTATGTCCGTTGATTTTTATTGCCATGTTTATTGATTCCATTGCAGGGGGTGGTGGAATCATAACTATTCCTGCATATCTTTTAACTGGACTACCAATTACGACGGTGTACGGTACAAACAAATTTGTTGCCTGTACCGGGACCCTATTTGGTGCCGCCAATTATATCAGAAAAAAATGTGTCAACTATGCCGTCGCTTTTCCGGCTTTGATTGGATCGCTCATTGGTTCTTTTTTTGGAGCCCAGCTGGCATTGCATTTAAGTCAACACGCTCTGCAAATGTGTCTCGTGATTTTGCTTCCGGTTGTCGCGGTATTCATGATTTTTAATCGAGGGTTTGGCGAAGGGAATGATTCAAAACCCATGAATGGAAAATCCGCGACAGTGGTAATCAGTTTTTTTATTGGACTGATAATCGGATGCTACGATGGATTTTTTGGTCCGGGCACAGGAATGTTTTTGACATTTGCTTTTGTGGTTTTTGACAGACTGACCTTGATTTATGCCACAGGGACAACGAAGGTTGTTAATCTTGCTTCCAACTTTTCCGCAATGGTCACATATCTTTGTGCCGGCCGTGTCGATTTCAAAATCGCACTGCCATGTATGTTCTGCTCAATCGCCGGATGTATTGTGGGAAGTCAGTTTGCAATAAAAAAAGGAGCAAGGTTCATAAAAGTAATCATGATAGTTGCCGCCATGCTGCTGTTGATAAAAGTGATTTTTGATTCCGGGACCATTCATTTTTTTAATACCGAATCTTGACGCAGAGCATCATAAGATTAATTCCATTGGCAGAAATGAACGAACTCCGACGAAAGCATTGGGGTATTCAACCCGACCCACGAATAAATTACGGCAGAGAAATTGCTGATAATTTTTCATGAAATTTGATATACTATTATCATGCCTTTTAGAATTGAACGAAACGATATTACAAAAGTTCACACGGATGCTATTGTCAACACGGCAAATTCAAAACCTGCTGTTGGTACTGGTACTGATTCAGCAATCTACACTGCCGCCGGAATTAATCTGCTACTGGAGGAAAGAAAAAAAATTGGAACCATTAAGTGTGGCGAAGCTGCGTATACTTCTGGATTTAATCTTTTTGAGACAAATGGAATCCGTTATATAATTCATACTGTCGGTACGGAATGGAACGGTGGAGAGCAAGGTGAAATCGATGTAATGAGAAACTGTTATAGAAATTCCCTCAGGATTGCAAAGGAGCTTAATTGCAAAAGTATTTCAATTCCGCTTTTGGCTACAGGCAATTTCGGATTTCCAAAAGAAATATCTCTAAGCATTGCGCTGGATGAAATAAGCCGGTTCCTGTTTAATAGCGAAATGGAAATCGTTCTTGTGGTTTACGATAAAGAATCATTCCAAATTTCCAAAAAAGTTTTTGATGGCGTCAAAAGTTTTATAAATGAAAATTACATTGGAAAAAAACGTGATGTCAATATGGGAACAAAGATTCGGGATTATATCCTTGCGCAGAATTTGACCAATCAGGAGGATGAAAAAAATTCTGAAATCCAGGAGGCGTCTTATAGTCGTGATAGAGCAAGAAGGATTCCGGAAAGGAATATTTCAATTGATGATTACATGGCCCAAAATAAAGGTGGATTGAATTTTCAGGAACTGTTGAAAAAATATATTCAGGAAAAGGGGATGGATAATCCAACCGTCTATAAAAAATCCATAATCGTTGACAAAAAATTGTTTTCAAAAATCATAAACGGGCATATTCCAAATAAGCATTCGGTCATGGCATTGGGACTTGCACTTGAATTGGATTTGGACTCATATCAACTTTTTTTGGCGACTGCAAATTTTGCGTTAAATCCTGCGGACATGTTTGACACTGTTGTAAAATATTGCGTCACACAAAAAATTTATGACGTAATGAAAGTTGATTCAATTTTATTTCAAATGGACCTTCCCTGTTTTAATGAGTGATGACAGGCCACTGTGCATTGCGTCCGGATATTCGATTCGTCTTGAAAAAAATTCAGTGTCGCAGATTTTGCGACCACACTATTCCAAAATTGTCCTATATTATTATCATAATAATTTACGGAGGAGAAAATGTACGGTGCAATTTTAGGTGATATAATTGGTCTGCCATACGAATTTGGTTTTGGAAACAAGTCGAAAGAATTCCCGTTGTTCAGTGAGGAGCCACATTTTACTGATGATTCCGTTATGACTATTGCAATCTGTCATGGGATTTTAAAAGCGGGTCTTGATGCAGATGAAGGGACCATGAAATTTGAAATGATTAAAAGTATGCAGGATTGGGGACACAAATATCCATATGCAGGATACGGCGAAAGATTTTCCCAATGGCTTGAATCAGAAAATACAAAACCTTACAACAGTTGGGGGAACGGATCCGCCATGAGGGTTTCCTCGGTTGGATGGCTGTTTGATACATTGGAAAGAACCCGAGAAGTTGCACGCTGGTCCGCCGAAGTTACCCATAATCATCCGGAAGGAATCAAGGGGGCGGAATCGACTGCCTCGGTTATATGGATGGCCCGGAACGGATTTTCAAAATCCCAAATCAAGGAGTATATTGAAAAAGAATTCAATTATGACTTGAGCAGAACCTGTGATGAAATCAGGCCGGAATATTATCACGTGGAAAGTTGCCAGGAAACAGTCCCGGAAGCAATGACCGCGTTTCTTGAAGGGAACAGTTTCGAGGACGTCATAAGGACTGCCGTAAGTCTGGGCGGTGACTGTGATACTTTGACAGACATCGCAACAGGAATGGCGGAGGCCTTTTATGGATTGCCGGAGGAATTGAAAAATAAATGCATAGAATTGACTGAAGATGATATGCATGAGGTTATGAGGGAATTTGAAAAAAATAGGATTCCTGCAAAAAAGGTGGAAACATGACAGTAGGATTTTTTGGTGGAAAGTTTATTCCATTTCATAAGGGACATCTTTACTGTGTGGACTTTGCTGCAAAAATCTGTGACAAAGTTTACGTGATAATGTTCGACAGTCCCGGAAATCACATTCTGGAACACGGAACAAAAATTGATTCTTTGCTTTCTGTTGATTCAAGAATCCGTCAGATAAAAGAGGCGATAAAAAAATATCCCAATGTGGAGTTCCGTTTTATCAATACGGACGGGTGCGTAAAGGAGGATGGAACAGAAGATTGGGACAAGGAAACCCCTTTGGTAATAGATATTGTTGGAAACGATTTCAAATATGTGTTCAGTTCGGAACCAAGTTATGACCCTTATTTCAAAAGGGCATATCCCTGGGCAACACATGTAGTCGTTGATGAAAAAAGAGTGCATGTTCCCATCTCTGGAACAAAAGTCAGAACAATGACAATGGAGGAGGCGATTAAATGGCTTGGCTAAATGAAATCAAAAAATCAATGAAGGAACTCAAATGGTATGAGTGGATTATGGCTGCAATCATGATTGGAATTGCAGGACTTGCAGTGTACCAGGGCTTCACCGATCCTAACAGCAAAAATCCTGGATGGCTTACGATTGTGAATTTCATTTCGGCCATCTGTGGTGTGTTCTGCGTATTCCTGACAGCCAAGGCGTCAATCAGCAATTTCTGGTTTGCTACCATAAACACGACTGTCTATATTATTTATCTTGGTTACTGGCATATCTGGGGAACCTTTGCGCTGGAACTGGTGGTTTATTTCCCAATCAATTTCATCTCATGGTTTATCTGGAGCAAAAATAGGGACGAGCAGAAAACTCATCTTACACGGTCAAAGAAACTTCCCTGGTATATTGATATCGCGGTAGCAGCAGGTGTAGTGATTTTTGCAGTCATAGCCCACGCAATTCTTGTCAAGCTTCATGGAACAGTTCCCTGGCTTGATGCGTTTACACTTGCAATCGGAATTGTTGCTGTGATTCTGGAAATGTTCCGCTACCGTGAGCAGTATGTGCTTTGGATTATTACGGACGTAATTGCAGTGGCCATGTACATTCAGCACTTCGATGCTGTCTATCTCACAAAAAAATCAATCTACCTGATTGTTGCAGTGATTGGACTTGTCAACTGGATACGGCTAAACAAAAACAGAAACACGGAAAACCGTTAGACTGTGGGGCCCCGTCTTTTATAAGGCGTGGCCTTTAACAGTTTTCGTGAAGGCGGTTCAAATTGAAGGACCATTTTATCTGGGACTCATTTTTACCACTTCCAATATTAATCATAAAACTTAACATTTGACATAGTAAATTCAAAACATAGCTTGTAAAAAAATCTTAAAAAAATTTATCAATATTTGTATAAACCCACAAGAAAATATTGTATAATATAATCCGTCTGTTATAGTATTATTTCAGCAAAGGACGGAAGGATGAGTTTTTCAAGAGGTTTAGCCAATGTAGTTACACTTGGAGCTACAGCAAAAGTTGATGCGGCCGCAAAGTCATATAAATCAACTGTCGCAAAATATGAAGAATATCGGAATTTAGGCAATAATATAAAAAATCTGCAAAAAAAAGTTTATCAGATAAAATCTGAATTAGATAAAAAAGAATCAACTATAAAAAAAATCTATTCAAATCCTAAAACAAGGGAACGGCTTTCTTCTGTTGAGGAAAAAGCTTTCAGGGAATATAAAAACTGCACAAATAATTTAAGCTCAGTACCTAAATTTGCTCCAAACGCTATAGGCTATTGGGACTGGGAGGATTCAGTTGCGGAGAATCTTAGTATGATAATTGCCACAACTGTAATTCCGGTTGGCGGAGTAATAGGAGCCCATTCAAGTGCAGATGCAAAGGTAAAGGAAATTCAAAGCAAAGAACAGGAAGTCTTAAAAGCTATAAAGAAAATACAACCGCAAGTTATTCAAATGACAAGAATTAAAGAACAATATGAAACTGCAATTGAAATTCTTTCTACGGTCAAATCTGTGATTGAAAGATTTTAATCAATATAAATAATTTCGGAAATTGAATTTTTAAGGGAGATTTTTATGAATGAAGTGTTAATAAGGGAAGGCTCAAAGGCTCTTGAACCTATCTTGAATAACGTGGTTTTACATTTTGTGGATATTATTAAAAGTAATAACTCAACAAAAACTGCGCTTGCTCAAATAGACTCAGATATGAAGATTGCAATATCAAAAATTGAATCCAAAGGAATTTTGGCTCGAGATATAATAAGCAATTTATCAAAAATTATGCAAAGTCAATTGGATAATTCATCCTTGTCATATGACCAGAAAGCAGCTCTTATGGAAAAATTTACTTCAACAATGTTAGATGCAATGGATAGAATCTAATTTTCGAAGGTGTTCTTTTATGTGCAGATCATTTTCTGAATTTTCTAGCGAAATCATTAAAGCAAAAAAATACAGAGACGAAACAAAACAAATCGTTGATTCTGAAATATCTGAAATACAGCAGGATACAAAAGAATTCCTTGCAAAGAGAAAAGATTATTTGGAAAAAGACAGAAATCATGTCGCCAAGTCATCTGAAAAAATCAATCTGGCAATCGAAGAAAATGATGAATCTAGATTGAATGAACAGCTAAATGAAATGATGTCTGTTCTATCAGATGACATCGAGACAAAAATAAAACAAGAAATTTCTGATGACAAGCTTAAGAATTGCAATATTGCGGAATAGATTTCATGGAGCAGAAATTGTCTATAGAAAATTTGTTTGAAGAAAAATACTTGTGCTTTTGTAATGATTGTAAAAAAAGTTTCTACTCTGAAACGATTCCTACATTAGTTCATAAAAAAAACTTGTTCACTAAGAAAAGAATTCAGAAAAATAAAACTGATATTCCAAAACATTGTATGCCTGTTGATGAATCAGAGCATAAAAGTTCTGTTCGATGTACGTACTGCAAGGGATCCAATGTTATGCTTTGTTCAATAATAGATTGATTCGTGCTGATGTGGTTCGTTCATTTTCTTGATAACGGATTGCCGGAAACAACAGGAACCAGTCTGGGATTTCTTTAAAAACAGGTTCCCGTTGAGATTGCTTCCAGCTGGAGGAATTCATTAAAGTTCTGAAATCCTGTATCCAGAAATTATTGATGAAACTTTTTGTGCCGCCTCTTTATTTTTCTTTGACGACTCCATTGAATTTTCGATTGAATTGAAAAGCGAGTCTATTCCTTCCGCGACTTTCTCGGAACGTTCAACTGTAGTCTTGACGGTTCCACGAAGATTTTCAACCTGGTCACATACTTTTAAGCTTTCGTCCTGAATCTGAACCGATGTTGAGTTGATTGTGGTGGAAGTGTTGGTAAGAGTTTCCATTGATTTGAATATGTTCGCAATCTCCAGGTTCTCCTCATCGATTCCCAGTTGGATTCCATTCATAAGTTTTTCTATCTCACCAATCTTTGAATTCAAATCGGAGAAAGCCTTCATGGATATTTCCGATGAACTGACAATATTTTCGATGGCGCCTGATATTCCGCTAAGCAGTTTCGAAATTTCCTTTGATTGCTTTGATGAAGTTTCCGCAAGACCACGGATTTCATCGGCGACAACCGCAAAACCTTTACCCGCCTCCCCAGCGTGGGCGGCTTCAATGGCTGCGTTCATGGCCAACAGGTTTGTTTGTCCTGCTATGGCGGCGATTGCTTTGTTTGCCTTGGTCAGGTTTGACGACTGTTCCGCAATCTGCTGGACCTGGTCGTTTACCTGAGCCTGTATTCCTGCTCCGGATTCGGAACTTGCAATCAGTTCTTTATATCCCTCAAGGACAGAACCGACACTTGTTGTAACATTATTTATGCAGGCTCCAATTCTTTTGACCGCGCTGGCAGATTCCTCGATGGCGGTTGACTGATCTTTTAGAGAAGTGTTCAGATTGTCAAGCGAACTTTGAACATTCGCAACAGCACCGTCGATTGTGTCAACCATTGTTCCCTGTTCCCGAATTCTGTTGTCAATTTCGCACACATCCTCCGAAGTCTTTCTTATGCTGCTAACATTGTTGTTCATCTCGGTGAGCAGACTGTCCCCTGTTTCGGTAAAAATTGTGGACTGATTTTTTAATGTTCCCATCAGGCTGTCCATGTTTGCCATAATTTTGTTGCAGCTATCGGCCAGCGTTGTGAGTTCATTGTTGCCGGAGATTTTTATTCTCTGAGTCAAGTCCGCGGTTCCGGAAGAAATGATTTCCAGTTTGTTGGAAACAGTTTTAATTTGACCAAAAATTTTTCCGGTAAAGAATAACAAAAGCAGAAGTCCAGTCAAAATCATAATGGAGGATAAAATCACGACCCGTATGACCTGACCCCTCATGGTGTTTACCAGATAGCCAACATCCGTATCGCACCCAATGACACCGATTATTTTTCCAGAATTATCTACAATTGATTTATAGACACTGACGGTGTATCCCCATTCCTGCTGATACTCGATTGAAGAAATATATGTGCCAGGCTTTTTGAAAGCTTCGTAAAAAATTTTACCCCAGCCATCCAAATCAATTACTTCCAAAAAGTCTGAATATCCGTCGCTATCTGGAAGGTCGCTTCCGTCCACGACATAGGCATATTCTCCATTGGGGAGCTTTGTCATTGTGTAGAGATATGCAACTTCGCTTGTTCTTGCCAGATTGTAGAGCTGATCGTAAAGGACATCAAAATATTCTGTTTTGGTTTTTGAGGAAACCATCTTTGAAAATTTGTCGATGTCAATTAATTGCGAAACCTGTTTGCAAACCCGTTCTCCCTGTTCGCCCGCATATTTGTTTCCTATTTTCGAAATGGAACTGCTGGAAACCAGAGCCAGGATTCCAAGGGAAAGAACAATAAAGGCAATAAAGACTAAAATAAAAAGACGCTTCAAGGAAAAATGCATTATATCCTCCATGCATGGAAAAAATTGAGTCAGATGTTAGATATAACTTTTTTCTATTAATATGGATAATATTATTACATTAAAAAATGTATCTGTAAATATAAAATCTGTTATAAGAAATCCGAATGAACCCCATCGGCATGAATCAAGGCGGTGCATTGCTGATGATAAAATCTACCAGACCGCTTTTTCTCCTGTAAAAAGTTCCCCCAGGCGGCTGGCATTTGATTCGACAATACAGGCTGTATAGGGTAGATTTTTTTTTGCCCTCAGTTTTTCAAAATATGGAAGCCCTGCCCATAAAATGGAAACAAGGCCAGCAATCAAATAGAAAGGTCCAAGAATTAAAGACTGAATTGTGTGGCCATATTCGTGGGTCCTTACCAGATTTTTTTCCGGTTCGTCACCGATGAATATAAACAGTCCCAGACTTATTCCGCTGTAGGTCCTTTTCCATATGGTAACTATGCAGCCTTTGTAGAAATAGTGCTTCCGATTTATGTTGCCAATGAACAGCGCGAACCCTATTAGTGTCTGTAAAATTCCCCAGGTACATTGAAGAAGTTGATAGAGTAGTGTGGTTAATGTTGCACTGAATTTGGTTTGCTTCATTTGTCGGCGGTGTTCTTAGTTTAAAAAAATAAACAGCACAGCAAAAACATTCACTGTGCTGTAGCCGGTAAATTTAGTACTGGCGATTTTTTTACATTGTAATTTTTAAATACTTTTTAAATATTTTATATCATTTTTTTAAATGATTTTTAAATAGCCTTTTTGTGGTCTATTAAATAAAATATTCTTGCTATGTAGAAGATTAACATAGACTTTTTCTCCTGTCAACAAATTTCTGAAAGACTTTTTTATTTTTTCCCGTTTATTTATATATGTTATAACGAATTAAAAGAGGTTTTGGAGATATTGAATAAACATTTAAATATGTCTGGGATTTTATGCGGGAGTCTTAAAAAATTATTAAATAAAATTCGGACTTTTTTGTTTACTGATAATACCGTCCGTTCCAATGTAGCCTCCAGTGAAAAATTAACATGGCAATTATCTGCAAAGGATGATAGAATTGAATCAGAAAATTTTAATATAAATAATAAAACGAATTTTTAGAGGGGCGATATGAACGGAAGAAGGATAGGGGCCTTTGCTTTGGATTATTTGATTACATCTGTTATATGTTGCATTCTCTTCATGATTTTCATAATCGGACCAATGCTGTTACGCCTGAATGTTCCTGTCAATTCAATTGTTTTAAGGGCGCTCTGTTCAACCTATGCAGCAGTTATGTATCTGGTTCTCAGGGATTTGCCCAAAAAAGGCAGCGTCGGAAAACGGGTCACCAAATTAAAGATTGTTGATTCAAGAACAAATCAGGAAGCCAAGCCCGTCCAGAAATTTGTAAGAAATATTTTTTGGCTGGCCGGACCTTTGGAAATGATTGTCTATTTGTTTTCACAAAAACGCATTGGAGATATGGTTGCTAAAACGACCGTGGTTCAGGCCTAGAAGTTTTAAATATAAATGGCATTTCAAAAAATTGTTTGGTGCGAAGGTGAAAAATGTTACAAGATTTGTGGAAATACAAACGGTTACAAAAGGTTGCAAATAAAATCTTATCGGAAATGACACATTTTATAACCGAAAGCAGCACGGAAAAATCATTGTCCGAAACCTGCCGGATGCTGCTGGCAAATCATGATATCAAAAAATCCTGGAACTATGATTGCCCTGCAATTGTTTTGATTGGGGAGCAGTCAACAAAGGCTGTGTCCGGATATGAATATATTCCGTCAAATGAGGCGGTTGGAAATAAAAATCTTGTTACGGTGGAGCTTAGCCCAATGGACGGTGATGTCTGGATTGGCTGCTCCAGAAGTTTTGCGTTCGAGAATGGAAAAATCAGGAACGAAAAACACCTCCAAGATGAGGTCATGAAAAAATTTTATCAAGCCGAAAACGAACTGCACAATTATTTTAAGGAACATATAAAGACAGGGATGACTTATGGGGAAGCCTATCATGAGATGCTAAAGAAGATTGAGGCCCTGGGTTATAAAAATATTGGCTATCAAAATATGCTTGGCCATTCCATTGAAAAAGATTTTGAAAACGTAGTCTGCTTTGAAAACGGAAACGAAACCAAGCTTTCAGAGGATTTGCTTTTTACATTTGGCTTCCATATAGCGGACCATGAAAACAACTATGGATTTAAATCGGAGCGGATGTATTGCTTCGAAAAGAATATGCCCAAAGAAATTTGATGTGGCAAATCATTTTGTCCTTTCAATAAATTCATCAAGGTAATTTGCAATCAGATTATCATTGCCATTCATTAAATGTCCGCCGTTGTTGAACAAATGGATTTCGCAGTCCTGTATTTTTTTGCTCCACTGTTCTATTGTGTCAAGGTCGCTGGCAAGTTTGTCGTCCTTTGAATGGAAAATCAAAACCGGAACATGCAAAGCCGATATGTCATATTTTTCGTAGTGATTTATTGCATCCGTATTTGTGACTTTGCCATCGAACAGGATACCGGCTTTTCTATCCTTCATTGGAATTATGGTCTTTATAACTGACTGCGGCATTCCCATTATTGGAGGGAAAAGGGGACTTATAAGCCACATTGCAAAATCATTGCAGAAGAATGCCGGAGGACCTGCGAAACTTATTTCCTTTTGCGGAGGAGTCAGGGATGGATATCCAGAGCAGTAGAGGATTAATCCTTTGACCCGTTCTGGATGAAGCAATGCCATTTTGATTGCGCTTATTCCACCGGCGGAGGTCGCGAGGATATAAGTTTTATCTATTTTCAAATAATCCAGCAGCTGACAGTATGCATAGCATTGGTCATCAATTGTTGCATCTTCCGGCATGTCCGTCCCGGGATATCCGAACCTTGAAGGCGCAATGATTCTGCGGGAACCGTCCCCGTTTTCAAGTGTCTCAAGTCCCTGGTCGTAACCACCGCAAATACCATGTATGCTTAGTATGGGTTCGCCGCAACCCTTGTCTATGAAACTCATCTTACCGAAAGTGGTCATTATTGAGGAAGCCTGGGTTTTGTAGGAGTCGAATCTTCTGTTCGCTTCTTTCTTAACCTGATGAAAATTCATGCCCAAAAATAAAGACAATCCTGCCACAATGATTCCTCCCAATATTATCTTTCTCATAATTTTACCCGCCACTAAATTTCTAGGGATGCCCTTTATTATGAAGATGTTTTCTTTTGTTCAATCGCGAAGCATTTTCCAAACAACTTTACATGATTGAAAAGTTCTTTTTTTATTTGATCTTCCGAACCGTTTTGGCAATCATATTTTTGAAACAGCAGTTGAATCGGAGCGTAAAAATATAGCGCAATCAGACGTGGATTTTCTTTTTTGAAAAAACCGTCCTTTACAAAACGGTCAAACAATTTACTGAAATTTGCAATCGCCCCTTCCACAAAAAAGTTGTTGTAAATGGTTGATATTTCCGGATTTTGAAACTGCTCCCTCATCAACAGTTTCCTAAAGCTGGATACAAAAGGATCCTTTACAAAGAATTCAAAAATCCCCCATGCCATTTGACAGAGCTTTTGATTGGAAAGTTTTTTATATCCGGCTGTAATTTGATTCTCCTTTAAATGGGCTTCCGGAAGATTCTTTTCAAAATAGTATGCCCTGATTCTGTCGCTGGCGGTCTGGACCACGGCGTTTAATATTTCCTCCTTGCTGGAGAAGTGCTTGTATAATGCGCTTCCCCGGACTCCGACGGCCGAAGCTATTTCCCTTATGCCGACCCCGTCGTAACCTTTTTGAGCAAACAATTCCAATGCGGCTGTCAGTATTCTGTCTTTTGTTTTCATGATTCCCCAAAACATAAAAAAGTTAGCACTTGTTCACTTAATACATAAATATTAGTTAACAACTGTTCACCTGTCAACTAAAAAAATATTTTTTCTGCTAAATTTCCAGACCCACTTGCCGGGATTCCTCAATTTTGAACTATATCGCTTGATGTCCGGCGGGGCATAAAAACAAGGAAAAATTGTGTAAAAATTTAGGTTACAGCGATGCTTGTTTTCCGGCATAATGTAACCGTAGAGTTGGTACTATTGTTCTATTTACTGGCAATGAATGGATCCCGTCGGAACAAATCAATATAATCCTGAAGGGGATTCCAGAATTGCAGTTTTAGAGGTTCCCATAGCAAAAAAAGTAAGAGGTTTTGTATGAAATTTCACGGACGTTTGTCACTTGTTTTCTTGATTACCGTTTTATTCGTCTCATGCAGATACAATGTTGAAAAAATCACTTCCTTCCGTTTCAATGACAGGCTGATTCCGATTCCATCCGAGGACCAGCTTGACAGGGATGTTGATATAATCCCGGACAAATACAACACAGGTATCGAACCTGGAGTGGTCTTAAAAACACTAGACATCGGTGAGGATGAAACAACCACCGTTAATGGCGTCGTGATTATGAAGCGGAAAATAGTTTCCCAGAAAACTGGCGCCATAAGTTACGAGTATACCATCGGTGGAAATAAATGTCCAAATATTGCTAACGAGGTGGTCATAGAGAATTACGATTTTTCCGACCGCAAGTTCGCCTTTATCAATCAGGAGAAATTTAATTCAAACAAGACAATAATTTTTAGGAACTGCAAGTTTAAGAACGTACAGCAGACGGGCGACAATATAAAACTTTATCTGATTTTTGAAAACTGCACATTCCTGGGAAACATCAGCGAAACAAATATTATGCTGGACAAATGTTATATCGGCGGGTTCCTTAAAGACGGAATGAATCCATTAAAAAATTTCATTGTGACAAACAGCTATATAGCCGACCTTGTATGTATGGCCCTTCCTGAAGGGGACCTTCATATTGATGGATTCCAGATGTTTGGCCGGGAAGGGATTGTTGGAGGAAACGTTCTGATCAACAATGTAAGATTTGAAATCCCTTCAATCTATTATTCATCAAGCAAGGCCGCCGTAAATGCCTGTGTCATGTTCCAGCTGGAATTCGGAAGCATACACAATTGCTATTTCATGAATCTGATTTGCAACGGAGGAGGGAAGCATTTTCCATTATATCTGAAAAAGAATCCGAGGTTCCCTTCCAGAAATATCAACCTGGTGAACGTGGATGTCTCAAACAATTTTGGAACAATCTTCTATCCGACTGACTATCACACAGAGGCGAACGTAAAAAATGTAACCCACCTGGACAAATTATATGTAAGTTCAGTCTGGAAAGATTCAAGCAACTGCACCCACATCATTTGCACAAACGATACAAGCATTGATAAGACTTTGACCGTAAAAACCGACAAAGGAAATTTTACTTTTGAAATTCCTCACTGTCCAAGCAACTGGGCTTTGGTGGAAGGAACACGGGATGGAAAAGTAAATCCCAATGAAGCCTTAACGGATCCGAGTGGAATATCCTATCATGAATATAAGTTTGCAGATTTGCCATTCGATGTGGACTGCAAAATCACCACGGACGTCAAATCGGTGACCTGCTACGATGGGGATAAAGTAATCAGAAAAGTTAAGTTTTAGGGGTCCGGATTGGAAAAATCGTGCATAAATCCAATAAAATAGCAAACTTTCTTCTATATAATAGCATTTATTGAGCGGGAATATTGAATATTACTATAAATAGTTATATCCTATAGGGTAGCCGTTTAGTTTAATAGAGCTTTATTTTATTTAGTCAGAAGGATAAATAAATGAATAACAAAAAGATTAGATTTTCAATCAGCTTAAAGCAGATTCTTCTGTTTTCAAGTCTAATTATCTTTGTTCTTGGAATTTCCACAACATTGGTATCAACACTTGTTCGAAAGGATGACAGGATAAAGGCTGAAGAGAACAATTTGACCATCAATGATCGAACCGCGGAAACAATAAAATCTTCCTTTGACAGTCTGCAGAATACTTCACTGGTTTTGTTTGACGCTGTTTCAAAAATTAATAACAAATATGAAGAGTCACTTCTGGAGAACGATTTTTTCAGGACAACCCCAAGCGTTCTGTTTTTGACCAGCTCCGACACTGGATTAAAGATTAATCCATACGCTACAGACTTCACCGCATCCCAGGATTCCATCACTTCTTTTGTTGAACAGAAAAGAGATCCATCTGAGACTGTGTACCTGAACGCAAAAGAAATTTTGGGCAGGCCTTCAATTGTTTTCATTTTCAATTACGATTCATCTAGTGGAAAAAAGTTTGGAGCCATAGGTCTTGATACAGAGTCTTTGGCCAATCTCATGAGCACCGGCTCAAACAATACAACTCTGCTTGTGGATAAAAAATCAAATATCCTTATCAATCCTGACTATGAAAATACTGCCACTGTGTACGAACCGGCGGTGGCACTGGTGAACGAGATTTATTCCAACAAGGATGAAAACAATTCCCAGAGTCTGATTGAAGGTTCCTTTGTTGCTGCACATCAGATAAAGGACAGCCTGTTTGTAATCACAAGCATCACTGAAAAATCTGTTTACGCTGTAATCAATAAAACCACCTACAGAATTATTCTGTTGTCTCTGGCGGTTCTGTTCCTTGCAATTATTTTGATTCGTATTTTTAGTAACCAGATTACAAATCCAATAAAGGATTTGGTGGATGCTTCCGGTAGAATCGAGAAAGGAGATTTCAATCTAAACCTTGAGCCACGTACCAATGACGAACTTGGTTTGCTGACTTCCTCATTTAACCAGATGGGCCGTGGACTTGCTGAACGCGAAAAGTTGATGACCTCGTTCAGTAAATTTACAAACAAGACCATTGCACAAAAAGCTGCCAGCGGTGAACTTGCCTTGGGTGGCGAAAACCGTAACGCAACAATTTTCTTCTCCGATATTCGTTCATTTACTGCGATGTCCGAAAAAATGCAGCCACATGAGGTTGTTGAATTTTTGAATGCCTACATGACCCGAATGGTCGAGTGTGTTAACAAGACAAACGGTATTGTTGATAAATATATTGGTGATGCAATCATGGCTGTCTGGGGTGCCCCTGAATCTGCAGGAAATCCGGCGACGGATGCATATAATGCTGTTTCCGCTGCTCTCATGATGCGTTCCGCCCTTTACAGCTTTAACAACGAAAGAAAAGCCAAGGGACTTCCTCCTGTCAAAATTGGTTGCGGAATCAACTCCGGACCTGTCGTTGCCGGACAGATTGGTTCTGATGAAAGGATGGAATATACCGTCATTGGTGATGCAGTAAATCTTGCAAGTAGAACCGAAGCTCTGAATAAGCCATTTGCAACAGATATCCTGATTACCGAAAATACATACAATCTTATAAAGAACAGAGTAATCGTTGAAGAAATGCCTGGCGTACATGTTAAGGGCAAGAACGATTTGATTAAAATGTATGCGGTAATCAATATTGCTGGAAGGACTAGCCCATCTACAATGGATGAGGTTAGAAAAATAATTGGAACGACTGCTCCAGATTTGTCAAAGGTAAATACAGACGATGAAGAAAAGAAATACAACATACAAGCTAAATAAAATAGATTACTCAATTTTTATTATCTGCTCCATCGGCATCGTTATCATGCTTTATCTTTTTTATAAGGACATGAACAGCTTTACCGTAAGGCAGGATGAGGAACCGATTGCAAAAATCTATTTTAAGAAAAATACTGCCCAAAGAAAATTTGTTGACAATGATATTTGGGAAATATTGACTTCGACAAGTGATATCTATGACGGAGACAAAATAAGAACATCGCAGAATTCTGAGGCATATACAAAGTTCAATAACAGCGATGTTGAAATTCAGCTTCGCGAAAAATCCATGATCCAGGTTTTTAGAAATAAAACCGACAAGGCCATAGAATTTTTGAGTGGAGAAATGTCTCTTTCAAATAATTCCGGTAATGATGATTTCGTTGTTAAGACCGGTACAAAGGAAATTAAAGTTTCAAAATCCTCCGAAGTCAAAGTTGTCATCCCGGAGGAAACAAAAAACTCTGCATCTCCTGTAATTGAGGTTGAAGTTGTTCAAGGTGAAATACAGATTGCTGATGCAGTCAGTGCCAAAACATCGGACACAAGAAAAACTCGTTCAAAGAAACCGGAAGCAAAAGATTTTGCCACCGTCAAATCAGGACAGACTGTAAGCCTGAAAATGAATGAACCTGTCGCAACATCCAAACCGGTGATTGCTTCGACTAAAAAAACAAATAAAAAAGTTGAAACCACAAAAAAGGAAACTGTAAAGGAAATCCAACCGGCAGAAGAAATTCCTTATGTGGAAAGCTCTTCCATTGATTCTGTCGAAAAGAATAATCCAATGTATAATCCGAATTATTCCTACGATGGACTTTCTGTAAACACATCGGTATTAAAAAAAGCGCAGGAGCCGAGCAGGATTTCAAGTACCGACACTAAAAAAGAAACTGAGAAAAATACAAAAGTTGAAGCGACAAAAAGTACGGCAGCAAAAGTTGAACCTGCAAAAAATGTAAAGACCGAAGCGCCAAAAACCACAAAGACGGAGACAACAAAAACTGCGTCAACAAAAGTGGAATCAACAAAAACAACTACGGCAAAGACCACAAAAGCAGATACTACAAAGGTTGCCGCAACAACCAAGACTGATAACTCAAAAACTGCAACAACCAAAACAGAGAAAAAGGATACCGCAAAAACTGAGACCACAAAAATTAGTATTCCTGATGTAGCTGGTGACAGAAAAGAAAATGTCCCGACACTGGCGGATGCAATAAAGGGTGTCGCAGAAAAAGTTAATATCCCTGATGTGGCCGGAGACCGAAAGGAAGATGTTCCGACCATCATGGATACCATAAAACAGGCTGCCGAAAAAATCAATATTCCGGATGTAGCCGGTGAGCGCAAAGAAAACGTTCCGACTGTTATGGATGCCTTAAAAGGTACAACCGGAAAAACAGAAATTCCAGACGTGGCTGGCGATAAAAAAGAAAATGTCCCAACCATTATGGACACCATAAAGGAAGCCATCGGAAAAATCGAAATCCCTGATGTGGCTGGCGACAAAAAAGAGAATGTCCCAACTTTGTCTGATATCATTAAAGGCATCACGAAAGAGGAAAATGAAACTGACGGGGAAAAGAAGATTACTATCCCTGATGTAGCCGGAGACAAGAGCGACAAAGTTCCTACCATTGCTGACGTCTTTAAGGAAATGGAAAAGTCCAGCGAATCCGTGGAAGAGGGACTAAATGTAGGCGAACTAATTTCAAACATCACTTTGTCTACCATCAGGAATTCTATATCAAAAGAGGAAGTAACATTCGAATACAATCTCTATGACGCAAAGGCAAAAAAGCACAATCATCAGATTGTTGTGCCAACCAAGGATGTGACCGCCGAAAATAAAAAGATTCCAAAGGGTACTGTCCTTGATATTGAAATGAGTGGTGTACCGGATAAAGATGAACCAGCATTGGCGATTCAAATTTCAACTGGTGAAGATACCTGGAAATTGGCACATGTTTTCAGTTATACCTATGTCAACAACGGTGCCGGTTTTAAGGCCGGAGTTCCATTCTCTGTGAAAAAGAGAATCGTCCTGATAAATGATATAGTCAACACCAATAAATCTACCATTTCAATTTCCTATGACCCTTGGCATTTGGATGAAAAATGTACAATAACTGATTTCCAGATTAAAGGCTCCGTCGTGGCGCTGGATTCTGATTCAATCACTGAAAATGTTGTATCAGGTTTTTCAAAGAAACTTAAATATGAAAATATTTCCTTCGCAAAAAAGCAGAGTGGAACTAGAAGCTCCGACTATGACTACAATATTGAAGTCAACTCGAATGAAATATTTAAGTCCTCAAGGTCAATCGCTGAAGGCCTGACAATGGAGGTGGTTATTTCCGGAACATCCGACAAAGCGATTTCCGATTTGCACTTCTATATTGAAGGCTATGAAAACGGTTCATATACATTGTACACAAGCGCAGACAAAAATGAGTCCCGCGTGGCAGATTCTATTGAAGCAAATGTCCCGTTCAAATTTAAAAAGGAATATTTGCTGCTTAGAAAAATAGAGGACACAGATTTGGCAAACCTGAGATTTACCTACAAACCAAAGGGAAGTCAAAACCCGGCAGTTCTTTCCAATGCAAAAATAAAAATAGAATTGCTTCCTTAAAAAACTAAAAGGGCTGCTGATATAGATTCCGGTTTTTGATAATGGAATTATATTTGCGGCCTTTTTGTTTGCTCCGGCAGATTATCTGCACTTAGGTTTATCATTATATGAATAATAAAATAATTTTTTTTATAGCTTTAGTTTTTAGCGCCTGCTTTATTTCCTGTGCATCAAGCAAAGGATTTTCTGTTTCTCAGGAGGACAGGATTATTAATGTTGAATCGGAAAACTCCTCCACCAAAATACGGATTGCTTACAGCGATGAAGGGGAAATACTTTCAATGAGTGTCCATGATGACGCACAGGATTTTGTTTTTCTGATAAATGTTTATGAGAATAATGATGTGTCTTATCAGTTGAAAACCGGAGAATATATGGAGATTGTAAACACAAACCTTGGTGCCTCGGCAGGTGCAATGGTTAGTAGAAATACAGTAATCGGAAAGAAATCTATTCTTGAAAAAATTCAAAAGGATTTTCAAATTGAAATAGAAAAGGGAGACCTCCCGTGATTAAACCGGGTAGGCTAGTAAATTATTCTTAGGGGATGATAACGGCTTCCAAAATGAGGAGTCCTTTATCTACTTGAAGTTTGTGTTGAAAATTTTTTGCAGGAGGATTTTATGGAAATCGTAGATACAAGAGATGGGTATTATTTTAAGCTTATTGGGTGCAAAACCTTTGCTGTTTTAAGTGGAAATGACGACAATGTATTCTGTCCGTTCTGTTATGGACAGGCAAATATTTCGGACGACAGGTGTCCTTCCTGCAATAAGAAAATCCCAGAGCTAATATACTATCACGGCGACGATGATACCTGGATTGCTTCTGGAAGTGAATGAGCATATCTTTCTAGCCCGATAAATATGGTTGCATAAATTAAGTGGGGTACACAAAATTGAATAAAAGAGTAAGCATTTTTTTGATAAGCTTTTTGTTATACGGTTTTGCATCCGCAAGTCCAAATCTTTCAAACTATCAGAAGTATTTTAACTCCTTGAAATCTGCGGAAAAACAAAGAATTTCAAAGGAAAAGGTTTGCCTTCAAGAAACCCATAATGCATATCCAGAACCAATTTATTACAAAGGAACGCAGATTCCAAACGTCTTTATTGATAAAACTGTCATTGCAGATCCCGAGTTGAGATACAAGGTTTCGTGTTACCTTATGAACAAACTTGATTTAGGTATTAATTTTGAAATAGACGATTATGATTCATTTGTTATCAAAAATAAAAAAATAATAAGTGAATGTATTTACTATTTGTGCCACATCAATTACGGACGCATTCACAGACAAGTAAACAATGGCTTCGACAAATTGCTTCATGACGAACTAATTCAGGATGAATTGAATTTAGTAATAGAAAGACTAAGGGACGATAAAAGTTTGTTTTTTTATAGCGAACCACTAAAATCACAGGAACTATTTAGAGATAGAAAAGATTTACCTAATCTGCAAATTGGAATATCATATTCTGAAATTATAAGTATATTTGGAAAGCCAGACATAATTAACGATACAGGGAATTTCTTGTCCATTATTTATACGCTAGACAATCAAATTTCCTATAAGCTAAAATTCTCGTTAGCTGGAAATTTAAACAGTTTTTCGATAATTAAAAAAGATGACCGTGAAATAATACTGTTCTGTGATTTACGTTTGGATTAACTAAAGTGTCCGGGAAGGTTATATAATGTGAAAGCAAAATACAACCTATCTAATTACTAGGCATAATATGGATTCTGTCTACTTAATTTTTTCAATCCTTTTAACGAAACAGGGGTTAATGTTTTCGTGTTTAGCCCAAGATATTCTACAAAGATAGAGTTAAACAATATCCAATGCTGCTTTTAAAATTCTTATCATATCATTTTTTATACTCTGTATTTCAAGAAGTTCTTCTTTAGAAAAGCTTGGAACATATTTTTCCTCGGATGTATTCAATGACGGAATATTTGAACCATACACGAACTTTGAATACAAATTTGTATAACCATTACAATCACCAATAAATTTCATTCCTACTGATTTTGATAAGTCATCGATTATGTTCCATTTATTTAAATAATCACTGCAATTATTTGCATCGATTTTATCAAAATTATAAAGAACAGAATTTTCAATTACTATATTATTTTCAATACAAAATTCATTTAGCTCTTCTTTCTTATTAAAAAACAGAATATTCCCATTACGCAATAGAAATCTATCAACGTCATTTGTTTCCCAAATTGTGTAATATTTATTTTTTTTATAATCAAAAATTACTTCATAAAATTCTGAATTATTCAAATCCTCTATCTCCCCATTTTTTAATTTATTATATTCAGTATTGATGAAGATTTTGTGTTTTGGTTTACCAATGCAACTCACCCAGAACATTTTTGTTCTTCATCTGTTTTCATCGGGTCAATCTTTCCTGCGGCATTTTTTTTAGCATTAATATTCATAATAGCTATATTTATCATGAAATAAATATTAAATGCCAATAGTATGTTATTGATTGCAATAAAAACATATCCAAAATTAGTTGCCAATATTTCTCCTTTTATTATACCGTAGAAACAATACAATCCTCCAGTGTCGCCACCATCCACAAGAAAAAGATAGAATAAAATTGCTGAGATTAAGATTGGTATTTTGACAAGCGCTTTCTGTTTTCGACCATATTTTGAAAACAAGGTAATTCCTATTAAAACTATGTGAGCAAGAATTAAAGGGGACGCAAGCAAATGGATCCAACCAAACTTATAAATAGAACTTGTTACCACAATAATAACTAAAAGGATATATAACAATACATATTTCATGCGATTCTCCAATGCGTTTTAATTTTCCAATATCGAATGTATTAGATTTTTAATTTCATGTCCATATCAAAACAGGCTAAAGTAATTACTCTTGATTATTATTTATATTGATTTGGAATGACTTCTACATATGATTATCTATTAAATCAGGAAGATTCATCGCTAACTTTTTTGGTTAATATATTTTGTATCGTAGAAATAGCCGAACTAATGACAAACATTCGTAGGTTATTTAAAAAACAAAATGGATGCCTCCTGGAAAATACAAGGAAACATCCATTACATTTGACCACGTTCTAATACTTGTCCGACATTGGTACACTTATATTAGACTGTGAATTTTTTTTAATAAACGGTGTAATCCACTTTTTGATCTTTACACCACTGTTCGGCATACGAGCCTTTTGGTGCGTAGAACTTTACATTCTTTTTATCAAATGCGTTGTTCTGGATTGTTGTGATTGACGATGAGAAC
>JAZUKJ010000069.1:0-7429 GCA_045643225.1 Treponema sp. | reverse complement strand
TTTTTTCACGGATGCTCGTCACTTACCGAAAGTTTTCATGGGTTGGAAATGAAGAACTTTATTCAATTTTGAAGGAGTTCCTATGCCCAATTCACTGCGTCCCTATCCCGGCGCTTTACTAAATCCATGTGCGGATCCAACTTTTAAAATGATTTTCACTTCAGCTACCGAAGAATCTCACATTGCTTTGACGGAATTTTTATCTGATGTTATTGGAAAAAAGATAACCGATGTGGTTCTCCAGCCCAATGAATTAGCAGGAGATTTTTATGGAGACAAACAACCGGAGTTCGATATCACATGTAAAATCGACGGTCAATACGCAAACATCGAGCTTCAGGGACAAAACAATGATTTTTCATATGGTCAGCGAACGGAATATCACATTGCGCATTTGCTGAATCACTACACTCCCAAAGGTACTGATTGGAGTGAAATTCCGCAAGTCTATCAGATTTCCATAATGAATTTTGTTTTTGATAGAGATGAAAAAGATGCGGTCAATCATTATTGGGTTCAAAACAAACATGGCAGAAAAGTCGGTGACAGGATGCATTTCATTTTTATCGAACTTCCAAAGATTGCAAAACTGCCGGACAGTCTAAAAGATTTGACGAAAAGCGAAATGTGGGGTAAATTCTTTTTATACGCACCAGACGAAGAGAAAAAGGATTTTATCAATGATTTAACAGATAAAACCGAGGGGATTAAAATGGCAGTATCAGTTCTTTCAAGCATAAGCGATGACGAGGCAAACTGGATTCGGGAGACTCATTATTGGGACAGAGTTTCCACCGAAAAAACTCGTTCCAATGCCATAAAACGAAGATTTCGGGAAGGTCTCCGTCGTGCAAATGAAAATGGATTAAAACTCGGCATAAAGCAAGGAATTGAACAAGGTATTGAGCAAGGAATCGAACAAGGTATTGTGCAAGGAATCGAACAAGGTATTGAGCAAGGTATTATGAAAACTGTAAAAAATATGCTGTCAATGGAAAGTCTGACTACGGAGCAAATTTCACAGGCATCAGGTCTTTCTATTGAAGAGGTTGAAAAAATAAAAATCGATTTGCAATCTGATAAATAAAACCAAGGGGATTAAAATGGCAGTATCAGTGCTTTCAAGCATATG
Organism: Treponema sp.; assembly: GCA_045643225.1. Lineage (GTDB taxonomy): Bacteria > Spirochaetota > Spirochaetia > Treponematales > Treponemataceae > Treponema_D. The sequence continues at coordinate 6,297 of JAZUKJ010000069.1, read as the reverse complement.
CGAAGACGAGGCAAACTGGATTCGGGAGACTCATTATTGGGATAGAGTTTCCACAGAAAAAACTCGTTCCAATGCCATAAAACGAAGATTCCGGGAAGGTCTCCGTCGTGCAAGTGAAAATGGTTTAAAACTCGGCATAAAACAAGGAATTGAACAAGGTATTGTGCAAGGAATTGAGCAAGGAATCAAACAAGGTATTGAACAAGGTATTATGAAAACTGTAAAAAATCTGCTGTCAATGGGAAGTCTGTCTACGGAGCAAATTTCACAGGCATCAGGCCTTTCTATTGAAGAAGTTGAAAAAATAAAAGAAAAAATGTGATAAAAAAATCCTCCGAAAGCAAACCACTTACGAAGGATTCTTCTATCAGTTCATGCAAACTAAAATCTAGTTTCTGAATGAATGGATTGGAGCTGGAATGCGACCTCCCCGATTGATAAAATCAGCACAAGAGAACTGGTTTACATCAATAACTGGACATCCACCAAGGAGACCTCCAAATTCAACCCACTCGCCAGGCTTTTTACCAGGAGCAGGAATTAAACGAACGGCGGTTGTCTTATTGTTGACCATACCGATTGCCATTTCATCAGCCATAATTCCGGAAATTGTTGTGGCGGTTGTGTCTCCAGGAATTGCAATCATATCAAGACCAACGGAACAAACACAAGTCATGGCCTCAAGTTTTTCCAAAGTGATGCTGTGCTGCTTTACTGCGTTTATCATTCCCTCGTCTTCGCTGACCGGGATAAATGCGCCACTCAATCCACCAACATTGGTACTTGCCATAACTCCACCCTTCTTTACCATATCGGTGAGCATTGCAAGAGCGGCAGTTGTTCCAGGAGCACCGGCACCTTCAAGACCAATTTCCTCAAGGATACGGGCCACAGAATCACCAACGGCAGGGGTTGGAGCCAAAGACAAATCAAGGATACCAAAATCAACACCAAGGCGTTTTGCAGCTTCAGTACCAACCAGCTGTCCCATACGGGTAATCTTGAACGCCATCTTTTTGATACCATCAGCAAGTTCATTGATTGGACGACCTTTGAACTCACGAGCGGCTGCCAAAATAACACCAGGTCCAGAAACACCAACATTCAAAACAGCGTCCCCTTCTCCAGGTCCGTGGAATGCACCAGCCATAAACGGATTGTCCTCAGGAGCATTGGTGAAAACAACCAGCTTTGCACAACCGTTAACAGGCTTGTCCTTTGAAACCTCGGCAGTTCTCTTGATGATTTCGCCCATAAGTTTCACGGCATCCATGTTGATTCCATTTTTTGTGGTTCCAACATTTACGGATGAACAAACACGCTCAGTTGCATTCAAGGCTTCAGGAATTGATTCAATCAAAGTTCTGTCGCCGGGAGTGATTCCCTTCTGGACCAATGCAGAAAATCCACCAACGAAATCCACATTCAGTTCCTTGGCAATTTTGTCCAAAGTCACTGCCCATTCCACATAAGATTTTTCACCACTTGGCTCGGCGACCATGGAAATTGGAGTGACGGAAATACGCTTGTTGATAATAGGCACACCGAATTCCTTTTCAATATCCTGACCCACGCGAACCAGATTTCCAGCATTGCGCATGATTTTGTCATACATCTTCTGGCGACTCTTTTTTCCATCCTCGCAGGCACAGTCCCTCAAAGAGATTCCCATGGTGATTGCACGCACATCCAACTTGTGGCGCATAAACATATTTACTGTTTCTTCAATTTCAACTGGTGAAAAAATCATAACTTTCCTCGTTCCATCTTTTGAACTAAAATATTGTATGATTTTATCCTATTGTGGGATTTTTTTCAATTAAGTTGATTGTACGAGCCTCCGCAGTCTTTTCTTCCATGTTTAACCCTTCCAAAAAAAACGTATAATTGGTACAATTTTATATAGATGGGAATACTTCTGGGCATCTCTTAAAATACTTTCAGAGATTACCATAATTGGGAAAATTATAGGGGTGAATGTCGGGTTTTGTGATTTATACTGAAAATGGTGTAATGAATTTTAAACTTGATGCTTGACTTATAGAATAAAATAGTGAGTAAAAAATGCTATATATTAGAAACACAGAAAAATGTCCAAAAAAGCTCGTTAAACAAGGAAAATGTGTTTTTGGCTCTTTTGAAGGACATCCAGACAGACTTGATATCAGAGGACTTTCCAGAGCCTATTTAGATTTACCAATTCCTAAGTTTCTAACAAATTTACGGATAAACAGTCGCCTGACTTTTTGCTTTCATGTTGGAGATTATATCGGTTCCATAGATTTTTTCGATGCAAAGCTTTTTGGACTGGTGCAAACTGTTTTCTGGAATAAGACAACCAAACAGAGATTTTCATACCGCTCAGTGATGGGACCCCGTAGACGGCTTGTACCGCACAGTCTTACAAAGGCCTCCACCTCCAGCTTTAAGAAATCCCGTTACATAAGAATAAGCTGGGACAGAGAAAGCAATAGAATATCTGCAACTTTTAATTTAAAAGGAAATTCTATACTTCCAACAGCGGAAGGTACATTCAAGGGCAAATTTCCACAAATAAAAGAGGATGAAGTAACCCTACTCCTTCCTTCCCCGGTTTTGAAACGCGGTTCAGCCCGATACTACGCTACCGTCCCGATTCATGGAGCACTGACCTTATCCTCAAAGCACAATGAAAAAATAATGGACGATACCGACGGGATATCATTTTTTGATATAAACCGGACATATATGAAATTCATTAACAGGATTTCGTTTTTAACCGGAATGGGATATATCAATGGCAAACCCATAACATTTAGAATCGAGTCAAGTTCCCAGGATGCTGTCGATTCGGACAAATACAATGGAAACGTATTGTTCTACGATGGCAAAAAAACGTTGCTTCCGCCTGTTGTTATTACTCATACCTATGGTATAATGAAGACTTGGAACATCCAGGATACAGAAAACATGATTGATTTGAAATTTACCCCAATTTCAGATGACAACAGCATTGTGAACACTATTTTGTTCCGGATGGACTATCATACACTTTACGGAACTTTCAATGGTGTATTGATGACCGCCGATGGAGAGAAAATTAATATCAATTCATTGGCCGGTTTAACAAAACAAAATTTTATTAGATTATAAAAAGGATTTTGCTCAAAGGAGATTTTTATGGATGACGAATCAAACAAAGGCACCACACGGGCATTTGAACCAGGAACTTTCGAACGAACCAGAAAGAACATTGGTCCACTAGATGAAACAGAACGAATGGAAATGGCTCAAAAAATTGGAGGAGAGATCCTTCCAGAAAAATCAATACCTGTAGATCCTGCAAAAATGCCTAAAAAAAAGAATGCCACAGTTATTGCCAGAGCCACAGGTCATTCATCATCTGACGTATCTGCAAGAAGCGGCAACCTTTCAGCAACCTCGGGCGTATCCACAGCAAAAAAGACTCCGTCCAACAGTGAAATATTAAAGAAGACTGATGACGATTTGCCAGCTACAACCGCAAAAGACTTGAAGCTGATGAACAAATTGATGATGGACGAAGAATATCAGATTAAAGCGGACAGAGGTTTCCTGAACTTCTTCTACAATCTTTCAGCAAAGAACAAGGAAAAGTTGTCTAAAGATTATGGCAGCCTGAAAGTAAAAAAGCAGGTAGAACATCTCCAGGCATTCATCACAACAATAAAGACCTTTATCCAGCTTTCTCCTGACACATACAAGGCAAACATTGCAACAGAATCTGATTTGAAATTTAAGTTCCTAAGGACTGTCGGAAAATGGAACCTTAAAACAATCAGGCCTATTGCTGTTGAAATTGAGCAACTTTCAAATGATCTGACTGTTCCAATGATGATTCCATACGTCAAAGCCGTCTATCATGAAATCATTACAGTTTACTATATTGGTGAACAGCAAATCCCTGCAATCATAAAGGAAATTTTTGCAGATCTATGCAAGTTCCCGAACCTGGACAAGAGCTACCTTCAGTCTCTTGCGAAGGAAGGAATCACCGAATGGCTCTACGTTTATAACCAAATTATCAAAGGTCTTTACCCACTGCTCATGAGAATGTGTAGCCAGGTTTATGTTGATTTCCCTGAGTTCTTCACAAAGCAAATTGGACAGATTCTGCAATTCCTGGGCCTGTCAAAATTTGATTTGCTTTTGCCTGAAAAGAAAAAGAAATCCGATGAAGAAATTCAAAAAGAGGAAGAAGAAGCCCGCAAAAAGGCAGAAGAGAAAAAACATGTTCCAGGCAAAAAGGATGAACTTGTTAACATGGGACTCAAGCTTTTGGAACAGCTGTTCCCAGAAGCAGGATTCAGCAATTTGGAAAGCCATCCGGATATGTTCCCTTATTTCCAGCCAATCTATAAATTCAATGACGGCTTTAATATGTTAAGTCCAAGCAACGGACTTCAAGTAACCATTGTTTTGGTCAAAATCCTTGACGACCTTTTCCATGGTTGTAGAAATGTTAATTTCAACATAAAGGCTGATGAAAAATTAGGAATGATAGATGACTCAATCGCATCAGTCATGTCCGACTGGGGATTCTATATTGAAGATTTGTTCTACAAAAAAATTGGTGATTACCTGAGAAGTTTCATGAATTCTTTCTATTCCCAGAGCGACTATCCAACAACCAACTACGGAAAAGAGAACATCAACAATATCCTTTGGCGTGAAAAATTGTACTTCCTGCCAAACCTGCGGTTCAACTCTCTTACACTGAACAAGCCTCGCAATGATAGCAAGTACGAACCTCTTTACAACCGTTCAGACTATATCCGCACAGTGTTTACGGTTCTTGGTCGCCGCATTGATGAAAACGCAGCTTCAAAAAAGCCTGTCCTTGGTATCTTGAATCCTTGGGACCGTTACGTCTTTGATATTCCGAACATTGTCTCAAAACGTCTTGATGTTTTGCTTGGTGCAAAAAAAGATGACCAGCATACAGCAGCAACAAATGCGAACCTCATAAAATACACACTGTGTGTTTCAGCGGTTTTGGACTGGTGGATTAACAACAATTCCAGCCCGGCATATACAACAGATGCTTTAAACTTCTATAGAGTTTCCCCTGATGGTGCTCCTGAATTTTCTGCTGAAATTCGCTCAGACCAGAACCAGCTTTTTGTGAACGCTATAAAGAAAGCTGTAGCAGGCAATAAATAATTGAAAGACCGGTCAAAGAGGTAATAGTAATAACCTTAACCTCCAGGCCAGTTCCTTTTTGAATTATCGAAGTCTCAAAAAAAATCCCTTTCATCGCAAGGTGAAAGGGATTTTTTGTATTCTGTTATATCCAGATTATTCTTCCGCAGGACCTTCTGTTACATTCTTTTCCTCAGGAACATCAACAACTGCATCAGGTTTCAAAACTTGACTTTGACTGTGCCAGGAATATATGCCACCGATTACGCCACATACAGCCAAAACGATTCCCGCTATACGAAGAATGCTTTGTATTCCAATCGCCGCAAGCATAAACAACAATATTGCAATCAGCAAATAAATGACTGTCTCAAACTTGTAAACCTTGGAACCAATCTCCGCATTGTTCAACCGACGGACCATGAGGAATCCACCAAGCGCACAAAAAATAAAATATATGCCCAGAATATACAGCAGGATATGAACAATCGTCTGCGCAGTCTTAAAAAATGCCATAGGCAAACCAACCGCAAGAAGTCCAACAACGATGCTTATCAAACTGCGTATCAGAACCGTCTTTCTAAAAACCGCATCATCGTTCAGCAGTTTGCGGACTTTCACCAAATCATAAATACCTTTGACTACTGCTGTCGCTCCCAGGGCTATCACTACAATTTTTATGCTGAAATCTGTAAAAACTGCACATAAAACTCCAAGAACAACGGCTATAATACTGAAAAACAATCCTGAAGTCATTTTACACTCCCGTCATACTAATTGGACAAATTCCGAGTTTTTTAATCCATCGCAATTATGATAAAAATAACTGCACTTTCGCCAAAGTTCCGCTTGTTTTTACCATATCCAGTATAAATCACAAAATTCGACTTTCGTTCCAATAAAATTTCTTATACTTCTAATAAAATAAAAATTGCTGGAAAAATCAACAAAAAAATATGTATTCCGCAAAAAAAGACAAAAAAAATCCCTGGAAAGTTATAGCTTCCCAGGGATTTATGGTCAAAACCTTATTTTGATTTCATTGTGTAGACACCATCCCAAATATCAGGGATACCATTTGTAAGGAAGAACATACAGCGCTGCATAAACACTTCAGAAGATTTGTCATCAGGATAA
>JAZUKJ010000068.1:0-11401 GCA_045643225.1 Treponema sp. | reverse complement strand
TGCAGCGTCGATTGAATCGATTGAAGTACCAAGGACGTTTACGCCATTCTCCTGAAGTTCGCGGGCAATGTTGAGAGGAGTCTGTCCACCGAACTGAACGATAACTCCATAAGGCTTTTCCTTTTCATAAATCTGGAGAACATCCTCAGTTGTGACAGGCTCAAAGTAAAGTTTGTCTGATGTATCGTAGTCTGTGGACACTGTTTCAGGGTTGCAGTTTACGATGATTGTTTCGTATCCCATTTCCTTAAGCTGCATTGCCGCATGACAACAGCAGTAATCGAATTCAATACCCTGACCGATTCTGTTTGGTCCACCGCCCAAAATCATAATCTTTTTCTTGTTGTCGGTTGCTGTGGAAGTATCCTTTGCATTGTATGTTGAATAGTAGTAGTTTGCATTTTCCACGCCAGATACAGGAACCGCCAGCCAGGCTTCCTTGATTCCAAGTTCGTTGCGGCGTTCACGGATTGCCTTTTCAGAAACCTTAAGGATTTTTGAAAGATATTTATCAGAGAATCCGTCCTGCTTTGCCTTAAGCAGCAAATCATCAGATGGAACGGATCCTGGAGTCTTAAGCATCTCCTCTTCCAAATCAACAAGCTCTTTCATCTGCTGGAGGAAATATGGTTTTACGTAAGTGATTTCATAAAGCTTATCAATGCTTACACCCTTGCGGATTGCTTCGTACAACTGGAAATATCTTTCGGAAGAAGCTGTCTTGAGCATTTCGCAAAGTTCGTCAGCAGATTTTTTGTTGAAGTCTTTTGCAAAGCCAAGTCCTGGACGACCGTTTTCCAATCCACGGATAGCCTTCTGGAAAGTTTCCTTGAAGGTCTTACCAATGGACATAACTTCACCGACAGCCTTCATGGAAGTTCCAAGGGAATCCTCTACGCCACGGAATTTTTCAAATGCCCAGCGAGCAAACTTAAGGACAACGTAATCTCCATCAGGAGCTCCACCCGGAGTATATTTATCCAAAGTTCCGTCACGCCAGTATGGGATTTCATCCAATGTAAGTCCGGATGCAAGTTTTGCTGAAATCAAAGCGATTGGGAATCCTGTTGCCTTGGAAGCCAAAGCGGAAGAGCGGGATGTACGTGGGTTGATTTCGATGATTACCACACGTCCAGTCTTTGGATTGTGTGCGAACTGTACGTTTGTTCCACCAATGACACCAATCTTTTCAACAATCTTGAAAGCGTCTTTCTTGAGTCTTTCCTCAAGGGACTTGTCGATTGTCATAAATGGAGCTGAACAGAAGGAGTCTCCGGTGTGAACACCAACGGCGTCAATGTTTTCAATGAAACAGATTGCAATCATCTGGTTCTTGGCATCGCGGACAACCTCAACCTCAAGTTCCTCCCAACCAAGGATTGATTCCTCAATCAAACACTGGTGAGTCATGGAAAGATCCAGACCGTTCATAACGATTGTGCGAAGTTCTTCTATATTATAACAGAATCCTCCACCCTGTCCTCCCATTGTATATGCAGGACGGACAACCAGAGGGAATCCAATCTTTGCGGCAATTTCTTCGGCGCCTTCAACTGTATGGCAGATTCCGGAACGTGGGGTATCGATTCCAAGTTCCTGCATGGTTGCCTTAAAGATTTCACGGTCTTCACCACGTTCAATGGCATCCAAATCAACACCGATAACCTTTACGCCATACTTATCAAGTACGCCTGCCTTGTTAAGTTCCATAGCCATGTTCAAACCTGTCTGACCACCAAGGTTTGGAAGAAGAGCATCCGGACGTTCTTTTTCAATAATCTGGCTGATACGCTCAACATTGAGTGGCTCAATATATGTCGCGTCGGCCATGACCGGGTCAGTCATAATAGTTGCAGGGTTTGAGTTTACCAGAACAATCTTGTATCCCTGTTCGCGCAAAGCCTTACATGCCTGTGTACCGGAATAGTCAAATTCACAGGCCTGACCAATAACAATCGGTCCTGAACCGATAATCATTACCTTGTTGATGTCTTCTCTTTTCATTTATTTAACCTCACTAATAACCAATGTTTCAAAAAAAAAGACTGAACCCCGAAGAATTCAGTCCGAAAATTTCCCAAAAGAGTTACAAATAGTAATAGCATGAGAAAATGTGTTTGCTCTGAGTGTTGAAGTGTCTAAACAAATACTAGCTATCATACTAGGATTGAATGGTATCAATTTATTGCTTTTTTTTCAATACCATATTTTGTCATTTTATTGATTTATGACCTTTTTTACGCTTCACTGACAAATCAACACATTTTAAGATTGTATCAACAGAGCTTATCTGTTAGACAGGAATTCCTGGAAGGTCTGCTTTATCAAATCCTTCGACGGCGAATCCTCCCCCATCCTTACACCAATAAGTTCATTTTTGTCATAGCAGAAAAGTATAAAATAGTTCTTATAGAAAATCTTTTCGCTGTATTCGTTGTGAGCCAATTTGTATTTGACGGTCACGACCTTTTTACCTTCCCCCAGATTTGTGGTCGAGGATTTGAAGCCGTAGTATTTATCAACTTCAATCAGGCCCTTGTATCCGCCTTCATTGGTTTCGTTATAAATCTGCTCATCCACCAAATCTTCCGCCATGGAAAGAGACTGCTGCGCAATTTCCCCTCCCCCGTTGGAGCAGGAAAAAAATATGGAACCAAAAAGACATAAGAAAACTACAAGAACCTTTTTCATAAAAACCTCATGGAAAAATTCTGACAAACTCACACAAAAAGTATACCCCCGTTGTTTTACGTAAACAACAATAAAATGACTTATAGCATTAAATTATATTTGCTGCAGAATCGAAGGGTCCCTGATTTCGCCATCCCTTGCAAACATAATCAACTTTGTAAGTACCTCGGCCGTCTTTGGGTCCTCGTCAGCAAAAGGCAAAAATATTTTTCCCCGGTGCTGAGCCGGAACTGCCAGAACATTTATCGGAGTCCCGGCAACTTTATGAATGAGTCCGGTGCCAAGATGAATCTGGTATTCCCCGCGCACACCCTTTACAAAGGCGAAGTTCTTTTCGATGGTCACGTTTTTGATTCCAAACATTGGCAGAACAAATTCAATAATCGATTTCCTCATTTCGATTGTCGAATGACTTGTCTCTGGATCAACGGAACCGGCATGACCAACGCTAATGGCCAGATCCACATCGCGCATTATTTCCGAATATACAATGTCAGGCACATCAGCAATGGAAAAATCTTTCCCCCTGTCCGCAACGTTGCAAATGCGCTGAGAAAAATAAACATACTCCAAAGTTGGATATTCGATGTCCGATGGAGAGAACCAATCGCAGACAGCATAAATATTTGCGACAATGTTTTCTTTATGGAAGATTTTGCACAGTCCATCATCGTACGAGGCTATCCAGTTTCTGGTCCGCAAAGCCGCCTTGGTTTTGTTGGGCTGCAGCTGATATCCGGAGAACATCATGGATTTTGATTTCTGCTTTTCTTCGTCCAGCTTGACATAAAGTTCCCGGAATACCTGCTTGAATGGCTGAACAATCTTTTTATCGCAAATATATTTTTGCCAGCTATGCCAGATTTCCATATCATAAAAATCAAAGCAGTGGGCAACCCGGACCATTGCATTTTTGTTGACCAAATGTTCTTTGCCATTAAAATCAACCAGGGTTTCCTTTTCCGTTGCAAATCCGGACACACCGCCGGCAATGAAAATCAATTTCGAAACCAGAGGCCGGACGACAGGATTCTTTAAAAGACCGTCTATTTCTCCCATAGAGATTTCCACTGAAGAACACATAAAATCTTCAAGCATTTTTTTTGTTCTGGAGTGCTGATTTTTTAACCGCTTTACTTTTTCCTGGAAATCAAAAATCAGGTCGCTCTTTTTCACTGCCGCCGGTATTGATTTTTGAATCTTCATTTTTTCATCAGACAATTCCTTTGTACATTCCAGACAAGGGATTCCATCTTCGTTGACATTAATACGCACCCAGCACAGCGGCTTCGATTTTTCAGGAACGGCGGTCCAATTGAAGGATGAATTCAAATCGTCAAGAAGGAGACTTTCCATGTTCAAAAAGAGTCTATTCACATCAGTGTAACCCGCCGCCTGGGAAAGATTGTTATAAGCAACCTCCAGACACAGACGTTCACTTTGTTGTCTCTGGGCTCCAAACTTTTTACTTTCGTTGGAAAACTTTTGCAAAAAGACATACCGCTGCACAAGAGTTTTTTCAAAATCCTTTTTCTCTATTGGAATAAGGGGATAGCTCATCAGCAAATCTTTGTTACGATTTTTTTCAATCTCTTTTTCAATTTCTTCCTGAACAACCTTTCCAAGAATAGCGTCGGAGTATTTCCTTGCCCTTGCATGTTTGGCTCCGTTTGAAATATACTTGGCGCTGTCATACATCTGATTGAATATCTTGTCCCCCAGATTTGCATAAAGCCCCCTGAACCAATCAAGCGCTATTGCCCCCTGCTGCAGTTCTTCTTTAGAGAGGGAAGTATATTTTGCAACAATAGAATACTGCTCATCAGAAAGAGTCTCGTTCATGTGCGAAATAAAGAAATAGCAGCCGCTTTCAAATGACGGAATATTCAGATGCGCTCCAACAAATGGAATCATTGATGGATTGAACATCGCATATTCATAAAGCCGGCGCTCAGAGATTTTATAAGTCTTTACAAGTTTAGAGAATTTTTCAAAAGTGTCATCCGGAAGTGGCTGAATGTGTTTCAATATGTGACTGTAGGTAACAGACCTATCCGAATTTTCTTTTGCCCATCCACAACTCCTGACAAATTTTTCTTTCCCAAATGCTTTCAAAAGTTTCAATGCATTTTCAATTCCAGAATAGCTATAGAAATTTGTAACATACTCTGAATGTTCTGCCGGCTGCTCCCCACGGTTCAATTCCTCAAAAATTAATCTTTCGGAAATGTTCGCCATAATTTCATTTGCATTTTTTTTGATTTCATTGAAACCAGCTTCATCAATCGAGGCAGATGCATATGAGAAATATTTTTTCTTTTGTATTTGCCGCCAGTCATTTACCGTGGACATAAGGTTCAACAAATTGAATACAGCATAATAGACAGTATCCTTTGAAATCAAATTAAGTCCATAGGCCCTGACGTAATCAAGGAATGAAAGATACGGTGCATAATCCATGTAACCGAGGACGGACACAATTTCATCGAAGCCTTTGTTGCGGTGAATGGCATAAATCATATTAAAATAGTTTTTAAATTCTTCATCGGACAAAGACACAAAACTATTGGGGATAAAATCGTCAATTGTCCTAAAGATGCCGGTATTTATAATAGATTTTTTGTTGCTGGTCTGACGATAATACCAGACATTTTCATCCGCCTTATAAATATATTTTTCAACATCAGAATCGGTGGCAACTTTATGGCACACAGACAGGAAGAACTTTTTCTTTATTTCGCTTATGTCCGTCATGATTTTATTATCCGTATCAAAGGATTTAAAACAGAACATGTGCCCAAGATAAACGGTAGCAAACAGGGAATTCATTGTCCGTGGATTGTAGTACTCGGTTTCAATTATCTTAATTTTAGAGAAATCTTCACCAAAATATTCACTGTATATTTTTTTAAGCGGTTCCTGTTCCGCACCATTGTTGCTATAAACTCTTTCTTGATTTATAACATTCAATAGCCAAATTTGAAAAACAGTTTTATAGTCCCTGATATTCTTTTCGAAAAAACTCTTCCACAAATCCATAAACGGTAATGCGAAGTCATTATTTTCACGTATGTAATTCAAAAATCCTTTCTGCCTAAAATCCTGCTTTTCTCCCAGAGTATGATTTTCTCCTTCGATGTCGGTATATTCTCTGGTCTGATTTTCCTTTATGAGCCTGTCAAACTCTGACAAAATTTTGTTGATTTTGTCTTCGCATTTTTTATCAAATATTTCTTTGTCAAAATCAGTTGAATCATATGCAGGAATATTTTCAGCGGTAATATTTTTTTTATCATAAAACAAAAATGTTTTTTCATCCGTTGCCGTGGAGTCAAGTATCTGATTAATCAGGACGGTCTCTTTTTCTTCTGGATTTTTTATTCCTGAAATCAATTCCTTAAAATCATTTGGATTCAATTTATCTGATATGGTTTCATCTTTTGTTGCCGAAGCAATCAAATCAAGTCCGCAGAATCTTGTTTCGCTTTCTTTTGACGACAGGAGTATGGACACTGTTTCATTAAGCCGTCCCTTGTTAAATTTCTTTAAAATCAACAGGACCTTATTTTTTAATTCGGAATCCTTATATTTTAGGACCTTTATCAGCGAATCTATTTCCTTATCCGTAAGGGAATCCGTTTCATAGCTGCCGATTATGTTTAGCGAAACACTTTTTATTGCCCTGATATTTTCAAACACAAATTTTCTTGTTTCCATGTCCGACGGATTTAAAAGAAATCCATTGAACTCATTCTCGGTCATGAGAAGGGCATTGAATACACGCTGCTTATTTTTATCTAGAAGCTTTGGATTTAAGATTGCCATAAAGCAAAGTTTGCTTCCAAGTTCCTCTTTTGAAATACTTATCTGATTCCACGGGAATGTTATTTCGTTATACACCTCTTTTTTCTTTTTCAAGGTTTCAAAAAGATTGTAGACAATATCGAAATGCTTTTCTATTTTTTCTTCCGACTCATAGTAATTGCTGACTGGCGGAATAAAAGTTTCGAAGGGAGCACACAAAGATAGCGTTGAGCAATAATTAAAATATTCAGGGAAGTAGACACATTCGGCCAACTTATTTATTTTCTTTTTTCCGTCAGGCAATTCTACGGCACTGCCGTTTATATCTTTCAAGGCATCGTTCAATTTTTGCCTTATGTAATAAATATCCATGTGAACATAATTTAAATAGGATTCCAAAAAGGCCGCCAATACAATTTTGTCGTTAGTAGATTTTTCTATTCCGTAATTTATTATTGATGCATTCAAAGGTTGAACAAACGGTATTGTTTTTAAATAATAGCAGTAATAGGCAGCCACAAGTTTTTTTATTCGGCTGTCACTGTCAATCAATTTTTTTATGGAAGTCACTGCATCATAGACATCATAAAAACCTTTGCACCAAAGTCCAACCAGAATCTGCATGGCGTCATCAGTTTCCAGCATTGATTCAGATTTAGTTTTGTCATTTAAAACCTGATGCATCAGCTCGATTGTCTTATTTGAAATTCTATCCAAGGATTCTGTATTGCATATTCCAATCCAAGTCGCGACGGCTCTTTTTACAGACGAAAATCTGATTAGATTATTTTCATGGATAACATTGAACAAAGTTATAAAAGCTTCCACCCTACCGCAATCCATATTTTCACATACAGCCTGCCGTACCCCTTCCTGCAGTCTAGCTGCCAGCAAATATTTTCCGAGCAGCTCATATAATTTTTTTGAAGAACTTTTGCAGATTCCCCTTATGATATCTGCCGTGACAATCGCTGTATTATTTTCGCCTAGAATTATTTCCTCGATTGCCTGCTCCAAATCATTTTTTCCAACGGAGGATTCATAATCCAAGGTGGCGGCAATTATATCATCCAGACAATACAAAATCGTTTTTGAGGTATCGCTTTTTTCGGCCGGGATTTCCCTTTTCAAATACTCTTTTAAAGTGACATCATAAAATGATAAAACAAAATATCCATAAACCAGTTCCAGGGCTTCATAAACAAAAGGTGTATGGCTATTAATTCTGCAAGCTTTTCTTTCCGTACCCCGGGAGCATTGCATTTTATTTAATTGGTCCACATAGGAAAAATATGCTTTTTTGTCGTCCCCGGATTTTATAAAAAATGGAACAATCTTATCAATTTCCAATCTTTTTATAAAGTCAGAAATCTTTTCGTCACCCCTTATCTGGTAAGCAAGAGCCTGCAACTTACTATAGTCAAAATCTTCAATCATTTTGCAATAAGCGTCGCACACCTCTGGACATGATTTCTGTTTGCGCAACCGGTCAAGCATTTCCTGTTCATATGCCATTAATTTTTTGTCTTTAAATTTATTAAAAAAATATTTCACCATAGTCGGCCTACCACAATCTTCCTGCAAGGAATGATAATTTTATAAACACGATTTTTGAATTTTCATGCAAATCAATTTTTTGGTTCGCATCATTTATGCCAGAATCATTTATGTTTTTTTGTTCGACACCATCAATAAAAATTGAAACCAGCCCATCTTCAAAGCCTTCCCGGGCAATACGCTTTGATTCATCTAAAACTATTTTGCTTTGACCGGAATTATTATCAAACCAAATCTTACCAGATTCTGCTCTGTCCTGTATTTCCTTGCCAGACAGAAAATGCAACATGTCTTTTGCTTCAGACCGGTTTTTATACTGTTCAACACATATTTCAACAAATTCGTTAATCAAATCGGCAACAGTTTTTGGATTGCTTTTTAATTCATACTCGACAGCATCGACTGATGTTTTTCTTGAAGATATTTTTTTTACACTTACATAAACTTTCAAATCACTTCCTCCAATCGATATTACAGTCGCAAAAGATTTTCAGGGAATTCTAAATCTGCGCCAAACCGACTCCCCGTAATTTCTTCAGAAGTTTTTCGGCTCCAGGATTTTTTTCCAGATATTCAATCATCATCTGTTCATTATGATTAAATGGCGACAATGCGTTCAATGCAATCTTGAATTGCTCAAACTGGTTTCCGTTCAAGAAATTTTTTTCAGTATACAAATCCTGCATGTAAAGCCAGATGATTTTTTTGCCATCCTCCACCAGATTCAAATCACCGCCCAGCCAATACAATTTTTTTATATCCAGCGGCTTTGAAAAATCTTTTTCTTTTTTTTCGTCGTATTTCTGTATTGCCTTTTCGATGTAATCTGACGGGATTGTTGGTTCAGGAGTTTTAAAATCAAACCACTTCCCGACTTTCTTGTTTAAGCCTTCGCCGTGCATCCAGGACTGTAACGCCGCATTCAATCCATTTCCGAATTTTTCTGATTTTTTTTCACCCTCAAAATGCAAACCATTTTTTGCAAAAATACCTGCATTATGTGGTTCAATCGGTTTTAAGTTTTTATGCATTCCGCTCTTCCATTCCGAATAGATTCTTGAATGGCGGGTCAAAACAAATTTATGCCAGAAAGAACTGTCCAATAATCCGGATGCATAAAACTGCCTGAGCGTCTCCATTGAATTGATGGTATCCTGATCGTTTTGATTCCAATATCCATAAATCATGTAGGCATGAACCAATATTCCATTTTCTTTAAATGCACAGCATGCGCCTACAATTGATTCAATGTCAGTGCCCTTATGAATATTATCCAGCCCGGTTCCAGTCGCAATTTCAATTCCTGCACTAACTCCTATCAATCCACCATAAGACAAAACCGATGCCAGGTCGTAGCTAAAGTTTTTCTCAAATCTGACATTTCCCCAGAATGAAAAATTGTTTTCGGCAACAGAATTCAGCAAAGCAAATTTCACCATTGCTGATGGAGGCATTGCTTCATCAACAAAATGGATACCCCATATTCCGTTTTGTTTTGCCTGAGCATACAATCCCTTGTAAAGATTTTCAATTTTGGTCTGGTGATATCCGTAAACATAATCCAAAGTGACATCACAGAAATCACATTTATGCCAGTAACAACCATGAGCCAAATATGCCTTCATCCATGTTCCATCGGACCAAAGCCTCTGCATTGGGTTTACATCATCAATCATTCTTGGATATTTTGAAAAATCAATGTCGGAAAAATCAGGGTAGATATCAGAAGTAACTTCGTCTTCGTATTTCTGCAAGTCCGAATCAAATTCTTTTTGCGGAATTATTTTTTCTCCATCAAAGAAACGCAGTTTATATATTTCAGTTGTTGGATGCAGATTGGTTTCCATCAAGGCTTTATACGAACCATAACCACGGTCATAACTTAGGGCATCAATATACTTAAAAATATTTTTATCTGTTACATCCCTTAGTTCCGTGTTTACAAATCCACCACCGATACAGATATAAATTTTTTCCTTATAAACCTGTTTCAAAAAACGGGCCGTAAACAATGCAGAAGTAAAAGTTCCTGCAAACGGCACGCTTATGCAGACAAGCGTTTTACCAGAATCCTTTGATAAAAAATTGTCGTCTGTGTTTTCTGCTGAACAAAAAATTTGTTTTAATACAGGTTCATAAAATTCTTTAAGAACTGGAGAATCTATTCCTTTTTCAATTTGCAGAAAACTTGTTTCATTTACCGTCAAGGATTCTGCATACCGTATAAGAGAAAATTCATTATCAAAGACAACTGTAATATAATCAGACAGATCCGCCAAAGCCAGACTTGCTAAAAACCGGGCATCATCTGTTGATGGTTCATGTTCCAGATTCTCCAAAAAATTTTCCATTCTATTTCCACGGGGAGCAAACGGAGAAAATATAAATTTATGACAAAGTTCTCTACCACTGGAACTATTTCCATCACGCAATATTGTTGTGATTGTATCAATCCAATTTATCCATCGGTCGCTCTCACTCACGTACCGAATCAAGGCGCTTCCAGTTCCTTCGTCACCGGACAGAAATGCTTCCTGCGATTTTTTTATTGCCGCCGATTTTGTCAGTTCAAATAATTTAGTTAAACCGGCCCGGCAAAATATTTTATTAATAAGCTCTATGCTTAAATCATACCATTTTGCCTGGAGATTTTGCTTACAGAAAAAAGATTTTAAATATGCACCAGATGGATATGCCGTATTCAATTGAACAAGTGGTGGCTGAATTATTACAACGTCCATAGATATATATTAATGGAAAATATTTTCTAGTTCAATCGCGGGGGAATTTTTCAAAGGCGAGGACTTTTTTCAAAGGCGTTGCCTTTGGAATCTGTTTAAGCTACGCTTTTTCTTTTTTCAAAGGCGTTGCCTTTGGGATCTTTTTCAACTGTGTTGGACTGTTTAAGCTTCGCTTTTTCTTTTTTTGAAGGCTACGCCTTCAAGGTCCTTTTCATGTTCAGACATGGGGCAGCAAGGAGGGAGGCGGAAGCCCTACTCAGAAGCGAGCTCCCTCCTCCCTCCTTGACCTCCCACCTTCCGCGGCACTGCATAGGGGTTCGCCCCTATGAACCCCTTTGAATTTTCGGCAGGAGCATGTGTGTGTTTTTTGCGGTCTGTTTTTGTTCGGATGTCCTGCCGCTACGCGTTGTTCATAGACAAAGGCTTTGCCTTTGGAACTGTTGTTCACTGGGGACGTTCGCTACGCCTATCCTTTTTCAAAGACGTTGTCTTTGGGAACTTTTTCAACTGCGTTGGGACTGTTTAGGCTATGCTTATTCGTTTTTTGAAGGCTACGCCTTCAAGGTCCTTTTCATGTTCGGACATGGGGCAGCAAGGAGGGAGGAGGA
>JAZUKJ010000067.1:0-10136 GCA_045643225.1 Treponema sp. | reverse complement strand
ACGGTCTAAATAAAATTCTAATTTAACTATGAGAGGAAATGAAATGAATTATAAAGTAATAGATAAAGAAACATATTACAGAAAAGGAGTTTATAAACATTTTACACAGGATTGCAAATGTTCAACTTCGATGACTGCAAGAATAGATGTTTCTGAATTAGTAAAGTATTCAAAGATGACCAATACAAAGTTTTATGTTAATTTTCTATACATATTATCAAGAGTGTTAAATTCTCGTGATGATTATAGGATGGGATATCTTTGGCAAAGTGAAGAACTGATTTGTTACGACACTATAAATCCTATTCAGTACATATTCCATGAAGATACAGAAACTTGTACACCGGTATATACGAAATACTATGAAAATTATGACAAATTCTATGAGGAGGCGGTCAAAGATATAGAGGGTGCTAAAGAGACTAGAGAGTATGGTCTGGATGCTGAAAATCACCCGAATTGGTTTGATGCTTCATATATATCATGGTTGTCTTATGACTCGCTCAATATTGAACTGCCTGACGGATATCTGTACTTTCTGCCAATTATAAATTGGGGGAAATATAGGGAGGAAAATGGAAAACTAATGATGCCTGTTAGTGTAAGGTTGAATCATGCAGTGGCAGATGGATATTTAGTTGCGAACGTATTTAGGCTGCTGGAAAAAGAAATTTTAGATTTTGTGAATTGTTGATGAAACATATAAAGCTTTGGGAGGCATAAAAATGCCCCTCTTAACTGTTAATCCAGAAAAGAGGGGCTTGTCATTTTATTCGTGGGTCGGGGTATCGTTCGTTGGCCGATTTAATTTTGACTGTTCACATTAAGAGGGATGTAATCCACAGTGGTACTGTAGCTAGGTATCTGAAAATGGTATTCAAAATCTATGGAAGTATTTTCATACAATCTGTTTACAGAATCCACCTTTGAGTAATTGCTGGAATTCATCAAATAGATTTCTTTATACGCTTTGAAATTGTTTTCGTATAATTTGGATGCAATTTTGTCAAGCGCTGTTCTGCTGTATGAGGAAGAATTGATAAAGATAAAAAATGGTACTTTGTTCAATTCTGAGGATTCCAACTCTCTTTGAGTCTGTCTTGGATTGTCTGTGAATATCCAGTCAATGTCAAAATAGACTTTCAAAGTTGAGTAAGTTGATTGGGCGTTTTTAACATATTCCTTTATGTAATTCTGCAAAGCAACCTGATTTTCAACAAACAGGTAATTGCTTTCAAAAGTGTTGTAGGAATAGGAGTTATGATAGCCCTTTTTGTTACGGACAATAATATTTTTTGCTAGTTTTGATGAATAGACGCTGTAGTATTCGTAATCATCATAGTAACTTCCGCTTCCCTGATATCTTTTTGCCAGGTTTATTTTTCTACAATTCCTAAAGGTTCCGGAATAATTCGCGGTCATGTACCTGATTGCCGGGTCGCTTGAGGACAGGTAGGTTTCTGAATCATCAAAAACAAATATACATGAACTAAAGCAAAAGCAACAGAGAACAGCAAAAGTTATTGTTAAAAAAAGATTTCTTTTCATAGATAAACCACCCTTTTGAATTTTATTTACTTGAACTATACAATAATCAAATCCTAGAATCTTTAATTCTGAATAAGAGAAAAATAAGAAATTTCTTAGGATGGTTGTATCCGCAGAAAACAGCTACTAGAATTTCCAGGAAATGCCTATAGTTGGAACAGCTTTAAAGTATGCCTGTGTAGAGAAAACTCTATTGTAGGATGTGTTTGGAATCTTTGTTGACATTGTTGTGTAGGCGGTTACTGCTGGAATCAGCGAGTAGGCATAGTTTGCAGAAATGGATGCATAGATAGAAAAAACTTTTTTTGGAGTGAATACAAATGTAAAGTCTCCACCAAGCAGGAACGCAGGGGAAATCACTGTTGTTGCGTAAACTTTGTCCCCGATTGTGGCACCGGTGAGCGCAATATTTAAATCCAGTCCAATGTTTCCATAAAGGGCAACAAAAAGTTTGTCGTTATTTACAAAGTTGTAGCCTATGCCAACAAGTTCCGTAATTCCGATATTGAATAGATTTTGTGAACCATTGTATACATCCATTGCTTGGCAGGAAGTTTTTCCTAGTCCAAAACCAACGGAAGTGTTGTCTTTGAACGTAAATCCATTGTCAAAACAACCTATGTATCCAAGATTCAATCCTATTGCATCGAAACTAAAGGTTGCTGTCTCCGGTGTAGGGTTAGTATCGTATTCGGTTGTGGTTCCTGTAATTTTTGACGGAATGAAACCTTTTACTCCTAGAGAAATTATGTTTGTATAACAGAAAGAACTGCTGATGCAGATAAATGCTGATAACATTACAAGTATAATTTTTTTCATGATAGTTACCTCTTGAAAATCCTAAAATTATAGGGGTTAACGATTTTCGTGTTTTTTTATTATCGCGAATGTATTATTGTTGATTGTAAAAAATTAATCAATAAAGGGCATCGCCACAAATATTTTTCAGGAGGTTTCTGCTTAGTTGGATGAAAAATTATGATTTACGTTGAAATTTTTGGGCAAACAGTATAGATTAATGTGGGAAAACTCAAAAAACTCTAATTTTTGATTAAAATAGATAGGGGATGAAATGAAAAAAATTGTTTTAATTTTGACTGCTTTAATTTTGGGGGCAGGATTTTCTGTCGCACAGGCAGTGTCTTATGAAGAAAACGGAGGACTGGAAAGAAATATTAATGGCGAAAGGGACTCTGTAATAAATGAGATCATTGGAAACATACAATCTGCAGAGTATACCGGTTCCATTATAAATGGAATCTACACAATGTCTGCAAATAACATAACGGTCTATCCTGCCGGTGTGAATGCTTATGAACCAATCAAATCTTTTGATAATTCAACAATTTCTGTCTACTATATTTTGAACAAAGCCAGTATCGCATCCGGAATGAAACCGGCCTATTCATATAAAGATGAATCTGATCCGGATAAATGGCCTGTGACCGCGCTGTATAGAAATGATTTTTCAGTTGATAAACGTGCCGGTTATTATAGTGAAGGTACCGGTAGTAGCAGAATGACGGTTTATTATTATGATAAGCAGGTTGCTGATAAAGCAATGGCGGAAGTGAACGCAAAACGTGATGAAGCGGTTGATAAGGTAATAAGCTATATAAATGTTGCAAGCTATAAAGGTATTAGTCATGATGGCGTTTATTCAATGTATGCGGATAATGTTATCATCTATTCTACAGAATTGGATAAATATGAACCATTCAAGACTTACAACAACAAACTTGTATCATCTTATTATGTTTTGAATAAAGCCAGCATGGAAAATGGATTGGAGCCAGTTTATTCTGTGAACGGAGAAACTAATCCTGATAATTGGCCAATAGAAAATGTTGCTGGAATGATAGCAGTCTCTAAAACTGCGAACGGTTTCCGCAGGGAAGGTAAAAGGGGATCATCGAGCACAATTGATACAGTTTCTTATCATAGCGATGCGGAACAAAAAAAATATGATGAAAAAATAGCTGGCGAAAAAAGGGTAACCGAAAAAAAGAAAGCTGATTTGCTGGAGAAATTTATTTCTAATATTTCCTCCGCGGTATATGAGGTTTATAAGGAACCAAACAGAAAAAATTATTTCCTGATGACTTCACATCTGGTGGAGGTGTATTCAAAAGAATTTAATAATATACTTGGGCCATCCTTTAATACAGAGTCTGCTATTAAGTATGTTATGAATGTTGCCAGCGTTGCAAAAGGATATGAGCCTGTTTATTCGGTAAATGGAGAAACGGATCCAGAAAAATGGAATCTTGCCCGGTATCGTTATGTGGATGAAACTGAAAGTGCAAATGGATATAGACTTGCTAATCCTGTTCAGCTTTCCGCTTCAGAATTAAGACCGGTTTCATCTTTCTATGGAGTTGTGCGTTTGGATGAAGTTGCCGTTGCTGAACGTAGGACAAAGAAAGCAAATTTAGGAAAAGTGTTCCTTGATTCAATAGGTTTGACCATTAGCGAAAGCAAAGTTCAGAATGTGCGTCTTTATTATAAAGGCGGCACTATAATCACAACAAATCCGGACGAACATAAAGCTTTTGCATTTGAATTAGAAAAAAAATCAAAGGCATTGAAGCTTGGGTTCAAGAATGATGATTTGTTTATTGTCCATGAAAATGATACCGGAAAATTGAAGAGTACATCAAAAATAATTATTGATTCTAAGATAATCGATTTGAGTTCGTTCGGAACGGATGTTACAGTGGAAGATATTTATTCAGTTTTTGCAAATGTCTCTTCTGCAAAAAAAATTGTAATTCAAATATGGCGAAAAATTGCAGGTAGTTATGAGTTAAAAGAAATAACAATCAAAAAGTAAAATTATCGTCAACTGTATGAGACCTCTGAGTAAAATCGGAGGTCCTTTTTTTTGGGTGGACTGTTTTTATAAAAACAAGTACTTTATATTTGTGAGGTGCCGATGAGACTTTATCCTGGAGTTTATGAGCCAAAGACAGAAGATTTAGATAGGAAAATCCTGCGCAATGAAAAAACAAAGCGGGGGGCTAGAAATTTTTTTTTAAGTCGATTTGTAATAACTGCTTTGGTAATAATCGCACAGCTGGCATTGCTATTAGTTTTTCTGATTGGACTCACAAGCCGTCTGGAATATTATTTGGTAAGTTCCGTTGCACTGTCCTCCATCTTTATGATTTATATTGCGAACAGCCACGGGAAGAATGAATATAAAATTGCCTGGATTGCTCCAGTTGTAATTGTCCCGCTTGTTGGTATTGCATGTTATTTTCTTTATCATATTGATGCGGGTGCAAAAAAATTAAAGCGGGAAATAAAAGATATAGACAAAAATATTGAGCAATGCATTTTAAATGAAAATGATGTTCAAAGGGTGCTGTCTAAATATCCTGATTTCGAAAATCTGGGACACTACTTGTACAACAACGGCAGGTTTAGACCAAACGAAAATACTTCCATAAAATATTATCCAACTGGGGAAGAATTTTTACCGGCCTTCATTGATGCTCTGAAACAGGCAAAGAAATTTATATTCATCGAATTTTTTATCATCAGGATTGAAGAAAGCTGGGACCAGATTTTGCAAGTGCTGATTCAAAAAGTAAAAGAAGGCGTCGAGGTTCGTGTCATTTGCGATGGTTTCGGAACCTATATGGTAAGCGCAAAAGAGTATCAAAAATATCTGCATGAATTAGGTATAAAAGCAAAAGTCTTTAATGTAATTCATCCGATTGTCTCGACCCCAATAAATAATCGTGACCATAGAAAAATTATTGTAATTGATGGTGAATGTGGATTTACCGGTGGAATTAATCTTGCCAACGAATATTTTAATATTGGTCATAATAAATTTCCTTATTGGAAAGACAATGGAATAAAATTGGCTGGTGATGCTGTGTATAACATGCTCCAGATGTTTTTGGAGGTCTGGAATATAGGGGAAAAAACAAAGGATGACTATCACAAGTTTTTAAACGATGAACATAAGTTCCCCAAGGAAACAGGACTTGTAATTCCTTACGGCGACCATGCTTTTAATGATGAAGACATTGCGGAAAATGTCTGCCTTGATATTATCAGTAGTGCAAAAAAATACTTGTATATCACGACTCCCTATGTTGTTGTTGATAATCAGATTCTATCAGCATTGATTTTTGTTGCAAAAAAAGGTGTGGATGTTCGTGTCATCGTTCCAAGTGTGCCGGACCATCTGGTGACTTTTTGTGTTGGTAAGACCTTCCTAAAAAATCTTCTGGATGGTGGCGTGAAGGTTTATGTCTATAAAAAAGGATTTATTCATGCAAAAACTTTTTTGGCAGATGGAAAAACCGCTACGGTTGGTTCAATCAATTTGGATTATAGAAGTTTTTATGCACACTTTGAATGCGGCGTCCTGATGCATAATTGTGATTCCATTGCTGATATCAAAAAAGATTTTGATTCCATGTTTATAAATGATTGCGAAGAGATGCTGGTGACTGATTATAAAAAGTTGCCTCTTTACCAGAGGTTCATTGGAAGAATCCTTAGAATCTTTGGCCCGTTGATGTAAAGAAAAAATTATGGAGTCTCTATAAATCGCAATTTTGGAGATGCCCATTATTTTTTAAGTAAAAAATAGTATTTTTTGTAGTTTGTTTTACATCAGGGTAGTGTTAAAATATAATCGGGAAACGTTGTTTTAGTCTCTATGATTTTTGCGTTTCTAAAAACTGGCAGTTCATTTGTAGACAAATTTTAAAACATATTGATTTTCAAAGATTGAGAGTTTTGAAAAACCATATTCTAATCATTAATTTGGGGGACATGATGATTTGTACTAATCCTGTTATTCGAGGATTTTATCCTGATCCGAGCGTTTGTTCTGCTAATGGAAAATATTATCTGGTGAACAGTACTTTTGAATATTTTCCGGGAATTCCGGTTTTTGAAAGCGATGATTTGATTCACTGGAAGCAGATTGGACACTGTTTGACTCGTCAATCTCAGCTGGACCTTTGTGGAATCCTGGCTTCAAAAGGTATATATGCTCCGACTATACGTTACAACAATGGACGGTTTTATGTTGTTGTAACGAACATCAGTAATGATTTTGGAAATTTTTATGTTTGGACTGATGACATATATTCCGGTGAATGGTCTGATCCAATAAAGGTTTCCCGTGGAGGAATAGACCCTTCTTTGCTTTTTGATGGCGACAAAGTGTATTTTACAAGCAATGGTGTTGATGATTTTGGCGAGGAAGGAATCTCACTTTGTGAAATTGATATTGAAACCGGAAAGACTTTGACAAAAGCGAAATGCATATCCAAAGGTTGTGGTGGACGTTTCCCGGAAGGTCCGCATATTTATCATATAAACGATTATTATTATCTGATGATGGCAGAAGGTGGAACTGAATATGGCCACATGGAATGCATGCTCCGTAGCAAAGATATTTGGGGACCTTATGAGCAGTGTCCGTTCAATCCTATTTTGACAAACAGAAATCTTGGAGGCTATCCGGTTCAAGGTTCTGGACATGCGGATTTGGTAGAAGGTCCAAACGGGCAGTGGTTTATTGTTAACTTGGCATTTAGGCAGATTGGCTATTATGATACCTATCACAATCTTGGACGGGAAACTTTCCTGGAACCTGCGTTTTGGACAGACGATGGCTGGCTAAAAATTGGTGCAGATGGAACAAGTCGTTCTCAATGGAAACTTGAAAACGGAAAATGCGAAATACTTGAAGAACCTGTATATCCAGAGTATTCATGGAAACTGGAAAAAGCTAAGGCATGTTATTTACGACTTCCAATTTATGAAAATTATAAAATTGACGAATCCGCAAAGACTGCTGAACTAAAGGGCAACACCGATGTTTTAGGCAGTTGCGGTCAGGCCACTTTTGTCGGAATGCGTCAGGATGAGCATATTGGTAAAATGGCTGTGACAGTTTCTGTTGAAACACTTTTGGATGGACAGGAAGCTGGTATAACGGCGTATCTTGCTGAAAAAGATTTTTATGCTTCGTATGTCAGAAAAGAAAATGGAACCGTATACGCAGGAACAAAACTTGTTATAGGCGGTCATCCGATTCATGGAAAGGAATCTGTTGTTGAAAAGAATCTGGTTGATTTGGAAATCCGAAGTGATTATAAAAATTATTTCATGGAAGCAAGGACATCAGAAACTTTATCTGAATTGACTGGAGAAACGAAATATCTTTCGAGCGAAGTTGCCGGAGGATTTACAGGAACAATTTTGGCTCTATATGCAGATGCCTCAAGTTCCGGTGAGTCTGGCTGGATAAAGTTCAATTGGTAAATCATAAAACCCCGGTCCAAATAGTTTGAACTGGGGTTTTCTTTTTGCAGATGTGCCGGCAATTGGATTTGGTTTTTGTTGAAACTTGAAATCCTAGAAATTAATTTTCTTGTTGCACATCAGTTTTTGGTTCATTTTGATTTATCTCTTCCGGTTTGTTTTCTTTTTTTTGTTCAGAAGATTTAGTCTCTTTTGAAGGAGTTTTTTCTGAATCCTTTTTTACTACCATCGTGTCCAGGATTTGTTTTGCATAGTCCATAGGAATCTTTTCTTGAGGTAGACGGCTTTTTTCTGGAGTTAGACGTAACGAAAGGAATGTGTTCTTTTCCGAGGTTGAAAGATTTTTTGGAACTGCGTTGTTTCTTAAATGGGCTCCGTTTTCTGTAAAGTTGAAAAATTTTTCCCAGGTATTTCCATCCATGCATAGACTTTCTGCTTTTGGCCAGGAATTTCTAAATGCTGAAAGAACGTCAAAACAATGTTCGCTTATGTCCCCAAAATAAATAATCTGGACTTGTCCAAACCAGTCACAAAGTTTGAGAGCGTTAACTGCATAATCCGGCCCAAAAATACAAAGCACGTGATTGAAGCTGGGAAAAGTCTGGAAAATTGTTTCGCTGTTAACGATTAATACAGTTGTAATTTCTTTTAAAAAAGATGTCTGGTTCAGATGGACAAAATCATCAAGCGGAAGGGCTATTTCTTTTGGAACCAGTCTTCCTAATTTCAATGGCGTTTCAGTTGATAATGACCTGAATCTGATGGAAAAAGGCTTTGTCTTTATTTCTGGTTGATTATCATTTCCAACGGAATCAATAACCGATTGGTCATCAGGAGCTTCACTGGTCTTAGGTTCCTGGGCGGGAGGTGTAAATTGTTTTGTCTCAATTTCTTCGCCCGTAAAGGATTGCAGAAGAGATTTGTTTGTATCAATGAATTCTGTTGAAATATGTAATGGTATCTCTTTTGTGTTTTTATTGTTTTTCAACCAAATAGCACATTGGGCAATGCTGTGCCAAAAGCGAGTTGTTTCTCCTTGTGGTGCGGTTAATTCGCGGATATGATTTTTGGCCCACACTTTTAATTCTGCGATAGGAAGAATTGCGTCTTGTGCAAGAACCCTTAAAGCGGATTTCAAATCTTCGACACGGCTTTTGACATTTATAAAAGTAAGATAATCATTTTCATCTGCAAAATAGATTCGCTTTATTATGCTTTTCCGTCCATTGCTGCGTGTGTTTACGGATTCCATTTCAAGCGAATATCCTGTGCCTGTTTTGTTTTTACTGTATAAAAAAAGTTCCGCCATTTCTTGGGAATGTTCCTTCAAAAAATCACTGAAACGGCTGGTGTTAATCATTATGTCGAGTGGAAAAAAGTCATCTGGTATATTGTTTTTTTCTGCTAATCCGCTACATATAAAATCAATTGTATGATTTAAATAGTCGGTAAAGAATTCAGATGCAATTTTTTTAATTTCCACTACATTCATTAAAAATCCCTCCCTTGGATTTTTCTACATGATACACTTTGGATTATATCTTGGGAATATCTAAAACATCAGGATGTTCTGTTTTCAGTAAAAAAGATTCCCTATTATAACAAATGCCGGGTTAAGAAAGACAATCCGCACCTTCTTCCATAAGTTGATTTAGTTCGGAACTGTCATCCGCAAGAATGCTGGCTGCAAAATAAAGGGAAACCACAGATTCTGTAGTTAGAATATCCATTGGGACTGCTCCTTCTCTCCAGAAACTTGCGGAGGTTGAATACTTTGATAAATCAACTTTGCATTCCTGTTGCGATGTGCAATAAAAATGGATGCCACGTTTTTTTCCATTTATGAGAACGGTTTTCAAAGAATAATCACTGTTCCGCATGTTTCCTGTTCCGGAAGAATAAAGCTCAATGATTATGCTTTTTACATTTTCATCATTGTTGATTATGGAATTCAGACGGTTGGTTTTTAGTCCCGGGTAGATTTTTATGACTTCAAGTTTTGATGCGGCCTCATTCATCAGTTCAGCAATTACATTTGCGTCTGGCGCTGATACCGTCATAAACGAATTTGAAATAATATTTTCTGATGTGAAAATATCTTTGTCCAAGTTCCAGTTAACGAATTCGTTTTTGCAGTTTCCCATGAACTTTAGATTCAATGGTGAGTAGAGTTTGCACTTGTATGCCAAATAGACTCCGTTTTTCTTTTCCTTTGCAATTTTTATTGCATAGTTTAAATTTGATTTTGCTTCATCACTTTCTCCCGGCAAATCAGAGGAAGCGCTCAG
>JAZUKJ010000066.1:0-4322 GCA_045643225.1 Treponema sp. | reverse complement strand
AGTAAAATTGATTTTTTCATTGTTTCTCCATTAAAAAGTTAATAACGATGTACCTTTTGATTTTAATGGCGGGGTGTGGAAATTGCAAGTTGTTTTTGCGGGTTAGCTTGTTGCTCGGCAGTGGTATTTTTATATCGCCACGCGGATTCGATTTTACTAACGTAAAATCTTTAAACCAACGTTTCTGTGTAAAACATTTCAACTTATGTAAAACTAAGTTTTAAAGAGACGGTCGCAACCTTCGGTTGCTGTTGCTAACAAGTTTTGATTTTGCCGCCAACGGGCGTCAATTTTTGTTTCACAAAAAGCATCAAAACTTGGGGACTTTTTTCATGCAGTGCGGAACAAATTTTAAGGACCGGTTCCCGAATGTTTTTTTTACAGGACATATTTTTCAATAAAATCACCGACACCGCTTTCGTTGTTATTTTTTTCAGTCACATAGTCGGCCAGAGTTTTTATTTCTTCCAGGCCGTTGCACATGGCGACTCCGAATCCGCACTCACGGATCATGTCCTCGTCGTTCATGCTGTCACCGAATCCCATTGTCTCATTTCTGCTGATTCCCAGATGGTCGGCAAGGAAATTGATTGCCTGCCCTTTGCCACAGTTCGGTGGAAGGACCTCCAGAAAATATGGCTTGCTGACAAATACACTGGCCCGGTCGCCAAGGTTTTCCCGCAGCTTTGATTGAAGTTCCTGGAGTTTTTCCGGCTCCCCGGGTATCAGCATTTTGACAAATCCCTGCTGCAGAAAATCTTCATAATGCTCAACGACTTCCATTTTTACATGACACATATCGCTGTCCATTCTGGTCCAGTCAGTGACCTTCTCTGCGTAGATAACATCCGGCCCATAGACCTCTGTATAGAATCCCATCTCACGGGCAATCCGGTTTGACTGAACCAAAATATCGCCGTCAACTTTTTTTGTATAGATTCTGTCCCGCCTATGCAAATCAAAAACCGAGCAACCATTGACGGCAATTATGAAACGGCCACTCTGGGTTCCTGCCAGATCAAGCCGGCGAACCATGGGAAGTATGCCAGCCTCCGCGCGGCCGGAACAAAGCACGACATATATTCCCAATGCCGCGGCCCGCTTAAGAGCATTAACATTTTTATCGGAAATTTCTCTGGCATCATTCAAAAGGGTGTCGTCCAAATCAAGGGCAATCAATTTTACAGGAAGTTTATTTTCAGGAAGTTTTGTCATGTGGATAATTTATATTAAATCAAAAAATCAAGCAACACGGGGTTTGGGCAGTCCGCTCACCAACAAAAAAAATCTTTTGCGGTTCAGCAGTGGGACGCACCCATTGCATGAATTACCAAGGTCTTTAGATTGGAGCAGCTGAAAAATTGCATATAAAAAATTGTTTGCGCCAGGGATTGTAGTGGCGGCGGAGCCGTTCCGCAGTGCAACGGAGGAATGGAGTGAGCTTTGCGAACGGAACCACGGAAAGCCCGCCCCTTGTGGTGGCGCCCGCAAAAAAAAATCCCATCACCAAAAACGGCAATGGGATTAAAAAATTATCTGGTCAATTTTCTGTACATGGTTTTGTGAGGTCTGTCCGCATCATCGCCAAGCATTTTCTTTCTCCACTCGGCGTATTCGCTCCAGTTGCCCTCGAACCATTTTACCTCGGAATTATTTTCAAAGGCCAAAATGTGGGTACAGATTCGGTCCAGGAAATAACGGTCGTGGCTGATTACCATAACCACACCGGCGAACTCATTTATAGCCTGCTCAAGGGAACGGGTCGTGGTGATATCCAGATCGTTTGTAGGTTCGTCCAACAGCAGAACGTTTCCAGCTTCCTTGAACATCATTCCCATGTTGAGCCTGTTCTTTTCTCCACCGGAAAGCACGGAAATCTTTTTGCTCTGCTCAGGTCCATTGAAGTTGAACCAGGAACAATAGGCGCGGCTGTTGACTTCACGGACGGCTCCATTTACAGGGCGGCCCTTTTCATCAACGGCACCAAGGCGAACCAAATCGGCGCCACCGGAAAGCATTTCCCAGACAGTCTTGTTCGGGTCCAGCTTGCTTCTCATCTGGTCAACGTAAACCAGCTTTACGGTTTCGCCAATCTTCAAATTTCCGGAATCAGGTTTTTCTTCACCTTCACTTCCGTCCGGCATCTGAACTTTCTGTCCCGCGGCGGTGGCAATCATTTTGAACAAAGTCGTCTTACCGGCACCGTTCGGTCCAACGATTCCAACAACGGCTCCAGCTGGAATATGGAAATCAAGGTTGTCGAAAAGGACCCTGTCATCAAAACTCTTGGTCAATTTTTCGGCATCGATTACGACATTACCAAGGCGAGGTCCCGCCGGAATTGAAATCTGGGAATCCTTAAGCTGAACTCTCTTTGATTCTTCCGCAAGCAAAGCCTCGTAACGGGTGATGTGTTCCTTGTGTTTTGCCTGGCGACCTTTTGCTCCGGCGTGAATCCAGTCCAACTCTTCCTGCATCTGCTTTTGACGAACGGAAGCCTGTTTTTCTTCCTGTGCCAGACGCTTTTCTTTTGCCTCAAGCCACTCGGTATAGTTTCCCTTGAACGGATAACCTTCTCCCCTGTCCATTTCCAGAATCCAACCGGCAACGTTGTCCAGGAAGTAGCGGTCGTGGGTGATTGCGATAACGGTTCCGGCATAGTGCTGCAAATGTCTTTCAAGCCAAGCGACGGTTTCCGCGTCAAGGTGGTTTGTAGGTTCGTCCAGCAACAAAATGTCTGGCTGCTGAAGAAGGAGCCGGCACAACGCGACACGGCGGCGTTCTCCTCCGGAAAGCACATCAACAATCTGGTCGGCTGGAGGACATCTAAGGGCATCCATTGCCAGTTCAAGGTTTGCATCCAGATTCCATGCATCGGCTGCGTCCAGTTTTTCCTGAAGTTCAGCCTGACGTGCGCACAGTTTATCAAAATCTGCGTCGGGATCACCGAAAGCTTCATTGACCTTATCAAATTCCGCAAGCAAATCTGTTATAGGCTTGACACCTTCCATAACAATTTCGCGGACCGTTTTTCCCTGTTCCAGATATGGTTCCTGCTCCAGGTATCCCAAAGTGTATCCAGGAGAAACTGTTGTCTCACCAGTAAAATCCTTATCAACTCCAGCAAGGATTTTAAAAAGAGAAGACTTACCAGCACCGTTTTCTCCAATGACGCCAATCTTTGCGCCGTAGTAATAGGAAATGCTGATATCCTTAAGAACGACCTTTGTTCCATAAGCACGGGAAACCCGGTCCATTGTGTAGATTATTTTCTTATCATCAACTGTCTTTGCCATAAATAAATTATATAGAAGAAAATAGGTATTATCAAGGCAAATGATTTTAGAGTGGGGAAGATTTAAGGGAACCTCTAAAAAACATGACCTTTTATGACCCAACTTGGACACAAAATTTGTTGACCAATAAAAATTAATCCTATAGTATTTAAAGGCATTCCTTAAAAGAGGAGGACTCTTATGAACCCATTGAAAAAAAAGATTTTCAAGATTTCGGCAACAGTTTTGGCCGCCTGCGGAATAACTACAACTTTCACAGCCTGCTACGGCATGCCTATTAACTACTATCCACTGTCAGGAACCGTGAAGGGTGACAATGGCAAGCCAATCAAGGGCATAAAAGTTTATGACAAAGATTATCCGAGACGTTATGAACTGACGGATTCCGATGGCCAGTTTATTTTTAGCGACGGAGCTTTTGTCGACACCTTCGTTTTCGAGGACATCGACGGTGAAGAGAACGGACGCTGGAAGACCAAAGAGATTGACGCATTGGAAGACGGTGCCACATATACGCTTGAACCTGAAGAATCAGAATAGACGCGAAAATGGATTTCCCACTTTGGTTTAAGCGTTTCGTTTTTTTACGCTACAGAAATCATGTCACAAAAAATCATAAGCTGGATTACCTGTTCTGGGAATGCACATTGCGATGCAACCTTAACTGCCTGCACTGCGGAAGTGACTGCACAAAGGAAAGCGGAACAAATGACATGCCTGTAGCGGATTTTGCAAAAGTTTTGGACGACATAAAATTACGCAACGGTTCAAAAAAACTGACCGTCTGCATAACCGGTGGCGAACCTCTCCTTAGAAAAGACCTGGAGGAAGCCGGACTGGAGATAGTCAAGCGGGGATTCAACTGGGGGATAGTCACCAACGGTCTGGCCTTCACCCCCCAGAGATTCAAAAGCCTTGTCCAGGCCGGAATGACATCCATGAGTTTCAGTCTGGACGGATTCGAGGAACAGCACAATCACTTGCGGCAAAATCCACTTTCATATCAAAAAGTTGTGGAAGCAATCC
>JAZUKJ010000065.1:0-2997 GCA_045643225.1 Treponema sp. | reverse complement strand
TAGAAATGTTCTGAAGAAAATAATTCCGTCCATAGGATTTTTTGCCGCATTGATTTTTATGGGCTGCGAAACGACCCGCAGCGTAATGATTTCGTATCAGGTAGATGAAAATCAGCCTATAAAAAGTGCCGCCGTCCCGGTTTCGGAAAAGGTCGAGATGTCCAACAAAATCGACTTCAACGCCAGCTCCCGGCCAACCTTGATAGGCATTCTGACAGGCAGCGACGTAAAGAAGCCAAGAGGAAGTTCCCTTGTGGAAATCTATGGAGAACTGGCCGAGGTAGCCAAAAAGCCTAACAAGAAAAACAAGGTGTTCGATGCCAACACATCGACCATAAAGAAATCCTCGTATGTTTGGGACGGCTACGTCATATGGAAAAATATGAAGGCCAATTCCCGGATCAGCTTCAAGACAACGAAAAAGGACGACAAATATAATTTTACAATCCTTGTCATGGATTGCGGTGACGTAAGCATGAAAGCCCTCCTGGATTATGGTAACAAAACCGGAACCGTTCCTTTGAAGGTGTTCACTTCCACAAACGGAAAAGAGACCTATGATATTTACTTGACCCAGGACAAGAATTATGTCGCCTTTGGTGCCGATTCAAACAATAAGGCGCTGGTTGAAAAGAACACTCCAAAAAGTACCACCCGTGAAATGTTTAACCTGCCGGGCCAGGTCATCCAGGTTGTGGATTCGTCGGGAACGGTTGTGGCTCAGGTCGAAAAAGAAAAATACAGCCTGTATGTCTCTGAAACTGATGAGCGTACACCTTCCATAATGCAGACCGTTGGCATGATTGGGACCTACCTTGGCATAATCAACACAATGGAGTAGAAATCGGCAGAAAAGCAATGCGGACCAGTCCAAAGCAAAATCGGACCGGCCCGCGTTTTTTTTGAGTCCTGCTTTCTTTACTTCAGGAACTCCCTTATCATTTCTTTTTCTTTTTCGGTCATGATGTTCATGTGGCCTCTGCCTTCAATGAGATAGGCCGTGCAGTTGGGGATTATTTTTTTTGCTCTTTTCAGGACCTTCTTTCCAGGAAACAGGCAATCCTTTTCGGCCGCCATAACTAAAACAGGGGCCTGGCATTTTTTCATCAGCGAGCCGTCCACATTGCTGGGCATCCCTGTTTTCACTTTTGAATAATTTATGCTCAGCTTTGCGGTCTGATATATGTCCCCGGTTATGTTGCTTTCTGAAATCGCCATGGGCAGCATCGTTTTTTTTAGCCATTTTTCTTTATGGGTTGTCCAGTACATTATCATTGGAAACATCATGCTTATGCTGTTGATGGACGGTGCATTTTTTATTCCGGATGGAACATACAGCAAGGCCTTTTTGATTTTTTCCGGGGCAACGCACATTGTCTTTGCCAGTATCCCGGCTCCAAATGATCCGGAGCAACAGGAGATGCTTTCATATCCTAGTCCGCTTATCACCTGTGAAGCCCATTTCCCGTAATCATAATTTTTATGGGAAAGACTGGTTTCCGCACTTTTTCCCGGATGGCCAATTGTGTCTACCGCATAAATGTGATAGTCCTTCATCATAAAGTCAAAGGCCAGCAGATTGTATGCGCTGGTCGCATTGCCGCCATGAAAAACTAGCAGAGGCTCTCCATTCAGGTTGCCGGTCTCCACAAGATGGGTTGGGCCAAAGGATGTATCAATATAGATATCCCTGTATGGAGCATCCAGTCGGCGCAGCTGCTCGTCATATAGTTCAAGGATAATTTTTTTCCCGTCCTCTGATTTGTAAATCGATTTCATTTTATCTCCCATGTAAAAGATTGCAACGCAAATTTTATCTGGCGCTCCATGATAAAATTTTAAAAAGAATTGTCCTTGATAATGTCCGCCAGAATATTGGATGTCATTTCATCATTCTCGAAAACGGGACTGTGAGCGGCGTCCGGATAAAAATAATATTCCTTTTTTGGAGCCTTTACAAAATCGTAATACTCTTTCTGCAGTGACTGGCAGCAGGTGTAATCATATTCCCCTGCAAAAAAATAGACCGGAATTTTTAGCTCGCTGATATTTTCAAATGTATTGTAATTGAAGCTCTCCGATGTAACCGCGAACGAATTGGACAGGATTTTTCCTTTCCAGAAATTGAATCGCTCCCCAATGGTGTAGGTCCTGCAGCGAAGGCTCGGGAAGAAAATTCCTGTTATCACGGATTTCATGTCCCTCGTGGTGCCAATCCCCAGTTCGTGCATAGCTTTGTCCCTAAGCCCGGAAGTGTTGTAGGCCTTAAAATCGTCACCGGAATTATGGATGTCATATTTTTCAAACTTTTCCACCATCCGGGAACCTCTGTCCCTGTATTGCTCCACCATGTAATCGTAGGCCATCTCCTCAGACTTGCGCTGGTCAGCAATCTGCGATACAGCCAGATAGGCCAGGTATTTGTCCGGATGATTCCTGGCCGCATTTATGGCGATGTATGTTCCGAAGGAATGGCCCAGTATGTATATCTTCTCCTGATTGAACCTTGACCGCAGATAGTCCGTGATTTTATCAACGTCCGACAGATAGGTTTCCGTTGTCATCTCGTCCGGATTGATGGAAGCGTCATAGGATAAGCCCGTTCCCCTGTAATCAAAATAGCAGACCACAAAATGTTTTGGCAGAACCGAATCGAACATATATTCCATCAGATATTCCGATATGCCGGGACCACCGCCACACACAAGCAAAACCGAGTTCTCTTTTTTTTCGCCCAAAATTATCATTCCGGTTTGGAAACCGTTTATTTTGACTTTAATTTTTTCGGCCAGACTTTCGGTCATGGGTGAGCCGTCGCCGTCAACAAATTCCGGGACCGTTCCTTTTGATGGCGGCATCACAATAAAGAACACAAGAATCAATGCTATCAAAACTGTAACCAAAATACCAAACACCCAAGCCATTCTTTTTCCTCTCAATTTTTATTCCTCAACCTTTTTTCAAACTTGCATAGCAAAAGAACTTCTGTCCCACGCA
>JAZUKJ010000064.1:0-3128 GCA_045643225.1 Treponema sp. | reverse complement strand
CCCTTATTTTGTGGTAAAATTTAACTGCAATGAAAAACAAAACCACTGCAAATTATTCTAACCCAAAACAGGCAATCTTGCCACTGTTTGTTTCAGATTTTCTGGACATCTGTGATCCTGTGTTGACTTTTGACAGATTTATGGAGGAAATCAACTTGGAGAAGTATCTGCAGAGCGTGCCCAAACATATTACAGGCCGCATCGGATACAACCCGGTCAGCATGTTGAAAACGGTTCTGTTCGGATTTATGACAAACGGATATATCTCCTTGCGTGAACTTGAGGACAGTTGCAAAGTTAATATTCGCTATATGTACCTTATGAACCATGCCACTCCTTCGTACCGTACCTTCGGCTATTTTATCAACAATATGCTGAACCCTTCCATAGAGGAACTGTTTGCAGACATCAACAAAAAGATATTTGCTGAACAGAATGTTGACCTTCAGCACTTGTATATTGATGGTTCCAAATTTGAGGCCAATGCAAACAAGTACACCTGGGTATGGAAGAAGGCTACGGAAAAATCGAGGTACAGGCTCTTTGCCAAGATTACCGCCCTGCTTGATGAAATTAACGATGAATTGTCCTGTACGGGCATAAAGATTGAAACTAACACGGAATATGTGCCTGAACAGCTTAGAGAAGTTACCAAACGCTACGCCATGCTGGTTCATATAAACGAGGATGACTTTGTTCACGGCAGCGGCCACCGCAAGAGCGTACAGCAAAGGCACTATGAGCAGCTTTGCAAGTACAGTGACAAGTTGCAGGAATATGTACAAAAGCTGGAGACCTGTGGCCCTGACAGAAACAGCTACTCCAAAACAGATACATCAGCTACCTTCATGAGAATCAAGACCGACTATATGGGCAATGACCAGCTGCTGCCAGCCTATAATGTCCAGTTCGGCGTTGCTGATGAATATATTGCCGTAGCTGACATTAACCAGTACCGTTCGGATATGGATTGCTTTATTCCCCTTATGGAGGATTTTTACAGGATATACGGTTTCTACCCCAAATACCCTGTAGCTGATGCAGGCTACGGCTCATATAACAATTACATCTACTGCCAGCAGCATGGCATGGAAAAATTCATGAAATTCCCGATGTTCAAAAAAGAAACCACGGACCAGAAATACCGAGACAATCCTTACAGGGCGGTCAACTTCAAAATTGATGAAGCAGGCACTATGCGTTGTCCCAACGGCAAGGCCTTTGTCTTCAGGTACAGAAGCAATGTAAAGGGAAACAAATACGGAAGGCAGGAAGAATTCTATCAGTGTGAGGATTGTTCAGGATGTCCATATGCAGATAAATGCAAGCGGACAGATAATAACAGGACGGTGCGAATTAACCATGAACTTACCTCTATGCATGAGGAGGTAGTAGACAATCTTGAAAGCATTCATGGTGCCCTGCTGCGCATGAACCGGTCAATCCAAGCCGAAGGGACCTTCGGCATAATGAAAGCGGACCGCTGGTACAAGCGAATGGTCCGAAAAAGCATGGAACAAGTGAGACTGGAGATATTTCTGGTTTCTATTGGTCACAATCTGTATAAATACCACAATAAAAAGATAAGAATGAGGCGTGCCGCATAAGCTGTATTAGTACACTGCTTTATGGGGTAAGGGGAAGTATACACTTTTTTAGGGTTATATTACGTTTAGACATAAATAAAGGGGCTGTGGATAAAATGATTGCTCATTTTTTCACAGCCCCTTGTTTATTAGTCCAGTTGTGAGGTGCAATGAGGACAACGGGTGGCCTCATCATCAATTTCTGATTTGCAGTAAGGACATTTTCGCTTTTCCGGAGCCGGCGGTGCTTCTTTGCGGAAACGGTTTATTTGCTTAACCATAAAGAATATAATCAGGGCAAGAATCAAAAAGTCGAAAATAGTATTTAAAAAACTTCCGCAGGCAAGAACCGGAGCGCCGGCGGCCTTAGCGGCTTCCAGGGTGGGATATGATGTGCCGTTCAGACTGATAAACAGGTTTTTAAAATCAACATTTCCCATAAGCAGACCAATTGGCGGCATGATAACGTCATTTACGGCGGAGGTTACTATTTTCCCAAAGGCACCGCCGATAATAACACCGACAGCCATGTCCATAACGTTGCCTTTCATGGCAAATTCTTTAAAGTCATCTTTGAAACTCATGCAGAAAACTTCCTTTCTTAATATAGTTCCGGTCGGCGGTCAGCAAATACGTTGATAGTTGACCGGATTTTTTCTTTTTCGGCCGGATTTATTTCCGCGGTCAGGATGGCCTCTTTTTCGTCCGATTCGGTGAGGCGTTTTCCCCAGGGGTCAATTATTGCTGAATGGCCGGCCAAGGGAATTCCGCTGGCAAAAGCACCACTGCCGTTGCAGGCAGCTACATAAAACTGGTTTTCAATTGCGCGGGCACGGGTAAGGCAGCGCCAATGGTCAAGGCGGGCAACCGGCCACTGTGCCGGCAAAAGCAACAGGTCTATATTTTCAAGTGCCAGACGGCGGATAAGTTCAGGAAAACGTAAATCGTAACAGATAACCAAACCACATTTTACACCGTCAAGTGTAAAGGTGCAAAGATTATTTCCCGGGGTAAAGGTTTGACCTTCTTTAGCGGGAGAAAAGAGATGGGTTTTGCTGTATGAAGCGACAAGATTTCCCAACCGGTCAAAGACGTAGCAGGTGTTTTTTATGCTGGCAGAAATGCATTCAGCTATTGAGCCGCCAATAATATTAATGTTGTATTTTTTTGCCAGATTGCTGAGCGTTTTTTTTGCCAGATTGCCGTTTTCGTCGGCATAAGACCGGATGGGGCGGGGAAAAAAGCCAACATCCCAGAGTTCCGGCAAAAGAATGGCATCCGGTTTTTCGGATAAAGCTGTTTCCAGCATGCGTTCCAGCGTGCCGATATTGGCACTGCGGTCGCCGATGGTTATCGGCATTTGTAAAACAGATAGTTTCATTTGGAGTCCTCTTTCTGCGGTTCGGCTTTTTCCACGACAGCTTTGCACATTTTCTCAAACTTCGGCCGGGGAATCATAACATAGTGGCCGCAGCCTTTGCAGGCGATGCCGATATCCATGCCTGTCCGTTGTATTTCCCAGAGATCGCTGCCGCAGGGATG
>JAZUKJ010000063.1:0-31536 GCA_045643225.1 Treponema sp. | reverse complement strand
TTGGTCTGTTATTTATTATACCAATCCCTGAGCGAGTCGCAAGCCAAGGCTTGCTCTCAGAGAATTTGCTTTCGCAAATTCTCTTGGATTGTTTTTATCACACAAGACCCTGTGCGATCATTGCGTCAACAACCTTTACGAAACCAGCGATGTTTGCACCGGCCTGGTAGTTAACGTATTCGCCTTCGGTAAGACCAAACTTCTTTGCTGTGTTGAGACAGTTGTCATGGATGTTGCACATGATTCCGTCCAACATCTTGTCAACTTCAGCAGATGTCCAAGAAAGTCTTTCTGAGTTCTGTGACATTTCGAGACCAGATGTTGCAACACCACCAGCGTTTGAAGCCTTTCCTGGTGCGTACATAATCTTTGCAGCCTGGAACTTAGCAACAGCAGCGTTGTCAGATGGCATGTTAGCACCTTCAGCAACCAACTTACATCCGTTTGCCAAGAGCTTGTCAGCATCAGCTTCAAGAAGTTCGTTCTGTGTTGCACATGGGAATGCACAGTCACACTTAACTTCCCAAACTTTTCCACCTTCAACATATTTTGCAGATGGGAACTGCTTTGCATATTCAGAGATGCGTCCGCGCTTTACACACTTGAGTTCCTTAACCCAGTCAAGCTTCTCCTGTGTGATTCCGTCAGCATCGTAGATATATCCGTTTGAATCAGAGAGAGTTACAACCTTTGCTCCCAACTGAATGAGCTTTTCAGCAGCATACTGTGCAACGTTTCCAGATCCAGAAACTACACAAGTCTTTCCTGCGAATGTCTGTCCCTTAACCTTGAGCATTTCGCGTGCAAAGTAGATAAGACCGTATCCAGTTGCTTCTGTACGAATCAAAGATCCACCGAATGTGAGACCCTTTCCTGTCAAAACACCTGTGTATTCGTCGCGGATTCTCTTGTACTGTCCGAAGAGGTATCCAATTTCACGTCCACCAACGTTCTTGTCACCAGCTGGAACGTCAACATCAGCACCAATGTGGCGATAAAGTTCTGTCATAAATGACTGGCAGAAGCGCATAACTTCCTTGTCTGATTTTCCGTGTGGGTCGAAGTCTGAACCACCTTTTCCACCGCCCATTGGGAGAGTTGTAAGGGAGTTCTTGAGAACCTGTTCGAATCCGAGGAACTTCAAAACAGAGAGGTTAACTTCCTTAGAGAAGCGGAGACCTCCTTTGTAAGGTCCGATTGCGCTGTTGAACTGAACACGGTAACCGCGGTTTACATGGTAGTTTCCAGCATCGTCCATCCAAGGAACACGGAACATAATAACACGTTCTGGCTCAACCATTCTTTCGAGAATTGCGTTTGCTTCCAATTCTGGCATCTGATCTACAGCTGGTTCAAGAGTTGTGAGAACTTCTTCTACAGCCTGGAGGAATTCTGGTTCATTAGCATTCTTTGCTTTAACATCTTCCCAGATTCTTTTTACGTAAGCGTTTTTCATTATGTAACCCCTATAGTTTTAGCATCCGCCCCTTACTTCGGATACAGTTTCTATTTATAGAAAGATTATAGCTACATTTTATAAAATAGAAAAGTGTTGAAAGCAAAGATATGTAAGAATTTTTAGAGATGCCCTTTATTGTGCCCCTCCCAAAAGTTTTTTCAGAGATGCTTCATTTTTTTACATAAAAATACTGGGAATAGAGGATATAAAAATTTTTATGATTCATAGCTAAAAAGATGTGTAAAACAGTGGATTATACTTGAACTACTGTGTTTTTATGTGTAAATTCTAAATAGAAATATAATTTTTTTTGAGGTATTTATTATGGCAAACGTTACAATTTCATTAAGCGATTCAGATAAGGAAAATTTTTCAAAGTTTTGTGATAGCGTTGGACTGTCGGTTTCCGCGGCTATGAACGTTTTTGTTAAAAAGACTCTCCAGATAGGGAAAATTCCTTTTTCCATTGGCACCGATGAAGAAAAACCAAACCGGGAAACAATCAAGGCCATGAAGGAAGGGGAAAAGCTTATTCAGAAAATCCGCGAAGGAAAAATCAAACCCTACGATGACATTGAAATGGCTTTGGAGGAGCTGAAACGATGATTTATAAATATAAGCTTCATTGGTCTGCCAAATTCAAAAAGGAATATAAAAGAGCTGAAAAACGAAATTACAATCTTGAATTGATAGACAATGTGATAAAAATGTTGGCCCAGGATATTGCTCTTCCGGAAATTTACAAAGATCATGAACTAACCGGAAACTGGATTGGCCACAGAGAATGTCACATTCAGAACGACTGGCTTTTAATTTATAAAAAAATAGAGGACATTCTTGTTTTGGAATTAACCAGAACCGGAACTCATTCGGATTTGTTCAGCAAATAGAATTTTAAAACATAACTTTTGCGGCGGTACTTAAATAAATTCTGAATTTTCACTACAATATATACGTATGATAAAGGGATTTAGCGTCCTAAAAATGATTTTAGAAGCTTGACGAGTCAGGCTCATTGGTGGAGAATTTTATGACACTTAAAGAAAAATATGAAAGAAGTCTTCAGGATTCAGAGAATTTTATTAATGGCGAAAAAAAGAATGTAACGAGTTCTTACAAAAATGGGATTGTTCTTGCAAAGTTTTTTAATAAAGAGCTGGATTATTCTGATATCAATGTTCACTATAGTTATCCGGTGGAGCGTTTTGGAAAAACTGAGGACTGGGATTTGAAGATTCGTTTCCAGTTGCGCAAAACAGAAATCAACCGCAACTCTCCTTTAAACGCTGCCTTTGTTTTTCAGCATTTGTCTGTTCTTGCTGATTCTGAATGGGTCAAGGGTGAACCAACTGACAGTATTGCAAAAGAAATCTGTCGCGGAATGAAAGACCATTTGGACCCAGTTCAGCCGGACTTAAACATAAAGCAGATTACTGTTGAATGGGCCGTTCATGTTCCTGATTGTACAACCGTTTTTGTAAACCTCCTTTATGCTTATCCAAGTGAAGAAGAATTGGAAGCAAGAATGGAAGCAGAGGAAGCTGAAAATAATAATCAGTAATAACTGAAAGTCGTTGTGAAAAAGTTTAACCGTAAATTGCTGTTGACTTTTTGATTCGTGCCCACTGATTTCATTCCCCGATACTCTTCGTTGCGGCAAAAGGGATGAAACTTGGAGTGCAATACCAATACAGAAATAACGATACCTCGAACAATCTGTGTCGAGGTTCGTTTATTTTATGGGAGTGAACTTGGATAAATTTCTGAAGCAGTTTGTATTGATTCTGATTGTTTTTATATCACTAAGTTTTATTTCCTGTAAAAATGATTATCTGGCTGGTCGATGGGAAAGTTCCTCGGCTGTGTCTTACGAATTTAATAAAAAAACATACGTCAGGGAAGTGAACATTCTTTTTACAGTTGCCAAGATTTCAGGTTCATACCGGATTGATGGTGATAAAATCTATACAACAGCGGAGCGAATTTCTTTTGACGATGGCGAAACCTGGCGTGAAAACAATGGAGAGATATTTCCAGTTGAAGAACAGTCTGCTCCTTTTGTTAAAAATTCTAACGAAAGTATTTTAATTTCTAATGTAGGGTATAAAAAAGTAAAATGAAAAGAGCGTTTTTTTTAATTAGTATTTTTGTTTTATTTTTCTCAGTGTCATGTAGTAAAAATGATGGGAAATTGAATGGCCGTTGGACAAGTCCAGATTCCGGGGCTATCTATGAATTTTCAAAAAATACATTTGTTTTGAATATGACTGTCCTTAATTCCTCTATAATGGTTCGAGGAAACTATCGGGTTTCAAAGGGGTCCGTTGATATGGTTGCAAAGGAAGTTTCATTTGATTTTGGCGAAACCTGGAAAAAAAATGACGGCTCTTTGATTCCCTGCGAAAAAATGAATGTCCCATTAGAGTTTCGTTCAGAAGAAAAAATAATTTTGGCTGATAATGATTATATAAAATTTTAGTCCCTATAAATCTTCAACATCAATAATTTTAAAACCATGTTCTTTCAGGAGAGATGCAAAGGTTCCTTGTCCCGGAATTTTTGTTCCAGAAAATGTTCCATCGTAAATTTGTTTGGAGCCACAACTTGGACTTCTGGATTGCAGAATGACGCAATCGACTTTTTCTTTGACAGCAATCTCCAAAGCCAGTTGCGCTCCATGTCTGAATTCTTTGTCAACAGATTTTCCTTCTTTGATTTTTACGATTCCATCAACAATTTCCGCCGGTGGCCGTGGTATTGACAGTCCACCCATAACTTCCGGACAGACACTAAATATTTCATGCCCTTTGATAAAGTCCATAACCTTTTGCGAGAAATTATTTAATCCATTGTATTTGCAGTTTTCACCAAGAAGGCATCCGCTTACCATTATTTTCATTTTGTTAATCCGTGCCGATGGGGGTTATTCATTGTTGGCGCCTATTTCATCTTGCGGATTAAAGCTTTCTGGAAGCAGTTCTTCAAGTGTCCTGATTTTATATGCCGATGGACTTTTTGCCATGATGATTTTAAAATCTGGACCACAAAATTCTGCCATTACCTGGCGACAGACACCGCAAGGCGTACAGAAGGATTCTGTTTTTCCATTTGGACCGCCAACGACTGCAATTGCTGAAAACTTTTTTTTGCCTTCACTTATTGCTTTGAAGAAGGCTGTCCTCTCTGCACAGTTGCTTGGACCGAAAGCCGCATTTTCAATATTGCATCCAGTGTAGATTTCCCCTTCGTCTGTTAAAAGTGCTGCACCAACGTGATAACGTGAATATGGAGCGTATGAGTAGTTCAACATAGAAATAGCTTTTTCAATCAACAATTTTTCATCCATAGCAAACCTCCGCGAATCTTTGTGCTAAATTAAAGGGCATCTCTAATTTAGAGGTTCCCTAAAGCAGTCTTTTGTTTTATTAGACGGCTACAAAAAATATCTTTCTACTATCTTATTTTATTACATAAATTTTGTTCTGTGAATATTTTGTGAAATTTATTATAATGGGTATCTCTAAAAATGCAATTTTTAGTGACTCTCTAATTATTATGGTGATTGTCGAGGTTCGTCATTTTGCTTATGAAAAAGAATCTTTTAATAATTGTCTGCATATTTTGTTTTGTTGACCTTTGGTCCAGGGAAATCAATTTTCCTGTTTCCGGATTGATTACAGTTTCCCCAGAACCGGTAATGGTAAAAGCCCAATGGGAGGATTCCTGGTTTTATGAAAAAAGTTCCTTTGATTATAATCATGGCATTGCAAGAATAGCGGCCATTTTTTCTGAAATCTCTTATGTGGATGTTGAAAAAAAAGGTGACAGCAATGAGATAAAAAGAACATACAGGTTGTTGGGAATAAAAGATTCAAAAATGGAATTCCATTATGACCTGGATTATTCGCAGCCGGTTTATGGTTCTAATCAAGTTGCATTTAGTATTGCGTCAAAAGAAATCTCCGGGGTAAACGGAAAAAAGACTTTAGTGTTTGTCGTTATTAGAGGAACTCCATTTGATGCAAATGAGTGGTGTTCTAATTTAGAAATAGAGAGTATAAATGCTGAAAACACTTTTGTTCATGACGGATTTGCTAAATGTACAGAGCAGGTTCATGGGGCGTTAATTTATTATTTGCTGAAAAATAAAATTGATCCGAATGAAACTGTTTTTTTTATAACCGGTCACAGCCGTGGTGGAGCTATTTCAAATCTGCTTGGCATGAGGCTTGCGGATGAAGGTATGTTCGAAGTGAGCAATATCTTTGTTTATACATTTGCATGTCCAAATGTGATTCAGGATAAAGAAAAAATCTCAGAAGAAAAAAGTGGTTTTATCTGGAATATAATAAACTCAGAGGATGCTGTTCCTGCTCTGCCTCCTCGCCGCAAGGATTGGCATTTTCAAAAATATGGAAAGAGACTGGCCATAGTCAATCGATGGAATACGGATGAGAAGAAATATACTGAGACTTA
The DNA here is from genome assembly GCA_045643225.1 of Treponema sp. GTDB lineage: Bacteria > Spirochaetota > Spirochaetia > Treponematales > Treponemataceae > Treponema_D. The sequence continues at coordinate 25,601 of JAZUKJ010000063.1, read as the reverse complement.
TCTTCCAAAGATGAACAGTTATTTTAATAAGTTTTTAGGAAGAGATTATTATCCGTTTATGAGCGGGTCATTTATACAAAGTCAAATTACACGAGTTGTAACTGACAACTATAAAACCCTGCATGATTACAATACGAGTATTTGGAATTTTCCTGATACAGCGAAAAAAATGATTAATAAAATCTTCCCGGAAGATAAAAAGACAGCTGGCATTGAGAATAATGACTTTTTGTTGGGTGTTCTGACAACAATAACTAACGGTGGAATTGATTATGCCATAAATGCTTTAACCGATATGCATACCTGCGAAACCTATTTGTCATGGATGCTGGCATTGGATGAGAATGAATTGTTTTCAACTGTAGGAAGCCGTCAGATTGTTATGGACGGTTACTATGAATGTGCCGTTTTTGATGAACAGGATAATATGCTGGCCCAGATTCTTGACGGCACAATTCAATATGATAAAATCAAGGCCCCGATTGCGGTCATGCCATTGATTGGAAGAAAGGTTGCCATTGGATTTCCTGTAACTGAAAACTTTAGATTTGTTATACAAAAAGAAAGCCTGATTCCGACAGTTATCTCAGTTGTGGTTGAAGAATATGATGTCTTTGGTGGCCTGCTGGAAACTTCGGAACAACAATATCTGTATCCGCGTATTGGAACTGGAGCTCAGTTTTGTGTTGGAAAGGATTCCCTTGAAAAAAGCGAAATCGAGGTTGAAAAAATAACAGGAGAAGAATTGACGGGCTGGATTGAAAAAGGTGAACTAAAGCGGCAGGAAAAATTTGATGTGTCCCCGGAAATTTGTTTTGATATAGATACACAATTGTGGCTTGGAGTGCATGTTGGCAATAGAAATATTTATTGCAGTTTCATGACAATGCAGCCGCTGAATAATTTTGGTTCAATAATAGAACTGTCCCCGGGAGTAGGACACCAAAATGCGCTGTTTTCTAATTTGATGCTGGATACTGAATTTTATACCCGGTTTATTTATGTGTTTGCAAATGTTGATGGCAGGGGATGGAATTTTGTTCCGTCACTAAAACTGTCAGTTTCATTTAAGCCAAGAAATAGATTTCAAGTTTATGCATCAGGAATATTTGATTTTAATTTCAAGGGATTCAATGATGGTCCGTTTGCGTCTGGAGTAAGAAGGGGAACCATGAAATCAATTGATATTGGGGATGGTTTTAGAATTGTCCCGACCTTAAGTTTCGGAGCACGGTTTTAAAAAAATAGGACCACCAAGAGAAACACGAGTTTGTAAACCAATGTCTTTTTGGTGGTCCATGAAAATATGTTTTAATCTTTCTGGGACATAATTGTTGTCAAAGATTCGGAAGATTCGTTTGTCCGCTGTGCAAGATTTGTTAAGTGCATTGATTCATTGGCCAGTAATTTTGCTTCGTTATAAATCTCTTTACTTGCAATATCTACTGCGTTGGATGCTTCGAACAATGAATCCATATTTTTCTTTACGTTTTCTGAGAAGCGGGTTTGCTCTTTTAGGGAATTCTGCATCTGTTTTGCAAGGGTCGCAAGGTCTGCAGATTCTCTTGCAATTATTTTTCCAGCCTCCTGCTGTTCCATTACGCTTTGTGCAGCGGCTCCAACTTTTTTTGCACTCTCCTGGGAATCGATATTAATTTTTGAGAGAGAAGTATTTACTTTTGTACAAAGCTCTACGCTTAACTGAATCTGAGAAATGACAACAGTGATTATCTCTCCAATCTTTGCGGACCATTGAGAAGTTTGCGTTGCGAGATCTTTTATTTCACGGGCAATGACGGCAAATCCCTTTCCGAATTCACCAGAATGTGCGGCCTCGATTGATGCATTCATGGCCAGAAGGTTTGTCTGCTGAGCGAAAGTGTCCAATGTTGTAACAACACCAAGGATTTCTTTTGAAGAGTCCTGGACTTTTTCCATTTCTTCCAAAAGTTTTTTCATATCTGCGGAACTGTTGTTTGTGATTCCTGACAGTCCGTTTGAGAAATCCGCTGCAGAAGCAACTCCGTCTCCAACGTATTCAATTCCCTGAATGACATCATTGATTCTATTTGCTGTGGACTGAATAAGCTGGCTCTGGTTTTCAATCTGCTGATTCATTGAATCCATGAACTTTGTTAAATTTTCTATTGCATTTGCTGTTTCCTGTTGGGACTCGCCCTGTATTGCCAATGCCTTTTTGATTTCTTCGACTTTGTTTTGGGTTGAGTTAACAGCTGTGTTTACTGCCAGAACGGAATCTGACAGGGAATGCGAAATCTCTGAGGTTTCACCTGCTACGGATTTTGCATTTTGGAATACAGTGCTAAGGCGGTTTCTCTGCTCTTCTGTTTTATGGGCCAGATTGGAAAGTCTTTTCTGGTTTGAACCATCCCTCTGTGTAAGTGCAATAAAGACGCTCATATCAATTGCAAAGAATGCAATTCCCTGAGTCCAGATAAATGGTGTAACACCTCTGACTTGAGAGATAATGTCATTCATTGCAAACAGGGAACCTCCAATGAATCCAATAATCAGCTGTATCGAACCGAACATTTTCTGTTTTGCCGATTTTATGATGACCACGTATCCATAGATTATAATTGCAAAAATTGGTAGCAGTGATATTGTGAAAATATTGTTCGTTACGGAATTTTTTCCAATGTTTGCAAGGTAAATGATAAGGAAAATAACATCCAACGCGCACAATCCAATTGCCATCTTTTTTACGTAAGGTCTTTTGAAGAATGCTGCAAGGAACAGTCCCATAAAACTCATGCTTATGATAAGGGAGACTCTTGAAACCGCTCTGTGCAAAGGATAATAGATGAACGGCACTTCACATCCCATGTCGTAAAAATAATAGGCAATAAATCCAAGGGAAATTGCATAGAACAGATATGACATTTCTTTTGTTGAAGAGAATTGTCCAATGCTATATACCAGCATGAACAGACAGATGACGGCCATCAAAAGGAACATTCTCTGGGTAAAAATGTTGTGAATCTTGTTCTGGAAGAAAGCTTGTGCTGGACTATCCAGATATAGGTTCATGTTTTTTATGTCTGTTTCCAATGTATATACACGAAGGGCCAGAGTCACTTCGTTGTTGTTGATGCAGTTCTGTGGAATCAAAATGTCCAAAGAGTTTTCGATTCGCATATTGTAGTTTGGTGGAAGACTTCCTCTTGAACCGATATATGTTCCACCCGCATAGACATCGACTGCATAGTTTCCTCTGTCGAAGCCTAGATATATATTGTCATTTTGAAGTGATTTTGGGATGGGAATTGTTTTTCTTATCCAATAATAATGTTCCCCGACGGTTCCAAAATTGACCGATGAAATGGAAGCTCTTGATTCCCATGATGAATCATCGAAATTCGGCGAAGCAAAATCCATTTTATCTTGTAAAGACAATTTCCAGTCTTTTGTGATATCCACGGAGGTTTTTACTCCATTTACACAAGACATAAAGAAAATGGAAAGTCCAAGCAGTGAAAACAAAAAAATTTTCTTTCTTTTAAGCATACTAACTCCCTTTACAATATTTAGAGAAAATTGAAATTGTCAAAAATCTCCAACTTTGTAGCCTATATAATACATTTTATGTTATTTTTATGCTACAGAAAGATTGGTTAAATTTTATATAAGAGATGGATTCTTAAAAAATTGAAAATAGACTTCAAATTGTCCTATTAAAGGAGAAATAGAAAGAAAAATGGGTTTGCACTTTCGCCCTATAGATCAAAATATCAAAAAGCTTTTTCCAATCCTAAATAATACAATTTATTTGTTATTTCTTTTTCAATTTTATGTCCTCCCCAGCAACTTCTTACATTAGGGGCCTCAAGGGAGTCAAGTTGTATAATATCCTCAATAGTTTTTACACCTAGTTTGCTTAATCGTATTTGACTTTTTACGCGCATCCCCATTTTGGAGGCCTTTATCTAACACACCTAAATACTCTTTATCAATTCAATATGCTGTAATCCCCATTGCAGCCAGGCACGGTCATTCATCTGATAGGACAGTCCCATTTCTGCAAGTTTATTATTAATTTCTTCCAGAGATTTTTGTCCCATGTTCCGTGTTTTGGCGATTTCTTCCTGGGATTGTTTTGTTAAATCAGCCAGAGTTTTAATCCCCATGTTTTTCATGCAATTTGTGCAGCGAACCGAAAATTCTAAATCTACAATATTAATATTCATTACTTCTTTTATTGTTTGCATAACTGCTGTTTCTCCTCAAAACTTAATCTGTCGACAGTGTAAGAAGATAGCAGCGAATATCTGTGTTGGCAAGGTTTTGAAATTGTAAAACCAGGATTTTTATACAATACAAAAAGACAAGAGAAAAATCCTAAAAATGCAATTCAGGTAAATTTGTCAAATCAAATTTCAAAGCTTATATTTATGTATATGAATAATCATGCTTTGAAATTAGTAAAAGAAAAAGGTTCTGTTTCGCTCAAGGTTCATGACTTGGTGAAAATGTCTGAGGATGAATTTACAAATCTAGGAAAGCAGAGTCTGTACGAAAATGCTAAGGCCTATCATAAAAAACAGAGGGGCATACTTCGAGTTTCTAAGTATGAATTTTATTCTACAAAAGAAAACTGTCTGGCAATGCTCAAAAAACATCCGGTTGAAATCCAGACTCTGGAAAAAGACTTTGACTATGTTGAAGGCGATGATTCCACAAAAATATGGTATATGAATTTTGCTGGTGAAGAAGCGTTTGATAACAGAGACTCTTCTGCCTTTAATTCATTAACTGACTTACAGATTATGGAAATGCCTTTGCTTTACAAGGTAAACAGATTCTTAAATACAGATCAGTTTGTCTGCATAAGTCCAACAACTTACTATAAGGATGGAAAATTCCCATGTCCAACTCCAATCCTTTTTGAAAATGTTCCACAGTGGGTGACTATGCGGGACATCAACATCCTCAAAAATAATCAGATTATCATCAGAGACAAAACGAATAATATTATTTCTATGCGGGCAGTTTATTGTAATTCTGAAGTCTACGAGCGTGGTCATTTGTACTATCTATGCCGGACTTTGTTTGCGGGTTTTGGAGGGCTTGTTTCTCAAACTGCAAAGTCAAAAGTGAAGAACATCGAGCTGCATACAGGAAATTGGGGGTGTGGAAGTCAGTTTAACAATAATAAAGAACTGATTTATCTGTCTCTGCTGATTGTTGCGTCGGTTATGGGAATTCAGAAAATCTGTTTTCATAGGGTTGATAAGGACGCTTTTGGATTGGCTCGAAAAAAGTTTGAGACTCTGGTGGATGAGTTCTGTTATGAAGAACTGGTCAGCTATCTTGAAGCACAGAATTATAAAAGAGGGTAGAAAACTATGGATGAAAAAAGTTTTCAGTGTAACGATTTTAAAAACTCAAACTTTGGGTCTATATATTTGCCGTTTAGACGGGTTTGTTATAAAATAGGTCCCATGAAAATAAAGAAAGTTTTTTTTATAGTTGCCCCTATTTTTTTTATTGTTTTTGTACTTTTGCTTGTGAAGACTTTTCTGCTCCAGAAAAGGATAAACACGGCTGCCCTGCAAAAATTTGTTGTTGTGGAAGATTCTTTGTTCGATAGATATTTTCAGGATACGGAATTTGAAAGTGATTTAAATTTTGTTTCCAAAAAGGATTTTACGAGTCTTGATTGCAATGGCAAGTCGGAATCCATTTCTGCTGGTGTGGTGGCCATAATTTCTGTCCAAAAAAATATTGCTATATCAGGAGTTCCTGTTGATGATGATTTGACCCGCTATTATGCCCTGGCAAAGAAAAATTATTTTCCATCAATAAGAGAAGATTTTTCCGGCGACGTTAGAACCAATGACCCTACGTTGAGCGTAAATTTGACAGATTCTGAAAATTTGCCGGACGGAAACAGAGCTTTGCCTGTTGATGGCAAGTATGCAGGGGAGGACGGCTATTTGCTTGACGAGGTTGAATATGCCTGTTGCTCTGTCCTGCTTCCGGTCAAAAATCAGGAACTGTTTTCTGTATGCGACAAAGTTTTTGCAAATAAAAAGACGGATGAATCCAAAACCATATTCCTTTCAAGTGTTGGGGATATGATGGTCGCCAGGGGAATTCAGGAAATCTTGATGCAGGATGAGGATGGCTTGGAAAAAGTGTTCGGAAAGACCCTGCCTATTTTACAAAACAGTGATATCACAATCGGTAATCTGGAAGGGGTTGTAACGGAATCAAATAAGAATGCCATAAAAACATATGTTTTTAAATTTCATAAACCGGTTTTGGAAGCGTTGAAGAAAGCTGGTTTCAATTATTTTATGCAAACCAACAATCATTGCTACGATTATGGGGAGCAAGGTTTTAAGGAAACATTGGAAGCCTTAAAGGAATACAATATTCCTACTTCCGGAGCAGGATTTAACGAAGATGAAGCCAGACGTTTTTATCATGTAAAAGTAAATGGAACCGATTTTTCTATTATAAGTTGCGGTGCTTACCCTGTGGAAAGAAGTGGATTCAATGGACAGACAATGGCCACGGCAACAAAAGACCGGGCAGGAATTTTGTGGTACGATGAACAGCTTTTTGAAGATATAAAAAAGGAAAAAGAGTCTGGATATTTTGTAATAGTGAATGTCCACGGGGGAGAAGAATATAATCGAAGGCCAACAAAAAGTCAGCGGGAGATATATGAAAGATTTGTTGATTCTGGTGCCGATGTTGTGTTTGGAAGTCATCCTCATGTATTGCAACCGACCGAGTGGTACAACAACAAATTGATTGTTTATTCTATGGGTAATTTCCTGTTCAATGAAATGGAAAACATGGCATCCTATGGGGCATTGGAAACGGAAGTTGTACGATTAGGAATTGTAGGCAATAAAGTGGTTTATGCCGAGATTTATCCTGCAAAAATAAATGGTAAGAGTGTTGACTTGGTGACAAAATAAAAAAAAGGGTACACAGAAGTAGTGTACCCCTTTTCCTTAATATGCAAATCGCTTGCTGTCCTCTACAAGGTCTTCCATTGTTTCATACTCTTCCGTCTCTAAATCCAGATTTGTATTTGTTGTTGTCTGAAGATAGGTTTCAATAACCTTTTCTTTTAGAATGGGCCATCGATGAGGCAAAATCAAAGGAAGTTCCATGGATTGTTCTCCTGGAAGATTTCCAAGTAATTCGCGGTAGTGGGATGGAAAAACATTGGAATTTACGTTCTTGATGGCAGAAAATCCGCCGGCGATTCCGAAGGAAACGGTATCAAGATTCATGTTTATGGTTCGTTTTATTAAATCAGCCTGAGAGCTTTCTGAAGAAATCCATTTCAGGAAAATTTCCGCGGCTTTTTTGTTTTTAGATTTCTTAAAAATACCCATGGTCACAATATTGTCTTCCACCATGACGGTTTCGTTTTCTCCAACAAGCCAACGGAAAGTTAGGCCCATTGCCTGTTCGTTTGATAATGTAAAAAACTGGTCGCTTGTCATGAATGCAAATTCGCATCGTCCGGAGGATAGCTGTTTGTATTTTGGTATGTACAGATATTTGAATTGGAAATCCGTTTCTGTTGAAGTGTCCTGATTGTATTGCAATGTCCAGTCCCGCATGTATTTGACGGTTGACTCAATAGCTTCGTTGTTCCAAGAGAAGGCTAATCCTTTTTCCTGATATTTTGCCCCAAAAATTTTTGTTGCTTCGTATAGAAAATCTTTATCCCAGCTAGGTGCGTAACCAATTGTGGAGTAACTTTCGTCCCTTCCGTTTGAATTGAATTCCGCTGCTGTTTTTTTGATCATATCAAGGGAAAGGACATGCTCGTTGTTTATTGTTTGCTCGTTTTGTTGTGCAAAAACCATGATAGGAAGATTAAAACTCAACGGTATCAGATACTGTTTTTCGTTAAGCACTCCGTATTCAATCATTTGCGGATAAAAGGAATTCTTAAAGGAAGGGTTTTCCTTAAAAAGATAGTCTACCGGGGAAAAATATTTTCTTGTGATTGAACCTTTTAACCAGGAACCAATAATTAAGTCTGGCTGTATTTCTTTTTTTGATGGAGGCAGGGAAGCGGCCAGGGTTTCCTTATAAATCGCAATCGCCTTTACATCTTTGTGGGTTGTGTTGAAAAGTTCTGTATAGGCAGCAAGTTCCTGTCGGTCAGTCCAAATTATCAACGTCGAATTCTTGTTGCTGCAAGAAACAAATGAGATAGAAGTAAACAGGGCGGCCCCCACTATAATAGAAGAAACCGTCCTGCTTGTTTTTTTATTTGCCTGCCATCTGGTCAGCAGTTTTGTAAATAGCGTCATATACAATATTAATCTTATCCTCTTCAAGACTTGAGAAAGCCACGCGCAATGTGTGACTGTCGATTGCTATTGTACCAATTCCGCTGTCATTTAGCAACTTCTGTCTAAGTTCTTCCGCATCGATTTTTGGGAGATGGAAAGACATGAAGTATCCAGAGTTAAATGGAAGCGGCTGAAGATTGTCGCTTTTGTGTGTTGTAACGAATGCTTTTACAGCCTTGTATCTTGCTTCCAAAACCTTGCGGAGTTCCATCTTCTGTTCGTCCATCTTTGGATTCTGGAATGCCTTCATCAAGATTGTCTGTGGTGGAGTTGATGAGCAGGAAACTGAAGAGCGGATTGCGGCCATAAGTTTTTTAACCAATGCGTCGTACTGAACTTCTGTCATGCCCTTGCAACCAAAGGTAATAAATCCACTGCGGAATCCCCAGGCGAAATCTTCCTTTGTAGGTCCATCGATTTTTGCGGCCAAAACATTCGGGCTCAAATCAGCAAGATAAGCGAAAAGTGACTGGCTTTCAACATTTGATTCGTAGTTCAATCCGAAGTATGCATCGTCACACCAGACCATAACCTTTGTTCCGTTGTCGGCAAGTTTTTTAACCATTGCTACCAGCTGCTTTGCTTCGTCAACTGTTGGGCTGTATCCTGATGGATTCTGTGGGAAGTTCAAAAGCACACGGACTGAACCGGACTTTGCCTGTTCCTGCAAAGTCTTTTCCAGTCCAGCGATATTCATGTGGTCGCCATCGAACATTGGGAACTGAATGAACTGAGCGTTGCGGCGGGCTGATGCAATCAAAACATAGTTGTCCCAGGATGGGTCTGCTGCCACCAAAGGTTTTGTCTCATCCAGGAAAAGGTCTGCAAGATAAGAAATACCTGCCGTAAGTCCTGGTACCAAAACTGGAAGGGAGAAAGATTTATCCTTCAGCAAAGGATTCTTTTTAATAATATCCTGCTTCCACATTTCACGGAGCTCTGGGAAACCGGCGGTTGGAGCGTAGGCGACCAGTTCTCTTGATGTCAAATCTGGGGTCTGTTCCTGAATAACCGGGAGGGTAACTGGAGTTCCGCCAATAACGGTCATTCCAATTGTTCCGTTGGCGACTTTGCCAAGCTTTTTAGCTTCGCCGCTCTGGGCAATAATTCCCTTTGGGAAATAAAGTCTTGTTCCAACATCAGAAAGAAGGGCTCCTGGAGTGGTGTCCTTGAGGATTTCATTTAATTCTTGAGCTAAAGGGTTAATCATAATGTATAAATTATGCAAAAACGGGGAGTAATTGTCAATATTTATGCAAAAACTGGAATAAAATCAAATAACGGTTTCTAAAACTCCTTGCGTTGAGGTCCTCCATTTAAAATGTTGAAATATTTTTATCATTCAACGATAATGAGCTGAACCTTTAAAAGATTGTATTTTTCAGGGATGTCCTTTGATACTTCGGATGTGGAGTTTTCAGATTTATTTCCAATATAAATCACAAAAGACGGCATTCAGGGGAATAAGAATTTATCAGCGCGATTGGAGTAAAAGTTATGAGCATAAAAAAGATTGTAATTTCTTTGGCGGTATTTTTTTTGCTGGGAGCCTCTGCTTTTGCAAAAGAAACTGTCTATACCGACAGCAATATTGTTAAGATTCTTGAGTCGAATAAAAAAAGTGATCCGATTGTTGCCTGTTTGACTTTGCAAGGATTTACTGTTTATGAAAATGGACTTGTGACGGCGGATTCTTTTCGTAGCTCAAAATTTACTGTCAGTTGTGATTTGGATTTGAGATATATAAATGAGAGGCTTGAAAAAAATAAGGGAATTGCTCATGTTGTCAAGTTTGTGCTTGAATCGAGGAATCCAAAAATTTATAAAATTTCATCCATAAGCAATCTTCAATCTGCTGATGAATATATGGGAGAAATCCAAAAAAATTCAAATCAAAGAAACGGACTTGGATTTATAACGGACGATGAAGTCAAAAATCAGATAGCTGAAAATGAAAAAAAAGGATTTGGAAATATTACCGATTATCAGGTTGTAAATGAAAAGACGAGGAACGCTAAACTTGGGTATGGATTTGTAACTGATACGGAATTAGAAAATCAGAGAATTGAAAATGAGAAAAAGGGGTTCGGAAAAATAGCTGACCAGCAAGTCGAAACTCAGGTAGCATCTAACAAATCTGCGGGGCTTGGTGAACTGACTGATGTTCAAGTTGAAAAACAAAAACTGGAAAACGAAAAAAAGGGATTCGGAAAATTAACAGATGAACAAATCAAAAATCAGATTGCATTAAACACAGCTGCGGGATTTGGTGAACTGACTGATATTCAAGTAGAAAATCAAAAACTGGAAAACGAAAGAAAAGGATTCGGAAAATTAACAGATGAACAAATCAAAAATCAGATTGCATCTAACAAATCTGCGGGATTTGGTGAGCTGACTGATGTTCAAGTTGAAAAACAAAAACTGGAGAACGAAAAAAAAGGATTCGGAAAATTTACTGATGAGCAAATCAAAACTCAGATTGCTGCAAACAAAGCTGCCGGGCTTGGTGAAATAACAGACCTTCAGGCTACGGTTCAAAAAAAGATGAACGGTTTTTGGGGGCTTGGTGAAATAAGTGATTTGCAGGTAAAAAATCAGATTGAAAAAAATCATAAATCCGGTAAAGGGGATTTTACTGATTTTCAAATTGCACGTAGAGAGCAGTTGATTTTGGATGCGAAAAATTATGAATCAAAAAATCAATGGATACACGCACTTGCATCTTACTACGACTTAATGGAAGAAAACCCAACGATGGATTATTTGGCGGCGAAAGAATCTTTTGAAAAAATTGCCGACGCAATCAGCAATGGAAAACCAGGGCTTGGTGAGTATGATGAATTTGAAATCTACCACAGTTGGAAAGCTCTTTGCTCTGAGTATGAAAATTATTGGTATGAGGACTGTCCCCTTTGCTTTGAGTTTGGTGATTTCAAAAAATGTGATTTGGATTACGAAAACAGAACCGCAACTTATTCATTGAGTTTGACTGCCCAGTGGACAAAAAAATATTTGCTGATTAAACAGATTGTTTCTGACGGATATAAAAAATCTTACAGAACGGACTGGAAAGGATTAAGCGGAGTTTGGCCCGATACTATTAGGACTACTAGGTACGACGAATATTATGATGGTTATGGTCGTCAGAAAAGAGGTTGTAATTACGCAACGATTGAAGAAAATTTGTATGAAGTTCAGTTTTCATTGATTGGAAAAGATGGGAAAATTTTCCGTGAAAATCTCAAATGCAATCCTGGAAATACAGTTTTCATAAATGGCGTTAACAAGGATTGGATAAAATCGTTTGATGCAAAAGAAATGACGGTTTGCGTAAATTCAATTTTTATAAATAACAAGTCCGGTGGATATTTTGATGTGGTAAAAGACTGGTGGGTGCAGGAAAGTTTTTCTCAGGAAGTGCAGGACAAAATCATAAAGATTCGATTGCCTTATCAAAATAAAATTGAAAATAAAAATGCACTTGGTTTGACGGAGCTGGTTGGTTTTGAAAATCAAATGAAAAAAATCAATGGTGGCAGTTATAGTTATACAGTGGAAAGTGGTTATGGAAAAAATAAAAAAGTCGAAACCGTGACCGAACATGTTGATTCATTTTTTATGCAAAGCACAGAAATGACCAACGAGATTTTTGAAGCCCTTATGGAAAAAGACCCGGAAAAATATGAAAAAAGAAAACATCCCGTTGTTTGCTCATATGTTGATGCAATCAATTTTTGCAACAAATTAAGTGAGTATTACGGAAGAAAACCTTATTATATTCTTGGTGAAAAAATCGACGATAGAATATCATCGGTAACTGTTGATTCCAGTTCCAATGGGTTCAGGTTGCCAACAAGCACTCAATGGACTTTCGCTGCATCAGAAGGAAAAATGCGCAACGGTTTTAAGTATTCCGGAAGTAATGAAATAGATGAGGTTGCCTGGTATCAGGAAAACAGTAGGATTCGGAGCGGATATGATTATAAATATGAAACCCATGAGGTCGGAAAAAAGAAGCCCAACGCTTTTGGACTTTATGACATGAGCGGTAATGAGGACGAAATGGTAGAGTCCAGCCTTGATAGTGTTAAGACTTACGGAGGCAGTTGCTCATCCTCGGCATATGGCTGTTCGGTTTTTGAATTTCATTCTGATTCCTACCAGCCCAAAGGTGGTTTCCGGGTGATTTGTCCTTCATGGTAGAAAAATTCTTTGTTTTTTTGGGAATATAGTTTATAATTTAAGTCAATAAAAAAAATTGGGATTTGTCAGGAGGACAAAATGGGTTTGTTAAAAGCTATACTTGGTTCAGCTGGAGAAGCTCTTGCCAGTCAGTGGAAAGAATATTTTTACTGTGAGGCTATGGATGCAAATGTTTTGGTGACCAAAGGACAGAAAAAAACTTCTGGTCGTAGTTCTAACACAAAAGGTGATGAAAATATTATCTCCGTCGGTTCCAAGATTGTTGTTGCTGACGGACAGTGTATGATTCTTGTTCACCAAGGAAAAGTTGTTGCGTTAAGTGCAGTGCCTGGTGCTTTTGAAGTAACAAATGATCAGGCTGAAAATGATCCGAATTTGCAATCCATTTTTGCAGGAAAGTTTGGTGAAGGACTGCTGAATACGTTTAAGCAGATTGGACAGAACTTTACTTTTGGTGGTGTAGCTGCCTCTGACATGAGAGTTTACTATGTAAATACCAAGGAAATTATTGGTAACAAGTATGGTACAGCAGCTCCAGTTCCATTCCGTGTTGTTGATCAGCGTGCCAGAATTGATATGGATATCGCCATCAAGTGTTTTGGAGAATATAGCTATCACATCTGCGATCCAATTCTTTTTTACACAAACGTTTGTTCAAATGTAACTTCCGAGTTTACTAGAGATAAGATTGACAGCCAGCTTAAGACAGAACTTTTGACAGCTTTGCAGCCATCATTTGCAGTTCTTTCTGAAAAGGGAATCCGTTATTCAGCTCTTCCTGGCCATACACTTGAACTTGGTGATGCCCTTAATGAGCAGCTTTCAAAGAAATGGAGAGAGCTTCGTGGTATAGAGATTGTATCCTTCGGAGTTTCATCCGTTACTGCTGATGAAGAAGACGCAAAGAAAATCAAGCAGATGCAGGAAAGAGCATCTTATACTGATCCAACTATGGCAGCGGCTATGATGGCAACTGCTCAGGCAAATGCAATGGAAGCTGCCGCAAACAACCCTAATGGAGCTGCAACTGCTTTCATGGGCATGGGTATGGCAGGAAACATGGGTGGAATGAATGCCCAGAACCTGTTTGCAATGGGACAGCAGCAGCAAGCCGCACAGCAGGCTCAACAGCCACAACAGACTGCTCCAGCCGCAAATGGATGGAAGTGTTCTTGTGGAGCAACTGCAACTGGAAAATTCTGTCCAGAATGTGGTTCTCCAAAACCAGCTGACCCTGGATTCTGGACCTGTTCTTGTGGTGCAAAAAACAAGGGCAAGTTCTGTGCTGAGTGTGGTTCTCCAAAACCAGCTGGAGCTCATCAGTACAAGTGTGACAAGTGTGGATGGGAACCTGCCGATCCTGCTAACCCACCAAAGTTCTGCCCTGAATGTGGTGATCCTTTTGGTGATGAAGATATTGTAAAATAATTTTTGCAATTATTTTGAGCGTGGGTATTAAGCGGTTTTGCTGCTTAATGCTCATTTCTTTATCCGTATATAGAATGTGTCTATCTTGCATTTGAACGGTTCATTTGCAAGATAGTTTTTTTTAATTCAGACTTTACATTTAAGGGAACCTCCAGAAATTTCAATTCTTAGAGATGTCCTTAAGAGTGTAAAGGTGGGACAAAGGGTATTGATTTGTATGACCAAAAGAATGAAATCTATTCCAATCTTTGTTATATTAGTCTCTTTGATGTTTTTTGCATTTGCAAAAGATGTGTCAGTCCCTTTAAATAAAATTGTAAAAGTTCTTGAGGCAAATAAAAAAGAATCTGTAATCAAAGCCTCCGTAAATCTACAGGGAATAAAAGTTGATGCTGATGGAAAACTTACAATCCCAGCTCTTGCCAGCAAAAAATATTCCCTAAAAATTGGAATAGAAAAACCTTTTTTAGTTGAAAGAGTAAAACATGCAGATCGCTCAGAATTTTCTATTGAACTTACAATGGAGTCTGAGGAGCCAAAAGTTTATGTCGTTACAAAAATCAAAGAACTGGAATCCGTTGAAGAATATCTGAAAAGTTTTGAAGAAGAAAGAAATGCGGTTGAAAAATTTTCTAACGCAAAAGCTGGACTTGGAAATATTACAAATGCCCAGGTCGCTGAACAGAAAATCAAAAACCTATCGTTGGGTTTAGGGGAAATTACAGACACTCAGGTAGAAACTCAAAAAGAAAAGAATAAAGAAAAAAATCTTGGCTCAATCACAGACATGCAGATTGCTACGGAAAAAACAAAAAATGAAAACAATGGATTGGGCTCGTTCACAGATTATCAAATTGAATTGCAGAAACTGGAAAATGAAAGAAAAGGTTTGGGCCTGATAGCTGATATTGAAGTGGTAAATCAAAAAAAATTAAATCACGAAAAGGGCTATGGAAAATATACGGACCTGGAACTTGGTAAACAGAGAATCCAAAATAGACGTAATGGCTATGGTGAAATAGTAGATGTCGAAGTAGTGAATCAAAAATATGAAAATGAAAAAAATGGAAAAGGTTCATTTACTGATTTTGAATTGGAAAGTCAGAAGACCGCAAACAAGAAAAATGGTTTGGGTGAATATATTGATGTTGAAATAGAAACTCAAAGAGATAAAAATAAAAAAAATGGATTGGGTTATATTGCTGATGCCGAAGTTCTTGAGCAACAAAAAAAGAATTCTGAAAATGGACTTGGCGAATATACCGATTTGCAGATTCAAAAACAGATTGTGGAGAATGATTATTCTGGTTTTGGAAAAATAACAGATTCACAAAAAAACGAGCAGATAAATAAAAACAAACTGCAGGGACTTGGAGAAATAACTGATGTCCAGGTTGTTGCACAAAAAGATAAGAATTTAAAAGCTGGACTTGGCGAATATACTGATGCCCAGATTTTAAGTCAAAAGGCAATTAACAAATCGAAAGGTCTTGGTGAAATTCCTGATGCGCAGGTTGTAGCAGAAAAAAATGAAAATAAAAAACTTGCGTATGGGGATTTGACCAACGAACAGGTAAAAACTGAAAGAGCAAAAAATTACTCCGCCGGATTTGGTTCGTTTACAGATTTGCAGGTGAAAACTCAAAGACAGGTAAATCAAAAAAATGGTCTTGGAGAAATTTCTGATGAAGAAGTTTATCAGCAGAGGAAAAAAAATAAGGGCCTAAGGATAGGTGAAATAACTGATGCCCAGGTAAAATCCGAAAGACAGGCTAATAAAAAATTGGGGCTTGGTGAAATTACAAATTGCGAAGCCGATATTCAGTGCATTGTTAATGAAGCCGCGGGATTTGGATTTGTTACTGATTCCCAGGCGGAAAAGCAGAGACTTTCAAATAAAGAAAAAGGTTTAGGTGAGATTACCGATTTCCAGGTTTCAGAGGAGAAATCTTCAAATAAAATTTTGGGATTGGGTGGAATCACGAATCTTCAGGTGGAAACCCAGAAGGCTTTGAACAAAGAAAAAGGTTTAGGTGAGATAACTGATGCCGAGGTCAAGGAACAAAAATCTGCATCAAGTTCGTTTGGCGTTAATGATTTAACTTTTTTGCAACTTAAAAATCAGATTTTGGCGAATGAAAAAATCGAACAGAAAAAAAATCTGCTTGGTAAAATAAATGATGAAATTGCTGCAAACAAAAAAGCTGGACTAGGTGGTATCAGCAATCAGCAGGCCGAGGTTGAAAAAAGTGTTAACAACAGACGTGGCCAAGGATTGTTTACTTTTGCTCAGATTGAAACTCAAAAGCTGACAAATAAAAAAGAAGGCTTAGGATTAATTTCCGATGCAGAAATAAATTTTGAGAAAAATGAAAATAAAAAACTTGGTTTAGGATTTTTGACAAATGCCCAGGCTCTTGTGGAAAAAAAGAGCAACAAAAAAAATGGACTTGGCATGAAAACTAATCTTCAGGTTGAGACAGAAATAAAAATGAACAAGGGATTGGGAAGAGGTGAAATTACCAATCAGGAATATTTAAAAGAATTTTTGGGCTTGAGTAAAATGGTTGAAATACCGGGTACCAATATTTGTATTTTAAATACAGAAGTAACTCAATCTACATATAAAAAAGTTATGGGAAAAAATCCGTCGTATTTTTCCGGGAAAAAATATCCAGAGAAATCTTCTCCCGTAGATTGTGTAAGCTGGTATGATGCCATTTATTTTTGTAATATTTTAAGTTCTCTTGTTGGATTGGATCCTGTATATTCCGTTGATGGCGAGCAGGATGCTAACAAGTGGATTTCAAATTATAATTATGTTAGAAATTATGACGATAAATTGATAACGGTTAATCCAAAAGCTAATGGATTTAGATTGCCGACTGTTGATGAATGGATTTACTGTTCCAAAGGTGGCAAAAATTATAAATATGCCGGCAGCGAAAGTCTTAATGAAGTTGCCTGGAATAAAAACAACAGCAACGGGACTCCTCATCCAGTGGCGCAGAAAAAAGCCAATGACTATGGCCTTTATGATATGAATGGAAATCTAAAGGAATGGTGCTGGGAAGTTGACGAAGAATCAGAAAACAGGGTACTTCGTTCTTTGAAAGGAATGTCATGGTGCAGCAGTAATGGTGATTCTGATTGTGATTACCGTAGTCCATGTTTTGATGATTGTGACATAGGATTCAGAATCGTCTGTAAAATTGCTAAATAGGTCTTGCAGGAATGAATATAAGATATTTGGTTTTGTTTGTGCTGATGATTATATCAGTATCTTTTGCGGGGTTTTCGAAAAGTGTTTCCAAGGAATCCGCAAAAGAAAAAAATGATTATTTGAAAATAGAAAAAGAAAAAAATAAAAAAAATCGACTTGGTAATGTTACGGATGCTCAGGCTGAATACCAGAGTGAAGCTAACTATAAAAATGGAAAAGGTTACCTGACCGATTTTCAATATGTTAACAGTATTCTTGAACAGGAAAAACTTTTGCAGGGACAGTCCTTCGAAGCGCAAGGACTATGGGTTCATGCATTGGGAACCTATTATGACTTGATGGATAATAATCCAACCATTGAATCTGTTGAAACTTATAACTCTTTTCAAAAATTGGCGGATGCAATAAAGTCTGGCAAACCTGGTTATGGAAATTATTCTGGTACGGAATTAAAAAATGCCTGGAAGAAATTTCAGCTTGAATATGAACAGTATTGGCTGGAAGAATCCTGCGTGCAGATTGCCAAGCACACTAAGATTGCAAAAGATAACGACCAAAATTATTCGGTAGTTTTTTCTGTTGAGATATCCGAAAAGTACAAGACGCTAAACGAAATTGTGAGAATCGGATTTCAGACGGCATGGAAAGAAAGTTGGTCAGACATAAATTCTAAATGGCTGCAATATGAGTATGATGACTATGTATGTCAGTATCAGGATTTTGAAAAAATTATTCTTCCGGAAAATTACAAATTTGAATTCATTCTTGCGGATGAGAAGGGAAAAAATATTTTTGGAACAAGAAAATTTTCAGCAAAAGGAAATGAGATTTTTAAAATCAACGGAATTGAAAAAAAGAATGTCTCTGCCGTTGAAAAGGCTTCTGTTCAAGTTACAAAATGGGGTTATGAAGGACGTTATGTCGATTTCATTTCGATTGATTTAAAAAAATTAAAAAATGCAAAAGACAATCCGGTGCCTAAAGTTGGAGCGGAAATTGAAAAATACAGAAACGCCGCCAGCGGATATGGGAAGATATTGGATTGTGAAGTTTTAAGTCAGAGAGAAAATAATAAATCAATTGGGCTTGGTGAAATAACCGACGCGGAAGTAAAAAAACAGAAGATAAAAAATTCGAGTCAGGGATTTGGAAGTGTAACTGATTTTCAACTGGCAGAAGAAAAAAATAGAAACAAAAAATCTGGTTATGGTGAGCTTTCAAATTTTCAGGCTGAGACCCAACGGAAAGTCAACAAGAGGGCTGGTTTTGGAGAAATAACGGACAAGCAGCTGGATATCCAAAATAAAATATTTGATTATCTGGTTATGAAAAATATACCGGATAGGAATTATCAAATGTTATGCACCGAAGTCACTCAAAGAATTTATGAAGCAGTCATGGAAGAAAATCCAAGTGAGTATGTGAATGAAGATTTTCCTGTTGAAAATGTATCTTGGTATGACATAATTTATTTTTGCAACAGGCTAAGTGAAATATATGCGCTTACTCCGGTCTATTCGGTCAATGGTTCCACCGCGACTGTTGACTGGAATTATGTTCCACATACTGGAAGTGTTCTTGAAGGGGTTGTTGTTGAAAATATAAAGGCTACGGGGTTCCGTTTGCCGACTCAAGGTGAGTGGGATTATGCTGCCAACGGTGGAAAAAAGTTTTACTATAGTGGAAGCGACAGCTTTGATGAAGTTGCCTGGAATACTTATGACCAGCATCCGGTTGCTCAGAAAATGCCAAATGATTATGGCATGTATGACATGAGTGGAAATGTTAATGAATGGTGGTGGACTGCCAGCGGTGATTTTAGATGCTATAGTGATTATTCTGTTAACAACCGTCACAAGGTGCCACCGGAATCAAGGTTCCCGACCGTTGGTTTTAGAATTCTGAAGCTGATTGAAAATTAGAAATTTGTCTGGAATAAAAAATCCCACAATCCAATGTGCATGGAATGTGGGATTTTTTTTTAATTACATGGAGGTGTATCCACCATCAACTGGAAGAATGACTCCGGTTACATAGCTTGATGCAGGACTTGATAAGAAGATTGCTGCTGTATCAAGTTCGCCTTCATTACCGTAGCGGCTTAATGGAATCATTGTCTGTGCATTCTGCTGGAAGAATTCTGAGTCCAAAGTTTCTTTGGTGAGTGGTGAATAGAAATATCCTGGACAGATAGCATTTACGTTGATTCCATATTTTCCCCACTCAGCAGCCAAACCGCGGGTCAGATTTACGACTCCACCTTTTGCGGCGTGATATGGAGAGGCTGGAGCAACCTTGTTTCCAACCATTCCGTACATTGATGCAATGTTTATGATGCGTCCATATTTTGCAGGAATCATTGCTTTTTTTGCAACTGCTCTTGCGACCTTGAAGGTTCCTCCCAAATCAACATTAAGTTCACCGTAGAACTGTTCGTCAGTAATATCCTCTGCTGGAGCGACTGCACCTGTTCCAGCGTTGTTGATTACAATATCAATGCGTCCAAACTTTGCCAAAACTTCATCAACGGCGGCTTCGACTTTTGCAGTGTCGGTAATGTCACATGGAATTGCAAGAGTTTCGACTCCGTAAGTTTTGTTGATTTCTGATGCAACTTCATCAATCTTTTCCTTTCGGCGAGCAAGTGCAACAATTTTTGCACCTTGGTTGGCTAACGCTTTTGCCATTTGAACTCCCAATCCTGTGGAGCATCCAGTAACAATAGCAACCTGACCAGTTAAATCAAAATAAGATTTCATTGTTTCTCCCATAATATTAAATATCAATAATAGCAATTATATCCTAGTTTGAGTATAAATCAATTGCTATGTTGAGCAAATAGATGTGTGTTGCGTTTACACTGGAGTTTCGTGTGCCTGAATATTTACTTGCTTCCGAAAAACTAATCTTGTAAAGAATATAATTCAATGTTATGATTTTTTTTATGGAAAATACGTCGATTAACAATTATAAATGTCCTGCATGTGGTGGTGGGTTAACATTCAATCCAACTTCAGGAAAAGTCATTTGTGAATATTGTGATAGTTCATTCACTGTGGAAGAAATAGAAGAAATTTACAAGCCACAGGAAATTCCGGAGTCTCAGGCAGGTGAGGCAGAAAAACCGACAGTCTCAGCAGATGGATTTGATTCACAGGAATCACAATGGAATACCGACTCCTTGAATAATGACTGGGGAGCGGAGGGTGCAAACATGAAGGAATATAATTGTCCTTCCTGTGGTGCAACTCTGATTTGTGAATCAACTACGGCTGCAACAAGTTGTCCGTATTGTGGAAATCCGACCGTTATTGAACATCAGTTTGCGGGAGCACTAAAACCTGATTATATAATCCCTTTTAAGCTGCAGAAGAAAGAAGCTATTGATGCTCTGAAAGGATTTTATAAGGGAAAGAAACTTCTTGCAAAAGAGTTCTCCGATGAAAATCACCTGGAAGAAATAAAAGGTATCTATGTTCCATTCTGGTTGTTCGATGGTGTCGCGAATGGTTCCGTAATGTTCCGTACCACAAAAGTTTCAGTCCGTAGAAGCGGAGACACTGAAACGACAACGACCCGCCACTTTGAATGTTTCCGCGCTGGAAATATTGAATTTTCAAAAATCCCTGTGGATGCATCAGAAAAAATGCCGGATGACATGATGGATTCCCTGGAACCATTTGATTATAACGACATAAAAGATTTTTCTACTGCATATCTCCCGGGATACTTTGCTGATAAATATGATGTCAGTATCGATGAAAGCACAAACCGTGCGAACACTAGATGTGCTGGAACTTTTATTTCGACTATGGAAAAATCTGTTGTTGGATATGATTCCTGTCGCCTGGTGGAAAAGAATATAAATCTGCAAAAAGGAACGGTCCATTATGCGCTTCTTCCAGTTTATCTGCTGTACACAAAATGGAATGACCAAAAGTTCTTGTTTGCTGTAAACGGACAGACAGGACGTGTCGTAGGAAATCTTCCTATCAGCAAAAAACGCTCCGCACTTTATTTCTTTACGCAAACTTTGATTGGTCTGCTGATTGGTGGTGTTGTTGGCGCTATTGGAACTTTTGTTCTGAAATTCTTTGATATTCTTTAGGGAGACATTCTAAATGTTTAAACATAAAAAAGTATTTTTAATATGTTCATTTCTTTTTATTGCAAATGTCTTTGTGCCTCATCTTTTTGCACAATCCAACGGAGGAAAAGACTCGGCCGTTGAAGAGGTTGTGGAGAAATGGTTGTCTTCACTTATAGACAAGGTGCTGGGCGACGAGATTGATATTGATCAGCTGGATGTTGATGAGGAAACAAAAGATTATTTAACGGCATTGACGGAAGAAGGTTATTCTGATGAAGAGGACGAGGATTCTGTCGAAAAATATGATTCATCGGATATGTCCGACGAATCTTACTATATTGATGATTCTGCAGGACTTTTGACAGCCGAAGAGTACTATAGATTAAATGACATGCTCCGATCTATTTCTGAAACCTACAATATTGGCGCTTACATATTGATGATTGATGATTATGAACAGTATGCCACCAGTGTTGAGGATGCCTCGGAACGGTTGTTTGATTATTACAACCTGGGAATTGGATCTGAACGAAGCTCCATTCAGTTGCTGTTGTCCATGAAAGACAGAAGCTTTGATGTTGATGCCCACGGTTACGGACGGACCGCCTTTGATTCCAAAAAAGACAGGCTGATTGAAGCCTTCAAGGATGACTTCCGTAACGATGACTGGTATCACGGTCTTTATGACTACATTCACGAAATCGAAAAAATCCTTGAAAGTGATAGAAATGCTGGTGTAGATTATGCCACCAGGGCCTTGGAACTGGCGGATGAGGCTAAGAGGAAAACAATTTCAATAGGTATTTTGATAGCCGTAATAGTTGCATTGATTTTTGGTGGTGGACGGCTTAGTAAGGAACGTAAGAAGATGAAGAATGTTGAGGAAGCGACCCAGGCTGACTCGTACATTGCTGAATCCGGCGTCAATCTTTCCGACACCAGGGATGTGTTCAAATATTCTACAACTACAACCAGGGTAATACAAAGCTCTTCCAGCAGAAGTGGTGGTGGTGGTGGTGGCCACTCACATTCAAGCGGTCACTTCTAAAATAAAAAAGACTGTCTCAAAAGGGACAGTCTTTTTTTTATTAATTGATTGTACCGTTCTTTTTTAGGAATTTGAAAACTGAGTTGTCTCCAGAAAAGTGACCGCAACCAGCAAAGATAAATGTATTTCCACCTTGCTTCAGATAGTTTGCAATCTTTTTGGCCCAGGCTTCGTTTCTGTCTATGAAAACAGCCTTCATGTAGGACTCAAGGAACTTTTGCATCTTTGGATCAGTTTCCTTGTTAAATTCTTCATCCTCTTCAAGTTGCCCCACGGCTTCGGAATCTCCTGCAAGATATGCCTGGTACAACTTGTTTATGTATTGATTGATTTCTGTTGGGTCGATGATGGAATCGATCGTGTCCTTGAGCATGTATAATTGTTCATCATACGTACCGAATGAAAGGATATCCATTTGAGTTTTCAGAGAATCAAGTCCTTCCCATTCTATGTCATCGGATTCCAATTCTGCCATCAAGTTATTGTCCAATCCATATTCGGCAGTCAAACCTGATGTCGCATACTGCATAATCGAGATTGTTGATGTAAGTGCCCACGGTTCCAGGTAGGTAAAATTGTAAAAGGCATCCCCAAACATAGATTCAAGCATGTCTATTTCATCATCATCCAGGTAGTCAATAATATTTCTGCCGCCTGCTTTTATAATGCTGTTGGCGACCAATTTTATTGTCTCCTGTTGAAGTCTCTTCATATCGGCACTGGATATTTCTGCTACATATCTGTCTGCGGAAGCGAAGGCCTGGTCAATTTCACTGGGAAGGTTAGCGATTTCTTCATCACCCACATGAATTGTTCCAAGGATATAAACTTTTGATGGATTTCCTGCTGAGTCTGTACCGTTGATGGTCCAGAACATTCTGGCGGTTTCTTCGACTGTTGCCGCATTTTTCTGTGTTGTTGCACAAGAAAAAAGGGAAATTGCAAAAACTGTTGTACAAATAGCGACAAAAGTTTTTATGAATGACTTTTTTTTCATAGTACCTCCGTATAAGTCAAAAAGACTATATGAGTAAGTCTTGGGAGAAATCTTGATACAATCTGATAATGTGCTGCGTATCAGATTGCAGGTCAGGGTTTCATATTTTTATGGTTCTCTGATTGTATCAGAAATGACCATGATATGCACTATGGGACTTGATTCGTGCCGATGGTTCCGGGGCTTATAAAATCCGCTTTTTGAAATAGGAATTCGCATGTACTAGAACCTAAAGGCTTAGTCGTGATATACTATAAAAACTGTCCTAAAAGTATATTTTGCGGTGGTTGAGCTTGTCGAAACCACCACATTTAGTGTGATTGTCATTTCGATAGCTCAATGGCCATCATGGTCTAAACTTATTGGACAGCCCCTGCGAGTTTTGAGCTTTGTAATTACAAGGTCCAAAGCATCACATTTTCAAAGTTGGCTCTAAAAATTGCAATTTTTAGAACCTCCCTATATATTCAAAAAACTGCATTTAGTTTATCTGGAGGTGTCCAAATGATAAAGATTCAAAAGTCTGCTGATTTGGAAAAAGAGTTTTTCGCAGGACGTGATTTTGGTCCTGGAATTGATACAGTAAGAAATGTTCTCAATGATGTTAAGACTCATGGTGATTCTGCCCTCCATCAATATACAGCCCAGTTTGATGTTTCCAATCCTGAAACCTTCGAGATTCCAATGGAAACTTTAAAGGCTTCTGCTGAAAAAATGCAAAAAGAAAATCCTGATTTATATGAATCCATAAAGTATTCAAAAGATTTGGCCCTGAAATTTGCAAAAAAACAGAAGGAGTCTTTTGATGATTTTGAAATCGAACTGGAGGAAGGACTTTTTACTGGTCAGAAGAACATTACCGTCGATAAGGCTGGTGTCTATGTTCCTGCAGGCAGATTTCCGTTGGTAAGTACTGTTGTAATGACCGTTGTTCCTGCTGTTGCGGCCGGTGTAAAGGATATTATACTTTGTACCCCTCCAAGGGTTCACCCGGATGACAGGGCCCAGGCAGAAAAGGATGGCACAGGAGTTCCAACAAAGCCTTTCGTTGGTGGAAAGCCATATGCGGATGAAAATATCATGGCCGCTGCGTATATTTGTGGAGTTACAAAGGCTTTTGCTTGTGGTGGAAGTCAGGCGATTGGGGCCATGGCTTTTGGAACGGAATCAATTCCGGCGGTCGATGTAATTGTAGGACCGGGAAATAAGTTCGTTGCTGAAGCAAAAAAACTTGTCTACGGAACAGTCGGTATTGATATGATTGCCGGTCCAACGGAAGTCTTTGTTATTGCCGATTCTACGGCTGATCCAAAGTGGGTTGCCGCAGACTTGCTTGCACAGGCGGAACATGATGTAGTGGCTCAGCCAGTTATGGCAACCGACGATGTTGAATTGGCAAACAAGGTTTCCGAAGAAATCGAAAAGCAGCTGGAAACATTGCCGACCAAGGCTGTTGCAAGACAGAGTATTGATACCTATGGTCGCATTATTATTGTGGACAATCTTGAACAGGCTGCGGAATATGCAAATAAAAAGGCTCCTGAGCATCTTGAACTTGCAATGGATTCAGGGGAAAAGAGAGATAAGATTCAATCTCTTGTTCACAATTATGGTTCATTGTTTGTTGGACATGGTGCCGCGGAGGTATTTGGAGATTACGCCGCTGGATTGAATCATACTTTGCCAACGTCAGGAAGCGCCAGATTTACTGGAGGACTGTCTGTTCGTGTGTTCTTGAAGACCGTAACAACATTACGTGTTGACAGTAATGGAAATGGGGTAAAGAAATCTGCCAATGCTGCCGGTTTCCTGGGAGATGCAGAAGGTTTGGCCGCACATGCCAGGGCTGCAAGACTCAGGTTGGAAAAGTAAAGTGCATCTTTAAAATTTGATTCGTGCTGATAAAGAATGTTATGGCGACAGGCCACTGGCCTGCTTTTTTAGGAAGGAATAATGAAAAAAGGCTTATTATTTATCTTTTTATCTGTTTTTCTCATTAGTTGTGCAAGCATAAAATCGATTACATTTTTAGATATAATCCCTGATGATAATACGAATGCTGTTATTTTTTTGGAAGATCGCCGCCTGGGAAATTATCATAAACAGGAATATTATTATCTTGATGACATTGATGAAATCAGAAGTGTTTTTTCTGAATGGAAAGACCTGAAAAAAATACCTGTTTTCCCGCGTTATTTTGATTCCGGCTTTTTCTGCGATTTTGATTTTTATCTGATTATTGACGGGAAAGTTCA
>JAZUKJ010000062.1:0-29144 GCA_045643225.1 Treponema sp. | reverse complement strand
TATGAGGACAAAAAAATTGAGATAGTTTTTCCGACTAAGGAAATGGCGGAAGAATACTTGGAAAAAAATGGCGAGGCCCTTGCCATCCGTGCGGCCCGTGAAAAAAATTTCTATATTCTTGCCTGCAGGAGATATAATGATCCGGACAGTTTTGGTGAAGAAGACTTTTTGGATAACATTGATGACTACGGATATGCCGATTCCGATTTGGGGGCAGATGTAAACTTTGCCGTTGAAGAAATTGAGTTCCAGTCCTGTGAATCAGTGGAGGATGCGGAGAAGAACTATTTCTCATCCGCCGATTTGCCATCAAGGGAAGAATATTTCAAGGCCCGCAAAAAGGAGTTTATGGAATATGAGGGGGACGGTGAAGAACCTGTTGCCCATGCAAAGGAGCGTTATGATAACGACAACTGATTTTGAATGACGAACCTGATTCCAAATTTGTCAAAATCAGAACTCTGCCCTATATTTAGTTCAGCAAACAAAAAAATGCTCCAGAAAATCTACCAGGGTTGACTGGAGCTGTCTGCTAGACCGAATCATTTTCTGGAGGAAGAGTATGCTTTATTATGTTATTGCGACAATCATAAACTATATTTTAATATGCGTATTCGCAACTACAGGGTGGCTGGATTGCGGTGTGACAATGTCATATGTAAAGCAGCATCCCATCCAGATGTTGATAGTCTCCATCATCTTCGCCTGGTGGGGAAAGGGGCTTAGCAAGTTTTTTTTCGGGGACTGACGGTTCTATGGAGGTCTTGCAGTCCCGCAGGTTTGTCAAAACCCAGGACAGGGCCTATATTTACTTCACCCCGGAATTGATTTCCGAAATTAGAGTTAGGTACAACTTTCCAGTGCAGTAACAAATTATGATAAGTCATCTCTGAATTGATTTCAGGGATGGCTGCAATGAATAAACCAAGGGTGTTTCGAAAATTTGCCAAATTTTCAAAATGTCCTATATTAAATATACAGCCCCGATGGCTGACCGTTGATTTATCCGAATTGCAGAACGGTTTTCGCAAAATCTGCTAAAAAGGAGGTTCGTAATGAACGCTTATACATCGTCCAATAGTGACCTGGTTGACAAGTATTTCGCCGCCCTTAAACGGGAACCACAGCTTAGTTTCGAAGAACAGATGGAACTTTTTCCTCTTGCTCAAAAGGGAAACAAAGCAGCCACCGAAAAATTGGTCCGTTCCAATCTGAGGTTTGTAGTGACCATCGCCAAGGGCTATCAGAACAGGGGCCTTGACTTCTGTGACCTGATTGCGGAAGGCAACCTTGGTCTGTACGATGCAATCAAAAAGTATGATACATCATCCGGGTACAAATTTAGTACCTATGCCGTCAACTGGATTCGGATGCGTATCAGGGAAGCCATCGAAGCAAATAACGTTATTCGTGTTCCAAGAAAGGCCAACGTGGACAAGTCAACTTTTATTGCATCATCTTTGGATGAGCAGTTAGGCGACGACGAATCCTACACACTTTCCGACTCGATTGCGGATGACTCCTATCTTTCTGCCGACAAGGCGCTGGAAGAAAAGGAGATGATAAAATCAGTACGCGGATTGATGAGCCTCCTGGACGAACGCGAACGTTACGTCGTGGAAAACTATTACGGTTTTGCAGGTGAAAAAAAGTCTTGCCAGGAAATTGGAAAGACAATCAACCGCACAAGGCAGATGGCCCTCAACATCAAGAACGCCGCCATCAATAAAATGAGAACCGGCGCAATTGCTTGCGGACTTGACGCCTACATCGCATAATTTTTCGCGGCCCCGGTTCTGGAATTTTTCACGGTCAAATACAGAGGAAATTTTCCAGAACCTTCTTCTCTTTTCCCAATCACCCTAAACATCTAATGAATGAACCCCGCCGCAAGCGGCGGGGTATGTACCCCCATAGGCACGAACCAATAAAGAAACTCCGGAGGCTTACTATGTCCAAGATCCAAGTCATCAATGGGACTCTCTTTTTTAACAGAAATTTTTTTCGCAGCGAATATCTTTCCCTTCAGAATCTGTCAGGGGACTTTGACGTTATCCATTTTGGACCTGACGTCGAGGAAATTGACATCGAATATCTTCTCACCATAATCAACCAGGGATGTGTGTGCTGCGTCAAGATCAGTCCGGAAATAAAGATCGACGTAGACAAAGGGAACAAGGAATTCATCTCCATCGATGGCTCCCTTATGGACAAGGAAGGGAACCTCTATTTCACTCCCCGTGAGAAAAGGGATACATACAGAATACCGGAAGGCGCCGTTGACATAACGGAATGGCAGGACTATGTTGGCAAAAGAAAAATCAAGCATCTCATACTTCCTTCCACGGTTTGCAAAATCGACACTTATTATCTCAAGGATTTTAAAAGTCTGGAATCGGTTGATGTTGCGGAAGGCAATCAACTGTTCACCTCCGACTGCGGCTGGTTATTCAAATCCGGCAAAACGGAATTCATGGGAAAGAAAAACGGGCGAATCATTTTCCCGGATTCCCTTCCAATCGAAAAGGAATTCCTGGCCATACTCTACGCCTCCAACCCGAAGATGCGGATAACGGTTTCGGAGAACAACAGGAATTACACCTGCAAGAACGGAGTCACCTTTGACAAAAAAGGGAACCTGCTCTTCGTTGACTACGACCAGAAAAACCTGGTCATCCCGGACGGAGTAAAACGGATCCACCCGTTCGTAACATTCACGGCCATCAAGGACCTGGAAAGCCTTTACATCCCCTACTCCCTTGAGTATGTGGATCTAAGCATGTTCGGTTCGATCCACAACATAAGCGTGAGCGAAAAAAATCATGCGCTGAAACACGAAGGGAATGTCCTGTACAA
The DNA here is from genome assembly GCA_045643225.1 of Treponema sp. Taxonomy (GTDB): domain Bacteria; phylum Spirochaetota; class Spirochaetia; order Treponematales; family Treponemataceae; genus Treponema_D. The sequence continues at coordinate 26,288 of JAZUKJ010000062.1, read as the reverse complement.
AACCAACGGAAAGCTTGTCTGCATAGCTGACTTCGACCAGGACGGCATCGACATACCGGAAGGCGTCACGGATGTGGGCGACCTGTACTCCGCATTCCACTCTGACGGGTACGACAGATTGAAACGGATATCCTTTCCGCAGTCCATTGACGAGGGGTTCTGGGATCTCATTATGGAGCGGGCATATGAGAACAACACCAGGCTCGAATTTCCTCCGGACATCAGATACGTGGTGGATTATGAAGCGCACGATTCCTTCGTCAAGATTTCTTCGGAGCGTGCACAGATTTTTGACCGGTACCTGGAGAAACCGGTCGGGATTGCCGGAAGCAAATCCGCGGACTCCATGTATGCGCTGGTCTGCAGGAAAGTCTTCTATCAGGAGGAATCCCCCATGAACCTGAAGGACTGCCGGACGGTCGCCCTTTTCCCAAACATAAGGGAAGCCTCTGATTATCTGAGGGAAAACATGGAATCCCTTATAGAGGTGGAGTATGAAAAAACGCTCGAGGAGTTAGGCATAAAGGAAAAAAAACGGGCCCCAAAAAAAGACGGTTCCGAAAAATATACCCTTGGAGTCTACACGGGGACGGACATCTGTTTCAGGGTCAGCTTCCACATCCAGGAAACCAGGATCTATGAAACAAAGGAGACGGCCGAAAGGGAATTCTTTAGCGCGGAGCAATATGAATATTACAAGAACAATCAAGTCCCGTTCTAATTTTTCCTGCCCGTGACACAAGTGGTGTGTTGCGGATTTGTCAGTCCGGAAGTCGTTCCCTATATTTAAGCCGTCAAACGGAATTATGGAACGCATTCCGAATGACGACCCCCGATGCAGGATGTCGGGGCATGGGACCCGCCGGCGCGAATCAGAAAAGAACTGCGAGAATGATGCAGTCTGCGATGCAATTTTTTTATGGGAGAGAACTTATGGCACATAAAGACTGGCAGCACAATGACCCATTGATTGCCGCCTACCTTAATGACCTTAACAACTGCAAAATACTTTCGGCGGAAGAGCAAATGGAGTTGTTCATACCTGCGCAAAAAGGGAACAAGGACGCATTGAAGGCCCTGGTCGTGAGCAACCTCCCTTTCGTAATCAGGATAGCCAAGAATTACAGGAACATGGGCGTGGAGTTTCCAGATTTAATCAACGAAGGCGCACTCGGATTATTCTCGGCCGTAAGGAAATATGACGTAAAAAGCGGCAACAGATTTTCCACCTACGCCGTAAACTGGATCGAGATGCACATCAGAAAGGCGATCGATGAAAATAGCACGATCCACATTCCACGGAAATCCAAAATCGACAGAAAAAAATTTTCCGTCCTATCGATTTATGAACCCATCGACGAGGACAAACTTGTTCCCCTTGTCGAAGTAATCCCAGACGAACAGTCTTCCCCGACCTACAGTCTGGCAGAAGAAAATGAGATGGCAGTAAAAATAAACGTCCTGCTCGAAAATCTGGATGAGATGGAGACAAAAATCATCAGGAGCTATTTCGGATTTGACGGGAAAAAGAAATCCTTTAGAAAGATTGGAGATGAGCTGCATCTGTCCAGGGAAAGAATCAGGCAGATACAAAAAAAGATTCTGGAAAAATTGAGACTTATGGCGGAAGAAAATGAAATGGATTTTTTTCTGATGGTGGCTGCGTAGAGTCCCTACCGCCGGAAAAAAATTGAAGATCCCTATTTTTGTTGTGAGGTACAAAATGGAAAAGATGGAAAACAAAAACAAACCCGCAAAGGTTCGCTGGAACATAGTCAGGGCCTTCCTCAACATAAACCACAAGACAAAACATTCTTCACTGGATTTCAAACGGGACGCAGAATTCATAACCGCGATGAACCGTATCAAGAAGCTCTATTCAATAGACGATATACAGGCAATCATACTGGGCGCCGCGCTGGATTATGAATTTGAAAACACGGATGAAATGCAGTTTTCCGATCTTTCCAGATTCTTTGAAGTGGAAACCCTTGCCGTCGCCGGATGGGTAAAGGACTTCAGGACCCTGGAAAATAAAAAGCTGATAAGCTATTACGAGTCGGAGAATAAAATCAAAATCTCAGGAGAGGTCGTTAAATCCATAATCGATAACAGGGCTCCCAGCTTTAGCGATGCGACAAAGAAAACAGTTCCGGCATTCCTCAAGGACTTCATAAATACAGCCCGTGAAAATTTTTGGGAAAGCCTTTCCCTCTGTGGAAAACAGAAAAGCCTTATTGTAATGGAACAAAAGAATTCCGATCTGGATTTCGTATCAAAATGCAAAAACCTTATTCCGGACATGAACGACAGATTTGTATTCTACTCCATCTGCCTCAATTTTCATGTGGGGAACAAAAACGACCTGGACACAATCCTTGAGTACATCATTCCTTCTGACGATCAGATGGTAATCGGTAGGGAAATGTTGACCGGCAGGAACAATCTGATCACAAAAAAATTGGTGAAGATTGACAGGCAGGGAATGTACAATGACGCAACCTTCACATTGGACAAGGGCGGCCTTCAGCTTTTGTACGGCGAGGACGCGAAATATTATTTGCCGCAAATCGACAACAAGCTTTTGATTGCATCCAGTTCCATCAAGGACAAGCGGCTGTTCTATAGTGCCGACAATCAAAAACAGATAGACACGTTAAAGTCTGCGTTGAGTCAGGACAGGTTCGTCGAAATCCAGGAACGGCTCAAGGAGAAAGGGATGGTATCCGGAATGGCAATCCTTCTGTACGGAGCACCCGGAACCGGCAAGACGGAAAGCGTATTGCAAATCGCGAGAGAGACAGGAAGGGATATCATACATGTGAATATCAGCGAGACAAAATCAAGCTGGTTCGGTGAAAGTGAAAAGAAGATAAAATCAATCTTCGATAACTACAAGGCACTCTGCGAGATGAATATGGAAAACGGAAAGGCCCCTATCCTTTTATTCAACGAAGCCGACGCAATTTTCGCACGGAGACATGTTTCCGATTTCTCCAGCTGCGACCAGACGGAGAATGCGATGCAAAATATAATTCTTGAGGAAATGGAAAATTTTGAGGGCATCCTCATCGCAACAACGAACCTTGCGGATAATCTTGACGCCGCTTTCGAACGACGGTTTTTATTCAAAATCAAGTTTGACAAGCCAACCGTCGAGGCCAAGTCAAAAATATGGCAGTCAAAATTAAGATGGCTTAACGAAAGCGATGCCGACTGTTTGGCACAGGCTTACGATTTCTCCGGTGGTGAGATTGATAACGTTGTCAGAAAGGCTATGATGAATCAGGTTATCACTGGGGTCTGTCCCCGTTTCGAAGAAATTCAAGACATATGCAAAACGGAGAGAATATATACAGACTCGAAGAATTCCATAGGATTCACATTTTGATGTAATTATGAACTGAACAAAGGGGACAGACCCCTTTGTTCAGTTCATCTTACGCCCCAGCCTTTCAATATCAACCCCATTTATTCCTGAAAAAAAAACTTGCCGATTCGCTTAAGGTTTATTATATTCTAATAAGTAGGTACTATATTGGCACGGAAACCTCGCGTATATACAGACTCGGGCATATATCATGCAATACTTAGGGGAAATGACCAGCAGAATCTTTTCCTTGATGAATCAGATAGAATTTTCTTTATAGACCGCCTAAACAAATACGCCGTTGAGCTAAAAATTGAACTATATGCATACTGCCTCATGTCTAATCATGTCCACATCCTCTTAGGTAATGCAACCGAATCATTAAGCAAGTTCGTGCAAAAACTTGCCAACAGTTACGTATATTATTTCAACAGAAAATATGAGAGATCCGGACATTTGTTTCAGGGCAGATTTAAGAGCGAACCTATCAATGATGATGAATATTTTAAAACCGCGTTTAGATATATACTGCAGAACCCTGAAAAATCCGGCATCGCAAAAACGGATTCATATAAATGGAACAGTTATTTCCTCATTTTCAAAGAAGACGCGGTCACTCAAATGACGAACCTCGACACAGAGCGCTCGAAGTTTCGTCGTTCTCATAAGGTATCACACTCTGGGGTTAATTCCCTTTTTACGACACAAAGCATCGAGGTATTGCCCCCTCCGGTACGAATAAACAGGGAATATATTTTCAGACTTTTTGGCGGTGTAGAAAACACGAAAAAATTTATTTCTGTCAAGAATTCTGACAACTGCATGGAATATCGAAACCGGCCTGTAATAAATGACTCAAAAGGCCTATTCCTCATAAAAAAGATTTGCGGAATACATACTCCATTTAAATTAATCAAATTCCCACCGGCAGAACAAAGTGAAAAACTAAAACAATTAAAGTGCTGCGGACTCTCCGTCAATCAAATAGCCCGACTCACCGGTATCCCAAGATATATAATTAACAAATCCTGAACTCAACTTCAAAATTTTCAACTAAAACATTCTGGGAAGATTAAATTTATCAAAGGGGTCTGTCCCCGTTGATAGATTCACCAACCCATGGCGCCACTAAACAAGGAGCCATCATGCAATTAACCAGTAAACAATACCCTCAAAACGGCCGATAACATTATAAAGTCTTTTTTCTGAACATCCTCCGGAGTTTTTTATGAATGAAATTGAATTTCTGCGACAGGAAATATACAATCGCTATGGTTCAGTAACAAGAGCCAGGGGTTGTTTTTTGTATACATCGAAAAACCAAAGGCTTACTGACCTGTATCAAGAAAATGGTCGTTCCATTCTAGGATGGGGAGGCGGCTCTTCATTCACGATGCTTAAAAACACTTTGAACAGGGGCATAACGGGTAGCTTCATCACCGATTTTTCATATAGACTGCAAAAGGCTGTCTCAGTTTTATTAAACTCCAATCGAAAGATCTATACGTTCACAGACAAAAGCTCCGCTGTTAACGCCGCTTCGATCCTATCCCCAAACGGCTTTTCATTCTACAAGCCTTGGGTGCATGAAGAATTGCAATGGTCAAATATCGATGCCATTCTCATAGAACCTCCCTTGCCATGGACTTCTGGGATTTATATTCTGGCGGTTATAGAAAGCAAAGAAATCAGCAATACCGTCCAGGAGAATTCGGATTCATTCAGGTCATCCTTTCTGCCAGCTCCAATAGAGGCTGCGGTTTCACGGTCCATATACAACCTTATTCAGGAATTGCCCAAACGGAATGAGAAAAATTGGTTCCTATACGACAAAGCCCTGACACCTTACTGGGAACGCAGAGGCCCCTATCTTGCTATTAAAAAGGGATGCGTTTCAAAAGAAAATTACAAAGACTTCATCTGTCATTGCCTTGATACCGGAATAGTCATAAATCCTGTATACGAGGACGAAAGCATTGTCCCATTTGGTGCAGACCCTGGAGTGTTCAGCAAATTCATAAAAACTCCATTCAATAAAGCCGATAATTGAACCATGACACAGCCACAACTTATCTTGTACATAATAAAACTCATCCTCGGTGGACTAGCATCTTTTTTCGCGATCATACTTTGGAGCAGAACAAGGGACCCAGCCTGGATGAGTCTCGTAACAGGTACCATAATCGACTATGCAGGAATAGTATACAATATGCTGCTTGATTTTGGAGTTGCATTCACAACGAACCTTACAGTCCTTGGAATCCCTATAACGACCCTGCTCTTCAGTATAATTCCACCCGCACTGTTCATATTGGCCTTCATTTTGATGATTCAGAGGAATAAATAAGTAAAACAAAGGGGACAGACCCCTTTGTTTTACTTTCAATGGGGTCTGTCCCCTTTGCAAAATTCCCTCCCAATTCTTTTTTACAAACCAACATTTCTATGCTAAAATAGATGTGGGAGTCCTGGGCGTGACGATTCACGGCATGGCTTCACACGTAAAATCAAATACATTTTAAGGAGTCTGCAATGGCAAAACAGCAAAGAACAATCGGAGTATTCATAATCCAGATTGCACTGGCCATCTACATGGTTGTAACAGGACTATGCATCTTTGGAGTAGGAAAAAGTATCTCCAGCGAAGAGATTATGACAGTCGCAAACTTTTTTGGAAAGGCATCCAAATTTATATCCATCGCGGTCGCAATAATCCTCCTGGTTTGTGGAGTAATGTTCGCGGTCAAGGCATTTTTCACTGACCTTGGAAAAGTCGACGACATATTCAAATACATCACACTGATTGTATGGCTGGTGGTAACCGTCATTACATTGATAAGCTATTTTGATGACTTCAACAAGGGAAAAACCTTGCACTGGCTCCTGCTTCTTGCAAAAAACGGTCTCATAATCGGCGGAATCCTGACAATCAAAAACGGAAAATAGTTTTGGCATAGGCCACATGTTTTTAATCCCTGGAACACTTTCCAGGGATTTTTTTTACCGGACGTCCCTTGGTCTGTTTCCTATCTCCCGGGCTTCCTTTTCGAACATGTCCAACAGGTTTCCCGTCAAAGGTCTATACATATACTCGCTTTCATAACGCAGAAAGGCGTCCCTGCTTATATTCGTCGCCCCATACCTTGCCAGATTGTCGGTATACACCTGGCAGTCGATCAATTTTCCTCCACATTTAGCGAACGCCCTTGCCAGAAGCACGAAAGCCGATTTCGAGGAATTCGGTTTTACAGTGAACATGCTTTCCCCAAAAAAGATGGAGCCAATCAGAACTCCATACAACCCGCCGACAAGCTCGTCATCATCCCAAACCTCAACACTGTGAGCATATCCGGCTGAATGGAAGGCCGTATACGCATTGATAATCTTTTCGCCAATCCAGGTACCGTCCTGCCCTTCCCTCGCCATTTTCCTGCATCCCTCTATGACGGCCCCAAAATCTTTGTCCATTGTATAGACATAGGGCGAATTCTTCAGGAACCGGTCAATGCTTTTGCTCACATGCAGATTCTCCATGCTTAAGCAAAACCGTGGATTAGGGCTATACCAGACCACAGGCTCCCCTTCGTCCTCGTTGAACCAAGGGAACACCCCCTCCATGTAGGCCGAATACAAAAGCTGAAGCGGAACCTCCTCGGTGACCAGGCATATTCCATCTGAAAGCGGCTCAGGAAACTGGAGCAAAAGATTCGGGTCCAAATCGTATAAATCCAAATCCTCTATATTGAACTGAAAAGTCTGTCCGTCATCTTTCATTGTCTGCTCTCTGGATACATGAAAACAATTTCTTCACCATCGGCATCCACCGACACCGCGCCACCGTTCTTCAGCCTTCCAAAAAGTACCTCGTCCACAAGCGGAGAGGCGACAAGATTTTCGGCCGTCCTAGAAATATTCCTTGCACCGAATTCCCTGCTGTAGCCTTTCCTTGCCACCAGCTCCACGGCCTTCCTGCTTGCAGTCAGTTTTACTTTTTTTGCGGAAAGCCTCATGGAGATTTTCTTGATTTCCTTTTTGGCGATGTTCACGACAATCTTCTCTCCCAGCTGCGCAAACGGAACAATGGAGTCCAGACGGTTCCTGAACTCGGGAGTAAAAGCTTCCTCCACGGCATGCATCATCGTGGCGTTGTCATTTCTTACGGACGCTATCCCGGCGGAAAAACCGACGGCACCTTTCTCCATATCCCTGGCACCGGCGTTGCTTGTCATTATGATTATGGAATTCTTGAAGTCCGCCTTCCGTCCACGGCTATCCGTCAAGGTGCCATAGTCCATAACCTGAAGGAGGATGTTGAAAATATCCGGGTGAGCTTTTTCGATTTCATCAAAGAGTATGACGGAATGTGGATTCCTCCGGACCGCGTCGACAAGGAGACCTCCCTCCTCGAATCCGACATATCCAGGCGGGGAACCAATCAGGCGGCTGACGGTATGCTTCTCCTGATATTCGCTCATGTCGAACCGCAGCAGATTTTCGTTCAGTTTCTGGGACAGAACCTTAGTCAGCTCTGTCTTTCCGACTCCGGTGGGCCCCACAAAAAGGAACGCGGCCTCCGGTTTTTCCAGGTTCCTGAATCCGGCCCTTGCCTTTTTCACGGCCACCGAGACAACATGGACGGCCTCCTCCTGACCGAAGATTAGAGAGTTCAGGTCGCTTTCAAGAGTCCTGAGCCTTTCCCCCTCATCGACAGTGACATTTTCCACCGGCACCATCGCCATTTTGGATGCGACCTTTTTTATTGTGTCGACCGTGACAGGCAAAAGATTTTTTCTTTTACCGGATTTCTTTTCGCCGCCAGCGGAACCGTTTCCTTCCAGGGATTCCATAAGCTCGGTCCTATGGATTTTTGTGTACGCCCCAGCCTCATCCATCAGGTCGATCGCTTTGTCAGGCAGGCGCCTGTCGGTAAGAAGCTGGATTGACAGGTCCACCGCGCACTCCAGGACTTCCTTCGAATATTTCACCCCATGATATTCCGAATACCTGGGGGCAAGTCCCTGCATTATTTTTATGGCCTCATCCCTGGATGGCTCCATTATTTCTATTTTCTGGAACCGGCGCGCAAGGGCATGATCGTTTTCAATGAATTTCTTATATTCGTCGGAGGTCGTCGAACCGATGCACCTTATTTTGCCTGACGTCAGAAGCGGTTTCAGAAGATTGGCGGCGTCCAGGTTTCCGCTGCCAACGGCTCCCGCGCCGACAATTGTGTGTATCTCGTCAATGAACAGGATGGACTTTTCCTTTTTCATGAGGGCGTCGGTCACTTTTTTTATACGCTCCTCAAAGTCCCCTCGGAATTTTGTACCGGCCAGCAGCGCCCCCATGTTCAGCGAATAGATCTTGAAATCCTTCAGCATATCGGGGACAGACCCCTCCGCTATCATCCGCGCGAGCCCTTCCGTTATGGCGGTCTTACCTACCCCGGCGTCCCCTACATGTATTGGATTGTTTTTTGTCCTCCGGCATAAAATCTGGATCGTCTGCTCTATCTCTCCGGTCCTACCAACCAGGACATCCAGCTCTCCGTTCCTTGCCTTTTCTGTCAGCTCCACCGTGTATAGGGAAAAAATTTTTTCTTCCTTCGACTTGTCATCCGGTTTCATTTCCATGAAGTCCATGCCAAACGGGGAACCGTCGCCATCATCATCTTCGTCCAGCAAAGATTCGTTCGCCCCGGATGCATTCTGGTTCTGCCTCTGGTAGCTGATTTCCTCAATCAGGCGCAGTCTGTCGAGCCCATTCTTTTTCAGCAGATAGGAGCAATAAAGGTTCGGGGCCTCCATCATGCTTACAAGCACATCAAAGTCGTCCACCTCATTTTTGTCGGCGCTGGCACATTGCATGAAGGACCTGTCCAGGACATCCTGCAGTCCAACCGTCATCAAAGGTTCATAACTGTCATCGGTGTCCTTCTCGGGCATCCCGACTATGGGGATATTTTTTTGCAGATACACCGTCAGCTCGTGCATGAGATTTATGACATCCACACCGCACTCCAGGAGGACATCCGCTATCTCGGGGTCGGAAAGAAAAATCCGGAGCAGGTGTTCCGGTGTCACAAATTCATGCCTCCATTCGAAGGCTTCTCCGTAGGCATCGTTGAGGGATTCCTTTAAAATCTTTGCCATCTCCATAGGTCAGTCCTCCTCCATTTCGCAGCGCAGAGGGAACCCTTCTTTCCTGGCAAGGTTTATTGTAATCTGGCGGCGTGTGGCCGCAATGTCGTAGGGATAGACCCCGGCAATGCCCCGTCCGGTTTTATGTACCGACTCCATTATCTTGACGGCATCGGCGGAGTTTTTATGAAAGACCTGCTGAAGAATCTGGACCACAAATTCCTTTGTGGTGTAATCGTCATTGAACAGGATGACCTTGTAATTTGAAGGCGGCTGGATTTCTATATCCTCCATCACGCCACCCATGTGGGAAAATTCAGTCTTTTGTGCCATGGAATCGATTATACCATAAGCAAAGCCGGAAGGTCAAAATACAGCCGGCAAAAGTCCCCGTCACTGTGGATTTTCCAGGTCCAGAGGGATAACCCCGTCCGCCTCGAACTCCCCGTTCAGGACACCCCACATGGCGGAGAAGGAATACGGGGAATAGGAGAATCCGCAGATTATGGAGTCCGCCCATTCAAAGCCATCCAGTATGTATACCGGGGAAAGGACAGAAAATATGACAACCTTTTTGTTGAGGTCCCTGAGACGTTTCGCGATTGTCGCCGTGTGCCAGTCGTAGACGGTCATAATGATTGTGTCGTAACCCCGCGCGACCCCCACAAGCCCGGAGGCGTTCCAGGAAAGCATGTTGCTCTCGTCATCGTTCAGCAGATAGCTGAAGCTGTAGGTCTTCGCATCTGGATAACGCTTGTGACCTTCGTCAAAGAAGGACTGGAAAGGCCCCACCATGAGAACCCTCTCCCCTTCTGCAGGAGCATAGGGCAGGAACTTTCCTCCCTGGTATACGGAGACGGAACGGCAGGCCTGGTCAAGGAAGAATTCCTGTCCCTCCTTGTCCGGAATAAAGTTGCCTATCTTTGAATCATCAGGATAAAGGGGAGCCGCGTTGCCGCTCTTGAAGTAGACCATCTTTTCGTAGATAACGTTGTAGGCGGAATCCTTCACCCTCTGCCTGAAAGCCGGCACCGTGGCCATCCTTCTGATGTTGACGGTCCACAAATCGCTTCCGAGGGGGGCCGTGGTCGATGAAAGGACAATATCGTTGCCGGCCTCGATGGCCAATGTGACGGCCCTTGCAAGGGATCCGGCAAAAAGTGTGGCCCCGTTCATCATCATGTCGTCAGTGATGATAAGCCCCTTGAATCCCAGCTTGTCCCTCAGGAGGTCGGTCAGCATGAATTTCGAAAGGCTTGCCGGGGTCCCGTCCGGTTCGATGAGGGGGAACGAAAGATGTCCGCTCATTATGGAAGGGATACCCGATTTTATGAGCGACTTGAAGGGCACCAGCTCGCGGTTTTCAAGTATGTTCATGTTTATCTGGATCTCAGGCAGACGGCCGTGGCTGTCAAGGCTTGTGTCGCCGTGCCCCGGGAAGTGCTTGGCGGTAGGTATGACCCCGGCATCCAGCGCCCCCCTGGCGAAGGCCTCACCAAGGATTCCCGCATGACCGGAGTTTGCCCCGAAGGACCTCGGACCAATGACAGTGGAATCAAGGTTCGTGTACAGGTCTACTGTTGGCGCGAAATTCATGTTGATTCCAAGGGCCCTGATTTCCCTGTTTATGTAGTACCCGGAATAATACGAATCGGAAGGTATTCCGGATGCACCGATGGCCATGTTTCCAGGAGTGACGGAGGTTTCGCCCTTTACGTGACGTATCCAGCCACCCTCCTGGTCCGTGGCAACAAAAAGAGGTATCTTGTATTTACGAGAGGCCGCCTCTGTCTGGACCATCTTGACGGACCGCGCCACCTGGGCCAGATTTTCCGTGTTCCATCCGAATACCTTGACGCTTCCGAGCCCGCGGTTTGAGACCCAGCTGTTGAGCAGGTTGCTCGGCTCGGCACCGGCCCATCCGAACATAAGAATCTGGGAAAGCAGTTCCTCGTCGCTCATGCGGTCCACCAGGGCCTGGGCAAGCACGTCCGAAGGGTAGTCGCTCCAGAAGGTGATATTTTCCGGAAGGCTGGCGGCCGCAACGGAACGGCTCAACTCCTTCGACTGGGACCAGGCCGGAAGAAGGGAAAAAAGGACGATAGCCACGGCTATTGAAATATGCGCAAAGGAAAACCCGGTTCCACTATTCTTACTTTTCATCAAAAAATCCTGAGCAAAACAAATTCTGGGCGGAGGTTCCCTTATGCCCCGGAAAAAACTTAAACTTACATCAAGCAGGCCGGGAAACTGGAAGGACCATAAGACGCCCCATTAACTATAACCGAAAATCCTAAAAATTTAAAGACGTCGCCATGGATACCGTCATAAAGCCGGCCCCTTTTTCCTTACGGGGATGGACATCCAATGATATCCCGAACGTCCCCATGATGTCGGGATTCGCCATCGCACCTGTGTTCGGGGTGCACTGCAGGGCCACCGTCAGCCTTATGTAGTCGTCATAGGAAAGGGCCGATGGTTCCAGAAGCTTGGAGGGAACGTTGAAAGGATTTACCCCGCCGCCGCTATGGTTCAGGGAAAAATTATATGACGCCGTGGCCACCAGCCGGTTAAAATACAGCGGCACCCACCGTGGACCTTTCTGGATTTCCAATCCGAACAGGAGCGCCGATACATATCCGCTAAAAACTATGCTCTGCGATGGAGCCATGTTCAATCCGGCCGCAACCGGAATATTGTACGTGAACCCTCCGGCGCAATCGACGGGAATCAGGTTGGGGATACGGACCACCACCGATGGATACAGCACCAGCATGTTCATGATGTTCCCAATACCGGAACCATCCGGAGTGGCAATCCCGTTGCAGCTGAAAAAATCCCCCGTCAGCTGCAATGCAACCACCCCACGCTGATAAAGTCCGGGGCCGGTCCTCCTGTTCAAAGCCAACTGGCAGACAAAGGTATCCGCAAACGTCAAATACCTCCGGCCGTCCACCGAACCGGGCACACGGCCATAAACAATGTCACCTGTATTTTTGATTACGAAAGACCCGTTGTTTCCAAAGCTCAATCCGGAGGAGAACTCGAACTGAAGAGCCGACTGGGAGTACCCCTGTTTGTCGAATACAGTCTGCAACAGCACCGAATAATTGAAAAGCGACGTGCTGCTTCCCCCGGAAAGCTGCGCAGCAATTGCGGCCTCGAAGTTTTTATCCTGCAGACTGGCAAATATTCCTTCCCCAGGATTGACGCCGGCCATCACCGACAGCCTTTTTCCATCCCACGCGTCGTTGCATAAATAGCTTACCCCCGGGAAATAGACTCCGCTCACCCTCGTTCCATAAATCCCGAAGACCGGTATCGATGCAAAGGGGACTATCATCCCCCTCTCAAATCCGCCCACATATTTCCTTGACATGCCTTCGAACTCGGCTTTTCCAAACTCAGGATCCTTCTCAGGATGGACATTGCCAAGAGCCACAGCCTTCCTGTCCTGCAAACTGAATCCCATGTCCACATCCTTCATCAGGACAAGCCTGTTTTCGCTTACAAAATTTCCTATGTACGCGTACTGTATTTCACCCTGCCCGGAGCATGGAAAATAGACCCCTCCGGAAATATCGCCATCCATCAGGGACACATGGGCCATATCCCCATCCAGGACCAGGTTCCCAAGCCTTGGCATCACGTCCCTTGTGGCCCAGGAAAAATTGAAACCGATTTTCCCATCCGCCAATGATTTTTCATCAGGGGACAGACCCCTCAGTGCCATCCCCTGGCCAAAGCGGACCTGTAAAATATCTCCACCGGCGGCGGAATCCATGAGGCAGACCGACCAGCCGTTTTCATCCTTCTGAATGAATCCGACCTTTCCGTCGGAAGCGTCCACAAGGGAAAAAACCTTTGTCCCCAAAGCGAAATCCTGTTCCCTCAAGAACCTGATTCCCTTTACGCCACCATCCTTCTCCGCCAGCACCATTTCCCAAACAGAAATGGCCACACTGCCATTCCTTGTTTTCACCGCGCACAGGAGGGGTCTGTCCCCTCTGTCAACAATGCACGCATCCCTTAGGGAAAGTTCCGGAACATTCGTGAACGATTTTTTTTCCATATCATACACAAAAAGCTCGTTCCTTGGATTTCCGTAGTCTATTCCAGAGCATCCCACCGCCATGAACCTTCCGTCCCTTGATTGCCGGCAGAACTGGAGTCCCCTCTTGGTAAAAAGCTTCCTGGACTTCCCAAGCCCTCCATTCTCCCAGGGGGCAAACCAGACGGAGGAGGATTTTTTTTCTGCATACGTGATTCCATTCCTTCCAGCAGACAGGGAGGTATAAACCGCACCAGGGGTCTGTCCCCTCTGATAATATTCCACCCCCTCCACGTCATCCGCACCGGCGGCTACCGCCGGGCATTGGATTGAGCGCCGGAAACTTTCCCATGCCTCCCCCAGTGATATCCCGTACACCTTCTTGAATACAATCTCGTAGGTCAGCCCACCGCCGTTGATTCCTTCGTACCAGAATTCAACATACCTATCTTTTCCGTACTCCCTCTGGAGCCAATCCACAAAGGGGCCTCCGAAACCGTACGACATATTTCCACCTGGATAAACATCCCTGGCCCCTGCAATCTCAGTGTAAGACGGAAACTCCCCCTGGACCAGAGACTGCCGGACCATATGCAGATAGAACCCGTCATTCAAGCGGCCTTCCCCGGACCTGCTTTCCTCAAAAACACTGGCCCCCTCCTTAAGGAACTGGGGCATGGTGATATAGCAGCCAAAATTGTAGGCATCCCCGAAGACGGAATCCAGCGCCGTCCAAAATTTATTTCTCATGTTGATTGTCACCGCGTGGGTAAGCTCGTGCCGGAACGTCCCTTCCATGTCATTGGAAAATACCGCCAGGCTCTCTTCCGGGACGGTATCGTAAAGGACTATGTGGTTGATGGAAAAGTTCGTGAAATAGGCGTTGAATGAATCCGTGGCAGGGGTGATGGTGACCGTCATCCTGAACTGCGGACTGGTACCCATCTCCTGACATATCTCGCAGTAGATCCGGTCGGCGCATTCGTAAATTGTCTTGGCGCTCCTCCAGGATTTTGAGGGATAGATTATGTCGAACCATTGCGTGGAGATACACCTGAAATCCTTTTCGCCCCACATAACACCGTCTGCGGACCAGGCTTCAAGGCACGGCAGAATCAACAGAATCATCGACAGCAACGCAAAAAATCTTCTCTTCACAACGGCAACCCCAAACAGATATAAAAAAAGCGCCCTATTGGCACCTGCATGACAGATAACAATAGAGCGCTTTTCTCTTGTAAGGCGTCTGGCGGAATCGAACCGCCCAATAAAGGTTTTGCAGACCATCCCCTTAGCCACTTGGGTAAGACGCCGTAATGAAATAACTATAGCAGTTTCAGAAAAAAGTGTCAAGCGACGCAATGTTATTTTGAAAAATTTGATAGGAAATTTCAGGCAAAAGAACAAAATCCTCCAAAAACCCTGCATCCAGCCGCGCCATACAAACCGGAAACAATGACGAAAGCGTCTTTGCATTAACGTCATGGGCTTGAAAAAAAATACTATTTGCATGTTACCAAAAAAGCATTTAAAATGTTTATATTGCGGGGGATAATTCAGGGGTGTAAGATAAAGTCTTCCTAGATGGGGAACCCTTTATCTAGGTCATCTTTTATAGATGCCCTATATCAACTGCACATCCTCATTTCATTGTGGATGTGCGTAAAAGGTCTATTTCGAAAATTGATATTTTCTCATCGACTTTTTACGGGAGTTTTTATGAACAGGTTTATGAAAAAAAGTGTTCTGATTTTTATGTGCGTCCTGATGGGGACTTCCGTCTTTGCGGCTACATTCAAGAAAGGTAGCACCGTATACGTTTCCGTCAAGAAAACCACCATCAAGAATTCCAACGGAAATTTTGCCAAGGATGTTGCGAACGTTACGTACGGGGACCAGCTTAAAATTGTTTCCGTATCTGGAAACAAGGTCCAGGTGCAGCTGGCCTCAAATTCAAAAACCGTTGGCTGGATTGCTTCCAACAGCATCACCACAAAAAAAATCGTCAAGAATTCCAGTGGAGGCTCCGTATCGGCCTCAACAAAAGAGCTTGCCCTCGCTGGAAAAGGTTTCTCGGAGGAAACCGAATCAATCTACAGGGAAGCCTCCAGCGACCTTGATTTCTCCAAGGTGGACAAAATAGAGAGCGCCTCCGTTTCCGATGCCGAGCTTTTGAAATTCATTACCGACGGACATCTTTCTGGAGGAACAAAATGAAAAGGACAGCAAAAGCCCTGGGCGCATCAATCATATCAATTTCCCTTCTTTGCTCCGCCGTCCCGGGATTCGCCATAGGACTTGGCGACCTTGGGAAAATATCTGGCGGCAAAAAAACGGACAATCCTCTGGGCGGCATACTTGGGACCGACAAAAAGGAGCCAAAGATTATAGACAGCCTTCTGGGAAAGGATTCCGACCTGTCCAAACTTTACAACGCCGTGAAGGAGGAAATCACGGACGAGGAAGCCTATTACCTGGGAAGGTCCGTGGCCGCAAACCTGTTAACAAAGTATCCGCTCTATGAAAAAGACCCGAACATGGAATCCTACCTGAACAAAATCTGCCAGACCCTTGCAATAAATTCCGACGAGCCGATGCCCTTCAACGGATACCACGTAAAGATTCTGGACTCCGATGAAATCAACGCTTTCTCCACGCCGGGCGGACATATCCTCGTGACCAGGGGAATACTTTCCTGCGCGGAAACGGAAGACGCCATAGCGGCCATAATCGCCCATGAGATTGCCCACATCCAGCTGAAGCATAGCTGGGAGACAATCAAGAGCAGCAGGCTTGCCACGACATTGACGGAGACGAAGGTCTACTCAAACACGGCCGGCTATCTGACCGGAAAGATCGATTCAATCAAAGGCAAATTCGCTTCCACCGGCATCGACGTAACGGACTATCTGGCCGATGTCATAAGCCTCGACAAAATAACCAGCCAGATTGTGGATGTAATGGTAAACGGCTATTCCCAGGAAGCAGAGCTGATGGCAGACAAGCAGGCCCTAAACCTTATGGCGGCCGCCGGCTACTCTCCATCGGAAATGGTGACCATGCTAAAAAAGATGAACACGGTGGGCGTATTCAAGTCACACCCAAAACCGGACATAAGAATCAAGGCCGTGAATCTTGAGCTGAAAAGGATAAAGACCACCGACACCATGTCGTTCAGGAAATCAAGATTCATTAAAATAAAGTGACATCACTATAAACCGCTTTTTAGCGGTATCCAAAGCAGGGAATCCTTTCCATAATAGGAGTAAAAAAATAGGAGTAAAAATGAAAAAAAATGTTCTACTTGTTCTATGCTGTCTGATGAGCGTATCAGTTTTTGCAGCATCAATCAAAAAAGGCAACACCGTTTACGTCAAGTCCAAGACCGCGGCACTGAAAGACGGAACCGGCATTTTTGCAAAGAAGGTTGCCACCGTTGCCTACGGGGACCAGATGAAAGTTCTTGCCGTCTCCGGAAACAAGGCCCAGGTACAGTTGTCCAGCTCAACCAGTGTTTCAGGATGGATTCCAACTGGAAGTCTCAGCACAAAAAAGATTGTAGCGACCTCCTCCGGCGGAACCGTAAGTGCATCAACAAAGGAACTGGCCTTGGCAGGAAAAGGTTTCTCCGAGGAGTCCGAAAACGCATACAGGGCTGCCCACAGCAATCTTAACTTTGCCCTGGTGGATTCAATCGAATCCATTGTCGTACCGGAACCTGACGAAATATCCTTCATCACGGAAGGTCACCTTAAAGGAGCGGAGCAATGATGAAACGAAACATATTTATCCGCGGGCTATTGATATCAACAGCGTCCCTGGCCCTCCTTACGGGTTGCGCACTGGGGGAAAACTTTGCCGCAAGTTTCAAGGAAATCGGACAGGAATTCCTTGCCGATAGCGGCATCGGCGAGATGATTGAAGATGGACAAAAGATTTCGTCCGCCATATCGAAGCTGGTTGAGGAAATCTCGGACGAGGACGCCTACTACATCGGTCGCACAGTCACTGCAAACATTTTGACAAACTACAAGATCTATTCAAATCCAAGCCTTGAGCTCTACCTCAACAAGATCTGCCAGGCCATCGTACTGAACTCCGACGACCCTAACCTTTACAATGGCTACCATGTGAAGATTCTTGACTCAAACGAAGTCAACGCCTTCTCAACCCCTGCCGGACATATCCTGGTTACCCGCGGCCTGATTGACTGTGCAAAATCAGAGGACGCCCTGGCCGCGGTATTGGCCCACGAAGTCGCGCACATCCAGCTCAAGCACAGCCTGTCCGCAATCAAGGCCAGCCGATTCAAGGATACCATTAACACCTTCGACGAAGTGTTCTCCGACAATTCTATGAAGGACGTATCCGACGATATCCTCTCAAACATGATGGGAAGCGGTTTCTCCCAGGGACAGGAATTCGATGCTGACGAAATGGCCGTCCAGTTGATGGCCGCAGCCGGATATCAGCCAGCAGGAATGAACGAGATGCTTGAGACAATGAAAACCCGCGAATCCTCATCAAGGGCCGGATTCTTCACGACCCATCCAAGTCCAGGCTCCAGAATGTACAACCTGAAGCAGTTTATCAGAAAATATAAAGTGGAGGACACAAGGGAATACAGGACCAGCAGATACGCTGCGGCCGTAAAATAGATTCCCCACTCTCCAACCCTTTTTCAGGGGGCGGCAAAGTTAAAAACATCCGGCCTCCAAAACAGATATCCAATCCCTAAAAGCATTCGTGTTTTTGGGGATTGTCCATTTCTACAAAAATCAGGTGAACTATGAAATCTAACAAAAAACTTATAAGACTGTTGATAACAGGCGCTGCATCTGTCCTGTTAGCCATAATCCTACAGCTTACAGGCCTGTTCAATGGAATAGAGAACAAGTTCTACGACATCCGAATGAACGCAACGGCCGACCATTTCCGCCCATCGGACCAGATAGTCCTTGTCCTGCTGGACCAGGACAGCATGGATTGGGCAAGCAGGGAATACGGTTGGTCCTATCCGTGGCCAAGAAAATCCTACGCAAAAATCATTGACTTCTTCAACAGGGCCAACGCCTCCTCCATCGCATTCGATATGCTGTACACAGAGCCTTCGCTGTATGGTCCCGAGGATGACAAAGCCCTGGGGGAATCCTGCAAAAGATTCGGGAAGGTCGTAGAGACGGTCTACTATCAGGATGTGGATTCCTCTCCGCTCTACCCGGTCAAGGACATAGCAGACAACGCGGCCATCCTTGGAAATGTCACCAGCGACCTGGACTCCGACGCAACCGCCCGCCGGAATCTTTTCTACTCAAAATCACCTCTCGCGGAGCCGGGACTTGCCATTGCCAGCATGATTGTTGGAGGCGACCTTCCGGACCTTGACTCCATTCCGAAAGCAAAGAAAGGTGGAATGTACATCCGCTACCAAAAGGATCTGACCAACTTCGTTCCTTACAACGCAGGACAAATCATCCGTAGCGAAATGGCCATAGAGGAGGCTGAAAAAAATGGAACCGAGGTTGATTTCTCCGGTGACCTGCTGGATCCGGAAATGTTTGAAGGCTGCCATGTATTCTTTGGACTTTTCGCCCCAGGACTCTTTGATATCTGCACCACACCAATAACCGCAAACTATCCTGGAGTCGGAGTTCATATCTGCCAGCTGGACACAATCCTCAATGAGTCTTACCTCTTCGATTCCCCGATGTGGCTGACCATACTTATAATCATACTGGCCTCCTTCCTTGGATGCTGCACCGGTGGTCTTTCAAAGCAGGCAAAGGCAAAATCCGTAATCATCAGCGTGTTGATTTTTGCGGCCATAGGACTGGCCTACATTTTTATCACCATAGCCGCCTTCATACCTGGACTGATTTTACCGTTCTCCGCTCCCAGCTTTGCATTGGAGGCCTCATTTCTTGCTTCCATGCTTGAAACCTACCTTAGCGAAGGAAAGCAGAGACGCTACCTTAAGACCGCATTCCGCCAGTACCTGAGCCCGACGGTCATCGACAATCTTATCGAAAATCCTGACCTGCTCAAGCTGGGTGGCGAAAGACGTGAAATTACGGCCTTCTTCTCGGACATCCAGGGATTTACGACCATATCGGAAAGTCTGACCCCGGAAGGAATGACCCAATTCCTGAACCTCTACCTCAGCGAAATGTCAGACATTATCCTGGCCCACGGCGGAACGATTGACAAATACGAAGGAGACGCCATCATCGCTTTCTGGAACGCACCAACCTTCCAGGATGACCATGCAAAACGGGGCCTGGAAGCGGCGCTTGAATGTCAGAAACGGCTTGTGGAATTGCAGGAGGAACTGTTCAGCATAACAGGAAAACCCGTCAAGCAGCGCATCGGACTGAACACAGGAACCGCCACTGTCGGAAACTTTGGTTCAAGAAACCGGTTCGACTACACAATGATGGGCGACACCGTAAACCTGGCCTCCCGTCTTGAAGGAATAAACAAACAGTACGGAACCTACACCATGTGTTCAAAGGCCACAATGGATTCCGCCATCGAACACGGTTTTGACAAGTCCTTCAGAAATGTTGGAAAAGTGGCAGTCGTTGGCCGTAAAGAGCCCGTCCTGATTTACAATCCTTTGACGGAGGAGGAGAAAAATTCTTTGACAGATTTCAGCGGCACCTTCGAACAGGCATACCAGCTTTTTGAGAAAGGTGATTTCCAGGCCGCAAAAGAATTGTTCCAATCCATAGCCCAGAAGGACCCTGTAAGCCAAAAATATGTTGAAAAGTGTGACAGGCTGATAAAGAACCCTCCCGAGAACTGGCAGGGCTTCATTCAAGCAACAGAGAAGTAGTCGCAAATAGCAAGCTAAAGCTTTCAAACAAGTTTTTATTTTGCAATCAAAAATTCAAAAAAATACGGATTTGAAAGGAGTTGACGCCCCAAACAAATCCGTGTTTTTATTTTAAATCAATGAATGAACCACATCAGGGTGAATCATCCAGCAATTAGTTTTCGGAAGCACTTTCCGCATCCTTCTGGCGAATCTCGACACGGCGAATCTTTCCGCTGATGGTCTTTGGAAGTTCCTCAACAAATTCCACCATGCGAGGAATCTTGTAGACGGCAAGATGTTCCTTTACGTAGGTCTTGATTTCTATCTCCAGGTCCTTGCTTGGGGTATAGCCCTTGTTCAAAACAATAGTAGCCTTTACCAGCTGTCCACGGCTTGCATCAAATACTCCAGTGACCGCACATTCCAGAACGGAAGGGTGTTCCTGAAGAACGCTTTCAACCTCAAACGGACTGATTCTGAATCCGGAGCTCTTTATGATATCGTCGGAGCGGCCAACGAACCAGATATATCCATCCTCATCGTAGTAGGCGGTATCCCCGGTGTCATATACGGCTCCCGAAAGGGCGGCAACCGTCTGGTCCTCGTTTCTGTAATATCCGCTGAAAAGACCTATAGGCTTTCCCTTCTCCAGATGGACCACTATGCGGCCGGTCTGCATAGGCGCACACCTTTCACCCTTTTCGTCAACAATTTCCAGGTTATAACCAGGAGCAGGTTTTCCCATTGAACCAGGCTTTGGCTCCATTCCAGGGAAGTTTCCGGCCATGATTGCAGTTTCCGTCTGTCCGTAGCCTTCGAACATCTTGATTCCTGTCTTTTCGTAGAACTTGTTGTAGACTTCGGCGTTCAGGGCTTCACCAGCGGTGACACAATATTTTAGGCTTGAAATATCATATTTGCTCAAATCCTGCCGGATAAGGAAACGGTAGACTGTAGGAGGGGCACAGAATGTGGTTACCTTGTACTGGGACAGTTTCTTAAAGAAAAGCTCCGGAGCGAAGGTCCTCATGTCATAAACAAAAATCGCGGTTCCGGCAATCCACTGGCCATAGATTTTACCCCAGACAGCCTTTGCCCAACCAGTTTCAGCGACGCTCAAATGGAGTCCGTCATCCATAACATTCTGCCAGAATTTTGCGGTGGTTATATGGCCCAATGGATAGGTAAAATTGTGCATAACCATCTTAGGATAACCTGATGTTCCGCTTGTGAAATAAAGAAGCATCGTATCATCATTGTGGGTAGCCTTTTCACCCCTAGGTCTTTCAAATTCGGCGGTACATTCCTCCAGCTCCTTATGGAAGTCCACCCAACCGTCCCTTGCTCCCTGTACGGAAACCAGGCACTCAACGGAAGGAGACTTTATCATGGCCTCCTCAATGTTCTGCTGAATCATTCCGTCGTCCAGAGAAACAATCATCTTTACGTCAGCGGAATTGTTTCTGTAAACAATATCCTCAGGAAGCAGCTGGGTGGTTGCAGGAATGGCAATGGCTCCAATTCTGTGGAGGGCAAGAACTATCCACCAGAATTCATAGCGGCGGCGGAGGAAAAGCATTACCCTGTCACCTTTCTTTATGCCCTTGGAGACAAAAAAGTTTGCGGCCCTCTTTGACCATTGGGATATTTCCAGGAACGAAAATGTCAAGTCACCACCATTGTCGTCAGTCCAAACCAGGGCCTTCTTGTTTGGGACCTCACGGGCATAAACATCAACAACGTCATAAGAAAAGTTGAAATTTTCAGGAACATTGACCTTATACCCGGCCATCTGGTCATAAGTGGCATCCTCCGGGATATTGATAAAACGGTTAAGCAGATTCATAGCAACCTCACAGAAAAATATATCCGGAATATCTAAAAAATCAGATATCCCTAACGGGCTGTAAGCATTGAAATTGCAAGACGGTCAACATCTTACTTTCAAAGACAGCTCTCAAAAGAAAAATCAAAAAAAAGCCACTCTCCAAGGCAGATATATAATGTTTCTATTTATAGTATACCACAAATCGTACAAAAAAAATAGAAGTTTAAACAAAAAAAACCGCCTGGATAACCAGACGGTCTATTTTTCAGTCTAAACTAACTTAGAAGCGATATGTCCAAGTTGTTGGGAATGAAATTGTAACATATGGATCTGTGAATACAACATCAACACCTGTTGTGATTGTATGGCGTCCAAAGTGATATGAGAATGTAGGAATCATCTCGAAGATAACTCCACGGCCATCCAAATATTTTGCCTTAAGATTTGGATTTACACCATCATCAAGTGAGTAGTCATACTTTTCGTCATCCTGATGATCCAAACGTGTACGTCTTGGGTTGAAGTCACCAACTCCCTTAAGAGTGATGTCTGTGCTGAAGGCCTTTGTGAACTGGTATCTTCCACGGAGACCTGCATAAAGGTCAAACTGATCATAGAAGTGTTTGTACTGCTTTGCCTTAACTTCAGAAGATCCGAAATCAGCTTTTCCACCCATTCTAGCAAAACGTCCATCGAAAGCAACGTCTCTGTTGAAACCGAAGTTTGTAGAAAGGTCGAAGTCAACAGAAATCTTGTCGTTCCAGCAGCTCAAACCGAAATCAAAGAGGATAAGACCTTCAACTCTGTATTCGTTGATGAATCCAACGATGTTTGCGTTTGGATACTGGTCGTTAACATCCCAGTACCAGTCGTAGTTGTGGTTGAACATAACACCAGAGTAAAGTGCCCAGCCTTCAAATCCTGTGAAAGATCCGAACAAACCGATTGAGCAGTCTGTGTATGGAGACCAGTTCAAAATATTGCGGGCAACCAAACCTGCTGACCAGATGTTCTTGTATGTATAATCTGCTGCAACATTTACCTTTGGAAGACCTTCTGAAATCTTTTCATCAGTCCAAACATCCTTATCATTTTCTGGGTCTCCACCGAAGTAGCTGATAACATCAAGACCTGCTGTGATGCGGAGGCCATTGATTGGTGTTACCATAACTCCAAGGTCGCTTCCCATGTTTCCTGAACCCATGCTGAATCCTACGACTGGCATATATGAACCAGGTGTATAGATGTCATCGCTCAAGAACAATGTGAGGAAGTTCCATGGACGGAATTCCAGATAGAAGTCCAAATCTGTCCACTTCAAATCCAAGAATCTTGTGATTTCGCTAGCATTTGAGTAAACATACATTGGTCCTGGCTGGTTATCCAATGTCAATTCGCCGTCGGCACCGAAATTCAACTTGTCAGATGTATACTCTGCTTCAATTCTTTCTGAGATTCCACCAAAGTCAACACTTACAGCAGGATCTGCTTCTCTTCCCATAAAAGTGAGATCTACGATTCCACTCTTGACTTTGTTTGTGAAAGATACTTCTGCGAATGCTGCAGAAGCACTTAGAACAAGAGCTGCAGCAGCAATAGCTACGCCTTTCTTTGTAAATTTCATAAATACTCCTTGAACTGTTTTTACAGCTCGCAAATTTATTCCTTTAGGATACTTAATTTAAGAATATTGAACGGAAATATTAAAGTCAAGCAAAACAATAAATTTCCCAATATTCATGTAACTATTTTACATCAAAACTTTTTTTTTATCTAGTAAAAATTCCATTTTTTGTATCTTTTGGCCTTTTTATAAATATTTTTGTTCATTTTTTATCAATTTTACAATGGAATCCCCGGATTTTTACAATGGAATCCCCGGATATTGATTTTTCTTTGCATGACCTTGTATTACCCTTCCCGTTTATTTATAATATTGGGCGTCCCCAGGAATCACAATTTCCAGGGGTTCCCTATCGCAAATTCATACAAACCAGTCCCCAGGAGGATTTATGTCAACAGGATACATTCATTCTATAGAAAGCTTCGGTTCCGTCGATGGACCGGGAGTCCGTTATATTATATTCCTATCCGGATGTCCAATGAGATGTCTGTTCTGCCATAATCCTGACACCTGGCAAATAGAAAAAGGCGAAAAACGGGAAGCGGCGGATTTAATAGAAGAATCTTTAAGCTGCCGGTCCTATTGGGGCAAAAAAGGTGGCATCACCGTCAGCGGAGGGGAACCTTTGGTACAGATTGACTTTCTGATTGACCTGTTCACAATCGCCAAGGAAAAAGGAATCAACACCTGCATAGACACAGCCGGAAGCCTTTTTACCCGCAACGGGGAATGGTTCAGGAAATTCGAAAAACTGGTGGAACTGACGGACACCTTCCTGATGGACATAAAACATATTGACCCGGAAAAGCACAAGCTCCTGACTGGAATGGGGAACGACAACATAATAGATATGTTCCATTATCTGGACGAAAAGAAAAAGGATGTATGGATCCGCCATGTCCTTGTGCCGGGATGGTCCGACAATGACGAATACCTGACCAGGACCAGGGATTTTATCCGCACGTTGGGCAACATCAAGAGGGTCGAGATTCTCCCGTACCACACGCTGGGTACAATGAAATACAAGAGCCTGGGCATACCTTACCCGCTTGAAGGTGTGGAGCCGCCAGATTCTGATAGAATCAAGAACGCAAAGGAAATCCTTGAATGCGAAAAGTATGACGGATGGAGATAAGGGAACCTCTAAAGATTGCAAATTTTGGAGGCTCAGGCAATAATTTTTCAAAAAATTCCCCCGGAACAGATATTTTGATTTTCCGGGTGTTGAACTTTTAATTTTATTTCTATATAATTAAAACACAATTGATTGTAATCGCTCATTTTTTTTATTTTTTCGGGCGTTATGATTTAAGCAAACTTATTTTTGGGAAGGAAACTATCATGTTATCAACCAACGAAGTTAGAGTAGGAACAGCTTTCATGTTTGAAGGCTCACCATTTATCGTTCAGAAAATGCTGGGACAGAAATCAGGTCGCCAGGGAATCACAGTTAAGCTCCGTGTTAAGAACATCGTTACTGGCGGAACTCAGGACCTGGGTCTTGACGCTGGTGAAAAGTTTGACGAGGTTGACCTTGTTGAACAGACTGTCCGCCTTTCATACTTGGACGGCGAAGAATATGTTTTCCAGGATCAGACAACTTGGGACGAAGTTCGCTTGAGCAAGGAAGATTTGGGAGACAACGCCGGATACCTTTCTCCAGATGATGACTACGATGTAACAATCACTTTCTACGAAGGAAAGGCTGTTGGTGTTAAGTTGCCAATCAACGTTGTCCGCACAATCACTTACTGTGAACCAGGTGTAAAGGGCGATACTTCTGGAAAGTCTTTGAAGCCAGCTACACTTGATACAGGTGCAGAAGTCCGTGTTCCATTGTTCTGCAACACTGACGACCGCATCGTTATTGACACTCGCGAAGGAACCTTCGTTGAGCGCGCAAAGGACAAATAATTAATTTTGTTTACAACTCCGCAGATGGCGTTCCGTTTGCGGATTTTGATCCACTAGCTCACTTGGATAGAGCGACAGCCTCCTAAGCTGTAGGTAGCGCGTTCGACTCGCGCGTGGGTCACTAAGGCACTCTTCTTTAAGGAGGGTGCTTTTTTTTATGAACCGCAAAACTATTTTTCAGGCACTGTTCTCACACCTCAAACAATTGCAATTCCGAAATTACGCCAGCCATGTTCTCATAATCCCTGTCATTGGCCAGCAAAAGTAAATAAAAATTCTAATTTTTAGAGATACCCAT
This sequence comes from Treponema sp., assembly GCA_045643225.1. Classification (GTDB taxonomy): domain Bacteria; phylum Spirochaetota; class Spirochaetia; order Treponematales; family Treponemataceae; genus Treponema_D. The sequence goes on along the minus strand of JAZUKJ010000062.1, from coordinate 246 downwards.
TAGTGGTTACTGAAAAAGTATTTTCAGCTCTTTCTCTTTTTTTACTGTTATTATTTACGGCTTACAGCCGTGTTGGTCAATATCTAAAGACATTGGAGAAGTTAAGGGATGCTGAATCCAGTTCAGCATGACGGTCATCCAGAACTGGATTCGGGATCTCTTTGAATATTAATCCCTTCGGGAATCTTTTGTTAAGTGCAAGCTTTTTTTTACTTTATATCTGAAAATACAAGTTTTACAGTAAGC
>JAZUKJ010000061.1:0-69004 GCA_045643225.1 Treponema sp. | reverse complement strand
TCTGGTAGCCGTGGTTGGAATTATGAATTCGACAATGAATTTACTCGCCGCTTGATTATGAGAAGCCAGGGAACAGTTCTTTCTGCACACCAGCTTCACAAGGCAGAGATTCCGGGAAAATACTTTGGTATTGCTCGTTGTTTCCGCTATGATAAAGTTGACGCAACCCACTTGAGTGACTTCTATCAGACAGAAGGAATCGTTTTGGGAGAAAATGTTAACCTCAAGACTTTGTTGGGATTCTTGGAAATGTTCGCAGTGGAAATCGCCGGTGCAACAGATGTAAAATATGTACCAGGATACTTCCCATTCACGGAGCCGTCCATCGAAGTCCACATCAAGCATCCAAAACTTGGCTGGTTCGAACTTGGTGGTTCAGGAATCTTCCGTCCAGAAGTAACAAAAGCAATGGGCGTTGATGTACCAGTTGCAGCATGGGGAATCGGAATTGACCGTATGGCATTGATGGCCTTGGGCTTGAACGACCTCCGTGAACTCTTCTGCGAGGATGTAGAAAGAGTCAGACTTAGAAAAGCAAGATTCTAGAATTTTGTTATAGAAAAAGGTCCCTTGGTTTATTTAAGCCGAGGGATTTTTTTTGTTTAAATGAGCAAAATAAATTCTTCCCACCAAATTTTTGTATTCCAGAATTTTACGGAAATCAGTATTTTTCTGGAGTGGAGGAAAAATATAGAGATGTATCCGAATAATGGAAATCGTAAAATGTGGGATGCAATTTTTTGTACTGTGTGATAAGTTATATATTATAGTTTTGATTTTTGAAAAATGTTTGTGAGGATGGAATGGCAGAACAAGATATTAGATGGAAACAAAGATTTGACAATTATAAAAAAGCATTGCAAAATTTGAATGACGCTGTTGAACTTATGAACGTAAGACCTCTCTCTAAATTGGAAAAACAGGGGCTGATTCAGAGTTTTGAATTTACCCATGAACTTTCGTGGAAGGTTATGAAAGATTTTCTTGAGTTTAATGGTGTTGATGGAATAATGGGGAGTCGTGACACTTTTAGAATTGCGTTCAATAATGGCTTGATAGAAGATGGAGAATTATGGATAAAAACCATTGCTGATAGAAATCTTTCGTCACACACTTACGATGAAACTACTGCTAACAATCTTGCTGAAAAAATCTGCAAAGAGTATGCAGGAATTTTTAACGCATTTTTAGAAAAGATGAAAGCTTATGAATGAAAAAGAATTGAACGAATTTGGTTTGTCAGAAAATTCTATGAATATCATTTGTTCTATTTACAAAAAATATCCTTGTGTTTTGGAAGTGGTTGTTTATGGAAGCCGTGCCATGGGAAATTACAAAAAAGGTTCCGATATTGATATGACAATTAAGGGCGACGAAAATTTTTCCCACGACATTTTGTGTGAAATTGTAAACGATTTTTATGAATCCGATTTAATTTATCTTGTGGATGTTTCCGATTTTTCCCAACTGCAAAATCAAAATCTGATTGACCATATCAACAGAGTGGGAAAAGTGATTTATAAAAAATAGTTTTACATGGATTTGTTTTTAGTTTGGATTAGTTATTTTAATTTCTGTAAGTCCTAGATCTTTGAAACTATTTAGACCTAGGACTTTTTTGTCAGACGTCTTGTTTATTCTTTTGGTGCGAGTTTTGTGCTAAAGTAGGCCATTGCGGCTCCAACTAAAAGACAAATGATTGAACCGATTGCTGTTGATGAACTTCCGAATGAAAATCCTGGGAATACATTTACTGCGGATGCACAGATGAGTCCAAAGATTACCGCGTATGACTGATTCGGAATTTTCTTTAACAAGAGTGAAATGAGTTTTGCTCCAGCCAATAGACCAATCAAAACTCCGATACCGTTTGGAAGAAGTAAGAATAATGCTTTTGTAAAGAGGGTAGGATTAAAAAGTTCTGGTATACTTTTCATGATGATTGGATAAACTCCCATCATCAGCATCAAGAGAGAACCTGATATTCCAGGAATTATCATAGCGACGGCCCCGACAATACCGGCCAGGAAAATGCGGATTGTTAATGGGAAAGTCTGGTCTGGTAAACCTCCGCTCATATCAGGAGTTCCAAGAACACCTTCCATGTGACCAAGGTAAATCAATGTTGCAAAACCTGCTGCGGCACAGATTATAATGGCAATAATCTTTCCAATGCTAAATTTTTTGTTGTCCTTTTTTTCAATCATATATTTGAATAGCATCGGGATGCTTCCTAAAATCAAGCCAGTGAAAAAATAGTTTGTCTGGGTTGGGAAATTATCGTATACAAGGGAAATCAGTTTTGAAAATACAAGAACTCCTCCCAACATTCCTATGACGAGCGGGAAAACAAATTTTTTATTTTGCCAAAGTTTTTTTAGGTTGAGTGTGATTGCATTGACGAACTTGTCGTAAATGTTAAAAACAACTGCCAATGTTCCTCCGGAAACACCCGGAATAACATTCGCCATACCAATAGCAAGTCCAATCAATAAAGTTCTGATAATTGAAAACATTTATGTATCCTTGTTTGTTGTTGATAGTGAAAATAGCTAGGTGAATACTATCACAAATCAAAACAATTTTCTATGAAAAAACGGCTTAAGGATTTTTGGATTTGTCCTTAAGCCGTTAGGTTGATATTTTACTGGTTGTTAAGAAAATAATTTAGAAGGAGATTTTCCAATAAACTGGAATATTTAATTTTGTAGAATTATTGTTGAAAGTAATTTTTACACCAGCGCCCAGTTCATTATTTTTTATGGTATATTTTATGGCTGGGTACAGTACAATGAGAGATGGGATTTTTCCGGCGAAATCCAAATCTGTTGTGAATGTAACTCCTGCTGCAAATTCCTTTGAAATATTGTAGAAACCTCTTGCGCCAAGGTAAAGGTCGAAGGCGTTGTATCTATCAAATACGGTTGCGAAATCTGCATCAAGAGAAAGTTTTTTATATTTATAAGCGGCACCAAGAGTAAAGAGATTTTCTCCAGATATTCCACCTATACCATTTTTGTCATTGTAGCTATAGCTTGCGGTGAGATTCAGATTGTCGAATCCGCTGTACTCTGCATAAAATCCCAGGCTTCTTGAATCATTAATTATATTTCGGAAAGAAAGACCGATTGAAAATATCTTTCCGTAAGTCCAGTCCATACCAACGTTTAACTTTGGACGGATTTCATTTTTTGCATCATCCAAACCAAAGTAAGACAGGAAATCAATTCCGCCTGCAATTCTCAGTCCATCGATTGGTGTAAAGACAATATCAAAACTTGAGCCAATGTTTCCTGTCTCAACATGTTTGTCAGCGATTGGAAGATATGAACCATGTGTGTAAATCTGTGGATTCAAACCCAGAGTAATTCTGTTGGCAGGACGAAATTCGATGTACCAATGGTTGATGATGAAGTCAGTGTGATTGTTGTAATTACCCAAGGTTACTACGGTATGGTCGCTAACATTTTTGACGTTGAAGGCAAATGTCACATCGATTTCTGCATCTACCTTTGCGGAAAAAAGTTCAACTTTTGTCTGGTTTGTGATACCTGCAAAAGATGCGGCTCCAGTATTCGCGTCATAATCCACGATATTGGATGACAATGTGTTTTCAAAGTCCGGTCCCTTTGCACGGGCTTGTGAGAAAGCCGCAATTGATACAAGCGACAATAAAATTGACGTAAATAAAATTTTTTTCATAAAATTTCCTCCTATAACAAAAGTTTGCAACGCAAACTTGGAGGCATCTATAAAAGATGCCCTAGATAAAAGCTGCACTATTTTAGTAGCTTAGAATGTGTGTGCGAAATAAATATAAGGGTTTCCGGGATAAACTGCAAGAGAAAAAAATTACCCATTGTTTTGTGAATCAGTTTTTCTTGCGAGTAATTGGTTCCCTTGATTTATATTTTGATAGCTGTTCATTAATTTCATCGCAGGTATGGAGTGTGCCACGGTTGATTCCTGGACAGTCTTTGCTTTCTGTTTCCCATGTTGATGAATCTTGTAGAACGTTTGTCCAAAAGGGATAAGTCCTGCATTGCGTTGGACGGGCTTCGTAGGCTTCGCACCCATTTTTCCAGAATATGCATTCCATGTTTTTTCTTTCTCGAAGGGAAAGATATTCCAGACCGTCATCCGATTCTATCCATCTGCAGTACATTAGTATAAACTGTTCCGAGGTAACGTCTGCCCATTTTGCGAATCTTTCCAAATCTAGTTGAGAAAGAAGTACGACGCCAGGAAATCCTTTGCAACAAAAAGAACATTGCTGGCATGAAAAATTTAATCCATTTTCATAAAATATATGTTCGCTCATTTTAGTTCCATTGTTTTAAGTAAATCAACTTGGTTTTGAAGAAAATCTGTCCACGGCTTGGCGTCTTTAATTTCACAATGAGTGTCGAATTCAATGTTAGAGAAATATGGTTTGAGTAAAAGCTTGATACAGTCTTTTGAAATTTTTATGATTTCATTTGTTTCTTGAACCGACTCTCCGTTTTCATCGCCCTGGAATGTTGATTCGAAATCTTCTTTGCATTTTTGTTCCAGTTTTTTGATGGTTTCTAAACTGGAGTCGTCTTTTAAAATTTGTATTCTCTTTATGTTGCCATTTTTGTCCAATTCAACATGGCGCAGTTCTGCAAAAAAAGTGTTGTATTCAAACCGTGGAGCGTTTGTATATTCCGGTTTAAGATTTGTAACAATCACGGAATTGTGATTGGAAGTGGAATATGCCAGCCGAAGATTTTTAAAATCAATTCCCCGCTGATATTTTATTTTGCAGTCAACTATTAAAATTACTTCGTCATATCCGGCTGAAGAAAATATTTTACCCTGGGTCTCATTTAATTTTTCTTTGATTCGAATTGTTGAAAGTTTTGTATATTCCTTGTATCCAACCTTTAAAATATCAATCGAACTCTGAGATGTGAATACAAGATTTTCTAGCAGATGTATTTTATCTTGCAGATTGCCTTCCGTGTTTTTTTGATTTTCAATAAGTTGTTTTAAATTATGGATTTCATTTTGCTGATTGTCTATTATGGTCTGGTTTTTGTCATCCGTTTTCCGAATCAAGTTGCGGATTTTTGGTAACCAGATTAATGTAAGGGGCACTGTCAAAAGCGAGCATACGATTGAGGAAAAGATTATGGCAAAACTTTTTGTACCGCTCAACGAAAAAATATTTGAAAGGTACATCGTACCAACCATAGCTCCAAGCAAAACAATGGATGAAAGCAGGGACAATGCTAATGAGGCGACACCTTTGGCTGGGGAAAAAAGTTTATCTAAAAATCTCCTGAATTTGTCTTTTTGATAACCCATAGAAAAATAATTTAACAAAGATTTTGTATAGATACAACCACAAAAATACCCCTTCTACTTTTGTACGGTAAAAGGGGTGCATATAAACATTGTTGATAGTTTAATGGATGAACAGGCCTTTGATAAATGTGCCAATTTTACCAAAGAAGGTTCGCAGGGTTATGAAGATTGAAGCTCCTGCGGTTACACTTCCTATTGCACTTCCGATTGTGGAGAATACAAAAATCAAAAGAATCTTTAGTATTCTGTTTTTATAAAATCCCTTGAAGGTGGAAGAATCGTTCTGAAGATTTTCCATATCTTCAACTTTTGGTTTGCTGAATATTGCCTGCAGGATTCCTGTGACCATGCCGACTCCAATTACAGGACAAAGGGATGTGAACGGGGCACTGATAAAGGCTGCCAGTATGGTTAATGGATGGCCTCCTGCAATCAGCGTGCCTATGGCGGCTAATATGGAATTGTTTATAACCCATGTCTTAACCATTCCGGTTCCAATCTTTTTACCGCCAAAAACAAATCCCAGAACAATCAGTCCGATGATTAAAATTGGCAAAAGCCATGACAAAATTTTTGAGCCAACAGATTTCTTTGGGATGCAGTCAATGTCCGAGCAGTCTGTAGATTCTTCACCTGCGGCTATCTTTTTTAGATGTGCCTCGACTCCAGGAAGATGTCCTGCGCCAAGAACGGCAAGAACTTTGTTTCCCTGTGCTTCCCATATATGGCTGGCAAGATAACGGTCTCTTTCATCAATCAATACCTGTTTTACTTTTGGCATATATTCTGAAAGCTCATTCATCATGCTGTCCATCTCGGAGGTTTGCTTCAGTTTTTCAATTTCTGAAGGATCCGTTTCTTCTTTGGAGAAAGCACTTACGATTAATGCCGATAAAAGTTTGCATTTTCCCCAGAGAGAATTTGAAGCCCATGCCCGGCGCAAGGTCGTCGCAATCTCTCTGTCCACCATGACCTGAGGGATGTTAAGCTCTTTTGCCTTTGTGATGGCGGCCATCATTTCCTCGCCAGGTTTAACATTTGCTGACTGTCCCATACGCTTTTGATATCCAGCCAAAACGATATTGGCCAGCATCAGGAAACCTTGTTTGTTTTTAAGAACCTTTATGATGTCCATCTTTCGCCAGGCTTCAGGATCTTCCAGGGACTTTAATCTTTTTTGATCCAGTTCTATGGCAACAGAATCAGGACGCTCTGTTTCAATTGTGTTTTGAACTTCGACTATGCTTTCTGCAGAAACATGAGCTGTTCCTACAAGAAGAATTTCACGGCCGTTTGCCACAACCCGGCGTTGGGTTTGCGGTATCTGCTGAGTCGGAGAAGTATTTTCGTTTTGAGAATTGATACCTTCTTCGGTGTAGTCATCATTTGATGCCATTTTTAATATCTCCCATCTTCCATTCCGCAATTCTATATTCAAAGAACTGAGGGCTGTTGAGCTTTACTACTTCCATAAAGTATTTGTTGGAAGCCTCTGCTCCGCCCATCATATCATAAAGCAGGCCAAGATAAAAATACATTTTGCCTTTGGAATTGCTGTTTGATATAGTTGCAATCTTTTGAGGAAGTGGCATCTCGCCTGCCAGATCGTGATAGACTCTTAGCATTGCATAATCAATTGTTGAACGGTCCAATTTTCTTAGAACACTGTCACTGAATTTTTTTGCATTAAAGGAATCCTTTTCCATATAATAGCAATAAGTAATCATAAGTGGATAGGAAATGTTGTTTTTATTGTAGTCGTAGCATTTCATAAAGGCTTCACGGGCCTGCTTCCATTTCTGTTCGTGCAATGAAAGGATACCGATGCTTTCGTATGCGTAATAATAATCAGGGTTGGTCTTCAGGACCATGTAGTAGTCGTTAAGGGCTTCTGTAAATTTGTCCTGCTCGTCATAGACTCCTGCCCTGTAAGCATACGCGAGGAAGTAATCCGGTTCAATTGCAATAGCTTTTGTCCAGGCTTTTTCCGCTGCATCGTAATGGCCCAGGTTTCTTTCATACATCCCATAGTCCATAACATAGTCATAGTTGTTGTTGTCTCTTTTTACTGCTTCATATGCATATCCGCTGGCAACTTTATACTCACCCTTTGCGGAGGCGATTTTTCCCAAATAAAGATATGCATTACCGCAGTCCGGATCCAGTTCCAGCATTTTTTTGAAAGTTGATTCCGCTTTATCATCGTCTTCCAGATAATAGGAAGTCTGTCCCACTCCAAACAATGCGTCAATGTTTTTTGAATCATTAGTCAGAGCCTTCTGATAGTATGAACGGGAAAGTTTGTACTGTTTTTTTGCAAACTGTTGTTCTGCCAAAGCGATGTTGGCATCCGCGTTATACTGGTCTATTGCAAGAATCGCTTTTATGTATTTGTTCCAGTCCGCTGACCTGTTTTGAGCTTTTGCGATTGTTGCAGCAAGATTCAAAACTTCTACATCTTTGTCATCTGTCAGCAAAAGGTTGCTTGTAATCTTCTGAGCATCAGCAAGTTTTCCGGAACTAAGATAAAGGGAAGCCTTTATTACAAGCAAATCAGTGTCGTTTGCATATTCTGATGGAATTTTATCATAAAGTTTCAGTGCCTCTGGGATTCCATTTTTATAAATGGCATTCTGCAGATCAGTCAAAAATGAAGTTTTTGAAAACCCCTTGATACTGTCAGGAAGAAGAGCAGTGGATTTGTCTGGAGCAGGAGCTTTTGGTGCTGAATACGCAAGGGAGCCTGCAAGGGAAATGCCAGCAGTAATGGAACAAATTAAAATTTTTTTAGCAAAAGATTTCATGTTTCACCTCAAAACCGTCTGAGCGGCTATATTTAACTGGGAAGATTTGGTTTGCTTGCTAAATCTTCCATTAAGAATTAAAGGGAACCTCTAAAAATTGTAATTTTTGGAGGTAACTTTTTAAACCTTGTAATTTCAAGGATTAAAACTCGCAGGCATCTCTAAAACCTGTCTAAAGTCTTTTTTTTGCCTTTACAACAAATTTAAAATGCCTTGAGCAGGTAAAAGGTAACAGCTGATTTTTCAAGTCGCCTAAAAAAATCAGTTTGGCCTAGATTTTCAGAATTCTTTTCAAAAATGCCCCGCCGTTTAGCTAAGTCATTGAATTGTATATAATTAGCGTTGATTCAGTTGTGTATATTCCAAATCCTTTTGGACTTGGGCGTTATACTTCACTTGCTTTTTATATTCTTAACAAGTAAAATGAACCAATGCGTAAATATCCAGTTAGAAAATTTCTAGGACTTATTGCCCTTTACGCCGTTCTTATTGTCGGCATTTTAGTATTGCAGTTTAAGACCGAATCTGTTTTGAATAAAACATCCGGCAGTTTAAGAATATCCATGGCTCAGACCCAGGGAAAAGGTGATGAAATGCAACTGAAAAATCAGTTTCAGGTCAGTTTTCCTGGATTGATGATTTCTGCCAACGATGATTCTCCGGCGGTTATTTTTTATTCAGACTCTCCAGAGAATACCCGCAATCTGGTTTTGGATTCCTATGAAGAAAAATTTGAAGGAAACGACAATGCCATTCAGTTAAAATTTACGGATGGAAGTTATGTTGTTTTCCAGACTTCAAAGCTGGCAATAAATGAGGTTGATACCGAGGCGTTGACAATAACAGCCTTCCCATCTGCCGGTGGGGATACAATTTCATTTCCCTACAAGATTGTTTCGACCCATTCGATTGAAGAATTCTCAAACAGCCGTGTAATCCTGAATTCCGGAAAGACTTTGCATGCACTTTCCGCACCATACATCAGTGAGAATAGAATCAACTTTGTGACTGGAAATAATATTGCCACATATAATGTTTACAATCCTGCATCAAAATTTGAATTTGTTGCGGTTTCTGGAATGCCTCTTTCGGATTCAAATCTTTGCAATTCAAATATAAAGCAGTTCAGGGATACGTTGGTCTCACATTTTGAACATCCTGCCGCTGATGTATCAGATCTTTCGGAAACGGAAGTTGTTGCTTACGTAGCAGAAATGGCAAGTCGCGGAAGTTTTAATGATGGAATCAATAATGTCCCGGATTCTTTCAAGAGAGGATCTAGAAGGACCTATCTTTCCGTGCCTTATTTTGGTCGTCTTGCAGCTTTGGACCGTACTTTGAATATGGAAGTCGATAGAGTTTCATCAATGATTCAGACCGCAGTGGAAAGAAAGAATCTTGATGTATTTACGATTGCCTCAATAAACGACTATATTGCAAGAGAAAAGAAAAAGGATTCCGTTGTCAAACTTTTGTCTTTCCCGTCTGAACTTTATTCTGCATCCGTTGAAAATTTCCATCCAACTGTTGCTCAGGCTACGGGGCTTGTTTCGGTTTACACAAACTTGATGAAGTCTGACTCTGAAAAGGCTACTCTTTTGGCTCCTGTTATGGAACCTTGTATGGAAGTTTTGGCTTCATACTGCTCAATTGTTGATGGAAAACTTGTGGTTGAAGAAAATGGCGCTGAGGTTGATAAGATTCAGCAGATACTTTTAGGTCAGGCACTTTTGACTCTTGGTACAAAAATTCAGCGCAGCGACTATGCAGATGCTGGACGCGTATTGTTGAATCAGGGACTGGAAAATGTTGGCGCGTTTAATCTACAGACTTTGGCAGACCTTTACCCGATTCTTGTCAGTGAAAACAGCTATTATCCTCACTGCGATGTTTTGGGATACTATGGAAACACCGCTGTATGGGCATGGACTTGTTCGCCTGCAGTCTCCTATAGAATTAATGCTGACGGTATTGTGAATGTGACTATGGACTTCCCTGTTAATTGCAGCGAATATCTTTACCTGAAGGGTGTCCCGACATTCCATTCAAGAATAGAGATTCAGCAGTTGATGTACCGTTCAGATCCTACTTTTGAATCTTATAATTCATCAGGTTATGTTTATGATGCGGATACCAGATCGCTTTATTTGAAATCACGTCATAAAACCAGATCGGAATTGGTTAGGCTTTGGTGTGATCCGGTTTCCAATTTCTCCGGAAACTAATGGACGTCTAGATTATATTTTCGACGATGTCCCAATAGAGGTGGCCATCCTGGTAAAAACTGGGGTGGCTTTTTTATTTCCATAGTAACTATCTTTTTTTTTATTTTTATGTTAAGTTAAATCCATCAAAAAAGTTTTTGGGAGTTCATTTAGGCGTTATGGATTCTATGAAGGTTTCTTTTCCGATATTTGCGCAAGGCAATCTGTTTGTCATTTTGGCGGCCGTATTGTTTTGTGTAGTTTTTGCCGTTGTCTATTCAATTGTTTACTCTAATTATAAAAATCGTAAGGATAAGAAAAAGAATGGAACAGATAAAGTAACCAATTTGCTTTCCATCGAGGGACTTGAAAACGCGATTTCCCATGCCTATAAGAATAAAAAAAATGCAAAATATCTTTTGACTGAAATGAATGTAAGGGATTTTGCAAGCGTAAACAGATTGTATGGGAATGCAGAAGGAGATAAAATTTTGCAGACCATAGCAAGTTGTCTGCAAAATCAGTATTCCGGTGTCTTGGAAAATGATGAAAATGTATTTCTGGCACGTGGCTATGCAGATAATTTTTACATAATGCAGCTTATAACTGATGAAAAGGATGCCCTGGAGAGGACTGAGATTTTGCAGAACAATCTTCAGGAAAGGGTTTGTAAAGAAAGAAACGTTCATATTGTTTTAAAGAGCGGAAATGTAGTATGCCGTTCTGATGAGGCTCATGCTATAAACCTGAAGGATGTTATCAGTAAAGCCGGATATGCAAGGCATTCAACAAATGAAAGCGTGGTAGAAAATTTTGTAATTTATGACGGAAACATGCAGGTCCAGCATGAAAATGAAGAACGCATTGAAAATGGAATTGAAAGCGCAATAAAAAATAAAGACTTAATGGTGATGTATCAGCCAAAAATAAATCTTTCGACCGGTAAGATTGAAGGTGCTGAAGCTTTGGTCAGATGGAGAACGAAAAACAATGCGCTGATTCCGCCAAGCGTTTTCATTCCTGTGCTTGAACGGAGCGGAATGGTTGGAGTTTTGGATCAGTATGTTTATAGAAGCGTCTTTAAATTTTTAAGGCAGCTTGAGGCAGAAAATGTTCCGCGGGTAAAAATTTCAATGAACATTTCTCGCCTGAACAATAATTCAAGAGAGTTTGTTAATGAACTGAATGTTTTGCAAGAGCAGTATCAGATTGATAAAGAATTTATTGAACTGGAAATTGAAGAAAGATTCGCCGGTGGTGGAGATGACTTTGTGTGTGACTTGATTCACAGTCTTCATGAATCCGGATACCAGGTTAGCATGGATGACTTTGGTAGCGGCGAATCTTCTTTGAATATGCTAAGTGAAATGCCGGTCGATATTGTTAAATTTGATCAAAGATTTTTGAAGCAGGCGGAGTATTCCAGAGAGGCAAGGGTTGTGCTTGCCTACATGATAAAAATGGTCAATGAGCTTGGAAGGGTAACTTTGTGCGAAGGGGTTGAAACTGCGCGTCATGTAAAGATTTTGCAAAAGTGTGGATGTCGCTTGGCCCAGGGATATTATTATTCAAAACCAATTAATGAAGAAGAGTTCAAAAAATTTATTTTGGAACACAGCTAAGATACAAAGTGTATCGAAAATCTTAAACATGCGGTCAAATAAAAAAAGATAAAATGGGGTTTTTGGTCTTTCTTTTTCATAAACTTCCTGTATAATTCTATTGTTTACAAGTTATTCTAGGAGATTTTATGCAAAAGATGAAAAGCGGAATAAAGTACGCCATTCTTTGGGCTGTACTGGTTGTTGCAGGTGCTGCCTTTGTTATTACAGGAGCAAAAAGAAGTTTTAACAAAGATGCATCCAAATATTTGGAGCAAGTTTCCAATACGCTGCTTTTGGAGTTTGAGCTGGGACCTATGGGACAGATTCCTCTTGTTTTGGAAATGTCCAAATCACCAATTACCAGAGACTTTTTATTAAACCCAGATGATGAAAATATAAAATCTATTGCAATGGAACAGATGGAAGCCTTTCAAAATGCATTTTTGAGTAAAAGTTCGTTCTGGATGTCCTCCGTTGATTTGGATTTCTGGTCTGATTTAGCTTATTCTTATCATGTTGATATAACCGATCCAAGTAACTATTGGTGGTCCATGACAGTGGACAGTCCTAACGACTACAACTTTAATATCAACTATAATGAAGTTCTTAAAACAACAAGCCTTTGGGTAAATGCCGTTGTCCGTGATAAATCTGGAAAAGGAATTGGAATGTGTGGAACTGGAATTCCTTTAACTGGTTTTATCGATGAGATGTACACAAGTTTGCCTGCTGGATTGGATCTTTATTTTTACAATGACAAATTGGAAATTACTGGTGCAACTGATTCTCAAATGATTGAGCAAAAAACTCCTGTGGCAAGTGTTTTATCTGTTAATGAAAATTCAATTCCGGTTGCGGAAAAGAAACAGGTTTTTACTGCTGACGGTGTTTATTACTTTGTACCAATTGAATCAGTTAACTGGATGATGGTTCTTCATCAGCCTTATAACATTGGACAGTTTTTTAAAAACATGACCTCTTCTTTGGTGATGGTAATTATTTTTGCACTTTTGTTGGCCGGATTCCAGTTGGTAAACCTTTTGCTGAATCCATTGAGACTGCTTTATACTTCAATCGAGGGATTTTCTTCAGGAAATGCTGATCTTACAAAAAGAATTGACTTGGAGGGAATAAGTTCTCTGAAAATTTTGTCCAAAATGTGTGGCGGTTTTAATAAATTTTTGGAAAAACTTCAGAATATTGTCTCCAGTCTAAAAAATTCAAAGGGTGTTCTTTTAACTACGGGAACCAAGCTAAAAGGCAGTGCCGATGAAACTGTAAATTCTGTTACAGAAATTATGTCCAATATTGAAAAATTGGAGAGCAACATTGAATCCCAGGTTAATAACGTTGATTCCACCGCCGGTGCCGTTCATGAAATTTCTGCAAATATTGATTCTTTGGACAGAATGATTAGCGAGCAAACCAGAAGTGTTGCAAATGCAAGTTCCGCCGTTAAGGAGATGATTCAAAATATTTCCGGTGTAAATAATTCTGTTGGAAAACTTTCCAATAAATTTGGTGAACTTGAACAGATGTCAACCAAGGGAGTTTCTGCTCAACAGAACATGAATGACAAAATCCGTCAAATTCAGCAACAGTCTGAGTCACTTCAGGAAGCCAACGCCGCTATTTCCGCAATTGCTGAACAAACAAACTTGCTTGCTATGAATGCTGCAATTGAAGCGGCCCATGCAGGAGAAGCTGGAAAAGGATTCTCCGTTGTTGCGGATGAAATTAGAAAACTTTCAGAAACTTCTGCTGAACAGACAAGGACCATTAGTTCTCAGTTGGAATCAATCAAAGTTTCCATCGAAAATATTGTTGATGCAACCCAGGAATCAAGTGACGCCTTTGCTTCTGTAAACTCTGGAATTCAGGAAACAAATGAAATTGTAAAATCAATTACAATGGCAATGTTGGAACAGGAAGAAGGATCAAAGCAAATTAACGCAGCCCTTTCCGCCGTAAATGACAGTACTGCAGAAGTTAATGCTTCTTCAACGGAAATGTCTATTGGAAATAAATCCATTTTGGAAGGTATCCGTGATTTGCAGGAAACAACCGGAGTAATGCGTTCAACCATGGAAGAAATGACAGCCGGGGCCAGAAAAATTAATTCCGTTACTGCTTCTTTGGATTCAATTTCATCGGAAGTTAATGTCTCAATTGAAAAAATCGGTTCACAGATCGACGAATTTACGGTTTAAAATAATTTTGTTTTAACCAAGTCCCACTGGAGAAAATCTGGTGGGATTTTTTTTTGACCATCCATATTTTTTTTCGATAGTTGAAAAATCCATCAAAAAGGGATATTCTCTATAATAGTTTTTTTAACAAGGTGATTAAAATGGCAGTTGATGAAAAGTTGCAGACTGTTCGCCATAGTTTGGCACATGTTATGGCAGAGGCTATCCTCAAGTTGATTCCTGGAACTAAGATTGCGATTGGTCCAGCAATTGACAACGGTTTTTATTATGATTTTGATTTTCCAGCGGATAAAAAATTAACAGAAGCTGATTTTCCTGCCGTCGAAAAAGAGATGCGCAAGATTCTTGCTGGTAATTTTGATTTTGTTCAGAAGGAAGTTACAAAAGCTGAAGCCCTTGAGATTTTCAAGGATGAACCTTACAAGCTGGAATTGATAAAAGATTTCCCTGATGGCGAAAAAATTACAACATACACTCAGGATACTTTCACAGATCTTTGTCGTGGACCTCATGTTGCGAATACAAAAGAGATTAACGCCCAGAGCTTTAAGCTGATGAAACTTGCCGGCGCATATTGGCGTGGTGATTCAAACCGTCCAATGTTGAGCCGCGTTTACGCAGTTGCATTCAGTAAGCCAAATGAGTTGAAAGATTATTTGAAGATGCTTGAAGAGGCTGACAAGCGAGACCACAGAAAGCTGGGTGTTCAGCTTGATTTGTTCCATCTTGATCCTGAGGATCCGGGTCAGATTTTCTGGCATCCAAATGGTTGGCAGATGTATGTGACTTTGCAGGATTACATGAGAGACAAGATTCGCAAAGACGGATACATGGAAGTAAATACTCCAGCAATTATGCCTCGTTCTTTGTGGGAACGTTCAGGTCACTGGGGACATTATCAGAAAAACATGTTCACCACAAAAAGTGAGGAACGTGACTTTGCTATCAAGCCAATGAACTGTCCTGGTGCTTTGGAGATTTTCAACAGCCGTCCTCGTTCATACAAGGATTTGCCATTGCGTCTTGCTGAATTTGGTCACTGTGTTCGCAATGAACCAAGCGGAACCTTGCATGGAATTATGCGCGTCCGTGGATTCGTTCAGGATGATGCCCACATTATTTGTACAGAAGATCAGATTGAAAGCGAAGTCGCAAAGTTCTGTCGTCTTTTGATAGATGTTTACAAGGACTTTGGGTTTGATAAGAATCTTTTGGTTAAACTTTCAACAATGCCAGAAGATCACGTTGGTGATGAAGCAACCTGGCAGCGTGCGGAAGCATCTCTTGCTGCAGCTTGTAAAGCAAGTGGCATGGATTATGAAATTCAGCCGGGCGAAGGTGCATTCTACGGACCAAAACTTGAGTTCACATTGATTGATGCGCTTGGTCGTCAGTGGCAGTGTGGAACAATCCAGTTGGACTACCAGTTGCCATCTGCAGAAAGACTTAACGCAGAATACATTGGTTCTGATAATCAGAGACATCACCCGGTAATGCTCCACCGTGCAGTTCTTGGTTCTCTGGAACGCTTCATGGGAATCTTGATTGAAAACTATGCCGGAGCTTTCCCTGCATGGCTGCATTTTGAGCAGGTCGCTGTTGTTCCAGTTTCACCAGATTTCAACGATTATGCAAACAAGGTTTACGACACGCTCAAGGCTGCTGGAATCCGTGCAAAGGCATATGTTGATGATGACAACATGAAAGCAAAAATCAAAGTGATTTCTTCAGAGCATAGAACACCATATATTTTGGTAGTCGGTGCAAAGGAACAGGAAGAAGGAACCGTAACTTGTAGATTTAGATTCAGTTCACAGTTGCCACAGAAAACTTTCAAACTGGAAGAATTCCGCGACTATGTTTTGGATAAAGTAAACACACACTACAACGGAATCTAATTTTACTAAATCAATTTGAATTTCATCCCAGGAAGATTTTTCTTTCTGGGATTTTTTTTTATGTAAATAATGCTGTCATCCAAAAATCAATTCAGGAGCATTTAAAATAAAAAAATCCTCCACAGAGAAATCCGTGGAGGATTTGTGGCAGCTTATAAGATTAATTACTCGTTAACTGCTGGCAATTCTTCTGCACCTGTTGATTCAACTGCAGATGCCTGTCTCTTTTCACAGAACTTACAGATTGTTCCAGCCTGATTTTTTTCTGCCAAGAATTCATCAGCTGTTCCCAACTTCAATTCTTCTGAGCGGTCCAAAGCCTGGCAATCTTCGTACAAGTGCATTTTCTTTCCGTGCTCTGTCCAGTAAACCTGACTTCCTTTTGCAGCTTCTTCCAAAGCTTCTTTTGAAAGTGGGTTCCAGTCGTAGCTTGTAAGACCAGCGATTGCAAGGAATACGACAGCAACGATTGAACCGATTGTCTTTGACTTTTTGTCAGCATTCTTGTTTGTCAAAAGAAGAATGATGAATGGGATGAATGCGATAGCTGAAACGATTACACCCAGGTTGTTCCACAACCAGAATTTAAATGCATTCTTCTGTGATGCTGGGTCAATGTGGTTTGCCTTTTTCCACAACTGTGAACCGATGATTACACAAACCAAGTCCAAAACCAAAGCGCCGATTGCTTTGTAAAGTGGCTGAATCTTTGGAAGGATTGCAATCTTTTCAAACATCAACATGATTGCCAAAACTTCAAAAACCAATCCTACAACCCACAAACAGATTGCACCAGCTCTAAGTCCGCCTGCATTTCCAGTCTGTGCGCTTACAGGTGTCTTTCCAGTTTTAGCTGCTGCTTCTTTTTTTGAAACACTTGCTCCAGTTGATGCTGAAACAATCTTGTGTTCTTTCTTCTCTGCCATAAAATAAACCTCCTTTATGGTCTTAACTACTAATAAAAGTATTCAAACTGATTGTTTGCCTAATATTTTATACTATTTTTAGATTTATTTCGAGTTTTATTTAAGAAAATTAATTGTTTCTTAATATATCTACCAGATGGGAGCTGGCTCCCAAAAGTTCAGGGCGTTCGCATATTGTAAGCTGATAGTCCAAAAAAAGCTGGAACGTTTCTTCATCCATTGCGTTAAGTTCCCGTCTCATGTAATCAGCAGGACCATCGGCGGCGATAATCTTTATGCGTTCCAAACCAGATTTTGTGTTCAGTTCATTAATATCTTCCAGGCGCAGATAAGTGTAAAGTTCTGCCGGATTAGGAACTGTGTGAAAATCTTTGGTGACGCTGCCATTTTCCATAAGTGATTTAATCATATTTTTTTTGAAGCAGTATTGAATCATGCTGTATTCATTCATCACGTAGGCAGCAAAAATGATTCCGCCTTTTTTTGTAACGCGGCGGGCTTCACTGATTGCCTGGAGCATTTCTTCCTGGGAGTGCAGATGATAGAGCGGTCCAAAAATCAATGTAATGTCAAAAGTGTTGTCGGATAAAAAATGCAAATCCCTTGCATCTCCTGGCCAACAGTTTACGTTTGCGTGTTTGCTTTCAAGGACCTGAAGGTTGCGGGGAACAAGTTCAACTGCTGTGACCGAATGACCTTCCTTGGAAAGTGCAACCGAATAACGTCCTGTTCCGGCTCCGATATCCAAAATTTTTACAGACTGATTTTCCGGAATGAAGTCGTGAATGTATTTCATGGACGTTGTGAATTCAACAATTCCATGCCGGGTAGTCAGTCTATGTTCTTCGTCAAATTTGTTGTAGTATTTTTCCAGGTCGGTCATTTTATAATCCAAATCTTAGAAGTTGCTTCCGTTCCATCCCCAGTCGCTTATTCCCTGATAGGTGACATAAATTCCGTCGCCAGGAATGTCTAAAACGTCGCTATAGATTTTGCAGATGCGTTCTGTCATTTTGTTTGCTGAATCAGGATTTACTTT
This sequence comes from Treponema sp., assembly GCA_045643225.1. Taxonomy (GTDB): domain Bacteria; phylum Spirochaetota; class Spirochaetia; order Treponematales; family Treponemataceae; genus Treponema_D. The sequence continues at coordinate 50,988 of JAZUKJ010000061.1, read as the reverse complement.
TCCAAAAAGCTGAACTGAAACAAACGCTCCCTTGTCCATTTTTTTTCCAGCAAAATATAAATCGTAATTATCTTCAAAACCAAGCATCAAATAGCTTTCCGGCTTTCCAAGAATCGAAACCGCTTTTCCTAATTCGCTTTTCAGGATGTCTCTTTTTTCCTGTGGAACTGAAACTGTGATTTTTGAATTAATCATTGGCATAAAAGTTACCTCGCTATTTTTTGCAGTATATCATAAAGGGCACCTATAAAAATTGCAATTTTTATAGGCAATCAAAATTATTTGAAACAATGGTAGCACATATAACGTAAAAAAAACAATATAAGAGAGGGGCATTCGGTTTTGCGAAAAATGTTCTAGAAAAATTATTGTGTTTGTTTATAATTGAAGAAATACTATAGAATATTTTTGGCAGGGATGAGAATTGTACTATTTTATTGTAAATCAAACTGGCGGTAGTGGACGGGGCAAAAAAACTTGGGCAAAGGTTAAAAAAATTTTAGAGCAGAAGAAAGTTGAATATAAAGTTTTGTTCACAGAAACAGATGTGCCTGCAGGAAATATTGCCAAAAATATTTTATCTCTTGATGGTGAAAAAAATATTGTGGTTGTTGGTGGTGACGGAACAATCAATGAAGTTTTAAATGGAATTGGAAAATTCGAAAATATAAATTTTGGTCTAATTCCAACGGGATCGGGGAATGATTTTGCCCGTGGACTTGGCATTTCAAAAAGCACAAAGAAAGCTGTTCATAGAATCTTAAATTCAAAATCTACTATCAAAATAGATTTGGGCAGAGTTCGTTATGATGATGGAAAATCAAAATTTTTTGGAATCAGTTCCGGAGTCGGGTTGGACGCTATTGTTTGCAAAAAGGCATTGAACTCCAAAATCAAGAAAGTGTTAAACAGGTTTGGTCTTGGACAGGCGGTTTATATTATCTATACGGTAATTACACTTTTTTCTATGCAGACAGAAACTCTGCAAATTAAATGCGATGATGATGATTCCCTGATTTTTGATAAAACAATTTTTATGGCCATGATGAATTTTTGTGCAGAAGGTGGCGGTGTAAAAATGTGTCCCGATGCAAAACCTAACGATGGGAAAATTTCAGTTTGTCTTGTTCATGGAATCAAAAAATTTAAAACCTTTTTCCTCCTTCCTTTTTTGATGGCTGGAAAACATAAGAAATTTAAGGGCTTTGAACTTTTTGACTGCGATAAAATTGAAATCAATTTTAATGCTCCACAAACTTTGCATCTTGATGGAGAATATGGTGGAGAAATTGATCATATTGTGGTGGAATCGGTTAAGGAAAAGCTTAACGTGATTGCATAATACTATGAAGCTGGAGCCTCGCTAATAAAAAGTTATGGAAGAATCTGTTAAGGAAATGAATAGGAAATCTATTTTTAGGGAAACAATTTCTATTGCGGCTCCTGCTATGGCGGAATCCTTTTTTATTGCATTCGCAGGATTGGTGGATTCCTTTATGGTTAGTTCATTGGGAGCGGATGCAGTGGCTGCAGTTGGATTGACGACACAACCAAAGTTTATTGGGTTGTCAATTTTCTTTGCGCTGAACCTTTCCGTCTCAGCGCTTGTGGCTAGAAGGTTTGGTGAAAAAAACAGGAAAAATGCAAATGAAGTTCTTCTCACTTCAATAGTATTTCTCTTGGTGGCGGCATCGATTATTACAACCTGTTCTGTAATTTTTGCTCCTGTGTTTATGAGGCTCTGTGGTTCGACAGAACAAACGCATTCCATGTCAGTAACATATTTCCGTGTTGTAATGGGCGGAATGATTTTTAATTGTCTGCAGATGGCGGTTAATGCAGCTCAGCGTGGTGCCGGAAATACAAAAATTACGATGCGAACTAATATTGTATCCAATCTTGTGAATATTATTTTTAACTATCTCCTCATAGGCGGTAAATTTGGTTTTCCAAGATTAGGGATTTTTGGTGCGGCGTTTGCGACTGTTCTGGGAAGTGTGGTTGCATCAGTTATGAGCATTCTTTCGATTTGCGGGAAGAATAATTTCGTATCAATCCATTTCATAATAAAAAATAAACTGCGTGCATCGTTCAAGGTTTTTAAGAGCATTGTACATTTGGGATATTCCGTTTTCCTTGAACAGATATTGATGCGGGTAGGTTTTCTGTTAACTGCTATTATGGCCGCCAAACATGGGGACAATGCAATGGCCGCCCACCAGGTGGGAATGAATCTTATGGGCTTAAGTTTTTCTTTTGGAGATGGTCTGCAGATAACCGCGGTTGCGTTAATAGGAAGAAGCCTTGGACAAGGGGAAAGCGAACTTGCAAAAAAATATGGACAAATGTGTCGTCGGATTGGGATGGTTATTTCAATAATTCTTGCAGTTGTTTATTTCTTCTTTGGCAGAATGATGTATGGAATGTTTTTCAAGGAGCCGGAAATCATCGAATATGGTGTGCACATAATCTATGTAATGATTTTCATCTTGTTTTTCCAGATTTCCCAGGTTGTATTTATGGGAAGCCTTAGAGGTGCTGGAGATACTTTGTTTACCGCGATTGTTTCAACAATTTCTGCATCAATTATTCGTACAGCCGGATCGTACATTTTTGGATTTATGCTTGGCTGGGGAATCACGGGAATTTGGATTGGAGTTTTGGCCGATCAGATGACAAGAATGATATGTAGTGCCATCAGATTTAGAAGTGGCCGGTGGATGAAAATAAAAATATAAGGTGCGTTTTTCATGCCGACCGGTTCCATACCTGGAACAATCCGCTCCAGGGGTTGCCATTTAAATCAGAATCCGGAAAATCTGATTGGATAAAAAAACCGCACACCATCTTGTAAGGGAAAGATGTTGTGCGGTTTATATAAAAATCTGCAAAACTTACAGATTAATATAACCGTAGCAAAAAAAAAGCGTCTAACTCTTAAGGTTATTCTGCAATGGGCACAATACTCCTAAGAATTAGACGCCTTTGTCTAAAATCAGTATATAGCAAAAAAGCGGTATTGTTCAAGTGGTGGATAAAATTTATTAATAGTTTGCTAATTTTTTGTTTTGAGGTTTCCTAAAACTAAAACTTTCATTATATTTTTAGGGTCATATAAAACTATAATAAAAATAGGTGCGTTAAAAATTATGGGAACCTCTAAAAATTGCAATTTTTGGAAATGCCCTTAATTATTGTGCAGATTCTGACACCTTTAGATGAATTTTATGGGAGAAAAATCTATGGCTGTTGTTACACTTTCACATTTACGTAAAGTTTATCCTTTGGGCAAGCAGGACGTTGTGGCTGTTAAGGATGTTTCTTTTTCTGTTGAAAAAGGAGAGTTCGCTGCAATTTCTGGTCCTTCTGGTTCTGGAAAATCAACCATTTTGAATATGCTTGGTTTAATAGATATTCCATCTGGTGGTTCCATCAACATTAATGGCGTGGATGTTTATCAGGGAATTAATTTGGATATGGCGCAACAAAAAAGCTCGAAAGGGGATTCGGATTCAAAAAGAGCAAAAGTTAGAACAGCGATTCCTGGAAAACTGGATAAAAGGATTACCGGATTGCGTCGTTCACAGCTGGGATTTATTTTTCAGACATTCAACCTGATTCCAGTTTTGGACGTCTATGAAAATATTGAATTCCCTCTTTTGATTAAACCAAAGAATCAGGTTGGTAGAAGTCCTGTTGATGAATTCAGCAAGGCACAGAAAAAAGAGTGGGTCGATTATCTGATTGAAAAAGTTGGTTTGACAGAATGGAAAAATCATAAATCAACTGAACTTTCTGGTGGACAGAGACAGCGTGTTGCAATTGCCCGTGCCTTGGTTACAAAAGCTCCTGTTATTCTTGCTGATGAACCAACAGCAAACCTGGACTCAAAAAACAGTGAACAGATTTTGTCTTTGATGAAAATGCTAAACAAGGATCCAGAGCTTCAGACAACATTTATTTTCTCAACACACGATGCCCGCATTGTTAATATGTGTAATCATGTTGTTCATATTTTGGATGGCCAGATTACAAATGATGAATACAAAGCCGGTTCCGATTTTTACGGGGAGGCATAATAAAAGATGAAAATTATTTTCCAGTTGGCGATGCGCAATTTAAAAGAGCACAAAGCCAAGTCCATAATTGTGTCCATGTTCATTATTTTCGGAATGGCCATTGTTATTTTGGGAAACTCTTTTCTTGAATCCATCAACCGTGGACTGGAAAAAGATTTCCGCGCAAATTACACTGGTGATCTTGTTGTTAGTGCAACTCCTCCGGAAGGCTGGAGGCTGGATGTTTTTGGTGCTTCGGATATTTCATTTGATGGAACCATGCCACAGATTCCGGCATTAATGGATATTGAAAAGGTTGAACAGATTCTTGAGGAAAACAATTTTGTTAGCAAACGTTCCCGAATGATTTCAACACGAGGAATTATGATGAAGGGCGAAGAAATTGACCTGGCTTCAATGCTGTCCGATGACTCTGTTAATGTTATGGATATTCCTGTTTTCATGATGTTCGCCGGTGAGAAGGACAGCTACTTTAACCTTTTCCCTGGTCAGCATATTGTTGAAGGTTCTCAGTTGGATTATTCATCAACAGAAAATCAGCTTTTGATTGATACAAGAATCAGAGATAGTTTTCAAGCATTTTTCAAAAAGGATTTGAACGTTGGTGATACGGTTTTGGTAATGGGTGCCAATACAAACGGAGTTATACGTGAAGCCAAGGTTATCGGGTTCTATAAACCGGCAAATGAATATAGCGCCATGTTCCAGACTATCTATTGTAATCCATCTTTTGCCAGAGCTTTTGCAGATTTGACTTACGGTTCAACATTTGATGGCGGAATTGCTGATGGACTAGATGCTGATTTGTGGGATTTTAGCGAAGATGATTTGTTTGGTGACAATGATGATTTTGGCGACATGGTTGATGAGCAGGACGGAATCCTGGCTGAATCAGGCATAGATTTTGAAAACATTCTAGGTGACACAACATTACGTGATGAATTGAATAAAACGGATGACGGTTCCTGGCACTTTGTTCAAGTAAAGTTACCTTTTGGTCTTGATGCGGATGAAACGGTAAATAAACTTAATTCAATTTTTGCTGAACAGGGAGTCGATGCAAGGGCTATGGGCTGGAAAGACGCGGCGGCTTCTTATACAAAAACAGTTGCCGGAATAAACGTGTTCTTCAATATAATCGTTGCAGTTTTGGCAATCGTTGTGTTTATCATCATCATGAATACCATGACCGTTTCCATTATCGAACGTACTTCGGAAATTGGAACCATGCGCGCGATTGGTGCAGAAAAATCTTTTGTTCGCAAACTGTTTTTTACGGAAGCCTGTTCCATAGCGATTGGCTCTGCTGTAATTGGAATTATACTTGCCTTCCTGATAATTGGAATATTCAACAGCTTGAATTTGAATGTCGGTGATAACATGATTGCAAAGGTAATTTTGGGTGGCGGACAATTGCATTTTAGTCCAACACTAAAGATTGTTGCTTTTTCATTCGCAGGTGTTTTGGCGGGAAGTGTGTTGAGCAACCTGTACCCTGTTTCTTCGGCTCTAAAGATTACACCACTGAAGGCTTTGTCAAAGGGAGGCGTGTGATGCAACTTATAAGACTTGCTTTAAGAAATCTTTCTCGTAGTAAAAAACGCAATGTTATTCTAGGTATTGCGGTTGCGTTTGGCTTTTTTGTTGTTACTTGTGTTGACAGTTTAACTGGCGGAGCTGTTTCAAATCTGGAGGAACAGATTACTCAGATGGTTGGAGGAACTGTTATTGTTGCTGGATACGAAAAAGCTTCCAGTTCAAATGAAGAGGACACTGGCCGCATGGGATTGGATGTTGTTCCAATTATCCGTGATCATGATTATCTGACACAAAAAGTCAATGACCTGGGAATTGATTATAAATCCATCTCACACTACACCAGTTCAACAGGGCATATTATTTTTAATGGCAAAAAAGTTTTGACTGAAGCATTTGGCCGTGATTTTGAAACCGATAAAACTTTGCTGGAATCTCTTCAGGTTGCGGATGGAAGTTTTGAAAATTTGAAAAATCCAAATGCACTTATTCTCAGTGAAAATGTCGCAAAATCGTTGAAGGTTCAGGTTGGTGATACGGTCCTTTATACGACAAATACAATTTATGGGCAAAATGAAGTTGGCGAATTCACGGTCGCACTTATTAACAAAGATTCCAGTTTTATAAATGGAATGATGACCTATGTGAATATCGAGACTTTGAATAAACTTATTGGAATCAACGAGGGTGGCTATAATTATTTTTCAATATACCTGAAAAATAAAAAGCTGCAAAATAAAGTTGCATTGGAATTGGTAGATGCAATCCGTGCTGATGGCCAAAATGTTGCTGATCTCCGTTTGGCAAGAAGAACAAATCCTGGTTCCGTTGAACGTGGACTTAACAAACAGTTCCTGGGCAAAGAAAATACCTGGACTGGCGTTAAATACGGTGTTGAAAGTCTGGACGACGCAGCTCCTCAGTTAAAAACTGCAATGAATATTGTTCATACAGTGACAACGGTTATTCTTATTGTAATTTTGCTGATTGTAATGGTGGGTGTCTCTAATACCTACAGAATGGTTCTTTACGAAAGAATTCGCGAGATTGGAACCATGCGTGCCTTGGGAATGACTGGAAAGGATACAGGAAAGACCTTTACTTACGAGGCGGTAGGGCTTTGTGTTTTGGGTGCATTTGCTGGATTCGTTTTGGCCATTGTCGTAATGTCGATTTTAGGCATTCCGCGGATTACGGTAGAGTCTGTTCAGATGTTCCTGAGAAATGGACACATGTCATTTGTTTTGTCACCGGTGTCCATTATAATTCAGTATCTGCTGATGATTTTGCTGACAACTTTAGCTGTTAGGGGAACTGCTAAAAAAGCTTCGAAGATGAGCCCTGCAGAAGCCTTGAGGACAGTAAAATAAAACTCTCAGGCATCTTGAAAAAGTGTTCTTTTAGAGATGCCCTGGTGAAGTAACTTTTTTCGTGAAAAAATGTTTTATACGAGAAAGACGAAATTTTTTCTTGGAGGACGAATAATGAAATTATCTACCAAAATCTGTAGTACTATTTTGGCGACTTTAGTATGTTCAACAGCAGCGTTTGCTCAGGTTAATTCAGCAACAGCTGAAAAGGCTTATAAAATTATGGAAGCCTCAAGCGATGTTTTGGCTTATCATGGAGACTATTCCGCAACAATTTCTCTGCTGATTCAGAAACCTGGAAAGGCTGATCAGAGCCTGAAATACAAGGTCTTTCAGCGTACTGATAAGGATTTAATGACTATTGTACAGCTTTTCCCTGAGGCAGACAAAGGAACCGGATATCTGCGTGATGGGGACAATGTTTGGGCTTATGATCCAATCAGCCGTAAGTTTACACACTCGTCATTGAAGGATGCTCTTGGCGATTCAGATTTGAATATTGATGATGTTGACCAGGGAACAGAAAGATGGCGGGAAAATTATAGCGTCGTGAAATTTGAAGAAAGCACTTTGGGAAAATATCCTGTATATGTAATCACTTTGAAAGCCAAAACTTCAGAACCGGCTTATGCGCAAAGTGTTTTTTATATAAGAAAAGATGTTTCCCTTGTCCTAAAGGAGGAAGATTTCTCTGGCTCAGGCCGCTTGATGAGAACTGTGCTTATGCCAAAATACACAAAAGTTCCTGCCGGATATGTGCCTACACAACTTATTTTGCGTGATGAATTGAACAAGGGAGAAAACACTCAGGAAGTTATTAGCGATTTGACTTTTGATAAACTTCCGAATTCAATTTTTACAAAAGCATATCTTGAAGGCTTGAACTAAAGAAAGTTTCTAAAAATTATACTTTTTAGAGACAGCTTTGAAAATGCGATGTTTAAAGCCTAAGTTGATGATAGGTCAAATATGACCATAGGTCATATTTGACCGGAGATTATATATAACCGAAGATCATATAGTTTCAAGGCTTTAAACTCGTCAGAAATATAAAATATTCCGGACATCTATAAAAAGACACAAAAGTTTTTTAAGAGATGCCCTTTGTTTTTTTTCGTCTTTTAGCTTCTGTGGATTTAGGTTGTTGATGCAATATGAAAATGGATATTACTCATAAAAAAAATTATTTAAAAAAATCAAATGGATTTGTCGATGCAAAAAAACATTTGTTGGTTACCCTTGTTTTTTTATTGGCAACAGTTACCAATGCCTTTTCCCAGGAAATAGATTTTTCTGATGATGCATTTTTTCCAGCGGAAGATAATCAGAGTTCAGAATTTGATTTTGGATCCGATGAGGATTTTTTCGGTAGCGCCGATGATGATTTTTTCGAAGGCGATGGAATTGATGAAATGGTCGGACTGGAAGGCGAGGCCTTGTCAATTGCTCACGGAACTTTGTTCGAAATTGGAAGCGTAAGGGTTGGCGGAAGTTTTGATCTGGGGTTGTCAACTTACACTTCCCTTATTCGCGATGATGATATGTCTTTTTGGGATAGGGTACTGGATAGCCGGATAAGTCCAAATGCAAACGCAAATCTTTTTGTAGATGCACGTCCTACATCAGTTTTAAGAATGTATACAAAATTTGGAATCCGATATCCATATAAAGATTCTGTTGGACTTTCATATTCTGGTTCATCAGGTCAGCTTGATGACGAAACAATCCAGAAAATATCTGATGCACTTAATGGAGTTGATATATCTCCTTTGTTGAACGGGGGACAGACCCCAACATTTTCAATAACCAACTGGCTTTACTTAAAAGAACTGTTTACAGATTTTTCTGTTGCCGATAGAGCCTTCTTTAGATTTGGATTGCACACCGTTTCCTGGGGAGCCGGTCTGTTTTTTAGTCCTGTTTCCGATATGATAAACTCATCTTCCATTGATCCGGAAAACAGAGAAGCTCAAGTTGATGGAAGTCTAAATCTTCGTGCGCAAATAACTTTCCCGGATTCGCAAAACTGTTTATGGCTGTACTTGATTCCTCCAAGTGTTGCAGATTCTTCTTTCCCAAAAATTGATGACTCACAAAATCAGAGCCTGGCAGAATATTTGGACAGCGCCATGTTCCCTTATCTTTTAAAGCAAACAGGACTGGCGGGAAAAATGGATGTCGTTATTTCAAATTGGGAGCTTGGATTTGGAGGCGTTTTGCGACTGGAGAATGCTCCAAAATTAATGTTCACGGCATCCGGAAGCATAATCAATGGAAAGATTGGTGTGTTTGGAGAAGCTGTCCTGAGCTATGGAACCCAAGAACAGTGGAAAGAAAGTACTGATTGGAAAAACAAGAATCTGATTTTCCAGGGAACTGTCGGCGCAATGCACATGTGGACGGATCCTCAAATAACATTGATTGGACAATATTATTTTGACGGAAACCTTGACGACCATAGATATTCAACCTACGGTCACAACATTGCCGCGACTGCAGTTTTCTCAAATATTGCGCACACGGATTTAAGCGCAACAGTTTTCTGTCTTTTTTATCTTGGAAAGGAAAATGTTTCTACAATCAACGATGCCATAGAAAAATTGTCGAGCGGAAAAACTTTTATGCCGTATGCAGGAATAATTTCTGCATCTTTGAGCTGGACTCCGTTTAAAAATCTAAGTTTCTCCGCAGGACCTTATATTACATGGCTTGATATGACAAAAACTCCGGACGTGGCAATAAAACTTGGCGTAACCCTTGGCGGTGGAAAGTTCTAAATCAAAAAGATATAAAAAAACATTGGAAGAATCTATTTTCATCTGAATGCTTCCAATGTTAGCTTGCCGCTGTTCACTCTCTATTTTTTTGTTAGGTCTAATTTTCTGTTTTCCTTTTTTAATGTGCAAATTAATTGGTTTTCCGAATCCGTCGTTAATTCAAGCTCAAATTTGCTGTAGTCTTGTACATATCCTGTAGAGCCTTTAAACTTTTCCTCATTAGATTTTATAATAAAGTCAAAACCTTCTGGCCTAAAGTCTAGATGAGCTGAAATCGTTTCTGAAGATTCTTTTTTTATCACGACTGGAAAAACATGGTTTATGAATGAAATGGACTCAACTGAAATTGATTCGTCAGTTTTGTTTGATACTGTTATGGAAACTGTTTCATCGTGATTGAATCCTGATTTACAACCTGCGAACAACAGGACCAGGCCTGTAAATAATAAAAAAATCTTTTTCATTAAGAACCTCGCTTTTCGAATTTTTGAGCATATTTGCAATGCAAAAAAGAATATCATATAATTTTTTACAAAGGAATAAAAAATTTTTTTCTCGTGGTCATAAAAGGTCATATTTTGCTTGATATGACTTTTTGCTTTATATGGACCAAAGTAAAAATCAGCGGGTCAATGAATCCATTTAAATTTTTAATTTTTAGAGATGCCCATATATTTAAATGGCCAAACGCTTATTCTTCTATTATACAATTCACTTTTTATGCGAAAGTCGTTATATTAAATATTATGATTGACGAAGCACTTATTGATTCAGAAGGAAATGGAATACAGTTTTACGGAAACGGTCTTGTTCAGTTTGTAAAAAAAATTGATGGCCAGCCGAATGTCTATCTCTTGCAGACTGTGATTGAACCTCCCCGTGCCACACAGGTTGGTCCTGAGCCTGGGCAGTTTTACATGCTCAAATGCAAAAAGAGTAGCGCATATTTTGGTCGCCCGATTTCTGTTTATCATTCAAAAGAGATTTTAGAAAACGGAAAACGGAAAATTGAAATTCAGTTTATGATTTTGGAAAAAGGAACCGGCACAAAAGAACTTTGCCATTGCATTCCGGGTGAGGAAGTTGTTCTTTCGGGACCAATGGGAAACACATTTGCGGTTCCAAAATCAATCGATGAAAATAAAACTGAGGTTTGTATTGTGGGCGGCGGAATTGGGGTCGCTCCTGTCGCAAACTTTGCTTCTTCGTTAAAAGAAAAGTCTTATGATTTTTTTGCAAGTTTCCGTTCAGGTTCCTATGGTCTGGAGAATGTAAAACCTCGTGAACTGTTGATTACAACTGACGACGGTAGCCAGGGAATCCACGGAATGTTGAGCGCCGCCCTGACTGCTGAAAAAATAAAGTCCGCCGGTTATAAATGTATTTTTGCGTGTGGCCCTGAACCAATGTTGGCTTATGTTCAGAAAGTCGCAAAAGAAACTGGAGTCAAAGCGTACCTTAGTTTGGAACATAGAATGTTGTGCGGCGCAGGAGCCTGTCTTGGTTGTACAGTCCAGACTGATGAAGGAACTTTGCGTGTCTGCAAGGACGGTCCTGTCTTTGATTCAGACATTATTCATTTTGCTGCCCCTGGTCCAAGAAAAGCACCCCTCGCAGAAAATGAGGAACCTGATTTAAGTGTGGACATTTGTGGTGTGCATTTTAAGAATCCTGTAATCGCAGCTTCTGGAACCTTTGGCTACGGTCAGAATTTCCGTGGACTGTCTGATGTAAGTGCCTGGGGTGGAATTTCATCTAAGGGAACAACTTTGGAACCTCGTCAGGGAAATCCTGGTGAGCGAAGTATTGAAGTTGCCAGCGGTGATATTAATTCAATCGGCTTACAGAATCCGGGAATGGAAGAGGTTGTAAACGAAATCCTTCCAGAAATGCTCAAACTTGATTCGGTAATTATTTTGAATGTGGCCGGTCATGATTTGGACTCTTATGTTAAGGCCGTGCAGATGGCTGAATCAACAGATGTAAAAATGATTGAACTTAATATCAGTTGTCCAAATGTTAAGGCCGGTGGTCAGGCCTGGGGAATGGTTCCAGAGGCTGCGTTCCAGTGCGTGTCAGCGGTCCGTGCCGTAACAAAAAAGCCTTTGATTGTAAAACTCACTCCAAACGCACCAGATTTGAGGGCAGTTGCCAGAGCTTGTATTGATGCCGGTGCTGATGTTTTGAGCCTGGTCAACACTTTCCTTTCAACTGCAATTGATATTGAAAAAGGAAAACCGTTCTTTGAAAATATCCGTGCAGGATTGTGTGGTCCTGCAATCAAACCGATTGCCCTCCGCATGGTTTACGATGTGGTTGAGGAAATCAACAAAATGCCGGAAGAAAAACGGGTTCCTGTTATTGGAATCGGTGGAATCGAAAAATGGCAGGACGCTGTTGAATTTATTATGGCTGGAGCCAGTGCAATTCAGATTGGAAGCGCCACTTTTGCAAATCCGAATGTTGCCCAGGAAGTGTGCGACGGATTAAAAGCGTTTATGAAAAGAAAGGGTTATAAAACCGTTAACGACTTTAAGGGAATCGCACAGGTTAACTAGCCCAAAACAGCCAACCGGTTTATACGCCGGATTGTAGGGGCGCGAAGCAGTTCCGGAACAAACGAAGTTTGTTTTGGAATGGAACCCCGAAAAGCCGGTTACAAATGTTTTTCAAGGCGGAGCCTTGCTGTTGAAAAAGCGGCTCCGTCTTTATTTTTTTGTAAATGCGCTTCAGGGGATAGTTACGTAAAAATATTATTAAAAATCCTTGTTTATTATGACAAAATTCAATAAAATGTCATTCATGAATAAGTATGTTGCATTGTGTGCCGTTGGTGCGGAGCGAATCCTTGGAAATGAAATAAAACAGTTGGGCTATAGGCTTGCTGGAAATGCGCCTGGACGTGTATTTTTTACAGGTGATGAGGATGCATTGTACCGGGCGAATCTGTGCTTAAGAACCAGTGACCGCGTTTATATTGTTGTCGCTGAGTATTCTGCAATAAATTTCGACGAACTGTTTGATGGATGTTACGATGCTCCCTGGCAGGATTATTTTTATAAAGATGCAAGAATTGTTGTTGATAAGGTGCGTATTTATAAAAGCAAATTAAATAGCGAACATACTGTCCAGTCAATGATTCAGAAGGCGATTTACAAAAAGCTGGGAGATCTTTGGCGTATCACTAATCTTCCGGAAAGTGGCGAAAGAACTGATGTGCGGGTCTATATTGATGAAAACAGGGTCATGGTTCTGTTGGACACATCAGGGGAAGCTCTTCACAAGCGCGGATATAGAACCGATGGTGGAATTGCTCCGTTGAGGGAATCTATGGCGGCAGTTTTGCTTCAGGAAATGCTGTGGAGAAGAAAGACTCCGTTGCATGATCCGTTCTGTGGAAGTGGAACAATTGTTACAGAGGCAATCCTTTATGCGCATAATGTGGCTCCTGGAATTGGACGTCATTTTGCATTTGAACATCTTGCAATATTTAATCAGCAGAAATTTGTGGAAATAAAAAAGAATGAGGCAGCAAAAATTCGAACTGATGTAGAGTGCCGGATTACAGGAAGCGATATAGATCCTGCCGCCGTCTCCAGAGCGAAAATCAATGCGGAACATGCCTGTGTAACTGCCGGTAGGGCTTTGCAGATGATAGGTAGTGATAACAAGGTTCCGCGTCCAGATTTTATTGTCAGCGATTTTGCGGACCTGAAGGCTCCCTATGATGATGGAATGATTATTACAAACCCTCCATATGGTGAACGGATTGGGGATTTGGCTCAGGCGGAAGAGATTTATCGCAGGATGTCGACTTTGTTTACTGATTTCCCTGGATGGCAGATAGGTGTCATAACAAATCAAAAGAAATTTCAGGAATGCATTGGAAAGTATGCCGATTTGTTGAAATCAATAAAGGCTGGAAGTTTGGATACGACTTTTTATATCTATAACGGAAAAAATTCTGTTCAGAAAGCAATTGGGAAAAAATCTGAGAAGTAAAAATGGCAGTTATTGTTGAGCACGAAAAACGTAAACATGAAATCCTTGAGAAATCCCTTGAGCTTTTTATAGAAGAGGGCTACGAAAATGTCACCTTTCAAAAAATTGCTGATAGGTGCGGAATTACAAGGACAACGCTGTATATCTATTTCAAAAATAAGCAGGAGATTTTTGTTTCCAGTATAAAAGAAATGACTGATACTTTGGAAAGTCAACTGAAAGATATTATTCAGGATGAAAATCAAAGTGCAAGGGCGTGTTTGACTAGATTTGTTAATCATATTTTGGATCAATGTGAAAATTACAAAAAGTTTTTTAAGATTCTGCTGGTATATTTAATCCAAATACAGAAAACTGGAATTGATGCCGGAAAAAGGGTGGACCGCCGTGTGCTTCGCCTGAGACATATGTTGAATATAATAATTATAACCGGAATTCAGAAAGGGGAATTCAAGAAAATTCCGATTAAACAGACAACTGATATTCTTTATACACTTCTGGAAAGTGGTGTGTTCCGTTTGGCGGTGGAAGGTAGAAAAGACATAGAAGAAACAAGACGTATTGTAAGCATTATGGTCGACTCATTATGCATCGATAAGTAATTTTTAATGAAATATTTAAAAGATTCTACTATTGAATAATGCAGCGAATTTTATTATTCTTTTAGTATGGTAATATCCATTGCGCTTTGTTCTATTCCATTAGTGACTTTTTATTTATGCTTTGCGCTTTTGGTAAAAGATTTTAAAAAACTTATAGGCCTTCTTGCTTGTTTGCTTGGATTAGTTGCGTTTATTCCTATTATGGCAATAGATTTTCTGAAGGATGGGTTCTTTGACGGTACTTCTCAATTTTCACAGTTTGTTCGGTTTTTAGGATTGGCGCTTGTGGAAGAGGGTATCAAGATGATTTTGCTTTTCTTTCTTCCTTCAAAAAAATCGACGCAGGCTGCCTTTATTGCATATTCAGTATTGGCTGGAATGACTTTGGGATGTTTCGAAACCCTGCTGTATTTAATTGTTTTTGTAACCAGTACAAATGTCAGATGGTGGGCAATTATAATTCATATGACTTGTTCATGTTTGTCGGGAATATTTGTTTATTCGATTAAGAAAAAAAATATTCTTATAATGCCCTTTGTATTTGCAGTTTTGTTTCATGGGGTGTATAATTATTTTGTAGATTTCCGAGACATCAGAAGGTATTTTGCCATTGCAGTTATTTTGATTGCCCTGGTGGAATGCAAACTTCGCTATAGTATCCTTAAATCAGATTTAGCCGATGCTAATGCGAATAATAGTATGAGCAAAAATTTTGGAAATAAAAAAATTTCAAAAGGAGATTCGAAAAATATGGGTATCAAAGATTTGCTTGGTAAACTTTTTGGAAAAAAGGATGACGGAACAGAAAAAGATTTGCCTGAACAGACCGTATTTAATTCAACAACGGTAAGTTCTTCAGGATCTAATTCTGATAAGACTATTGATTCGACTGAAGAAAAGGACGAAGGATTTTCATCAACCCTTTCATCTAGTGATGCATTGCAGTCAAGCTTGTCTGTTTCAAGTGAAGAAAAAGTTTCTGATTCCGGTTTCAAGAAATATCCAGAAATCGACAAACTGTTTAATGAAGAAGATGTCCCTGAGCCTGTAAAAGCAGAGCCTAAGGTAGAGGTAAAGGTTTCTGCCGCAGAAAAGACAGTTGATTCTGCAAAAGCAACGGCGGACGCACCAAAGACATCAACCCGCGGACGCAAGCCAGCTGCTGCAAAAGCAACAACAGATGCACCAAAGACATCAACCCGCGGACGCAAACCAGCTGCTGCAAAGGCAACTGCAGACGCACCAAAGGCATCAACCCGTGGACGTAAGCCAGCTGCTGCAAAAGCAAATGATACTATTGCAGAGGTAAAGGCAACCGCAAAGAAGACAACCGCTGCCGCAAAGACAACAGCAAAGAAGGCTGCAACAACCGCGACTACAGCTGCAAAGAAAACAGCAACAGCCGCAAAGACAACAGCAAAGAAGGCTGCAACAACCGCGACTACAGCTGCAAAAAAGACAACTGCTGCCGCAAAGACAACAGCAAAGAAGGCTGCGACAACAGCAACTACAGCTGCAAAGAAAACAGCAACAGCCGCAAAGACAACAGCAAAGAAGGCTGCAACAACAGCAACTACAGCTGCAAAGAAAACAACTGCTGCTGCAAAGACAACAGCAAAGAAGGCTACTACAACTGCAAAAAAAACAACAACCACTAAAAAGACAAAGTAGTTTTTAAGGTTGCAATAAAAAGCCCCTGGGGAAGATTTCCTTAGGGGCTTATTTTTTATGTTTATTGGAATAATTAGGAACGGTTCTAATGCATTAGGAAACCTCTAAAAATCTCAATTTTTAGAGATGCTATTTGATTTCTAGCCAATCCCAGAAACTTGTGTCTTCCTGACCAACTCTCCAGAAGCCAAAATTTGTTATTCCAAATTCTTTATACATTCTGGAACGGGCAACAAGGGAATATGCATCGTCATAATAAGCAGTGACGTGTATTTTGGTATCGAAGTCAAAATATGGAACGGAATCTTTTCTTTGGACCTCATTTACATTATTTTCCTGCATTATCCTTTTTACGCTGTTATAAATCCATGCGGTTCCATAGTGGTCATCTTCCCAGGAACGTCCATAAAACGGTAGACCCATAACGAGTTTTTCTTTAGGAATCACCTTTGTGACATAACTGGCAACATTCTTGCACCATGCCATGCTGGCGACCGGACCTGGTGTTCCTCCCGACCAGTGCTCATCATAGGCCATGATGATTATTTTATCCACAAGCGGTTCAATTTTCTTGTAATCGTATATTTCATCTACATAGCTTTTGGTTCTAGCAGGAAGTGCCACTGAGAATATTTTGTTTGGTCCTATAGCTTCTTTTACGGCAGCCAGGAACAGTCTAAAGTTTTCAGCATCACGTCCACCGACATTTTCAAAATCAATTTGAATTCCGTCATAATTTTTTGAAGCGGCGGCAATTGCATCAATTATTTTTTTTCTACATTTTCCATTTGGGTCAATGCTAAAATGGGTCAATGCTCTTCCGGTGCAGGTTACAACAAGGTGGATTCGACCTTTGTAAGAAGAGAAAGCCTTTGGATTTGGGATGTAATTTAATTCGCCATAGCTATTTACATCGGCACTAAAATAGCACAAGTCAGTGACAGGCATTGTGTTGGAGAAATATTTTTCCCTGTCGGTCATTACGTAAGCCCAGCTTTCGGTAACAGAAATTTTGTCCCCTGTAATTTGTGGTGCAATTGATTTTTCAGTTGCGGAATTTTGTGTGCTACTGCTTTTGTCTTCAGCACTAACAAATACAGGAATGAGCATGGCGGCCAAAAAAAGTGATAATGTTCTTTTCATTGTTGCAAATCTCCTTATGCTTTTAATGGTAACTTGTATCAATACTTATAGGCATCTCTAAAAATTGCAATTTTTAGAGGTTCCCTTATTAAACTCAAAACTTTGCTTCAGGTAACCAAAAACCGGGGATTTACACGAGGTTTGTCCCCGGGTGGATTTGGTTAAGGCATGTGGATTATTTCTCTTGGTTTACTGCCGTTTGCAGGACCAACAATGCCTCTTTCTTCCATTTCTTCAACAAGACGGGCTGCCCTGTTGTAACCAATTTTAAGTCGACGTTGAATATAGGAAGCCGAGGCTCTTCCGGATTGGACAACAATATCCAATGCTTTTTCGTACAGTGGATCTTCTGTGTCTGGATTGAACAGGGAAACATCGTCTGAATCTTCGTCTTCGTCATCATCAACGAATATTTCTTCATCGATATATTCTGGTTCGCCCCATGATTTTACAGCTTCTACAACGTTTTCAACTTCCTGGTCGCTTACAAAAGTTCCTTGAATGCGGTTAGGGAATGGATCTGTTGCAGAGGTGTAAAGCATGTCACCTTTTCCTAACAGCTTTTCTGCTCCCAGCTGGTCCAAAATGATTCGGCTGTCGATTTTGCTTGCAACCATGAATGCAATTCGGCTAGGAATATTTGCCTTGATAAGTCCAGTGATTACATCAATTGAAGGTCGCTGGGTAGCCAAAACCAAATGGATTCCGACCGCACGGCTCATTGCTGCCAAACGTGCAAGGACTCCTTCCAGCTGTTTTCCGGTGGTAGCCATAAGGTCTGCAAATTCGTCAATGATGACAACCAGATATGGAAGTTTTTCTGCAGCAATATGTTTTTCTGCAATCTTTTTATTGTAGGATGAAATTTCACGTACGGACATTCCATCCAGCAGTGCATAGCGTCTTTCCATTTCGCAAAGACAATATTGTAGTGCCTGCATTGCCTTCTTTGGGTCTGTAATTACAGGGGTCAAAAGATGTGGGATATCATTGTAGAGTTTGAGCTCAACAATTTTTGGATCAATCAAAATCATCTTTACATCTCTTGGACTTCGCTTGTATAGCATACTTACAATCATGCTGTTTACACAAACCGATTTTCCTGCTCCTGTTGCACCGGCGATTAACATGTGAGGTGTTTTTACAAGATCAATAATTTGTGTCTTACCCTGGATGTCTTTTCCCAGTACTACAGGGACTCCCATTTTGTTCCATTCAGGTATGTCCTGTTCAAGACATTCGCGGATTGAAATTATGGCCCTTGATTTGTTTGGGACCTCAATACCGACTGCATGTTTTCCTGGAATTGGAGCGACTATACGAACAGAACTGGCGGCCAGTCTTAAAGCGATGTTATCAGCCAAACCTACTATTTTGTTAAGCTTTACGCCCGGTGCCGGCAGAATTTCAAACATTGTGACAACAGGACCTTTTTGAATGCCTGTGACTTCCGCATCAATATTAAATTCCGCTAACGTATCCTTCAAGTTATTGGCGGCTGCCTTTGTTTCCTCATCGATTTCCCAATAAGGATTGTTTTCGTAGGCAGTCAAAAGGTCGTACGGAATGTTATAGACACTTTTCCATCCGCTTGGTTTAGGAGGTCTGTGTTCTTTAGAAGGGAATACATAGTCCTCTGGTTCCGTGGATGGATTTTCCTTGCTGGTTTCAACCGGGTCATCAAAATATTCTTCTTCAGAATTTTCTTCATCCTCATAATCTTCTTGAGAGGAAATGTAATCGGTGGCAGAAATGGATTCAGTATTGTCTTCATCAAAATCATCTTCTGGAATTTCGTTGTCCAGGAAAATGTTGTTGTCAATTTCCTCTTCCTCATCGAAATCGTTTGCATTGGAAGATTCAGCTTTTTCATCACCCGCCAGAGGATCAATGTTGCTGTACTGATTGTCTCTTTCATCGGTAGAGCCAAAAACATAGTCCGTCTGACTTGAGGTTACTTTTTCTTCTTCATCTTTGGAGGCTTTTTGTTCGGCTTCCTTTGCTGCTTTTAATGCCTCCGCCCTTGCAATAAAGGATTTATGGCGCTGCTGAATTTCAGAAATATCATCCTGCGGAATCTGGGCAGGTTTTGGAGTTTCCTGCTTTTTAGTTTCCGTATTTATTTCCTGTTCTTTTGCAGCTGGAGTCTGAGGTGTAAACTGGGCCTTGAAAGACGGATCATTGTCCACATGTTTTTGCACATCCTGGTCCATTCTTGCAAAGACATCCCTTAAATCTGTACCCCCAGTGGAAACCTCTGATTTAATTTCTGGTGTGAAATCAAAATCATTAGATTTTTTTGTCTGGGCCTTCAACTCTTCACGTATCCTTGCGAAAAGTTTTTCTTCATTCAGTTTTTTCTGACGTTCTGCTTCTTCAGCTTTTTCCTGCTCTTTTAGTGCCTGGGCCTGTTCTTCTTCAAGTTTTCTTTGGGCCGGCGTTTTTAGTTGTTCACGTGCGTTTACTCTCTGACGAATCTGAGCGAGGAAACTGTTTTCCTCCTCAAGTTGAGTGGCTTCTTCCGTCTGTTCTTCTGCTTCCAGTTCATCAGGGGAATCCATTTCAATTTCAGTTTCGTCAATGAATGCCTCCAGGGATTGTTCCTCATCCTCTGGAGTTTCGATTGAATCGGCCAACTGATTCAGGAAATCATTGTCTTCAAGATTCTGGTTCTGACGTTCAAACATTCCAATGATGTCCTCTTCGTCGTCACTGAATTCTTCAAAATTATCTGCGTCAGGATTGTTGATATCCTCGATGTCTATTTCCTCTTCATGGGAAACTTCGTCTTCCGGTGGAAGCTGTTCATCGTCGTGTTCATCAACAATGACTGTAGGATTTTGGCTGTCGTATTCCAGTGTCTCGTGATGTGAATCGTTTTCGATTTTTACAACTGTGTCCTGAACATGAGGTCGTGGAGGCAAATCCAGGTCTGAATAGTCGCTTTCCTTGAGCACGACCCGTTCTGCTGGTTTTTTGAAGAAATCATTGATATCAACAGCTTCCTGTTCTTCATTTTCAGTATCATTCTTTTTGCCAAAAATAGTATTCAGTGCTGGAGATGGATTTTCCTTGTCCTGCTGTTCGCTGAATTCTTTCAGGTCCTGGAATTTATCCTGTACGTTTTTGAATATATTTTTAAAAGGTTTTGCCAGTTTTTGTGAAAATGATTTAGGTTCCTCATCTTCCTCGATTTGGTTTATCTCATTGTCTCCGGAATCAGCAAGGAGTTTCTTTTTCTCTTCAAAAAAGTTTTCTGCGATGGTTGGTTCCTGGAATTTGTCGTCATCGTTTTCTTCGTCAGAGTAAGCGTTATCAAAATCTTCGTTTTGGGCATCTTCTTTCAGGACAATTTCGACTGTGTTTTCAGATGAAAGTTCGCCTTTTGTGGCGACTGGAGCTGTCGTAAGGTCGGAGCTTTTTTCCACCAGCCCCTTGATTTTTGCAGAAAGGGATGCGAACCATCCTGCGACCTTATTTTCTTTGTCCTTTGATTCCGTCTCATCATCAGCTTCGCGGCTGGATTCGAAAACTGGCGCCGATGTAATATCTGTTTTGGTAGTGCTTGAGATTTTCTTTCTGAGTTTACCAGAAAAAATGATTGTCACCAGATATTCCACAGCTATCAAAAGCAGCGAGACAACGGAAATGAATGTGATTTTCACAAAGGCGATTGCATGAGAATCGTTTAGCACGGAACTGCGTATCAATTTTTCTGCAAGGACAAGAGTGAAAAAAGGCAGCGGGCTAACAATGAGACATAAGGCTCTTTGTACGGACCATTTTGAATCAAAGCAGAAGGAGCCTGCCACAATAAAAAACAAAGGAATCAGCAGACTGCAGAATCCATAGGACGTGTAAAGCATGGAACCAAGTTGCAACAATATGCCTTGGTGTTCCGAATTAGTTCCGTAATCAAAAACTTTTAGGAAAATTGCTACTGTGAAAATAGCTGCAAGAACAAAAAGAATTGCGCCGGCAACAATGGATGCTGTCCGCTCTTTTTTAGTTAGTTTTGTCATAATCCACCCAATTATTTTATCTTGAGAACCGGAGCCCCCTCCGTGTAACCTGCTGATTGGTTCAACTGTTACTGTCTCAAAATTATCCCCATAGCGATACGGCTATTATAACAGATATCGGCAAAAAAAATGCAATTTTTGAGAAAATTTGCTCAGGTTTTATTGGTTTCCTAGACAAAAAACTTGTAGATACTTGAAAATAACTGGTGCAGGATTTATAATAAAGCCGTGTCTGAATTATACATAGTTGGAACGCCAATTGGGAATCTGGGGGATATTACCTACCGCGCGCTTGAGACTCTCAAGTCCGTGGATGTAGTGGCGGCGGAGGACACAAGACATACTCTTGAACTTCTAAGCCATTTTGAAATCCGGAAACCAATGGTAAGTTGCCGTTCGCAGAACGAAAAGTTTGCCTCTGAAAAAATTATATCCCTTTTGGATGAAGGGAAGACCGTTGCCTATGCCAGTGATGCTGGTGAACCGGGGATAAGTGATCCGGGGGCCATCCTTGCCGGTGAAGTCAGGAAAGCCGGGCATAAGGTTATTCCAATTCCGGGGCCCAGCGCCTTTGCAACTCTTGTCTCGGTGGCTGGTGCAGGCGGAAAGACTCTTGTTTTTGAGGGATTCCTTTCACCGAAACCTGGAAGAAGAAGAAAACGTCTCCGGGAATTGATGGCGATGGATGCCGCTATTGTGCTTTACGAGAGTCCGTTCAGGGTTGTAAAACTGTTGACGGATATTGCTGAAATAGACCCTTCTAGACGTGTTGTTGTTGGACGTGAATTGACCAAACTGCACGAGGAAATAAACGATGGTACCGCAGAAGAAATTCTCGCGGATTATTCAGGCCGGAGCAAGGTTTTAGGGGAGTTTGCAATATTTATTTCTTCAAATAAAAATGTTAAACTTTTAAATGAGGACTCCGATAATAAAAGTGAGGAAGGTTACTATGATGATTGACAAGATTTCAAGAGTTGAATCTCTGAACAACCTTCAGAATGTAAAACGCTCAAATAACGTTGGAAGTCTGAAGGCAGGATCTGATGAGATCAATGTATCCGACGAAGCAAGGGAGTTGGCCGCTGAGTACTACATGGGAAAGGTTGCTGCTGAAACACCTGATGTTCGCCAGGACTTGATTGAAAAGATTAAAATCAAAATTC
The DNA here is from genome assembly GCA_045643225.1 of Treponema sp. Lineage (GTDB taxonomy): Bacteria > Spirochaetota > Spirochaetia > Treponematales > Treponemataceae > Treponema_D. The sequence continues at coordinate 28,620 of JAZUKJ010000061.1, read as the reverse complement.
AGGATCCTAACTACCTAAACGCAGAGACAATTGCAGCTACAGCTGACCGCATCATGGATGCTTACGGTTTGTAATAATTGTTTTTGATGACAAGGAAGTTGGTGCAAAGTAACGGGTGGAGTTTTTAACTAAATCTTGAGTGCAGATTTCTCAGGGTTTAGCTTCAGAACGATGAGGGGTTTGCGGATTTAGTTTTAAGACTTCTGAAGAAAGGACGGTTTGGCCGTCCTTTTTTTTATGTCCGGGAGTTTTTTGAATCTTCGTTAAGTCCTGCAAATAAAAAAAATCAAGAAACTTTTTAAATATTCCGTTAATAGACGTAGGGGCAACTTGAAGCTGCTCGGGGGTTTAAAATGTCTGATTTTATTTTTAAGATTCAGCCTAACATTGTATTAGGCTCGTATACCACAAGCCGATTGGGACAGTATGTAAAAGAATTTGGAAGCAAGTTTATGGTCATAATGGACCCTGTTCTCAAGCAAGTTGGAAATGCAGAAAAAGTCACTAAATCTCTGGAAGACCGCAAGATAGATTTTTTTGTCTTTGATGAAATACCCGGAGTAGCAGATACACAGACCATTGAAAATGCATTAAGTCTTGCCCGCGAGGCTCATATTCATGGAGTTATTGCGGTGGGTGGTTCCAAGACTTTGAACGTTGCAAAGGCGGTCTGTACGCTCTATCACGAAACTCATGAAGTTTATGATTTTATTGACGGAGCGAATCCTTCGACTGCACCAATTCCGCTTATAGCGTTGCCAACTACAAATAGGGAATCCTTTATTTTTACAGACAGGACCCCTGTTGTTGATGCCCGCTCTTCAAAAATCCGTTTGCTGAAAGGCCAGAACGCTTTGTGCAAATTGGTTTTGTTTGATCCGAACCTGACAGTTTCTTTGACTGAAAATCAGATGGCCTCTATGGCAATCGAGTGCTTGTGTATTGCAACTGAAGCTTATTTGAGCCAGAAGGCAACCTTCTTCAGCGACATGATTGCGGAAAAGTCAATTGAGCTTTTGAGTTACGCAATGGATGGTTCTCCGACATTGACAATCACTACACCTCAGGAAGTTCTTTTTAGCCAGGCCGGATGTATGGCATCCCTTGCAGCGGCTTCAAGTTCTATCGGTGCAGGTTCCCTGATTTCTATGTGCGTCAATTCCAGATACAAGATTACAAAATCTTTGACCACATTGATTTTGTTCCCATACATCATTGAAGATGCCGCAAAATTCCGCAAGGACAGATTGGCAAGGGTTGCAAAAATTTTAAGGGCAACTCCAATCGATTCTACCGATGACGATGCTGTTTCAGATTTGGCTGAATACGTACGTCAGCATATTGCAAAAGCAAATCTTCCAGCCCGTCTTAAGGATTTGAACGTTTCCATTGAACAGTTGGCGCTTTGTGCTGAAGATGCTCAGGATGTAGACTTGATTAATACTCTGCAGCGCAGCATGACCAGCGATGATTTGTTTGATTTGATTAAGCTTGCTTACTAATTTTTAGAATCATGATAGCACCTGATCGACTTTCGGAACTTTCGGCTGGACAAAAACGTCGTAAGCTTGCCCTTACGTTTGGAGAGCTGGAACGAGATATTGCAGGAATTGCAGAAAAAGGAACCGGATATAATTTCCCTTCCATGACTCGCGGTGAATATACAAAGGCGGTTGCCAGGGTTGTTCTGAGCGACCCTAAGCTTCCTTTGGAGACTGCAAAAGAATTGGACAGGTTGCTGTCTGACGACAATTTTGATGAACGCCGGGTCTGTAATGTGGCAAGGAATGCTCTTCTTGCAATAATAGGAACATTTCCTGCGGAGTGGGATTTGGTTATAGCTCCGCACTCAACGGAAGAAAAGACTGTTGAGAAAAGGAATTTTTTTCCTGGTGTAAATGTCTATGCCGAGGATATTCGCTCGCCGTTCAATTTAGGATCAATCTTCCGTACCGCTGAGGCTATGGGGTGCGAAAAAGTTTTTATTTCACCACAGTGTACGGACCCGTCTCAGTCAAAAGCTATTAGAAGCGCAATGGGTTGTATAGAAACTTTGGGATATACCCGCCGTTCATTGGAAGATTTGTGTGCTGATCCAGATTCAGAGATATTTGTTTTAGAGACTGGCGGAACTCCGATTCAGGAATTCAAGTTCCCGAAGCGGGGGACTGTTATAATCGGTTCCGAAGAGCTGGGGGTTAGTCCGGAGGCTTTGAATGCGGCGAAAGGCCGTATAGTGACAATTCCCATGACTGGATTGAAGGCTTCGTTGAATGTAGGAGTCGCGTTCGGAATCCTGATGCAGGAATGGACAAATTATTTACGTAACAACTAGGGGGCTTTAGGGACTTTCCATAGTCTATAAGTTTTATAAAGGTGTTTTGAGCGAAGGACTTTTGCTTTAAAAATGCTTATGCATGTGATAAAATAAGTTTATTGCTCAAATAATCAATGTTGTTCTGAGAGGGCTTTGATTTTATAATCACCATAGATGTGATTTATTTTGTAAAAATGATTGCTGTTTCAGAATTTCGGGGAGTCCAAAAGAGATTTTTGGATTTACCGTATATAAAAAACGAGTTTTGAAAAGTTTTTAAGGAATAAAAGTTATGGCTCAAGCTGAAAGAATTGAGGTGGATGTTTCCAAGATTCGGATGGCAATTCAATCTGGAATCCCCCTCACGATTACTACCTACACACTTCCTCACGAAATGGAAGACTATATGGCCGATGTGTTAAAGGTGTTTTTGACAGAAGTGCGGCAGGACCAGATGGTCGAAAGTTTGTCCTACTGTTTGAAAGAGCTTGTTAATAATGCCAAAAAAGCCAATACCAAACGTATCTATTTTGAAGAAAAAGGTTTGGACATAAATAAGAAGTCTGACTATGTTGAAGGTATGAAAAGATTTAAGCAGGAAACACTTGCTGATATTAATCATTACCTGCAGATTCAGAAAGAGCGCGGACTTTTTATAAAAGTTATAATGCAGACCCGCAATAACAAGGTCCGCGTTGAAGTTCGCAATAAAGCTGAACTGACATATTATGAATATAAACGCATCCATGATAAAATAACCAGGGCACAGCAGTACAGGACCGTTGAAGAAGGTTTGGCTCAGCTTTTGGATGATTCCGAAGGCGCCGGACTTGGGCTTGTGATTATGATTCTGGTTTTGAAGAAAGTTGGATTGACAGAAGAAAGCTACCAGGTCCTGAGTGAAGGCGGGGAAACCATTACCCGTTTGACTCTTCCTTTTAGTGATCAGATGACTCACGATATTGCTGAGCTTTCATCAAAATTTGTTAACTATATTGATGGATTGCCAGAATTTCCTGAAAATATTACGGAAATCAACAAAGTCATAAACAATCCGGAAAGTAAGATGAGTGACATCGCTTCAAAAATTTCCAACGATGTTTCCTTGACCGCCGAACTTTTGAAACTTGTAAATTCTGCTGCCTTTGCGTTGTCAACTCCATGTCATTCCATTGGAGAAGCCGTAAAGTTGGCTGGGTTAAGGGGAATAAAGAATCTGCTTTATTCCATTGGGTCTGTCCAGACTTTGAATTCCGGTGATGAGGCTGAACGGGTAAAGTTCTTGTGGGAGCATTCCTACAAGGTTGCTTTCTATTCATACAATCTTGCAAGAAGTTTTTGTCGTGGACCTTCCGAAAAGGGATATATTGATGACAGCTATGTCTGCGGTTTGCTGCATGATATGGGAAAAATTGTATTTGAAACTGCACAGCCAGAGATTCTTGAAAAGATGGATGGATTGTGTTCAGACTACGGTTTAAGTTCTGATTTGTTTGAGCGACTTGTGGCTGGTGTAAATCATGCTGAAATAGGAGCCAAGGTTGCTGGAAAATGGAATTTCCCGGATATGATTGTGAATGCGATTCGCTATCATCATGATTCTGAATCAGCGCCGGTTGAAAACAGAAAATTGGCGGAGATTGTTGGACTTGCGGACACTTTGGTTCACTATCAGGAGGGTGATTGGGACTATTCCCAGATAGATGCTTCCCTGATTCATCGGTTCGGTATAGAGAATGAAGATGATGTGAAGGCTATGGTCGAAAGACTGGACAAGGCATTCCAAAGGGACAAGGGAAATGCCTAATCAAGGTGGACTGTAAAAGAATATCGTATTATAATTATAATTCCTTGTGATTTATAATCGCGATGACATGAATCATTCCAAAGACTGAGGTTTTTGGTGTTTTATAGAGAGTTATCTGCTTCAGTTACTGTTGGCTTTGGCCGATTGTTCTGAAGTATGTAAAAGAATGTTTAGACTAATATGGAGTAAATATGAGCGGAATTGATGACATGGATCCTGAGATTGCGGCCCTTTTAAGTGAAACAGAAAATAGTCTGCCTGCTGCAAATGGCCAGAAACTTCCTGATGATGAAGACGGTGGCGAAGGCTTTACTTTTGGTGAAGGTAGCAGTGGTCGTTATAAAGATGATGAAAATGACGAAGAAACAGAAAAAAATCCTCTTGCGGTTGACTTAAGTGTTAGCAAATTTAAGCCAATCGAAAAAGAGTGGGAAGAAGTTCCTAACCCTATTTTCGATGACCCAAAGTATTATAAGACCTGCTTTACAGGTGAAGATGAAAGTGCTCCTCGTTTGCATCAGCTGCTTTCAAAATATTTGACCACCCAGGACAGGAACGACCGTTCTGCATACAGACAGCAGATAATTCCGGCATATTGGAATTTTATGCGTTCAATGGCTCCTAAAATGGGAAATCCAAGGATTCCGTTGTGCAAAAAATTGGCAATGCGTTATGGAATGGTGCTTCCATCTTTGTTTACACCGGAGCAGAAGGATTTCTTCTCCCGTGCCATTCTGAACAACATAACAGGTGAGCCAATCCTTTATATGGATGAATGGATTAAAGAAATTTCTGTGGGACATTTGACACCAAGTTTAACAGATGAACTTCCTACAAAAAAGAAGACAGGTCCCGGCGCTGATCAGCAAAGAATTCAGCAGTTGAAGAGCAAAAACGATGGTAAAATGCAGAGCTCAGAAAACTTGTTGACTTCCCGTGAAGCAGAAAGAGACCGTCTTGAATTGCAGGTCCAGGACAAGGTAAAGATGCTTACACAGCATGACAATGTCATTGGTTTTGATAATCACAGGCAGCCATATAGCGATGTTCAAAGAAAACTGTTCTCTGAAATAAACACACTGTTCCATTCTTTGCAGAAAGTTGATAAGGAAATGTGTGGATACCTTAGGGAATTGCAGGAAGCTAAAGAAATTAACTACAGTTTGGAAGCAAAGGCCTCAGAATTCCCTGAAGAAAGTGTTTCCATTGGTGTGGAGGAAATCCTTGGTGAAATGACGACTGTCCGTCAGATGGCCAAAATGACTTGTGGTCGCCAGGGTAATCAATTCCCGATTCTTAGCAAGGAATTTTTCCACTGTCTTGGAAAGGAGACCGGTTTCCGTGAAAATGTTCTTCGGGAATTGGCCGAAATTGAATCCATTGATCCAGGCTGCTTCTTGAGAATCCACCGCAATATTCCAAACCGTATTGTGCCTTACGTTCTTTTGGTGCCAACCTATGGTGATTCCGGATTCTGTTGGGAACCATTTGAGCGTCTGAATCGTATCACAAGCCGTGGACGTATTGTTATTCCAATGTATCCTAGAAATCTTAAGGTTGCATGTCTTACTGCTGTTGCAGACCTTCGCTGGCAGGTAGCAAAAGAGAAGGCTTCTTTTGACTGGATGTCCGAAGGATTGACTGGACAGTACTATCAGTACATTGAAGGAAAGAAACTTAAGGGTGATGTAAAGCAGTTCTTTATTGAAGACTATATCTTGTGGATGACCAAAGAATGTAACGGTACCCAGAAGCTTGATAAAGAAGTTCGTGCAATATTCTGGCGTTATATACCATTCCCTCAGGAGCGCAAGGACGATCTTAAAAAGAGGAGCATGGTATATCAGGAATTGTACCAGAGAGATATCAACCGCAGCATGAGCGATGGTTATTGATATTTTGTAAACACCAAGGCAAATCAGGGCAGGTTCAGCAATGGACCTGCTTTTTTTTATATCAAGATTAAATCCTGCCAGTTTAATCCACTTGAAACCGTTACTTTAAAAATCTATAATGATATACATGAAAGTTATTGTTGTTGGAAACGGCGGCCGCGAACACGCCATTGCATGGAAACTTGCCCAGAGTAAGGCTGTTTCTGAAGTTATTTGTGTACCGGGAAATGGTGGTACTTCTCAGGAAGGTAAATGCAGGAATATCAACCCATCCGAATGTGATTATCTTGTCGACAGTGCAAATGGAAATGATGCCTATGTACAGATTGCGCAGCATGAAGAGTGCTCTTTGGCAGTAATTGGACCGGAGAATCCTTTGGCCGATGGTCTGGCAGATGCTTTCTGGGCTGCAAATATTATGACTGTGGGACCGAAGAAGGCCGGTGCTCAGCTTGAAGCCAGCAAAGACTTGGCAAAGGCTTTCATGAAAAAATATGGTGTAGCTTGTGCACAGAGTGAAACTTTCACAGATAAAGACGCTGCCCTTGCTTATGTTGAAAAAATGGGAGCCCCAATTGTTATTAAGGCGGACGGTCTTGCGGCTGGTAAGGGCGTTGTCGTTGCAAAGACAATGAAGGAAGCCAGGGAAGCTGTAGTCTCCTTGATGGAAGATAAGGCTGTCGGTAGTGCAGGTTCAAAGCTGGTTATCGAGGAGTACTTGAAGGGAACGGAGATATCAGTTCTTGCGGCAGTTTCTTCAACACCAGAATATGCCGCTGCAGGAAAGGCTTGCATTGTTCCTTTTGTTTCTGCCCGTGACCATAAACGTCTTTGCGATGGTGCAAAGGGACCTAATACAGGTGGAATGGGCGCCATTGCTCCGGTTGATGATTTTACTTCCGACCTAAAGGAACAGTTCGTGAAAAATATTCTTGAACCAACCCTTAACGGAATTATTTCTGAAAATTATGATTACCGTGGATTTATCTTCTTTGGTATTATGCTGACAGAGGATGGTCCAAAGTGTCTTGAATATAACGTACGTTTGGGCGATCCTGAAACACAAGCGGTTCTGCCTTTGATGGACTTCGATTTTGAACTTATGTGCGAGGCGATTGTAAACGGTGAACTGAAACAGTTTGCAATGAATTGGCGTCCTGGATATGTGGTGTCTCCTGTTGCCGTTAGTGGTGGATATCCAAGAGATTATAAAAAAGGAATCCCGATTTTCTGTAGCGAAGAATCTTTATCTTCTACAGGAGCAAAAGTGTTTGTAGCAGGTGCCATTGCTGATAGACGCGGAAATCATTCCACCCGTTCAGATAATACGGGACTTATAACAAGTGGCGGTCGTGTACTTGCTTGTTCAGGCTATGGAGCAACTTTTGATGAAGCATGGAATATAGCTTACAACGCAATGCATACAATCACTTTTGATGGTATTTTCTATAGAAAAGATATCGGACTTCCTGGAGCCGCGGAATCTAATTAAGTTTTTTCCAAAAGTGCGGTTGTTTTTATCATTAATGTAATGAATTTGAAAACTTGATATTCAAGGTTCAAGGTAATCAAAAAAATTACAGAGGCCATCGGATAAAGTAAGATTTATCTGATGGCTTTTTTTTGCAAAAATTAATGAACCGTTTTGTTTTCTCAATAAAAAAGACCGATGGAAATAAATCCACCGGTCTTTTTGTTAACAAATATTAACAGCTAAGATAGTGATTGCGGGTGCAATTAGTTATCAGCTTTAATAGAGTTAGCGGCTGTGCGTCCTGAAACGAAGATTTCAACGATTGCGTTTCCACCAAGGCGGTTACCACCGTGAATACCACCAGTAACTTCACCGGCAGCATAAAGTCCAGGAATAGCATGTCCACTGTTATCAAGTACGTGGCGCTTTGTATCTACAGCAATACCACCCATTGTGTGGTGTGTAGATGGAGCCATGATGCGAACCTTAAGTTTTACACCGTCAAGGGTATAAGAGTTTACATCGAAGCTTCCGTCTGCTTTCTTGTCAGCATTTCCAATAAGAGCTGTCCAACCTGTCTTTGTTACAGCAAGCTTATCTTCGTTGCCAGTCATGAGAGCCATGTCGTAATCTTTGATTTCTTTGATGACTGTATCAGCATCAAGAGTAAGACCAAGCTGCTTGAACAAATCAGCGAACTGGTCGACTGTACGAGTGTACTGTCTCCATTCAACATCAGCTTCCCAAGTTTCAGGTGTTTTTGGAGTTCCGTATGGATATGGTCCAGGAATAGCCTGATTAGAGTTAGCGATTTCAATGAATACACCCTTTGAACCGTTCTTTTCGATACCGTTGTTCAATTCAGCAAGAGAGAGAACGTCGCGCTCTGAGGTTTCATTTACGAAACGTTTTCCTGTTGTTGGGTTGATATAGATAGCGTAGTTTCCACCACCGAATGCCAACTGTCCGTTATCAATCCAAGAAATTGGCATCAACTGAGTGAATGCCATACCTGTTGTAGCGGCGTTTGCTTTTTCAGCCATTTCAATACCTGAACCATCCAATGAAGAACGGTTTGTTGTCTGTGTCTTCTTTGTGATGTATCCCTGCTGCCAGTAATCGTTTGTTTCAAGAACTTTGTTAACGTTAGCGGCATAACCACCAGTAGCAATGATGACACCCTTTTTAGCATGAGCAGTAACCTGGGTTCCATCATACATAACTGCCTTAACACCTGTTACACGACCATTTTCAACAATAAGGGCCTGTGCATTTGTGCGGAGCATAATCTTGTTTGAGCTTGCTGTAGAGCTGGTCTTGAGCAAAGTCTTGCGAGGTGGTTCAAAATATGTTCCCCACTGTCCGCCAGCTTCTGGTTTTCCGTCACCATCATCATCGAATCCGATGAACTGATTTTCACGGTGCCACAAAGCTCCAATAAGGGTTGGCTGCTGGTCTTCAACGAACATTGCGCCCTGTGCTTCAAGCCATGGCTTCAAATCCTGTCCGTCTTCAATGAACTGCTTAACCAAGTCGTAGTCACCATACATCCAGTTTGTGTAATCTGCATTTGGACGGAGTCCACCGTAGTATGTCTGGAAAATGTGGAGGTTCAATGTAGAGAACAATGTGATATTTGATTCGTTGATTCCTTTATCAAGCTTTGGCTGTGCCCAGTCAAGGTATGCCTTAATTTCGTTCTTGAGAGCCTTAAGACAATCAAGATATTCTGCGTGAACACCATGCTTTGAAAGGTTGATGATATCACCAGCTACAAACCAGTCCTTTGCATTTGAACCATCGAAAGGCTCTTCGCTCCAGTTAAGGATTTCTTTAAGGATTGTAATGTTTCCGTTAGCTGACATAACCTTGTTGTATGTTTTTCCGTCATAAGGATAGACACCGGTTGTAGCATCTGGATTAGCTGCATCCCAAACAAGGTAAGGCATTACTGACTGGAACTGACCACCAGAACAAACTGTGTTACCACCAATTTCAACGTTCTTTTCAATAACAAGAACAGTGTCGCCATTCTGAGCTGCCTGAGCGGCTGCACCCATACCGGCACCACCAGCACCAACGATTACAACATCGTATGTTTCTTCGACTGGCTTCTGAGCTGTGTGAACAACTTTGTTCTTTTTGAAGTCTTCCATTTTGGAAGCGTTTGCTTTTTTTGCGGCATCATTCAATGCATTTTTTACTGCCAAAGAAGTGAAAGTTGCTCCAGAAACTGCATCGATTCCAGAACCGTTTGCTTCAATAGCGTCCTTGAACATGATTGGGAAAACTGGATCACCAACATGAGGGGTTTCTTTGGATGATTTTACTACGATGTCTGTAATGGCATCCTTAGAGAAAGTTACTTCCAAAGTTACTGGGCCGTTCATACCGATTCCAGTACCTTCGTATGTACCTTCAGTATAAGTGACCTGTACATTTTTGCGTGCTTTTTCAGCTTTTGCAGAACCTGATTTTCCTCCTGCATTAGCCAGCGCAGCCTCTGTAGCAGCCATAATAGCTTTAGAGGTAAGTGTGGCACCGGATACAGCGTCTACCTTTGGTGAGTTCTTCTTGACGATGGCGGCAGGAACTTCTGCAATTGCGCCTTCGCAAAGACCTGGAGTTTCTTCATGCTGAACTACATCAACAGAAGCGATTTTACCATTAGCAACAGTAACGGATACAACCACGTCACCATTGCGACCGGCAGCAGTTCCAGTGTATGTGCCGTCATTATACTTGGCACCACCACATGAAACCATTGTCAAAAGCATTGCTGATGACAAAATACCAGCAACAACTTTTAGAAACTGTGTTTTTTTCATATAGACCTTCTATAAAAAAAGATTTTACAAATATTATACCGTTTTAAAGGGATGTTGAAAATAGAAAGGCAGTTTGTATTTTATGATAAGTCATAGAGTAAAATGCTTGCCGATTCTTTGGACCTGACCATTCGTGTTACCGGAAAAGGTTTTGTATCAAGGTATCCTTTTTTGCGTCATAGCGATTATAATCTGTGTCATTTTTACTCAGCCTGGTTATTTTTTATAAATATTTTGGACACATTGGTATCACTTTGTTTGTTGATGCCAATGGACTGCAGATGTTTTGATATCTGAATCCGTATGGTTTTGTCCGTTCGGATGGCAATATTCTTTGCAATCCGCGAGTTTTCAAAGAAAAATTGTTAATCCTGGCTCAAGTTGGACGACACTGGCCGGCAGATTTTCATGCAGTCAATTTTTTTGTGGGACTTATGAGATTGTTTCGTATATTTTTTATAAGTTGGCACGGTTTTTGCTAAATATATTTGTGAGAGGCTGAAAGCCTGAAAACAATTCATTTTTGGAGGCATTTGCTATGAACGAACTTTCTTTTTTCAACACACTTTTTGATGACAACAATTTTGGATTCCCTGTATTCAAGACCGCTACAAATTTTGTTCCAAAAGTTGATGTAAGGGAAACAAAAAACTCTTATGTTCTCGATATGGATTTACCTGGATTCTCAGAAAAAGATGTGGAAATTGATTTGAAGGATAATATCCTTTCAATTTTTTCAAAAGAGACTGAAGCTGATAAAAAGGGTGAAGGCATGTCAGCAGAAAAAGAAATGAATGCCGAAGAAGAAATCCTGTGGCTGATTCGTGAAAGACGGAATGCATCATTTGAAAGGCGTTTTTCGTTGCCAAGAGATATTGACTGTGAGGCAATAAATGCCTGTTTCAAAAATGGTGTATTGACTATTACGATTCCTCGTAAAGCTGAGGCAAGTGCAAAGAAAATAAATATTTCTGTTGCATAAAAAAAGCCCGTGAATGCTATTCATGGGCTTGGCTATAGGCTTTTAGATTTTAATCTTGTGTCCCGCTGCAAATTGTTTGGAGTGGGACTATTTTTTTATCTTGGCCCGTTCCCGGACAAAATATTCGAAACCTTTTTTATCGAGCAAATCTAAATATCCCTGGACATCGGTTGTTGCGATATCTTTGATGACTACACGGGTTATGTCTCCAGCTTTTTGATAGGCAAGATATTTGTTGACGCCGGAGGTCTGCAATTTTTTTACGAAGGCTTCCGCGTTTTCTCTTTTTGAAAAAGCGCCCAATTGTATGTCCCAGGTTTTGTTTTGACTTTCCGCATTTTTCCATGTACTGGAAGATGAATTTTTTGCTGAACTTGAAACAACGGTAATCTTTACCTTTGCGGTTCCTGTTTTTATCATGTCCAGCCGTTCTGCGGCAGCCTTGGACAAATCAATTTCTCTTCCTTTTATAAACGGTCCCCTGTCGTTGATTCTGACAGTAACGCTTTTGCCGTTAGAAAGATTTGTGACAATGACCTTTGTGTTGAACGGCAAAGTTTTGTGAGCGGCGGTCAGTGCATTCATATTAAATATTTCGCCGTTTGATGTTGTCCTTCCGTGGAATTTGTCGGCGTAATACGATGCGACAACATTGTTTTTGTAGATATAGTCAGCAAAAACCGGTATTGCTGAAACAAAAACAGTTAGGAATAAAAGAACCATTCGCTTAGAAAAAATTCTTTGGGGTAGTGTTGAAGCTTTTTGATTTTCCATAGCATCCTCTTAATTTAGACCATTATATTTCTGGACATTTAAATTCCCCAAGATAAATGTCCAACAAAAAAAGGGACCCGCATCCTGCAGATCCCCATTCTTGCAATTTCTAACCACTAACGCCCCCACTTGCAATTATTGGCTAGTTATTAAAAATGTAAAATTATTTCGCCTATGCTTATCTTTCGCCAACGGCAGTCTCTTGTATGTAAGCAAGTTTTCTTTGGCGTACAAGATAATGATTAAATCCATGTTGCTTCAAAGCCTCGACAGTAAAATCAAGGTCGGAAGCTGGAACATCTCGGATGACAACCCTGGTTATTCCATCTTCTGATTGATATGCAATATTTTTGAATCCCTGGCTGTTGATTTTATCAGCAAGAATTTTTGCATTTGTGAAATCAGAATAGGCTCCCAACTGGATGTCGTAATGTTTTTCCACCTGGTTGTAGATTTTTGCTTCCTGTTCATAAGGAGTTTCTACAACTCCGCTAACATCAGTTGTTGGGCCGTTGTTTGTTCCCCATTGAATGATTTCAATTGAAACTCTTGCGGTGCCATGCTTCAACATTCCAAGGTCTTCGGCAGCAGCTTTTGAAATGTCAATTTCACGTCCAGGAATGCGAGGTCCCCTGTCATTTATACGCACAACAACAGATTTAGAATTTGTAAGGCTTGTTACTTTTACGAGTGTGTTAAATGGTAACGTGTTATGTGCGGCCGTATAATCGTTCATATTGAACAATTCGCCGCTGGCAGTCTTATTGCCATTCAACTCTTCACCGTAATAAGAGGCAATAACATTTGTTTTGTACAGTTCCTCGGCATAGCCAAAGGATGCAATAGCCACCAAGGCTGTCATAAAAATAGCATGTACTTTCATGCTAAAATTATCGGTTTTTAAAAAATATTGTTTAGATGTTTTTTAGCATTGCCTGTCATTTGAAGATATTCCTTCAAGCGGTTTAGAATTTTACTATATCTGCAATAACCTTTGTTGGGGACTTATCAAAATACAGGTATGCGTAAATCGCGGAGGCTGCCGTAACGTCCCGTCCATATTTCCTGGTCTCGGTTATTGGAAGCATTTCAAGGAAAATGTCGTTCGGAATGTTTGCCTTCTTTAGATTTGTCAGAATGTTTCTTAAGGTGCTTCTGATTTTTCCCATGCCGGCATTGTATGAGCAGATTGCCAGGAGGGGAGTGTTTTCCATTCTTCTGATTAAATCAGCAAGGTAATTTGTTCCGAACTGAATGTTTGTATCCGGATTGGTTAACTCATAGTCCTCTAGTTTTAATTTTTTTGCAATTTCGTCTGCCGTTGTTTCCATAAGCTGACAAAGACCGATGGCACCTGCATGGCTTATGGCATTTGGTGAATAAAAACTTTCCATACGGATTAGCGCGTGGGCTATGTATGATGGCAGCTTGTATTCGTCGCAATATTTTTCGATTGTCTCACCAAAGCCACGGGGGAAGGAAAGTTCCATAAGTTTTTTATTTATATCACATTCGCTGAAGTTCAATTTCTTTGCCGCGACCCGTAGGGAAGTGTAATATAAATCATTGTCGGATTTTGCTTTTTCGTAAAGATAAGCTGAAGTAGCCGCCGCGCAATCCATGCTGATTTCCGAATAGTGCTCTAGCCAAAATGAAAAGATTGAATCGCACAAATCAAAGTCAATGTATCCGTATAAAATTTCTTCGGCCTCTTCGTTTGCCTGGAAATTTTCATTTTTGCTCCATAACGAAAAATGGCTCCAGGTTTCTTCGTCTGTAAGTTTTAGTTTTGCGGCGGCCATTAGTTTATGGTAGGAATCGCATCCACCGTTCAGGGCTTTTTCGTAGAGTGTTTTTATGAGGGATTTTTTTTCGGTATCAGAAATTTCTTTTGGAGTAAAAAAATTGTTTTCAATTAAACTTGCCGAGGTGTAGCAATATTTTGAAACTGCTTCGGGACTTGCGAATTCGGAAATTGCGTTTGTCAATTCATAATATCTTTCCCATTTTTTTTCATTCAAAAGTTGAACGGAAAGGGATTCAAAAAAATCATCAAAATAGTTTGCGTCATGCCATTCGGTGCAATAGATTTTTGTTTTTTCTACGACTTCATCCAGTGACTTGTTCTGAAGTATCGTGAGGTAGTACCAAAGGGCGTTGTCATAATTTTCGTCAGTGTCTGCAATAGAGAATGCCTTGGACATATTTTCCAATGCCTTGTCGATTGCTTCGTCCTGTTTTGAATAGAGACGGCCGGCATAAAAATGCAGATAATAGTCAACTTCTTTGTTGCCAGTTAAAAGCGATTCCAAAAAACTGGCATTTGTTTCATATGCGTTTGATCCGTACAGAAGTGATTTTCCAGCATCGCTGACAACCTGGGGTTTCAGGTTGTTTGAATCCGTGAGAATTTTTTTTGCGTATGTTGATGCCGTGCCGTAATCTTTTACGAGGGCAGCCTTCTGCATTTTTGCAATTTCTGAAGCAAAGGCAAAATCGTTGTCGAAGGTTTCGTTTATCATCGAAAAAATACGGCTATGGTAGTTTGAAAAAGCTTTGTCGGAGCACCAAAGATTGTAAATTCCAGGAAAAGAGGAATCCTTTTTTTCGAGCAGAGCGGCGCATTTAAAAAATATAATCTGGTCATCGGTGGTTGCGTAATCGACATCCTTTGTCAAGGAAAGAATTTTATCGTAATTTTTGTTGTTGTACAGTTCTTCCAGATAGATTATCAGGGACTCATCATCGGCATAGGTTTTATATAGATTCGCGGCATAGGAAAGTGCGCTGCTTTTTGAACTTAAAGAGATGAGTTCTTTTGCGGAAAGTTTTGAAATAAGTTTCGTTTTGCTTGAGAGTGCCTTTTGAAAATATTTGCAGGCTTCTTTATCATTGCTGTTTTGTTCGGCTTGAAGTCCTAGAAAATAATAAACATCATTTCCATATTTTTTTAGATATTCAGGCGTAGTTGATTTTGCATTTGCCTTTGTGCAGCTGGTTATTACGATACTAAAAAACGATATACATAGAATTGCTTTGTGGAAAAAATGTTGCATTGGATACCTTTTTATTCTTAAGTCGATGATTATAAAAAAAGCCTCTAAAAATGACGAACCTTGACACAGAACGTTCTTGGCACGAATGAATTTCTAGAGGCTTGTTAAAACGTCACTATATTTTACTCTGCAGGAATCAAAAGAACCTGGCCGGTCTTTATTCTGTTGGCATCGGTCAGTCCATTGTACTCTGCAATCCTGTTGTATCTATAAGGGGTCTTGTAATATGCGGTTGAAATATCCCACAAGGTGTCGCCCCATACAACTGTATATTTTATATCTGCAGCACTATTGTTTGACTTTGGCTTTTCCAAAGGAACGACAGTTTCTGCATTGCTTGCAACAATAATCACATCCTCTTTTCCCGGAATTATAACAGGAGTTCCATGTTCAACACGTTTTGCTGTTTCAACGGTAGGACGTTTTACCTGATAAGTTTCTTTGTCAGCTTCAGCAGGTTTTTTATCCTCTGACTTTGCTGCAACTTCCACAGGCTTTGTTTCCGGTTCAACAGGTTTGCTTTCTGTTGTTGCTGATTCTGATGAAGATGTATCCAAAGTCTTTGAATCGTTTTCAGCAGGATTTCTTGGTTCTCCCATTGAGGTTACGATTTCTTTTTGTGTCGAAGGTTTTGTCTTTTCCTCTGAATCCACATTTTCAAAAACCTGAGTTGATTCAGTTTTCTGTAGCTTGGCGATTTCCTGGGAAGCTTTTTTCACAGTCTTTGGAGTGCGGGACTGAAGCACCAGAACCAAAATGACCGCAAGACAAGCAAGGAGTGCAATCAGCAGAATTATTACAGGCTTTCTGTTTGATTTTTCCTCGTCATCTGAAAGTTCGCTTCCAGAACCGTAACTGCGTGAAACTTTTTTCTGTTTCTTTGATTTCTTCTTGCCGTTTGGATTTACAAATCCATCGGTGTCTCCTTCGAATACAGCGTCTGTATCGTCGAAGTCTCCAAATATATCTTTTGTCTGTGATTCCTGTCGTTCTGATTCCAGCTCCATTTTTGCAGGAGAGTCATCAAAATCCGGGAAGTCAAAGTCGGTATTTGCGGTTGGACTTGATAAGGAATCAAACGGATCGGAGAAACTTGGGAAATCTGTTGGAATGGAGTCTGACGCTTCTTCTTTTGCTTCCAGGTTGTCAAAATCCGGCAGATCCATATCATCGATATCAAATTTCTCTGTATCTTTTTGAGTGTCTGTGCTTTCGCTTTCAAAATTTATATTCATGTTCGGCAACAGACTGTCTGTGTCGGCAGTTCCATCTTCGCCAAAATCCGGAAGGTCCAAAGAAAAATCGTCTTCCTTTTTTTCTTCCGGTTCCGGCTCTGCAGTGGAATTAAGGTCAATGTCACCAAAGTCAGGGAGGTCCAGGGAATTTAAATCCAGGTCAGAAGAATTGGTTTCTGTTTCTTCCGGTTTTGGTTCCGCATTGATTTCTGTTGGAGCAAAATCATCTGTAGCGTCAGGCTCAACAGGGGCATCGACTTTTTCTTCTTCAACAACTTCCTCTCCAGAATCAGGAAGGTTCAATTCAACTGAACCGGAATCCTCAATGGAAGAGGTATCCAGGTCGTCAAAGTCTGGCAGTGAGAATGAGAAATCATCGGTTTCAGCTGTTGCATCTGTTTCTGGAGGTTCGGGCTCTACCGCCGGTTCAATGTTTGTATCCACCTTTGTTTCTTCGGTTGTCAGGTCATCAAAGTCAGGGAGATCATAAGGATTTTTTTCTTCCGTGCCTTCCGCAACGGTTTCCTCAATCTGTTCTTCCTGAGCTTCTGGTGCTATATCAGCTGAAGAGGAATCAAGGTTTGCATCATCTTCAATAGGGGCCTCTGAATTTAATTCAAGGTCATCGAGTTCAAGATCGCTAAAATCTGGTGGCGCGATATCCAAATCCACTTCGGAATTTTCAAGCTGTGATTCCTCGGAAGCTGCTTTGCCTGAAGTTTCATCAAAAAGGCTTGGATCCAAAAGGGTGGAAGGGACTTCATAGTTTTCTTCGGAGGTGTCCGTTGGACTGGTTGTTTCTTCCGCGGAATCATCAACAAAAGAAAAACCTGTTCCGTCTTTGTCTATAAAAATTTCTTCATCGGTTGATTCCGGGGCATCGTTGAAAAGGTCCTCTGGACTCAGCATATCCTGGTCGGTAAGCGGTTTGTCGGATACCATGTTATCGTCAATGACCTGGGAATCTGTCATGAAATCATCTGAGACTTGAGCTTCTGCGATGGAATCAATATCAAGAGAATTTAAGTCAATTGTTGTGTCGTCTATATCATCTTCCAAATCCGGGATATCGCTGATTGGGTCAAATGAAAAGGCTTCGTCGTTTGGACTTCCAAAAATTGAGTTTTCGGAATCCATTCCAGAGGTTAAGTCGTCCTCTGCGTCGTTCAGGGCAAAATTTGCAGGTTTTGTTCGTTCTTCGATTGTCCGGGAAACCAAAGCAATTTGAGTCTCTGAGGATTTTCCAGTTTCAGGATCTTTCATTTGAGCGTGAAGTTTATTGTTGGAATCCAGATTCAGTTGGAGACTTAAACTTGGTTCTCCATTTGGATGTGGTCTTAGGTGGGTTATTTCCAAGCTGTCCACATATTCTGCATCGTCCATGGAATTTGTTTCGGAACGGTATAAGTCAATTTGAACTTTAGTCTGATTATCCTTTACGGTAGTAACTTCTAGATCCTTTGTTTCAAGACTTCCTTCATCAAGTATTGGATAAAAAGACCCATCTGCAAGCTTAATTCCGATAGATTTCATACATACCCCTCTTTAAATCACTCTATCTTAATTCTAATTATCGGTGTGATTAAAATCAAGGTTTAATCTATTGGAACGGATTTATGGGCTAAAAATTATGGAGAATATGAACGGGCGTCCGTAAAATTTGCAATTTTTGAGGGGGCTGGATGAAAAACTACTGGAAAGGGGGGACAGACCCCTGTGCCGGCTACAAAAATCCATAAAAAAAGACCCGCAGGTTTTAAGCTACAGGCCTTTGTTCACTTTATGATGATATTACTTGTATGAGTATGTGTATGAAGACTGTGCCTGGAGTTCGTTAACGGTTCCTCCAAATTTTTCAGCAACAAGATAGATGCTGACTGTTGTTGGATTTCCGTTGGCATCGTTTTTGTAAATCTCGCGCTGGTACAGAACGTTCTGGCTGTTGTAAGTCTGGATTTCGGTCAAAATGCCCTTTGCGTCATAGCGGTAGACAACCTTTGTTGTGATTTCGCCGTCTGGATTGCTGTAATCAATCTGGGACAAAAGACCTGCATCGTTGTAGGAATAAATTTCGTGGCTGTCCAATGAGCCGTCACCGTAGTAGCGGTGGATTTCGCTTGGCTTGCCGACTGCGTTGTTTGTTGAGATGGCCCTGACCAAAAGTTTTCCGTTTCCATCGTAGTATGATTCAGTGACTTTTGATGTCTTGTCGTTGTATTCGTAGATTGTTTTTCCTGTAAGATTGTTGTCTCCGTCGAATTCGCTTTCTGAGGAGATTCTTCCAACCTTGTCGTATTCTGTTGTTGTCTTCCAGATAACTGTGTTCTGTGCGTTATAGAAAGTTGCGGATATGATGCGGTACTTTGCATCGTATTCGTAAGTGGTTTTATCAACAGCTACATCTTTGGCATTGTATCCTGTACATTCTGTTTCAAGGCCAGTTGTGTTATAGAGGTGGACATATTTTACTGACACGGAACGGTAGGTTGAGCCAAATTTTGAAACAATTGTATAATTTGTTTTTGTGTAGTTAGAGATATTGCCTTTTGGGGTAATTGTGTGTGTGTCAAAAGCTGATGCACTTGCAGCAATCAAAGCTGCTGTGGCGAATACGAATATTTTCTTCATAAGATTCCTCCAGACTAATGTAATGAATGCTATATTATATAACATATTTCGACATAAAAAAAGATAGTGTTACAAAATATATTACCAAATCTTTTAATGCCGATTTAAGACTTAATCGAAGGATAAGTCCTTTAGTTGTATGGTATCGGTTTTGGCGAACGTGCAGGCCCGGATTACAATATTCCTGAGCTGCCTGATGTTTCCTGTCCACTCATGCTTTTCCAGGGTCCTGATAACGTCTTTTGTAAGGGTTTTGTTCTGCTCGGAGGCGTAGGCTATGGCAAATTGAGCAATATCCTCGGAATGGTCGTTCAAATCCGGCACCCTGAGTCTTAGGACATTTATTCGGCTGTAAAGGTCGGCCCTGAATTTCTTTTCCTCAACAAGCCTGTCGATATCGGCGTTTGTTGCGAAAATAAATCTGCCGGTGAATTTTATTTCAGCGGGATTTCCCTTTTGCCTGAATTTTCTTTCCGAAATAACGGTCAAAAGCTTTGTCTGCATTTCCAGGGGAATTTCTGTAATTTCGTCAAAGAAAATGGTTCCTCCCTGGGCTTGACTTAGCAGGCCTTCTTTTGGGGAAACTCCGGTGAAAGCATTTTTTGCAATTCCAAACAGTTCCCCTTCGATTGCTTCCATATTTGATTCGGCCATTGTAAAAGACACAAAGGCTTTATCCTTTCGTTTGGACAGGTTATGAATCATTTTTGCGTCATGAGTTTTTCCGGCTCCCATTTTTCCGAGCAATAAAACTGTTTCATCGGAAGCGGCCGCGCAATATAGTTTTCTGCTGTATTCAGTGATTGAGGATTCTGTCTGAGGTACGGAAAGCTTGCATTCAGAAAGGATTGAAAGAGAAAGCGCATGGTCGTTGCCGGGCTCAATAAATTTTGCCTTAGGGAACCGTCTCCGTTCGGAATCAGTAAAAACTGCTGACGACGAAGTGTTGAAGCACTTTATCCTTTTCTGTTGATAATTGATGTATATTGGCTCGAATTGTTTTGGAGCAAAATCAGAAATGACGGACAAGGGGACAATCCCCTCTGGAACCTGTGCTATGGATTTTATCCACACAATCTGAAAATCCTTCCCCAGTACCTGGTTGCACCAGACGGCCAGGGATGGATTTTCGGAAATTATAAGAACGGCCTTAGTTTTTTGATCCATTTGAAGTGCCTAAGGAATTTTTCCTAAAAAGCCTGTACCAAGTCAAAAGGATTTTGTATTTCATATATGGGAAAATCATGAACACCTTGAAAGGGTTGTGCCTGATTTCTTCCCATATTTCCAGACCCTTGTCGAATTTCTTTTCGGATATCCTGGTCAATCGTTCACCGAAGATACCGATGATGTCTTTTTCAAAAACAAATATGCTTGAAGAAAAACTGTTCCTTCTGGTATATGCCCAGCAGTCCTTTTCTTTTATTCCTTCGCTTACCAGTACAAGGGAAGGGGAAGCTTTGTATATGGCCTGTACAATGTCACCTTCAACTGCTTTTGGATAGAAACCTACATAGCGGCCTACAATCTGCAAATCCTTGAAGGTGGTCCTGACATTTTTTTCCGCGGCCATAAGAGTCTTTTTACGGCCTCCAAGGAGATATACGGATTTGTAATGTGATTCAAGCACACTTAGAATGCTTATTATAGCGTTGAAAGGGTTGTACCTGACCGGGACTGGCTGCCGGAGTTTTCTGGCTCCTTTGATTATGCTTTTTGATATTGGCAAAATTAAGTCGGCGTTTTGGACGCAACGGGCATATTCACCCTTTCGTCTTGCCCTCAAAAGATCCCAGACGGACAGAAAAACAATCTGTTTTGTTCCCGGCTGAGCTTCCATTTCCATGATTTTTTCTTCAATGTCCTGAGCTTCACAAATATCGACTGGGACATCCAATACCTTTATTCTCTGAATAGCCATAGTTCCTTCTCCATTAGGGTGTTCTGTACAGTAGCCAAACCATATATCGCGGCAGTTTCGCAACGTAAAATGTTTGTCATCAAATGTACTGGAATTATTCCGGAGTTTTGCAGTGCTGATATTTCGTTTGGGGATATGCCACCTTCTGCTCCAACAAAAACAGCAACTTTTTGTATCTCTTTATTATCGGCAAGTGCTTTGTGAATCGTGACAGTACCGTCGGTTTGTTCGTAAAGCACAACAGCCTTGGTGTTGAAATTCTCTGATTCCCTGTTCCATATTTCAATGGCCCTATCCAGTGTGACGCATTGAAGAATTTTTGTTTCTGTAGGGGAACCGCTCTGTTCCCTGGCTTCCGTTATTATGCGTTGCCACCGGTTGTCATTGCCATCACTCTTTTTGGCGGCAGATTCTACGGAACCGCTTTGACAATATTCGCCGGCCACAGGAACAATGACAGCGGCTCCACATTCGGTCGCCTGCCTAAGGATTAAATCCATCTTTGGTGGCTTGGCGACAAACTGGAAGAGCCATAATTCTATTTCTGGTTTGCTGGCTGCAGGGGGAGCTTCTGTTGTGCTGTGGCGGATACAGGAGTCTCCGGCGCATTGTAACAGAAGAGTTTTTTCCGCCTGGTTGATTTTTGCGACAGTCATCTGCTGGATTTCACCACCAGGCAGGCGTACAAAAATCATGTCGCCAATATCCGCCCTGAGCACCTGCACCATATGCCGGTACTTTTTTCCCGATACGGTGAGGCATCCGGAGGAATCTAACTCGGAATCTGAAATGAACTGTCGCATCAGGCTATTTTGACTGTTTTGATTCAGTCTCCGCTTTGACTTCTGCCTGAAGCTGGCTTAATGTTTTTGTTGATTTCATTAATGCTTCCATATCTTCAGTCTGAAGAATCTTGATAGCCTCTTCCAACTGGATGTCATAGTCCAGGTCGTACAGTCTTGATGGTTTTGTCCTGTCAAGAGTGTTGCGGACAACTTTCCTGATTACTCTCTGGTCAATTGGATATGTCTGGGAAAGAACCTTGGCATAGTCTGCGATTTCTGCTTCTGACATAGACGGGTGCTTTTCGACATAGGTTTCAATTTCGTTTGAAGAAATCAAATCAACATAGGCTTTCTCTTCTTCTTCCGTGAATTCAGGGAACTTTACTTCTCTGTCAGGAGGAATACCAATTTTATCGATGTTTGAGTCGCTTGGAGAGTAATACCGTGCAACTGTAATCTTGAAACCGTCATTGTTAACCAGGTCGCTTGGAATCTGGACGCTTCCTTTTCCGAAGGTCTTTTCGCCTACCAGATAAGCTACATGGGTATCCTTGAGGGCTCCTGCCAGGATTTCTGAGGCAGATGCAGAGGCACCGTTAATCAGTACCACCACAGGAATATTTCTGACTGTTGTTTTTGCTTTATGGGCTGTGTAGACTGCATTTTCATAGGAAATGCGGCTCTTGGTTGAAACGATGATTCCGGAATCAATGAACTTGTCCGCAATTTCGTATGCAGAATTAAGAAGTCCGCCACCATTGTTGCGTAAATCAAGGATAAGTCCTGTGTATTTCTCTGCTGAGAACTTGCTTATTGCTTCCTGAAGTCTTGAGGCTGTGTTTGAAGAAAATTCTGTAAGCTTGATGTAACCGATCTTTGTGTTTTCAATCATGCCGGATTTGACTGTTGGATTTTCAATAATTGCCCTTGTCAGGACTCTGTCGAATTCCATAGTCTTTCCTCTGCGGATTGTGACCGTAACGGTCGTTCCTACAGTTCCGCGAAGATGGTCAAGCACTTCGTTCATTGTAATTGTTGAAGTATCAATACCGTCAATCGCAATAATCAAATCTCCAGCCTGGATACCGGCTTTATATCCTGGGGAATCCTCGATTGGCTGGGCAACCTCAACATAGGCTGGTTTTTCTGGTGTATTTTCATTAGGTTTTGAAATTGAAAGTCCAACACCGCCAAAACTTCCGACGGTTGTATCCTTCAGGCTTCTCCATTCGTCCTTTGGCATATAGACTGAATAAGGGTCGTCCAAGGCCTCAAGCATTCCCTTCAGGGCACCGGCGTATAAGACTTCCGGGTCCACATCATCTACATAATTCTGCTGGATGTAGTAGTAAAGTGAGTTGATGATTTCCAGGTAGCGCTTGTCCTGTTCCATTCTAGGATTTGCGGTTTTTGAAGAAGACTGGGCAAAGCATTGTGATGCAAAAATCGATAGGAAAAACAGGGCACATGCCTTGGTTATATGGCGACTTAATGTCGCATAAAGTGATTTACTCATACATATATTTTACGGTTTTTTTGGAGATTTATTCAAGCATTTATTTGATTGGGAGGCATTTTTAGTTTGCGCCCCCTCTGTCTTTGACTTTTTTTTGTTCCTGCAATCTGGGCATTAGAATTGGTAAAAGGTTGCTCTTGACAATTTTAAAGTATATAATGCAAACATGCAGATAATACCAGTTGCAAGCGGCAAAGGTGGCGTTGGAAAATCACTGCTCAGCGCAAATCTTGCTATAGCTTTAGGACAGGCGGGAAAAAGAGTTCTCTTGGTGGATCTTGATTTGGGAGCATCAAACCTTCATTTGGTTATTGGAGAATCTTCGCCAAAAACAGGAATAGGAACATTTCTTACAGGTCAGACACCATTTAATGAAACCATAATTCCAACGGAATATGAAAATGTGTTTTTTATAGCGGGCGATTCTGAGATTCCGGGACTGACTTCTTTGAGGGCCAGCAAAAAGAATGACCTCATCAGGAAGTTTGAAGAACAGGCACAGAATTTTGATTATCTTATCCTTGATTTGGGAGCGGGAACTCATTTGACAATTCTGGATATGTTCCTGCTTTCGCCCCAGGGAATCATAGTTACGGCTCCGACTGTCACTGCAACCCTCAACGGTTATCTTTTCCTAAAAAATATTGTATTCCGAATGATGTACAATACATTCAGGAAGGGAACCCCTGCTCATGATTATCTTGAAAATCTGAAAAAGGATTCATCTTCACTGCAAAGACTTTACATCCCTAAACTTGTGGAAGCTCTGGAGAAAGTGGATCCAAAGAATACAGCTCTTTTTAAGTCACGCATGAACGAATTCAGGCCCCGTCTGGTTCTGAATATGATTGATGATCCAAAAGATGCTGACCGTGCAAATAAAATCCGCCGTTCCTGTCAGCAGTTCCTTGGATTGAATCTGGAGCATCTTGGAGTTGTCTACCGCGATACACTGCAGGATAAAGCTCTTGCCTCAAGATTGCCTGTCATTATCTATAAACCGCAGTCCCTTGTCTCCCAGGGAATATACCGGGTCGCTGATAGGATAATTCATTCCGAAACTCTGGCCTTTGACGATGATTACGATATTACCCAGGCAAGCGAAACTTCATTCCAGATTGCGGCGGAAGAAGCTGGTGAGGACTACAGCCAGAAAATGTCTTATGTTGAGGATTTGATTGGCAGCGGAACACTTACAACCGGTGAACTTGCGGAAGCAATCAAGCAGCAGCAGTTTGAGCTGACTCAATTGAAAAAAGAAAATCTTTTGTTGAAAAAGAAATTGATTGATGCTGCCAGACAGGGCTTCAAGATTTAAGGTTGCCTGGAAAAAGTGTGTTTGCGGAGAGACCTCTAAATAATTTGGGCTCCCTGCTACCGAGTTTTAATCCTAAGTTGACTCCAGAAATTACAATTTTGGGGATTCACTAAAGAAAGGAAAAAAAAGATGCCTTTGTATATAACATATCCTACTTGGATTCGTCCTGAGATTATACCGAACGTACCATTTTTAAGCTTGATTCGTTGGTATGGACTTATGTATATTTTTGCCTTCGGAACCGCTTATCTGGTTTTGAAAAAAGAACGAAAGGAAGGACTCCTTGATACCCCTGACTACAAAGCAACTGAGGATGATTTGTTCAGTTTTTTGGCATGGGGAATTGTAGCTCTGTTGATAGGCGCAAGAATATTCTCGACATTGATTTATGATACCAGCGGAACATATTGGAAAAAGCCCTGGTTGATTTTCTGGCCGTTCGATCCGGATACAAAAAAATTTACTGGCCTGGCAGGAATGTCTTATCACGGTGGTTTCATCGGTGGATTGATAGGAATGCTTGTATGGTGCCGTGTACATAAAAAGCCTACATGGAAATGGATTGACGTTATGAGCGTTGCCATTCCTATTGGCTATACATTTGGACGTCTTGGAAATTTCCTTAACGGGGAACTGTTCGGAAGAGTTACGACCATGCCGTGGGGAATGGTTTTCCCTGCCGCAAAAAAATTCCCTGTAGCTTATGACTGGGTCCAGGATATAATGGCAAAGGTTGGAATGACTGTTGAGGAAGGTGCGACGATGGTAAATCTTCCAAGACACCCAAGCCAATTGTATGAATCCTTGTTCGAAGGGGTTTTCCTTGGAATCCTGTTATGGAATCTTAGAAAAAAGAAACCTTTTGATGGATTCATTGGTGCTTGTTATTGTACCGGATATGGAATTGTCAGATTTATTATTGAATATTTCCGCGAACCGGATGCTGATTTGGGATTCAGAATAAATGTCAACGGTAGTGCGGAGTTAGCTAGAAATACATCGCTGTTGAATATCAGTACGGGGCAGATTTTCTGTTTCATTATGATTGTGGGAGGCCTTGGCTTAATGTTTGCGTTGTGGCTGAGGGATAAAAAACTGAAACAAAAATCTGAAGCGGAAGAAAAATCTTCAAGCAAAAAATAGAAAATTATCCGGGTGATGAAGTTGATTCATGCACTCGGATTTTTTTTTGAGGCCGATGGCTTTGTTGCTATCGTATTTGGCTGGAACTCTTTTATAAGTTGAATTCCTTGTGGCGCAGCTTGTACAGTTGTTGCATTTTTTATGGATGGACCTGGGACGATTGTTTTTACGCCGGATTGTAGTGGCAGGACGGAGTCCTGTTGCGCAGCAATGGAGGCTACTGCCGGAACCACGGAAAGCCGGTCTGCCAAAAGTTTTCGAAGCAGTGAAATAACTGATGCCGTCCAAAAAAATTAGAAATCCTTTTTTATAGATCACTCAATTTTCTTATTGCCGCTCTATTGTAAAATTCTTTGTTGTTAGTATAATCTCAAATCATTTACGGGGGTTTATATGAAAGCAAAATGTTTGATGGTCGCCTTTGTATTTATTGCTGGGTGTTTTATTTCTTGTAAAGCGGAAATACAGAAGATTTATCTTTGTCCTAATTGTTACAGGGAATATGATTCCTGGGATGATTCGGTTAAGTGTTGTACAAGCTATGAGGAAAACACAAAAGAGGATGTAAATCCGAACAACATTAAAATCAATGGCAAGAATTTTGGTAAAACGGAATTTGTGACAGTTATTCCAAAGGGGACTACGGCAACTGTAAAAAGAGTTTCTGATTTCGATGCAAGCGGAGTGGATTTATCCGACTGTTTTTATAATGGCCGGGAAGTTATTTTGTCCCATTATAAAATGTGCAAATATGAAGTCACAAATGAACTTTATGAATATGTTATGGGGTCTGTCCCCCTTCCTGATAAGGAAAATCGTTATGGCACCGAAAGACAAAAGTATAGGCCTGCCGCCGGGATTAGCTGGTTTGAGGCGGTGATTTTCTGCAATAAGTTAAGCGAACTTTGCGGGTTTGCTAAAGTTTATTCAATTTCGGATATCGCTTATGCAAATAAGGGAAAGCCTGGACAATATATAAAATCCGCGACAGTGACCTGGGATTTTTCAAAAAACGGTTACCGTTTGCCTACTGAAGCGGAATGGGAATTTGCCGCCCGTGGAGGTTTAAAATCGGAGAAGGACTGGAAATATGTTTATTCTGGTTCGAACAATCCAAAGCTTGTTGCGTGGACAGGTTCAAATTCTGCGGGCTATAAAGATATTGACTACATTATAAAAACTCATGAGGTCGGCTTGAAGCATCCTAATGCGTTGGGAATCTATGATATGAGCGGCAATGTGGCGGAATGGTGTCAGGATTATTACAGGTCCGTTACGGAAAATGGGGACACTTCCCATAGAAACAGGGTAAATGATTCAGGTGTATCCAAAACGGATCCTTGTATTGGTAAAGGAAAATTTGACAACATGGTTATTCGTGGTGGAAGCTATGACAATACGGATGGTTGCGCATCTCTTTGGCAGCGTTTAGGTGAAGCTAAGAGTGCGGGTCATGGTTTTTCCGATAGAAATATCTATGAAGGAATCAGACTTGTAAGAAGGGAGAATTAGTTGCCATAATCCATGGGGGCAGTGCGAAATATATTTGGGATAACCAAATTTAGAAACACAAACCGACTCCATGAATAAATTAAATGCCCCGGGTAACAAATTAAAAGTTCCCGGGGCATTAAAATTTTTTTGCAGTTTCAAAAGCCTGTTTCTGTTTTAAAGACTGCAGGTTTAGTTTCAACCATTAGTGGTGGAACAAACGAATTCCGTTAAAGCACATTGTGCCGTTCGCTACGCGAACTCCCCGAGTTTACTTTGTAAACTCGCAGACCATTAGTGGTGGAACAATCTTATTCCGTTAAAACACATGGCCATTCCGTATGAATCTGCTGATTCGATTACCAAATCATCACGGACTGAGCCGCCTGGCTGGACAACTGCTGTTACACCGGATTTGTGGGCGCGGTCAATGTTGTCACCGAATGGGAAGAATGCGTCGCTACCAAGGGCAACGTCTGTATTTTTTGCAATCCATTCTGCCTTTTCTTCTCTTGTGAATACTTCCGGCTTTGTCTTAAAGATTCTCTGCCATTTTCCTTCATCAAGAACGTCCATGTATTCTTCACCGATGTAGACATCGATAGCATTGTCCCTGTCAGCACGCTTGATTCCGTCAACAAAATCAAGGTTCAGAACTTTTGGACACTGACGGAGCCACCAGTTGTCAGCTTTCTGACCTGCAAGTCTTGTACAGTGGACACGGCTCTGCTGACCTGCTCCAATTCCAATTGCCTGTCCGTCTTTTACGAAACAGACACTGTTGGACTGGGTATATTTCAAAACGATGAGTGAAATCATCAGGTTGCGTTTCTGTTCTTCGGAAAGGTTCTTGTTCTTTGTAACGATGTTTGAAAGGCAGCTTTCGTCGATTTTGAGGAAGTTGTGTCCCTGTTCGAATGTCACACCAAAAACCTGTTTCTTTTCCAAATCAGCAGGAACATAGTTCGGGTCAATCTGGATAACAAGGTAGTTTCCGTTTTTCTTTGCCTTGAGGATTTCAAGAGCCTTTGGAGAATATGAAGGAGCCAAAACACCGTCGCTGACTTCCTTTTTAATCAGAAGAGCAGTTGCTTCGTCACATTCGTCGGAAAGGGAAATAAAATCACCAAAAGAGGACATGCGGTCTGCTCCACGGGCACGGGCATAGGCACAGGCCATTGGAGTGAGTTCAATGCCGTCGGTAAAATAAATCTTCTTGAGAGTGTCAGAAAGTGGAAGTCCAACTGCTGCTCCTGCTGGAGAAACATGTTTAAAACTTGTAGCGGCTGGGAGACCTGTTGCTTCTTTGAGTTCCTTTACCAGCTGCCATCCGTTGAAAGCATCCAAAAGATTAATAAAACCTGGTCTGCCATTCAAAACTGTTATTGGCAAATCAGCGCCATTTTCCATAAAAACCCTAGCCGGTTTCTGGTTTGGGTTGCATCCGTAT
>JAZUKJ010000060.1:0-16073 GCA_045643225.1 Treponema sp. | reverse complement strand
ATTCACCACTTTATGTCCGCCCCCGACGTCCTTCTTTTCAAGGATCGACCCCCGCATCCGCGGGGTCGGGTTCGTTCGGCGCCCCCTTCCGGGATGCGCCACACGTGTTCTCAGTCTCATGTACTCTTGCTGCTGCGCGGGTCTCCCCCGCGCATCTTCGTCTCTTCTTTCCTTCCCTTCGCTGTCAAACTTCGCTTGCCACGGCTTCCGTCGTGGTGAGTGTTAATATACACCGCCCGCCGTTTTGTGTCAACACCGCCGGCCACTTTTTTATGATTTTTTTTTATTTTTTTCATGGACCCCATGCGCCCCCTCCGCATCCGGTCCCCATGGTGGACGCCACGCCGGATTGCAGGGGACGGCACCGCCGTTTCCGGAGCCCGCGGAGGAATGGAACCCCGGAAAGCCGGTCAGCCAACCGTCGGATGCGACCGGGTCCGGTCCCCCCTTGTTTTCAAGGCAGGCCCGTCCTACACCAAAACAAAGTTCCCTCGTTTTGTGACCGGGAGTTTTGGTTTAGACCGTAAGCCGTTTTTTCAATTTCCGATGCGGCAACGGAGGATGATTTTAAGGAATTTTTATTCATCAGTGCCAATGCAATTCATGTGTGTCGCAATTATTCCGCACAGGTTCGTGGTTTTTCCTTTCCCGTTCTCATCCGCGGAACAGGTCACAAAGATTTCCAGGTCCCGCTCCGTCTGGAATGCGCACAATTCCCTGCTCCCCCATCCCAGGTACCCCTTTCTGATTGGGTTTTTGCATTCCAGGATGACTTCCTCCGATTTTGTTCCATCGGGATAACGGGCCCAGGCTTTTGCATTCCTGAACTGGTCGCTTTCGCAATAAAGCAGATTAACGGAACAGCAGCGCACCCTAAACACAAGTGTGGCATTTTCCTTATCCGTTGACCAGCCAGCGTTTGCGTTTCCATGCTCCAGCCATTCAGGATGTACCGGGCCTGTATTTTCCCACAAAATGTTCTGCCGGGGAGAAAGATTTTTTGAGGTGAAATATTCTGCGTATTGATATCCAGTGTCAGTCAAAGGTGCGGGAAGTTTTTTTGTCACCGGCATTCCATTTGAAATCTGCCCCTGATCCGACCACATTTTTTCCAGCAGATTAATTATGTGTTCCGCTATCCTGGAATGGCCTTTGTTATTGGGATGCACGTTTTCTTCTGCATCAAAATATTCAGTCCAAGGTACCGCCAAACCTTTTTGGTCGCTCACCTGGTTTTCGCAATCCTTCCAGCTTACGAAAGGGATTCCGTAGTGTTGGCATATTTCCTGCTGCTCTTTTTGCTGGCTTGATTGAGGGGGCTCCTTTTCATTGACGAACAAAGCTATCACGGCCGTCTCCCGGTTGTCCATAAGCTGCCTCACCACTCCTTCGTAACTTCTGCGGCGGACCTTAGGCTCAAGCCATTGGTCGTTCATGGCAAACTCCAGGTGAACCAAATCGACCTCATTTTGAAGGAGATGGCTTTTTACTCTGACGGCTCCCCAGGCGCTGTCCGTTCCGGAGACCCCTTCGTTCAGGAACATTACCTCCGAACCATTCTCCTGTCCTTTCTTTGTCCACCAGCGGGCCACAATGGATGCCCAGGAATTTTCATTCCTTGGTTCGGAATTATAGCCGGTAGTAATGGAACCTCCAAAGGCTGCGATACAGACATTTTCACCGCAGCGTATTTTTCTCATAACGTTCAACACTCTGGATTCATCGGACATAAAATTTGCACTCCATTTTCTTGCCATAAAATGTGGGAGCCTGAAAAAATCAGGATTACCTCTATGGCGTACATTCTTTAGGGAATCTCTAAAAATTGCAATTTTTAGGGATGCACTTTAATCTAACCTAAAAAAAATGAATGACACCAGCCACAAGCATTGGGGGTATCATCTTTTTTTTCGACTCAAAGCGTCGGGTTATGTACCCCATCGACACGAATCAAGATTTTTTTTGCCGCCACTAAAATTTGATACCGTTATCCAGCAAGGCGGCTACTATAAAATTGCACAAAACAAAATTGAACCCCGCTTAAATATTTTGCGAACCCGCGCCAAATCTAGATTCCTCAGTAAAAAAAAGTTTTTAAATATTTGTTTTTTCTTTTCGAAGTGACCAAAAAATACTTGAAAAAAATTCTTCATAAAATATAATTTTGAAAAATTATTTGAACTACTGCGGACAAGGTTTATGGCTATTGAAGTGTTTAACCGAAGGGAAATAAAATACCTTCTTTCCGATGACGACAAGGATGCCCTCCTGGAAACCATCGGGAACTATATGAACAACGACCCCTTTAATAAAGACGGCAAACCATATTCCATATGCAACATCTACCTGGACACTTCCGCGGATGAGCTAATCAGGAAATCCCTGGAAAAACCTTTTTTCAAGGAAAAAATCCGGCTACGAAGTTATGGCACCGCAAAACTGTCTGACACGGTTTATTTGGAGAGCAAAAAAAAATACAACTCCGTAGTGAACAAGCGGCGGACCCCGTTCAAACTGGAAGATGCATACCACTATTTTCAGACAGGAGAAATTTCTGAGTCTCCAAAAATCAACAGACAGGTCATGAGGGAAATAGACTACATATTCCACTTCTACAACCTGCTTCCGAGAGTGTTTATTTCTTACGACCGGTGGGCCTTTTTTGAAAAAAACAATTCGGATTTCCGGTTGACCATAGACACGAACCTTCAAACCAGGCGGGACAACCTGAGGCTTGAGATTCCATCCAGCGGAGAGCAGCTTTTGCCGGATGGAAAATGGCTGGTGGAGGCAAAGGCTTTCAAGGCGTTCCCTCTTTGGTTTGTGCAATTTCTATCAAAACGGAAAATAGTAAGCACTTCCTTTTCAAAATATGGGACCGAATATAGCCGGTACCTGGAAAGGATGTCCGAAAATAAAAAGTAAACGGCTTTGTTTTTGCAGGTGTATTGAAAATAATCTTTTTAGAAGTGTAGACTGAAGGAAGAAAAATGAACGAACTATTCAACGGTTTTAATGTTGGCATTGAAGAAATAAAAATAATGTTCAACATACTTATGGGCCTTCTTGCGGGAATCGTGATTGCAGCGGGGTACATCCTGGGACATAAGCACAAGAGGTTTTCGAAAAACTTCGCGATAACCATATTGCTTTTGCCTGTGATCATGACAGTCGTGATTCCTTTTATCGCTACCGACTTAAAGAAAGCTGTGTCCCTGGCTGGAATCTTTGCGCTGGTCAGATTCAGAAGCATTCCCGGTGATTCAAAGGATATACTCTACGTGTTCTTTACACTGGCAGTGGGTATCATCATCGGATTGGGAAATTACGTCATCGGATTTACAATCACGATAATCATTACGCTGCTATTCCTTCTTCTGCAGCACTACTGGAATATAGAACACTACCAGGTCCTAAAAATCACCATACCAGAGGACATGAATTACAAGAACGTTTTTGAGGAAACCTTTGACAAATATCTGGTCAAATATTCGGTCAAAAATGTTAAGACCTCGAACATGGGTACAATTTTTGTTCTTTCCTACAACATCCTTCCAAAAAAGGACATTGACTTGAAGGAATTTATTGACGAGCTAAGAATAAAAAACGGAAACCTGAACATCATCGTCGAAAATGATGACGACTCCCAGGTTCCCATGCTGTAAACGCCACAAACAGAAATCCCCCTCTTCTGGATATTTTTGATATGTACCCCTTTTACTGGACAAAAGTAAGAGGGGTATTTTTTTATCCACTGGATTCACCTAGCGTCTTCCGAAGGCTTCAAGATTTGCAAGTCCCCTTTTGAACTGGGGAATCCTTGCGCAGGCGGTTGTGTTCAATGGGCTTGTCTCTCCCCTCTTGAGGAAATGATATGCGACTCCAGCAATCATGGCGCCGTTGTCACCGCAAAGTTTTAGCGGAGGGAATATGCAGTTAAGTTCCGTATGTTCTGCGAGCATGGCACGGAGCCTGCTGTTGGCAGCTACCCCTCCGCCGGCTACAACAGTCTTTAATCCAGTATCCTCCACCGCACGGAGCAGTCTTGACACCAGCGTCCGGCAGGCGGTCTCCTGGAATGCGGCGGCGATATTGGCTGTGTTTTTTTCGTATCCAGGATTCAGGAAGGAATCCGCCTGATGTATGACCGCAGTCTTCAATCCGCTGAACGAAACATCATAGCGGTGGTCCCCTTTATCCATCTTTGGCACAGGGAATGAAAATGCCTTAGGGTCTCCTTCCTGTGAAAGCTTGTCGATTATGACACCACCCGGATATCCAAGGTCATAATATTTTGCGACCTTGTCAAAGGCTTCCCCCACACTGTCGTCGATAGTTGTTCCAAGCACTTCCAGGTCATCAAAACCGTTTACCTTTGCAATAATACTGTGGCCGCCGCTCACCAGAAGCCCGATGTACGGATACTGTATGTCGCTAGCCAGATGAGCCGCATACATATGTCCCAGCATGTGGTTCACGGCGATGAACGGCTTTCCGGAAGCCCAGGCCAAGGTTTTTCCAAATGAGAGCCCCACCAGAAGCGAACCCATAAGCCCCGGACGGTTGGTGGCGGCTATGGCATCCACATCCGCAAGGGAAAGTCCCGACTCCTCAAGGGCCTGACGGACAACAGGAAGAATCCATTCGGCATGTTTTCGGCTGGCAATTTCAGGAACCACCCCCTTATAAATCTGGTGGAACGGAATCTGCGTGGCCACCACGTTGCTTATAATTTTGTGACCGTCCTCAACAATTGCGCACGCTGTTTCATCGCAGGAGCTTTCAATTCCTAAAACCTTCATTTAGCTTCCCCCATAAAAAACGGGCCCATGCCCATAGATTTTCTGCCGCACCCATAAACCAGGGATGCGGGGCTGGATATATTTTAGAGTCAACTTTGAGAAAGCGATGTCTTAAGCCTTGCAATCCCAGAGCCCAAAACCCGTCCTTCATAATGAATGAACCCCATCGGCACGAATCAATTCAACAAAGATGACGGCGTCGTCAATTCATAGCCTTTTCTGACCAGATGCGGATATATGTCGGCCAGAAGCTTTGGAAGTATTTCCGCGGACTTATCGACATGACCGATTATCACTGCATATCCATTTTTGTTGGCAGTCTCCAGGCCCTTTAGCAGTTGGCCCAGCATCTGGTCCCGCTCAACAACATTATCCAAAAAAGGGGCGTACCGGGCAATATAGGTCATGCCCTTTTCCTTCGCCACCTGAGGGACCGTGCTGGTCGAGGTGGTACGGGAATCAAGAAAATAAATCCCCTTGCTTTTTGCCACAGAAAGGATGCTGTCCATCTTTTCCCTGTCCTCCGTGATAAGGGAGCCCTCGTGATTGTTGATTCCCCTGACCCCGGCTCCTACCTCTGCAAGATTTTCGTTAACGGTGGAGACAACCTGATGGGAGTCCATATCCGGAAGCACCGCACCAGGCCCAGGATCAGGGGTCGTTCCAGATGAAAAATCATGCGCCTGCATGGGCTGGTGAAGAATCAGTTCCTTTCCGGAAGATGAAACAAGGGACGCGCACTCCTTTGAATGGGACAGCCTTGGAAGGACAGCGACAGTCAACGGGAATGGCAGGGAGGTGTACTTCCTTACGTTCTCCAGATTCATTCCGCCGTCGTCAATGACAAAACAGATTCTGGCCCTGTTGACCGCAGGCGGAATGTTTACGCCTATTTCAGGAAGGGAATCCACTGCGGTTTCTTCCACGGGAACCGGATTGACTTCATCCGGCGGCACAACTTCAAGAACCGGCTCCGTTTTTGGAACGGTGGTTCCGGAATCTTTCCCTTCCGGCCGCCTCTTTTCCTCAACGGTTGCAGGTTCAGGAGGCGCAACATCTTTTTCAGGCTCCGGCTGCATTGGGGCTGAAGGAAGCGACTGTCCGGATGGATTTTGTCCGGTTTCTTCTCCGTCCCCCGAAAGCATGTAGCCGGCAAACAAAAGCGCACCGACGCAGGCCAGCACAATCGCGATGGTCACGCCGACGACAGCCTTTGTATCCAGCTTCACCTTTGGACTTTTCTTTGAGGACCTGGAGCCCTTTTTTGAAGGGACTCCAGTTGATTTTTTTTTGCCTTTATTTTTCTGACCAGCCACTTTTAGTCTGCCAGACAGGAATCCAAATCAGCGGAGATGGCCTTTTTATCAAGATTCTGACCAATGACGCAAAGCTTGATCATGCGGTCACCAACCTTTTCATCCCACTCCTCCTTGATCTGAGGATTCTGGGCAAGAATCTTTTTCTGTTCGGCAGGTGGAACGGCGGCAATCCACTGTCCACTGTAGCCCGCCTGAATCTGACGGCCGGAGGTCTCAAACACCCATGCCATTTCAGGTTCATCGGCAAACCAGATGAGTCCCTTGCAGCGGATGATATTCTTTGGCCAGCGGTTGGCAAATTCGTCCAGCTTGATGCGGTCGAATGGCTTGCGGCGGTAATAGATGAAGGTTCCGATTCCGTACTCATCCTCGGACTCCCCTTCGTGGTGGTGCTCGTGATGATGGTGATGGTGTCCGTGGTGGTCATGGTCATCATCGCCGTCATGGTGGTGGTCGCAATGTTCGTCACAAACGTGACCTTCCTCTCCATGTTCAGGATTGTGTTCATGATGATGCTCATGCTCGTCGTGATGGTGATGCTCGTGTTCATCCTCGTCATCGTCGTCGTCAACTTCACCTTCCTCAAGCTGCTTACACCAGCCGGCGCTGGCATAAACGGCCTCAAAGTCGAAACTGCCTGTGCTTAAAATCTTTTCGACATCAACATTTCCGTGGTCAGTCTCAATAATATTGACTCCAGGATGGAGGACCTCAATAACCTTGCGGACTTTCTTGAACTGGTCCTCGGTGACCAAATCCTTTTTGTTTATGACCAATGTTGAACAGAATTCAATCTGCTGAACCAGGAGGGACTCAATATCCTCTTCATCCTTCCTTCCCAGCAGCTTGTCTCCACCCGCAAATTCATCAACAAGTCGGGCGGCGTCTACAACACCGACAACATTGTCAAGTTTTCCATTCTTTATCAGCTCCAGCTCCTGGGCAATTGGCATTGGCTCACATACTCCGGAAGCCTCGATCATGATATAGTCATACTTTCCAGATTTTATGAGGTTTTCAATATTCTGGGCAAGGTCACTCTTGAGGGTACAGCAGATACATCCATTTGTAAGCGGAACTATGTCGCTGGTGTCCGTAATTTTCGCACCATCGGCAATCAATTTTGCATCAACGTTGACCTCACCAATATCATTTACGATTACGGCAACCTTGTATCCCTTTTGGTTGCTCAAAACCTGATTCAAAAGTGTTGTCTTTCCAGCACCCAGATATCCACACAAAAGTGTCATCGGCGTCAATTTCTTTGCCATTTCCTAAACCTCGCTAAAAATCAATAAATCCGGAACTATAAATCCGACACAAAAGAATATAATGAATTTTTTTTTTTATTTCTACTTAAAAAAATTGTGATGTTGTGTTATCATTATATTGATAGATTGTTACAATATAAATGCAGCCACGGAGATTCCATTGGAGTTATCCAAACAGATTCAACTTATCAGCGCGGATAGCCGATATCAATATGGATAAAGAGTTTTTAGGTAGCAGAAAAGCAGGAGAGTTTCCGGTAAAGTAGCCGGATGTTGGAGTTTATCAAACTAGCAGAGAATAAATCTATCCAAGGGGTGTTATAGTTTTATGGGAAGCAAGAAGAAAGTCAGTAACCTGACGCTGAAAATAATTGCATTTGTTTCAATAACTGCTCTGGCCGTTTATGGATTTCAGACCGCGTTAATCAGCACGTCCTCAACACGTAACGCGACGAGGACTTATGAGGAAGAATGTCGCTTTGTCACAAGCACTTACTCCAATCTTCTGTCCAGCAAGATAGCGGAATATTTCAGTCTCCTGGACGCCTACACCAGTGCGGATGTTGTAAAAACCCAGGACCCTGCGCAGATTGTCGCATGGCTTAAGGATCATGCCGACATAAGGAATGAAGGTTTCGATTACGTAGCCTTTGTTGACTTGGACGGAAATTTCAATTCGGACATTGACACCACAACAACAGTAAAGGACCGTTCCTATTTCATTGACATTGTAGAAAAGCACAAGGATTTCACAATGGACAACCCTGTCCAATCAAAAGTCACAGGAAAATCCATTGTCCACATCTGTAAGGCCGCAAAAGCAAACGGAAAGCTGGTCGGTTTCTTTACAGGAATCGTCAGCCTTGATTCGATCGGCGATGTCATAAACAGTGCAAAGCTGGGAACAACCGGCGTGGCGAACCTCTTTTCAGGAGAGAACACACTCATCGCGACCTCAGGCGACGCTGACGAGGTGGATGCAAATTTTGACGTGGGAGTAAAAACGGACTTGCCGGAAAGGATTGCCCAGGCGATGATGACCGGTGAAATGGACCAGACCTGGAGCACCAGCGCAAAAAACAAGAAAATCCTTTTGACTTTCAGTCCTGTAAAGAACACTCCTAACTGGCTCTTCCTCGTTTCCCTTGACGAAGTTGATGTCAAGCTGTCCACCAACTTAATCATCAAGATTCTTGCCTTTGGTGGATTGGTGTTCCTTGCGGCACTTATTTCAGTTATCTCTACCCTGCTCATAAAATCATTGAAGCCTTTGCAGATAGTCCAGAAGACAATCAACGGAATTGCGGAAGGAAACGCCGATTTGACAAAGCGTATCGAGCTTTCGCATGTTCCAAACGATGAAGTCGGAAAGGTTGTCACCGGATTCAACAAATTTGCTGAAAAGCTGCAGGACATCGTAAAGAACATAAAGGCCTCAAAGGATGAACTCATAACTACAGGCCGCAACCTGAACTCAAGCACAGAGGAAACAGAGGCATCGATCACCCAGATCATCAGCAATATTGAGGAGATGGGCCAGGAAATCAACAACCAGACAAACAGCGTAAGCCAGACTGCCGGAGCCGTCAACCAGATTGCCTCCAACATTGAGTCCCTTAACCATATGATCGAAAACCAGGCCTCATCAGTGGTCCAGGCTTCAAGCGCAATCGAAGAGATGATTGGAAACATTAATTCCGTTGACTCGTCGGTAAATAAAATGTCCAACGCTTTCGAAGATTTGGAAAAGAAGGCCGTCACGGGTGTACAGAAACAGGAGGACGTCAACAACCTGATCAAGACCGTTGAAGCGGAATCCCAGACCCTGCAGGAAGCAAACTCCGTTATTTCAAGCATCGCGGAACAGACAAACCTTTTGGCCATGAACGCCGCTATTGAGGCTGCCCATGCAGGTGAAGCAGGAAAGGGATTCTCTGTTGTTGCCGACGAAATCCGTAAGCTTTCAGAAACATCATCGCAGCAGTCAAAGACAATCGGTGAACAGTTGAAAAAGATTTCCGAAACAATCAGCGGAATTGTCCAGGCCTCCCTTGAAGCAGGAAATTCCTTCAGCGAAGTTTCAAATGGAATCAACAACACCACATTCCTTGTCCGTGAAATCAAGAACGCCATGATGGAACAGAGCGAAGGCTCAAAGCAGATTTCCCAGGCCCTTAACAACATGAACGACAGCACCTCCGAAGTCCGCACCGCCTCAATGGAGATGTCCGAAGGAAACAAGGCCATCCTCCAGGAAATCAGACTTTTGCAGGATTCAACCTTAAGCATGAAGGACGGAATGGAGCAGATGTCCAACGGCGCAACAAGAATCAACGAAACCGGTTCAACCCTGTCCAGCCTTACCGAGCAGATGGAGAACTCGATTTCCAAGATCGGAACACAGATTGACGAATTCCACGTATAAACAACATTCGTTCTAGACTAGCAATCCCTGGAGCCCCTGACACAAAGGTTTTCCGGGGATTTTTTTTACCCTCCTCTCCTGGAATGAATGCCCCGGTGGAAACATAAAAATTTGCACTCCTGTCTTGAAATCCCTGACAAACTGGTGGTTTATATAAGTGAATATAAGATAAATGTTTTTGAAATCGCATGGATGGAACCTGAACAGGTAAAACTGTTCAAAAGTGATTTCAAAAATGTAGCGGATTTTTTTGTTCAAAACAGAATGAACAAATCTTACAACCCAAGCAAAGACACAATTCGTCATGTAGATGAAGTACTAAAAATGATGGCGGTTCTTACTGGGGACAGCAGGTATGAGCACGCCCAGCAAAACTTTCATAAAGAAAACAAAAAGAAGAGCCTGAACATGTGCGATGTTTTGGACAAATACATAAACGACAGACTGCAACAAAGTATTCAACAAGGAATATCAACCGGCCGGCATGAAAGTGCTGTGGAAATTGCAAAACGTTGTCTAAAGATGAACATAACTACGGACCAGCAGCTAGCCCTTGCGACAGAACTTTCCATGAAGGAAATCCCGGGGACTAAAAAAAGAACTGCAGCTCCCCTAAATTATAGCGGTTCCATCCTGCGTTACTGAAATCCTATCTGTTGAATAAAATCCTTGTACCATATAGAATATACGAATTATGATAAAAGCAAGCGGATCACAGATTATTGTCAAACTATTGGAGCTGCACGGAATCAAGACTGTTGCAGGAATCCCTGGAGGTTCAATTCTTCCACTTTATGACGAGCTGAACAGAAGCTCCATTCGCCACATTTTGGTAAGGCAGGAGCAGGCGGCAGGATTTATTGCCCAGGGAATTGCCCGTACCACAGGAAAACCGGCAGTCTGTATGGCAACATCCGGTCCGGGTGCCATGAACCTTTTGACCTCGGTGGCGGACGCAAGATGCGACTCAATCCCACTTATAGCAATCACAGGGCAGGTCAACTCTTCTTTGATTGGAACGGACGCTTTCCAGGAGGCGGACACATTCGGTTTGTCCTTCCCTATCACGAAGCACTCCGTCATGGTCAAAAACCCTCTTGAACTTTTGGAAGCGATTCCTCAGGCATTCGCAATTGCAGTCAGCGGCCGTCCGGGACCTGTCCTGATTGACATTCCCCGTGACGTTCAGACAAAGGTTGTAGAATTTGAAAAGTGGCCGGAAATTAAATCAGTGGACGACTCAAAACATTCGACTTTCGCTAAAAGATTCGCCACACCTGAATCAGAAGTTTCACGCATAATTGATTCCATGGCGGACGCGCTGGTTAAAGCAAAAAAAGCCGTCCTCTATCTTGGTGGAGGATGCAACAATCCGGACGCCTCAAAGGGAATCGCCGACTTGCTTTCAGTATACAATGGAGCCGTTGTTTCCTCTTTGATGGGAATCGGTGCGGTATCACGATTGGATAAAAACAATTTCGGCATGGTAGGTATGCATGGTTCCTATGCCGCAAACCTGGCAATGCACGACGCTGACCTGGTTCTGGCAGCCGGTGTCCGTTTTGACGACAGGGCCACAGGTGTCATAAAGGAGTTCTGCCCTAACGCAAGGATTCTTCACATTGACGTGGACGCTGCTGAAATCAACAAGATTCTTCCGGCATCGATTTCGCTTGTAGGCGAAGTGGAGATGGCTTTCCCACTTTTGGCCAAGGCAGTAAAATCAAAGGCCGATGCAAAATCAACGGAGGAAGGAAAGCTTAGGGAAGAATGGCTTGAATCCTTGAGGAAGACTTTTGCGGAGACCGAAAGTTTTGAGCTTGGCCGTAACCCTTCAGTTCCAAAGGATTCCGTCAACCCAAGAAAATTTATTCAGCAGATTCCAGAGATGGCGGAAAAGGCCGGGGTCAAGGCTGATTCAATCATAGTCACCACAGATGTTGGACAGCACCAGATGTGGAGCGCCCAGTATTATCCAGTCACAAAGGCAAGACAGTTTTTGACCAGCGGCTCCCTTGGAACCATGGGCTTCGGTCTTCCTGCGGCGGTGGGTGCTTCATTGGCAAACATGGACAAGCGGGTTGTGTGCATCAGCGGTGACGGAAGTATTTTGATGAACATCCAGGAACTGGCAACTTTGGCGGAGGAAGAACTGAACGTAACGGTCATTGTCCTCCAGAACGGAAGCCTTGGAATGGTCCATCAGCAGCAGGAATATCTGTTCAACAAAAATTTCAGTGCCTCCGAGTTCAAGAAGTCTCCAAACCTTTTGAACATTGCGGCAGGATTTGGAATTGATGCAATCGATGCAAACGCCGACAGCGAATGGTACAAAAAGGCCTTCACTCCGGGACCACATTTTGTTTTGCTGAAGATTGACATGGAAGAAAATGTACTTCCGTTTGTTGCGGCCGGACATTCCAACATTGACGCAATCAGATAAAAATTGAACATAGTTTTTTATAGCACAAACTCCAACAGCTACAACGGAGAGGAGACGGTCATCAACACTTTTCCTCTCCGCTCCAGCTGTCTTGATTCCCTGGCCTCTGATTTTCCCCAGCACAAGTTTTTTGTGGTGACCCAGTTGCCGGGGTCTTTTGTTTTGGACTTGGACAAAAATCAGGTCTCCCCTAAATCATCCTTGGTGGAATACAAAATCTGTGAAAAAAAATCTGCCGTAGATTTTGCGTCGGAGATTCTTGAGCTCAAACCGGATCTGGCTGTGGCTGCAACTTTTTGGATTTCCCCCTACGACTGGATGGGACTGAAGGACTGCCTTGTGGCCGGCGAGCTTGAAAAAAATGGTGTGGATGTGGTCTGCACAAATGACGAAAGCCAGATGATTTGCTTTGATAAAAAATTAACCGCCGATTTTCTTAGGGCCCACAATTTTCCTTGCGCAAAATCCGTTTATGTCCACCACGAAAATTTTTGGGCGGAACGTGGAAAAAAGGAACTGGAGACAAACAACTACAAGGACTTTGTTTTATCAAAGGTGGCCGCCATGAAATATCCTGTGGTCATAAAGGATTGCGTGGGGCTTAGTTCCGTTGGCATGGAGGTTGCGACAACCTTTCCTCAGGCGGTCCATTATTTGAAAAACGGACGGAACACATCGGACCGGCTGGTGGAGGAATACATTGAGGGACTGCACTTTGGTACGGAAATCTACGGACGCAATGGTGAATATAAAATCATGCCTCCCCTGCTTTTTTCTTTGAACCGGTTCGGAATCACCAGTCCAAAGCTTAGCGTAAAGATGGGGCCGGTGGAATCTGCAGATTTTAAGATTGATGAACTAAAATCCATGCTTCTGGATTTGGCAAAAAAACTGGACATTGACGGTGTGGCCCAGGTGGATTTGATTTTCAGTGACGGGAAATGGTTCGTCGTGGAAATCAACCCAAGGCTTTCCGGCATGAGCGAAACCTACTGCGCCTCCATGGGGATTTCGGTTTTTGATTTGATGACACACATCGCATTGAACCGGGCCACAAGTTTGCCGGAGCCAAAACCGGTCTGCAACTTCAAGCTGCCACTTCTGGATGACCATCAGATAAAAAAATTCAGTTCCCTGCCCCAGATAAAATATCTTCACCAGCACAAAAACCTGGCTGCAAAACAGGAGCGGGAAAAAGGTTACTGCGAGGTGGTGGTTTCGGGAGATGGAAAACCAGCACAAACTGTGGAACTGATAGAAAAAATCCAAGAGGTGTACCCGGAACTGTTTGAGGAAACATTGATGGAACATCTGGAGTGGTGCAAAAAATTTGTTGAGGGGATTTGATTTATGGAAAACAAAAAAAGAGGCATGAAGGAAATTGCTGTAAGAATCTGCATTTTGCTGACGGGACTTGTCATTGCACATCTTGGTGTGACGCTTTTCCTTTTGACAAACCTGGGTTCCGATCCGTTCAATGTTTTGATCCAAGGAATATTCCGGAGCCTAAAAAAGGTTCTGGATTTTTCCCTGCTTACTCACGGAAATGTTCACATGGTCATGTGCCTTTTGATAATCCTGATTCTTTTGCTGATTGACCGGAGCTATATAAAAATTGGAACAGTGCTCTGCATGGCCTTTGGGGGACCTATCATTGACCTGTTTTCATTTTTGCTGTCGCCGATTTTCATGATGGTGCCCCACCTGTGGTTCAAGATTCTTATGCTCGCAGCTGGATGCGTTATACTGGCCTTTGGAATGACCATTGTAATCAAGTCAGATGCAGGTACCGGTCCAAATGACCTGGTGGCGGTTGTAATCAGCGATAAAACGAAAAAGAAATTCAGCATAATCCGGATGATTG
Organism: Treponema sp.; assembly: GCA_045643225.1. GTDB lineage: Bacteria > Spirochaetota > Spirochaetia > Treponematales > Treponemataceae > Treponema_D. The sequence continues at coordinate 1,949 of JAZUKJ010000060.1, read as the reverse complement.
TGGATTTTTCTTTTATTCTTTCAGGCTTTTTACTCGGAGGCTCCTTTGGTGCAGGAACCATTGTATGCGCCTTCCTGGTGGGCCCGGTGGCAGGATTCTTTCTTCCCAAAAGCCAAAGGATAGTTGACTTGATTATTTCCAGATGACGGACCTTGATACAAAGACCTGTGGACTGGACCGTTGGCACGACAAAAGTTTGACAGCCTCGGTCATCCTGCAAAAAAATTGTGAGGTATCGCATTTTTTTTGCAGGATTTTGTGATTGTCGCCTCCACACCAGGAGTCTGCCCGGCTACGGCTTCCCGCCTTGCCTGTCCGTCCCCCGGCGTTCCATCTCCTACTTGCTTGCGGAACGGACAATACGGAAGCCACCGCCGCTGCCCAGGTCTTCGGCCTCGTCATAGCTTTTGCTGGATACACCGCAGTATTTGGCGCTGTTGTAGTAGCCGCCGCACTCGCGGCGGTCGTTGCTGTAGCCGACGCGGAGGTCCCAGCACCACTATTTAAGTTGTTCTTATTGAGATAGCTATCGTGTTGTGTTGTGACCATCACAATTCTCCCCTTGAAAATCACTCTGTACATTATAATAAAATTTCAATTTTTTTAAGACTATTGTAATGGTTAGCAATTACCCCCACACACAAAAACCAACTCCGTCAAATAAACATGACCATATAATGAGGCAGGACAATTTTTTTATCCACTACACCAACATTTCCATCCACCAATTTGTAGGCAAAACAGTCGGGATATTTTTCAAGGAAATTGTTTAGAGAAACCGTCTCCCCTCCTTTTGACTTTACTTCCACAGGAACGACTTTTCCATCCTTTTCAAACAAAAACTCAATTTCCTGACTGTTATCAGTTTTTTTATAATAATGGAGAACGAATCCTCTTTTGTTCAGAACATCAAAAATCAGATTTTCATAAATGCCACCCTTTGCGTGCCCCGTAAGTTGATTTTTCACCAGCGCCGCCTGAGTTTCAAAACCGAACATGGCTGTGGTCAATCCAATATCGGTGGTATAAATCTTGAAGTTTTCTATCTGCTCATAAGCCACCAAAGGCATTTCCGGAAGGGACACATTTTTTAGAAGCTTGACCAATCCTGAATCCTCCAGCCACTCGATGCTGTTCCCATATTTTTTTGCCGAACCAGTTTTCTCGATAACCTTGTATTGAAATTTTGTGTACTTCTTTGCAAGCTGCCTCGGAATAGAATAATAACAGGCTTTGATTTTAGGACGGTCAATATTTTTTGCGTAATGCCAAATATCATCTTCATAAGAATTGAATATCTTTTTTTGTACCTGATGCACGTCCTGAAAATTCCCAGTTTCTAAAAATTTGTTCACCACTTCCGGCATTCCACCAACTACAAGATATTCCCTAAAAAGATTTTGATAGGTCTGGTTTATTTCATCTGGGACTTTCCTTTTTGAATCAAAATATTCTCTTAAATTATTGATTGCCTCCGGACTTTTTCCTTTTGCCCAAAGAAATTCCTCAAAATCCAGGGAAAACATTTCCACTTCCCTTTCGTATCCCACGGGAATAGAGATTTCACTTTCCACTCCCTCATCATCCAGATTCTGATTGTAATGAATTCCCAAAAGCGAGCCTGACGCAATAAAATCATAACGATTATCGATGGCCAAAAATTTCAAAGCAGTCCTTGCTTTTTTGCAACGCTGAATCTCATCAATAAAAACAAGGGTGTCCTTTTCCTCAAGGTGAAAATCTGGAATAAAAAGTGACATTCTTTTATAAATTTCATCCGGTTCCAAACTTCCCTCAAAAATCTCGGAGTATTCAGGATTCTTATAAAGATTCAGATAAAAATAATTTCCATAATTCTCCCGGCCAAAAAGGTCAATAATGAAAGTCTTCCCAATCTGACGAGCTCCATTAACCAAAAGACATTCTTTATTTTTATTTTCTTTCCAATC
>JAZUKJ010000059.1:0-14377 GCA_045643225.1 Treponema sp. | reverse complement strand
CATAAAAAGTCAATGAGAAAATATCAATTTTCGAAATTGACTTTTTACGCACATCCACAATGCAATGAGGATGTGCAGTTGATAAGAAAGTTTGCAACGCAAACTTGGAGGCATCTATAAAAGATGCCCTAGATAAAAGCTGCGCCATTTTAGTAGCTTTTTTCTTACACTCCCATAAAAAGTCAATGAGAAAATATCAATTTTCGAAATTGACTTTTTACGCACATCCGCAATGAAATGAGGATGTGCAGTTGATACAAAAGTTTGCAACGCAAACTTCAAGTGGATAAAAGCTACGCCATTTTAGTAGCTTTTATCTTACACTCCTTATGAAAAGGAAAATTTCCCTTTGGCACAAATAAAACCATCAAATGGAAAAAAGGTTTCCAAACTGACGGGCAACATCAAAACCACCGAGAGAATTTTTGAAGGAAATCTCTAAAATTGCAATTTTTAAGGATTCCCTGAATCATTAAACAGGAATTGTAAAATCAGGAATGGCAGACCGAATCCACAAGAGCCTTGAACGCCGGGTCAATCTTGACGGCCGAGGTTTCCAGATTCTTTTGTATAGTATATATGCCATTATTGAATATAATTGGAGTTTCTATTTGTTGTGACTTATAGTTTTCTTTTAGCTCTACAACGTTGTCAATAATATCACCAGTATTCATAGTTCCCACTTTTCCCACTTCTACGTCAACTTGTTTTTTTTCTATATCTTCATCTTCTGTCCGTTCCCACTCGGACGTCCGACTGCTGCAATCTTTTTGAGCGGCCATGTTACGCAGTATATCAAGGGACTTTCCCATCAGCCCACCATGATGTACCGGCTCAAGAGGATTTTTAGATTGTCCAATATTATACAATTCTGCCATCTTGCTCCAGTACCTGCGCTCTTTTTCTCCGCCTTTATTTTTCACTGCCACTTTCTGACGGGTCTTTGCTCCCCCAAAAAGTGTCATCCTCGCTGTCCAAATCTTCAAAGCTTGGAGTACCCATTTCTTCGTCGCTCAGGAAATTGTTAAACCACTTTACATTTTTCTTTGCCTGGGCCTCCACCTGAGCAAGCTGGGCTTCCTCTTCGGGAGATATTTCTTCAAGCTCGTCCGGTTCGGCAACCTCCGCAAAAGATGGCTCATTTTCCAATGGGTCAACAAAATCTTCCACGACAGGAACCTCAAGGTCCTCATCCTCGGACAGCTCCTCAAGTTCCTCAATGTCACCGTTCCTTATATCATCGGTCGTTACTGCGTTTGTCTTCATAGCTACATCAACATTTACCTGGGCCTCTGGTTCCAGTTCCTCTACTTCATCAACTGGTTCCACGTCGCTCAATTCCTCAACGTCCTCCGCATCAGGAATCTCTTCCAGATCCTCAAGTCCGTCCGCTTCAGGCAGCTGCTGCACATCCATTACCTGGACCGGAACAACTTCCGCAACGGAATGAACCGGTGGCTGCGCAGACAGATTTTCCAGGGTCGCCCTGTATCCACCGCTAACAAGATGCATGAAGTCATTCCAGCTTCGGTCAAGGGCTTCCGTAATTTCTTTGCTGTGCTTCTTTCCTGTAAGTCCAAGACTCTTTACGATTTCGGCATTGACATCCTGTTTGCGCTGAGAGATTTTCTTTTCAAGCGCCTTCCAGTCTTCTGTATCACGGTGCTCCAGATATTCACGGAACAGGGCCATCTCAAATTTATGCACCCTTTCGCGGATGACGACGGAATCATCATGACGGAAATTGAAAAGCATAAATATAATCAGGAACACAGTTATGAACAGACAGAGAAGCAGAAGCACCTTTTCCGTCTCGGAGAATGAGAATTCTGAATCGCGGCATATCCATCCAATTTTACCATGACTGCACTGGCTTCCGGTAACAAGAATAAGGACCTCACCGTCCTCCGTCTGGACAATCTGTTCGGCACCGTAGCGCTTTGATTCCCAGCTTTTTAGAACGGACTTTGAGATTATGTCGCGGCCAACGTTTGGCATCCCAAAAACAAATCCGGAGTTGCCGGAACTTTGAGTATTGGAATCCTCCTCAACAGGGGCAACGATCTTTAGTCTTGTATTCAGCGGCACAACATTGTCGGCAATTATCTGGCTGACAAACTCTGTTGAACCGACATAAAAAAGAATAGTCCCCCGGTAAGCGGTGTATCTGTCAAAATATGGGAAAGAAAAAATGACCCTTTCCCTGACTGAATCAAAATAAATACCTGAACGGGCCACCATTTTTTCAACGCTGTCCGAATATTCACCGTTGTCAGCCACCGCAAGGAACTGGATTGGAATCTCGTTCAGCTCATTATAATCACGGTAGGCAATAAGGTCCTCCGATTTGGAAAGGACGTCAAACTGGTAGGTGCTGTAATGAACATGCACACCGTCCCCTTCCACAAGACGGATTCCTTCAAGGCCGGACTTCTTTTCCATCAGATTTCCGGTCATCTTTTCCCGTTCCTCGATATCAGAGGCAGTCACATCCCTTTCTATAAATGTCGCGGCCCTGGAGTCCAGGACATATTCCGCAAAGGATTCCGCCAACGAATCGGCGTACTGATCATAGGACTTACCGATCGAATCAAGGGTCTTGGTTATATTGTTTACAACCCGCGGCTGGTAGTAATGCATTTCCACATACCTGAAACCACCGAATACGGCCGCCAGAGAAATTGCCGCAAAAATTATTATTGTAAGTAACAGGCTCAAGGCCGTTCTGTGAGAAGCTTTCACCTCAATTCTCCATTCAGGTAGACTTTTCCCGTTCCACCCATCTGCCAAAGGAAATTTCTATACTCTCATGGTCGGAAGATTTTGGACCGGATATTAGAGCAAATATCTATGGAAGACTCCAAAAATTGTATTTTGGCGGTGGACCGGAAACTGTTCCCATGACACGGAAGTATAAAAACAAATGCAAAAATTGGAAAGAGGTATAACCCGGTTAGTGCGAATGTCCGGTTTTCAAAATACCATAATAGTAAAAATAACTGCACTTTCGCAAAAAACATCAAAACTTGAGGACTATTTCAATAGATTTTGTCAGAACCTTGGTTCAGTTCATTTTTACCATATCCGGCATTAATCACAAAGCTCGACATCCGTCCTTTTACATAAAAAGGGTCTCCCTAAATTATTGAATGTTTCTATAGTAAACATTAAACTCTAATCTATGAAAAAATCATTCGGAAGTCTTTTAGACTGTTTTAAACATGAATTGGTACAGGAAGATGGCTGCACCCCTTTGTCACAGGAACAGACAAAGGAAGTTTCTTCCATTTGTATAGAGAATCTGTTTTTTGATAGCAGAGATGTAAAGCCGGCCTCACTTTTCTTTGCGCTGCCGGGAACCCACACAACCGGCAACCGTTTCATAGCGGCCGCCATTGAGTCCGGTGCTGATGCAATAGTCTTTCAGGACACCTTCACTGATGAAGAGAAGTCCAGCATCCAGGCCGCCATCCGCAAGAGGGGCAGGACACCGGCCTTTGCGAAGGTCGAAAGCTCAAGGTTCGCCATGTCCCCAATCTCCAGCGCCTTCTATGACAACCCATCGTCAAAGCTGGTGGTCTATGGCGTAACCGGTACGGAAGGAAAATCTTCCACGGTGGCCTTTATCTGGCAGATTCTGAAACTCAGCGGACTGAAGGCAGGTTTCATTTCGACGGTCCAGTATTCCCTGGGCGGGGAAGCGGTAGACAATCCCCAGCACCAGACAACCCCTGAAGCCACAATCGTTCAGAGGGAACTTTACGAGATGGTTCAAAATGGCTGTACCCATGCCGTGGTGGAATCCTCTTCCCATGGCCTTTCATCAAAAATGAACCGCCTTGGGGATGTGCTTTTCGACTGCGCCCTTTTCATGAACGTCACACTTGAGCACCTTGAATTCCACGGAACCTTTGAGCAGTACAGGGATGACAAGGCAAATCTGTTCAGGGCGCTGGACAAACATGACCATGAAAAGATGATTGCAGGAAAAAAGACCGTCGTTCCATCCTACGGAATCGTAAACCTGGAGGACCCTTCCTTTGATTATTTCGCTTCCCTGACAAACAAAAAGGTCTACGGTTTTACCTCCCTTGGAAAAGCCGGACGTCAGGCGGAATCAAAAGAAGCAAAACCCTTACCGGAAATCCCAGCGGACCTGCAGTACCTTAAGGCCTTCAATATCTGTTCAACGGAAAGCGGATTAACTTTTGACCTGGACTTTACCGGGGAAGACCGGCTGCTTGCTGTTGAAAATGGAACATCCATAAAATCAAATCTTCCGGGAGCCTTCAACGCTTATAACATTATGGCAACCCTCATGGCCGTCAGCGGAACCTGCGGCATCAACATGAAGGACCTTCTGCCTCTGGTGGAAAAGGTCACGCCGGTCAAGGGCCGCATGACGGAGATTCACGAGGGACAACCTTTTGAGGTTATTGTCGATTACGCCCATACCCCATCCTCTTTTGAAACTATTTTCCCTCCAATCAGAAACCGGTGCAAAGGAAAAATGATTTGCCTTTTTGGTTCAGGCGGCGAAAGGGATTTGACAAAGAGACCCCTCCAGGGACAGATTGCGGCAAAGTTCTGTGACACCGTAATATTGACAGATGAGGACCCCCGCGGAGAAGACAGCATGGAGCTTCTGGAAATGATTGCCGTTGGAGCAAGGAAGGAAGGAAAGACCGATGGAAAGGACCTGCTGTTTATTCCTGACAGGCCCAAAGCAATCAGAACCGCTTTTGGCATGGCGGGAAAAGATGACATCGTTCTTCTGTTAGGAAAGGCCCATGAAAATTCCATTATCTACAAGGACCACGTAATGAAATACGACGAAATAGCGGAAGCAAAAAAAGCTTTGGGTGAAATGTCCTTTTAGGATAAAACCTGATTGACAGCAACCAAAAGTTCACTGGAGGTGTAATAATGTACCTATTGGTTTTACAGCGTCTTACAACAATGACAATTCTTGCCATCATGGGATTTCTTTTTGCAAAGGCTGTAAAGGTTGATGAAGGGCAGCAAAAATTTTTAAGCAAACTGCTTCTGTATTTCATCAACACCAGCATGATTATCAACTCTTTCAATATTGATTTCAGTCTGCAGAAGCTGAAGGAATTTGGACTTGTGGTTGCAATCTCAATAGCCGTTCATGTGGTCATGATTCTTGTCCTCCTGCCCTTCACCCAATCAAAAGATGAAAAGGCCGCCGGCCTGAATGCGGTGGAACGGTTGGCAGGGGTATTCACAAATTGTGGCTTCATTGGGATCCCTTTAATCAGGGGAGTCTTTGGGGACGAAGGTATTTTTTATCTTATGGGATACGTAATCGTTTTTAATGTCCTGGTATGGACCTATGGCATGAAGCAGATGAGCGGTTCAATCAGCATAAAAAAGATTGTAACGAATCCCGTAATCATAGCCTGCGCAATCGGGCTTGTAATATTTATCCTTCCCTTCAAGCTTCCCAAATTTATTTCGGAACCCTTGTCGATGGTGGCAGACATGAACACGGCTATGGCCATGGTTCTAATCGGAGTCCTGTTCGCAAATTTCCATTACGACAGGAGATTCACATTCCGGCTTATAAAGCTAAGCCTTCTGCGGCTTGTGCTTTGCCCGCTGGCATCGGTGCTTGTTCTTTTTGTCATCTACAAACTGTTCAATCTTGCGGGACTGCAGTCACAGAATCTCAGGCTCGTATTGTTTGTTACACTGATTGGAGCTTCATGCCCCAGCGCAACATCGGTCCCAAGTATGGCATGTCTTTTTGACAAGGACACTTCATACGCAAGCCTGTGCATCTCAATAACAAGCCTCCTGTGCATCATGACAATCCCGTCAGTAGTTGCGCTGGGCGAATTGTTGATAAAATAGGGCATCTATAAATAGTAAGAATGCAAATTATCGCGGGGCACCGTTAAAACACATTGCAGACAATCTGCAAACGATTTAAAATGGTGCCCTGCAATAAAATATAAAAAGGGGTCTGTCCCCTTTGTAAAAAGGAGTCAAGGTAATACCTTGTTTTGAAAAATATGAATATTGTTTTGTTATACGGTGGACGCTCAGGCGAACACGATATTTCTTTGGTCAGCTGTTCCGCAGTAGCTCGCATGGTTGGAGAAAACCACAAGGTTGCACTTATTTCCATTGACAGGGACGGCCGCTGGTACAGGCAGGATGATTCAGTCCTTGAAAATCTCAAAAAAGATTCCAACGGAAAACTTGCAGTGAACGCAAAACCTGAAAACCTTGTCTCCATCATTCCTGGAGGTGGATGCAACGGAGCTTTCATGGCAAACGGAAAAGCCATCCCGGCGGATGTGGTTTTCCCGGTCCTGCACGGAACCAACGGTGAAGATGGAACAGTCCAGGGGCTTCTTGAAATGGCTATGGTACCTTACGTTGGCTGTGGAGTTTTTTCTTCCTCCGCCACAATGGACAAGGTGCAGACAAAAATTCTGTGGGAACACGCAGGGCTTCCGGTCGTCCCATATATCTGCCTGACCCGCGCGGATATAAACGACAGCCATGTTTACGATGGACTTGTACAGAAAGCAATAGACACCCTGGGATTCCCTCTTTTCGTCAAGCCTTGTTCAGCAGGTTCCAGCGACGGTGCCGCCAAAGCTACCAACCAGAAGGAACTTTCCTTTGCCCTTATGGAAGCCTTCCAGTGGGACAACAAAGTGTTGATTGAAAAATCCATAGAGGCCCGTGAAGTCGAATGTTCCGTAACAGGAAATTCCATAACCGCCGACCCTGCAAATCCAGTGACAATGCTTACCGCCTATGGTCCTGGTGAAATCGTTCCAAAGCATACCTTCTATGACTACGATGCAAAATACAACGACCCTGATGGAGCCGAACTAAAAATCCCGGCCCTTCTGGACAATGAAAAGCTGAACTATATCCGCGAGACCGCAAAAAAAGCATACGCCGCTGTGGATGCCTCCGGCCTTTCAAGAGTTGATTTTTTCATCGACAGGACAACCGGCGAAATCTATCTGAACGAAATAAATACAATCCCTGGGTTTACAAGCATAAGCATGTTCCCAAAAATGTGCGAAAGCGAGGGTCTTGGATTCACTCCCCTTCTGGACAAACTGTTTGAGGAAGCGGTCTGCAGATTCAAGGCAAGGGAATCTTTAAGAACCGAAAGATAACTACTGGTCCCCGGCATAGAACGTCGGGGCATCGACCGGCAGGAACAAGCAAAACAACAAGGGGAAAATTATCATGGAACCATACACATATCCAGAAGGTTGTGTTTTTAATTCTCTGGAAGATATAGCTGATAAAAAAATCACCATAATGGGACTTGGACTCAACGGAGGTGGCGAAGCCTGCGTGAGATTCTTTTTAAAGCATGGAGCCTATGTCACGGTAACAGATATGAAAACCGCAGAGCAGCTGGCACCAACCCTGAAACGTATTTCCGAAGATACCGAACTGGACAAAAGCCGCCTGTCCTATGTACTGGGACAGCACAATATGGAAGATTTTGAGAACGCGGACTGTGTAATCAAAAACCCGGGCGTCAAAATTCAGGGGAACAAATATCTTGCGGCGGCCAAGGCCATTGAAACTGACATCAGCATTTTCCTGCATTTCACAAAGGCTCCAATCATTGCCGTAACCGGAAGCAAAGGAAAAAGTTCAACAGTCAGCGCCATAGATTACGGACTAAAAAGCGCAGGATTCAAGTCCTACCTTGGGGGAAACATAACAGTAAGCCCATTGACTTTCCTGGACAAGACAGACGGAATGACCCCCGTTGTCCTGGAGCTTTCCAGCTGGCAGCTGGCAGACTTGAGGGGACGGAAAGCATTGAAACCAAAGATTGCCATAATCACAAAAATTGTTCCGGACCATCAGAACTGGTACGACGGGATGGACAGTTACGTTGAGGACAAGAAGTTGATTTATGCCGACCAGGATGAAACTGATTTTACAATCCTTGATTTTGACGATGACAATTACCTGACTGAAACTTCCTCTCCAAAAAATGGCTGCGAATGTTGGGGCGACCTTTTTGCATCAGAGACAAAAGGTACAGTCCTCAGGTACAGCACAAAATATCTTCCGCCGGATGTGTATGGAGTATTCCAGGCATTGGACAAAAACGGCAAAGACATCAACGGCTACGCAAGGCTTCCAAGTGATTACATGAGCAAAAGCTCAAAGGAAAACGGAATCCAGGAAGAAAAGGTCATGGGAAAACTCCTTGTTCCTGGCAGCCACATGAGAATCAACGTACTGAACGCCGCCCTGGTTTTACGGCTCATGAGGGTCGGACCGGAGCAGACAATGTCAATCGTGGGTTCATGGAAAGGCATTCCACACCGTCTTGAACATTTCAAGGACTGGCAGAGTCCTTACAATTCTATCAGGCTTTCCTTCTATAATGACACCTGCGCCACGGTACCTCAGGCAGCGGCGGCGGCGGCCATGTCATTTGATTCAAAAGTCATTTTGATTTCCGGTGGAACCGACAAGAACCTTGACTTTACTCCGCTATGCGATTTGATTTCAGGAACCAACGGAAAAAAATTCGTGCCGCTAAAACTCTATCTGCTTTCTGGAACAGGAACGGACAAGCTTACAAAAATGCTTGACGACAACAACATCAAATACAACGGACCGTTCGATTCACTGGGCGCACTGCTTGGCATACTGAAAACGGATCTGGCAAATGACCGGGCGGAACAGAATTTCAAATATTTTGATTCAAGGGATTCAATTCCGGTTGTGTTCTCTCCAGGGGCTACCTCCTTTGGAATGTTCACAAATGAATTCGACCGCGGAAACAAATTCAAGGAAGCCGTAACAGGAATGTTCGGTTGATGACCATCCCCGGATACTAAAACTAAAAACAGGAGACTTTCTAATGGACGAACTATACGACGAGCTTGTGGCGCTTAGACAACACATAAAGGACACATCGGAAGCAAACAGAGTTCCAACAGTCTGTACCGACGATGTCCTTAAGGCTATTGCAGAACTAGAACCTGTTAAGCTTTCTGATTTTGATTCAGTACCCGGTGTTGGCAAAAGCTTTATTGAAAACTACGGCGAACAGTTTCTCAGGGTCATAAACAGGCATCAAAGAAAAACCCAGGGCAGCGGTTTTACAAAAGTCACAATCACCAAAAATGTCCAGGGCACCCTGAAGGAACTTGAAAAGAAATTAATAAACATAAACAAGCGCAACCATCTTTTGTACATGCCAAAGCTTCAGTCAAAATATGCGGTGGACCTGTACAACAACGATTACGACGCAAGGGACATAATTTTAGGAACCGGCCACAAGATTGAAGTCGCGAATCTAAAAAACGAAAGCCTCCTGAAAAAAGTAACCGGACTGCTCCGTGCCAACAGCCGGCTCATGAGAGACAAAGGTCAGAACGACCTTTTCATTGCGTACCCTTTTGTAAAAGGAAAACTGCCAGGCGAAAATTTTGAAGTCCGCGCACCTTTGGCACTTTTTCCGGTAACAGAAGAACGCTCCCCGTCCAGTGTAAAACTTTCCCTGGACCGTTCAAGGGATATCCTGTACAACACAACCTTGATTCTTGCGTATTTCAAGACAAACAACCTGAACCAGGCTCTCCCTCCGGAGGAACTGGAGGACACAAACAAGGAAAGCTTTTTTGACAGCATAAAAGTGTTCTATAAAAATGCCGACCTGGATATCCAGCTGGAGGACATGGAAAATGCACTCCATCCTTTCATCGATTACACGGCGGATACTTTCCCTAAATACAAAGCCGGGGAACTGTTCCTGGAAAACAGCATAGTCCTTGGAACCTTCCCAATCTGTTCCTCCTCCATCCAGAAGGATTTCCAGAAAATTGCGGAAGACGGAACCATCAACACTTTGCTAAATGATTTGCTGTCGGATTCCGAAGTGCCCCGTTCCCAAACGGACAGCCTTGAGGTAATGGAAAACAATCTGACCTACATAAATGATTTGAACAGTTCCCAGGAAAGGGTTCTAAATGCGGTGCAAATAACCGACGAGCTGGTAATGGAGGGACCTCCAGGAACTGGAAAATCCCAGACCATCACGAGCTTGATTTCCCAGGCCGCGCTAAAGGGTCAGACAGTTTTAATGGTCTCAGAAAAAAAGACCGCCCTTGATGTAGTCTATTCAAGGCTTGGAGATTTATCAAAGTATGCAATCGTTATTGACGATGTCAACGATAAAAATCTTTTCTATTCCCAGATGGCAAAGATTCTGTCACTAACAGATGAAAGTCAGCCGGTGACAAAATCAACTCAATCCATTTCAGCAGATATTGATACACAAATTGATTCCCTGGAACGGATTGCATCAGAGCTGTATACTCCTGACAAATTTGGAATAGAGCCATACAAACTATACATCGCCTGCCCCCACAAGGATTTCTCAAACGAAGCCGAATACGACAGGGAAAAATTTTTTGAACAGGCCATTCCTCTGCAACTGTCGGACTACAATTACACAATCCTGACAAGATGCTCCAAAACTTTTTCGGATGAGGACATTGTTGCCAATGCCGACGAATTCACATCGCTGCAATCCGCTTACCCCTGGATGGAGAACCTGCGTTCAACCCTGACAGATTTTGATGTCCAGCGCATGACAGACAAATGGCAGTCTCTAAAAAAAGATATCGATGAATTCAACAAAAAAAATATCTTTGCACGTCTTTTTGGCAGTGGAAAAACAAAGCAGGATGTAAAGGATTTCCTGAACACTTTCTTTGAAACAAACTCAAAGGAAAACAGAAATCTTCTGTTGAAAAAATCCGAAGACTTTTCAATGGGTTCGGAAAAATACGGAAGATACCATGCACTGAAACCGGCCTACTCTTCTTTGTCCCCGGAAGAAAAATATTATTTTTCCGCAATGAAGTCAGTCCAAAGGCAATGCAACAATTCCCTTTTCGAAGCGAACAAGGAAGTAAAGGGATTTATTTTCTATCGTCATCTCATGGAATTTGAAACCAACCACCGTTCGACACTTATGAACATTTCGAATTTCCCTGCAACCATACGGGCAATCAGCGAAGAGATACAGCAGAAAAGAAAAATCACCAGGGACACCCTTGAAAAAAAATTGTTTGACAGCCTTGCCATGCTTACCCAATCAAAACGTCGCAACGATATTTTAAGGGCAGTAGAATCAAAACGTAAGATGACGGTCAACAAGTTCATCGGAAAATTTGATTTTGAACTCTTCAAGGCAATAAAGATCTGGCTTTTGACTCCGGAAGTTGTATCCGAAATAATACCGCTGCAGATTGGTATTTTTGATTTGCTGGTTTTTGATGAAGCCTCACAGATGTATGTGGAAAAAGGTCTGCCTTCAATATTGCGTGCAAAAAAAGTTGTCGTTGCCGGTGACCAGAAACAGCTGCGTCCATCAAGCCTTGGAACAGGAAGAATTTCAATTGAAGAGGATTCCTACGACGAGGATGAAGAAATTGCGGCGGCACTTGAAGAAGAGAGTCTCCTTGATTTGGCCAAATACCGCTATCAGGATACTTTGCTGAATTTCCATTACCGTTCAAAATATGAGGAACTTATTGCTTTCTCAAACTACGCTTTCTACGGTGGACAGCTTTATGTTTCTCCAAACATTTCCAATCCGGAAACGCCACCGATTGAAGTACACAAAATGTCTGGAGCAATCTGGAATAACCGCCGCAACAAAACTGAAGCCGAATACATTGTGGGACTTCTCAAGGATATTTTCGCCAACCGAAAAGAGAATGAGACAATCGGCATCATAACATTCAATACAAATCAGCGTGACCTGATTGATGATTTGATTGACAAAGAATGTATCAGCGACAATGAATTTGCGGAACAGATAAGAATGGAATCCTCAAGGACGCAGGATGGAGAGGACGTCGGTCTCTTTGTAAAGAACATTGAAAATGTCCAGGGAGATGAGCGAGACATAATCATTTTCTCAATCGGCTATGCAAAAAATGAAAACGGAAAATTCATTCAGAACTTTGGTTGGCTTAACCAAGCTGGTGGAGAAAATCGACTGAATGTTGCAATCAGCCGCGCAAAGAAAAAGGTCCACATTGTCACAAGTTTTGAACCTCATGACATGAACGTGGACAATGTAAAAAATCCAGGGCCAGTGATTTTGAAAAAATACCTGGAATATGCGGCGGCCGTCAGCTCAGGAAACAAGGACCTTGCAAAAGATATTCTGCATTCCTTCAGCGCTGGACGAGGAGAAACTCAGCAGGATGAAAACGACGATTTGACATATCTGAAATCAGTGGAATCCGCCCTAAAGGAAGAAGGATTTACCTTTGACCAAAATGTCGGCATCGGTGGATACAGCATAGACTTTGCGCTAAAGAAAAATGACAAATATGTTGTTGGAATTGAATGCGACAGTGGTTTGTACAAACGGAGCTCCAACGCCAGGGACCGTGACTATCATAGGCAGAAATATCTGGAAAGCCGTGGATGGAAGCTGGTCCGAATATGGGCGCCTTCCTGGTGGAAAGATAAATCCTCTGTCATCCAGATGATAACGGATGCCTACGACACATCAAATAGCTAATCCATAACCGGGGATTCCTTTGGCTTGTGCTTCAGGAATCCCTTTTTTTCTTAAAACAGATTTCATAAACCTTATTCAATTTGCGCTCCTGTCTTTTAACTTTTCGTCAGCTGTGCTATAATGTAGATTATGACTAAGACTACCCTTGTTGCCGGAAAAGATATGCCGGCCTGCACAAAATTTGCTGATTCACTTGCCCAGTCAGGACGACGGGTTGTAACATGTGGAAACCTGAATGATGATATCCAGGGTGATTCCGAAACTGCAGAACGTCAGCAGAAACTAATGGACATGGCCTCCGGTGTTACGACCGTGCAATGGAACAGGGGGTCACCAATCTCCGCCCGTACCTTGATTCTAAATTCGGAAAGCGTATACGAAAACCTGGATGAAGTGGTCCTGTATTTTGATGAGGAACTTTACGCATCCCGTGCAAACCAGGTGGACATACAGGAATGTTCCAAAGGTGCCAGCGACATGATTCTTTCATACCAGTACCTGACACTGGAAGCCCTTAACCGGTTCAGAGCCCGCAAGACTTCAGAAAATCCAGGAACACTGGTATATCTTTTAAAGGAAGGTCCTTCAGCAGCGGATGCCGTCCGGGCGCCATCGTTAAGGAACGGAGCCTACTCCATTGCATCCCCTGTTGTTGCCGCCGCCGCTACAGCATTTATGGCATTCGCAGAAAACATCGCGGCCATCTATGGGGACTTGCCATATTTAAATGTCGTGATGGTCCGCGGAGATAAATCAATGGAGGCCGTCGCCAATGAAAGCACCCTGGCAAAATGGCTGACCTACTACATTGACAGCTGCTTTGACCAGAAAACCAAAAAAAATCTCAGGAATACTTTGACATGGGTAAGGCCGGGAACAAAGCTCCAGTCCGGAGGATTCTCTTTGTTCAATAAAAATAAATAGAATAGGAAAACAATTTGCTTTCAGAATTACTGCAATCCTTCGACTGGAAATTTATTCTCATCTGCTCAATAAAAATATTGCTGAGCATTATCTGTGGCTTTATTCTTGGTGTGGAACGTAAAAGCAGGAATCAGGCGGTTGGAATCAGGACACTTATTTTGATTTGCGTCTCATCCGCACTGCTTTCTATTTTATCAATCTATGTTCCTACCATCTCAATAAAAAATGCAGACTCCACAAGAATCATCGCTGGAGTTATAAGTGGCATCGGTTTCCTTGGTGGTGGAGCCATCATGAGGCAGGGAATGAACATAAAGGGACTCACTTCCGCCGCAATCATTTGGACAGCCGCAGCCTTGGGCCTTGCTCTGGGAGTAGGTCTTTACGTTCAGTCTGCGGTGGTACTTGTCATTGTCGAGCTGATTCTAGTGCTGATTGAAAAACTTGAGTACCGTCTTTTTCCGGCTGCAAAGTCAAAGGGTCTGCACCTTTATTTCGAGGATTCCACTGTGGACATGAAAAAAATCCGTCAGATAATAGAAAGCAACGGAATCAAAATCTGCGACCTTAACATCACAAGGGATTTATCCCGCAACTCCTTGATATTGCACTATTCCATAAAACTTTCCGGTTTAGAAAATTTTGAGCCGGTTGTACAGGAACTTTCTCACATTGGGAAACTTACGGAGTTTTCTATTACGGATTAATTTTTCAAAGGCGCTGCCTTTGGATCTGTTTAAGCTACGCTTATTCGTTTTTTGAAGGCTACGCCTTCAAGGTCCTTTTCATGTTCGGACATGGGGCAGCAAGGAGGGAGGAGGAAGCCCTACTCAGAAGCGAGCTCCCTCCTCCCTCCTTGACCTCCCACCTTCC
>JAZUKJ010000058.1:0-6323 GCA_045643225.1 Treponema sp. | reverse complement strand
TAACGTTGTCCTTTTTCATTTTATGGTTTCATTAGCGACCGTTAAAATAGGCGGCGTTCCATCTTAGCTCATTTCTGAAAGACGGAATGGTTGTGTCCTTGTCGATTACAACACATTCTGTTCCGGTCATCTCTGCCCAGTCCCGCAGCATTTGTGTCGTTATAATGTTGCTGAATGCGGTATGATGTCCACCGCCGGCAAGAATCCATGCTTCCGCTGATGTCTGAAGATTTGGATATGGTTTCCAGAGCATACGTGCGACAGGCAACTTTGGTAGTGGCGCCTCAGGAGGAATCACGTTGATTTCATTTACCACGCAGCGGAATCTTCCAGGCATCTGAACAACGGCCGCCACAAGTCCGTCCCCTTCGATTGCATTGAATACCATGCGGGCCGGATCCTCTTTTCCTCCAATGCCAAGAGGGTGGACTTCAATCTTTGGCTTTGAGATTGCAATTTCTGGATCGACTTCCAGCATATGGCTTCCCATGTTGGCTTCCTTTCCAGGGACCAGGTTGTAGGTGTAATCTTCCATGAAAGCGTTTCCTTTTCCTGGAGCAACAAGACCTTCTGTCATGGCCTTGAAGGTTCTTACGAGACAGGAGGTTTTCCAGTCGCCTTCCGCACCAAATCCGTATCCGTCAGCTAGAAGCCGCTGGATGGCCAATCCCGGAAGCTGTTTCATTCCATGCAGGTCCTGGAAATTTGTACAGAGGGCAGAGGCCTTGTTGTCCTTGAGGAATCTGCGAAGGGCGATTTCAATTTTTGCCTGCTCCTTAATCTGGTTGGTCGTAAAATCCTTGTCGCTGCCATAAACGATTTCATATTTGGAGTTGTATTCATCGAACAGTGCATCAATGTCGGACTGTGAAACCTGGTTCATGTATTCAACCAGATCACCGATTCCATAATATGGGACGGACCAGCCGTAACGGATCAGGGCTTCCACTTTATCTCCATCCGTGACCGCGACTTCACGCATGTTGTCACCGAATCTTATGCAGCGCAACTGCTTGCCATCCGCAACCGCACGGGCGACTCTCATCCAGTCCGCGATTCTTTTTTGTGTATTCGAATCAGCCCAATGTCCAACGATTACTTTTCTTGGAATATCCATGCGGCTTGTGATGTAACCAAATTCCCTGTCACCGTGGGCGCTCTGATTCAGGTTCATGAAGTCCATGTCCATTGTTGCGTATGGGATTTCCAGATTGAATTGTGTGTTCAACTGGAGCAGCGGTTTTTTGTAAGCGTTCAGACCGGCAATCCACATTTTGGCAGGACTAAAGGTGTGCATCCAACAGATAATTCCGGCGCACCTGTCATCAGAATTTGCCTGCTGTAATGTCTGCAAGATTCCTTCCGGAGTCAGAAGGGTTGGCTTCCAGACAAGTTCACATGGAAGAACTTTTGATGCGTTCAGTTTTTCTACAATCTCTTTTGAATCTTTTGAAACCTGATTCAGAGTCTCTTCACCATAAAGGTCCTGGCTTCCTGTGATGAACCAGAATTCATAGCTAGCAATTTCCATAGCAATCCCCATTGATTTTTAATGGCATCCAAAAATAAGATGCACGGTAGTTAAATGATAGCCAAATATTAAAACATATCGGTCTATAAGCGAATTAAATATTTTCCGAATTTTGGTAGAAAATTTTACATCTGCAGATTGACTACCGAAACCGGAAGCAGGGTGCCGATGGGGTGTAAATAATAATTGGATGCCCGGACAAAAATTCTTCCATAAAAAAGTAACAAAAACAGTTTTTGTTTTTTTAATATATGAGATGGGAATTTCCAGGAATTCTTTGGTCAAATATTTTGCGGAGAAGATTTTATGAAACGGTTTCTGTTTGGACTTTTGATTTTGCTAGGCCTTGCTGGATGCAGGGAAGGAACAAAAATTCCTCAGGGCAAATGGAATGTGATGGCCCTAATAAAGAACGGAGTCTTTCAACAGATTGCGGTTTCTTCAATCAATTTTCATAATGACGGCAACGAGATTAAAATATCTGGAAACATGGGCATAAATTCCTTTGAGGGAACCATGACACAAAAGAACAGCAAACTGTTCCAGAATATCTGTACCACGGAAATGGCCGGCGAGTCGGATGCGCTTGCTGATTATGAAAACATTTTCCTGGATATCCTGAACAATGCTGATTTCTGTAAAATTGTCGGTGATGTTCTGATTCTGAAAGCATCGGATAAAAATCTGGAACTCCGCTTTGTACATGACAAGGAAAAATCGGTGATGGCATCCCTTTCAGATTCTTTTCCGATGGAGGAATACGAGGAAGCCTACGACCAGATGATTGACGGGAATCACACCAAGGCCGCATCCTTGTTTGAAAAACTGGTTTACAGTCATGCAGAATATCCGGAAATCTGGTACCAGTATGGTTGTTGCCTGATGGAACTCAGGGACTTCGATTCCGCCGGGATAGCCTTTAGCAATGCGGCCAGCAAATATGAAAATGCCTGCCTGTATGATGATAAAATCGGTTTGCGTAATGATGCCATGACGACATTGGGCGAGATGTATCTTATGCAGAAAGATTTTCCCAAGGCGGAGGACCAGTTTGAAAAATGCTTTGCGCTCCAGAACGATCGTGACATGGTTGTCGCTGTTGCGGCATCGTATATCCGCTTGGGATATGAGGCAGAATGCGAACGGTATTTTGCGACCAAGGGAATCAATCTGGGGACGCTTTTGGAAAACTGATTCCAGTGGGATTTCATTCGTGCCGATGAGATTCATTGTATGGTCTTCTTCCACCATAATTAGAATTTCTTGAAAATATAAGAACGGCATTTGTTTTTTCTGGAAATTGTATTATAGTTGAAAGTGGAGATTCCGGAGATGAAAAAACTTTGGGATAATTCTGTCACACTCCAAGAGCAGAAAGGATTTTTTTATATGGTCCAGAAAGACAGACTTATTTTAAAGGCAAGCTGCCTTATCGTGTATTTTGCTGAATTCATATTGGGATGGAATTACTTTTCATTTTTCCAAACTGAATTAAAAATTTTATGGATTGTGTTATTTGCGGCTTCCTTTGCAGTAACTTTTATAATAGATTTCATAACTACGTCAAAAAAAATAAAATACATGCTTTATGGATTTATAGGTTTGCTAGCTTTTATGGTTCCATTTTTATGGGTTTGGAGAAATAATCCAGCAGAAGAAATGCTTGCATGGTTCATGAAAAAAGAAACCTATATAATGATGTTGGTCTGTATTTTAATGTCCCTAGCATTAAACCTGATAAATAATTTGGTTTTACATTTTGTACAGCGGATTATCCACAAAAAAAAGAATATATAAATCTCCCCAGTTATTCCGAATAATAGCAAAAATTTGCAGTTTTCTTCTATATAATATATAACTTTTGCAAAATAAAAGTATATAATTGCCAGAAGCATTATAACATGCAATTGATATGCAGTAATAACTGAAACAATGGATGGAACAATTATATGTTCAAATGAAAGTGAAACTGTAGCACATGCCAACCGGCAAAGGAGTTGAGGTCGATGAAATGTAAACGAGTTTTAAATGTATTTATCTATGTTATTCTGTTTTTAGAAACTTTGATTATTATATTTTCTTATATGTTTCACAGGGATATAAAACTAAGTAAAATTTCTGATGAAACCTATGAAATAAAATTTAGAACCAAGAACGGTGCGACGATTTTTTTTGAAACGAAACAGGATAATGTTTCAACATTAAATTTTACTGATGAAAATAATAATTATGTGTTTGTTTCATTTGAAAATGAGCAGAAAGGAAGTTTCTGTTTCATTGATGCAGATTTGAATTATGCAATTGACAATAGACCTTCCGAAGACGAAAATTTTCTTTTTCAACGTCTGGAGCATTATAAAGATGACTATGCTTTTTATAATATAAAATATGATACCGCCATAACAATAGATGAACTGCAAATTCCAACTATCGAAGATTGTGAATAAAAATTAGTGGATTCATCTTGTTCCCGTTTTTCCCATCTAACACAGATTACTGGTCGTAATCACCATTGAAAAAAATAGTCATGGTACTGGACTGAACCTCGGGTTTCTGTTAAAAGTATATTTGTTTGGTTGCATTTTTGGTGAGTTGCTAAGACAAATGGAAATTTGTTCAGTGCTTTCGGGAACAATCCAATCAAGTATTTGGCCTCGGATGGGAGGTAAAAAGATGAGCGAGGATTATCAGTACATAACGAAAATGTCTATGTTAGAGTCCTGGATACAAAAGGATTGATAAAAAAAACTATTTATGAGGTTTTATTTTTTTTGTGGTGAAGAAAAAATTATGCTGTATGATATTATCTTCTCCTCACCTAAGTTATCTGATAAATCTAACTATGGTATAGACGGTATAATAAAGGCTTTAAATCAATAAGGGGTAGTAAATGAAAAAATTTATGAAGACAATTAAAATAATAGCAACGATTTTATTTTTAATTTGTGTTGTCTATTTTTTTTGGTTTAAAGTGACAATCGATTCAAAAATGTCCGGTTCATTATTAAACTCAGAAAGCAAAATCATCGATGGTCGATATTTTTTGGCGGATAATGATGGAACGCTAAATGAAATAGAAAAAGATTTATGGGATAGTCTTGTCATTAAAACAAATATTCTTAAATTAAGTACCTTATACTTGGCAATCTATTTAATATACTTTTGGTCAAAGTATCTGATATGGCCAAATATGAAAAAGCTAATCAAAAGTTTTTGATTCCTCCACTTGCATTATGATTTCGGTAGTATGCCCCTCAATGGAGGATAGTTGGTCGTCACCGCTATTGAGGGGAATTCATTTTACTGTAGACCAAGGAACTTGAAGCAGGATTTTACAAATATATACTGAAAAGGTGGTTCAATTTTGATATTTAAGATGATTGCGATAATCGTATTAACCATTCTCTTTTTTTTATTTTTGAAAAAAGAAAAGATGGAGTGGGAATCATATAAAAAAGCAAAGCAAAAGTTTGTGAAGCATTTGAAGAAAATTCATGATACTGAGACATTAAAACAATTGGGACAGATTAATCCATTTGGAGTATACGAAGAATGGAACGTTTCAACGCGAAAAATAAAAAAGAGGCTAGAATCAAGATTTACCCGTGATGATGAGGAAGATGAAAATGAGTTTAAGTTAGCACTAGATAAATATGAAAAGAAGGGAACTCCATATCAAATAATTATGTCTTTATGTTTGTATGGAATCATAAATATTTTGATTCTGATATTTGGTAAGCGATAATCAACATTATAGGTATAACTGTTATTCCTATCTAACACAGATTGCTGGTCGTAATTGTCATTGAAAAAAATTTGTCAAATGGTACTGGACTGAACCTCGGGTTTCTGTTAAAAGTATGGGGAACTTGAGAACGTGAGGATTCATTATTACAAGTTGGTGCAAGTATCATTAAACATGAAAAAGATTTTACAGTTTTAATTGCAGTTAGCATGCTATGTACACCGCTTTCCAAGGAAGTAAGATACACACAATCAGGACCGTTTGATAACAGCTATAGCGATTATAAATATATAAATACTTATGGAGATTAAGACTATGAGAGGTAAAGTTTTTTTATTGTCCGCATTTTTATTATTGAGAATTGTTTCAATTGCTCAAGCACAAAATTCAAATCTAACAATTAACAGGCCAGAAAGCAACGGCTTGATGAATTCAATACCATGCATTGTTTACATAAAAAACATTAACAACCAAGAATTTTGTTTAGGAATTCTAATTGATTTAGAAGGCTCGGAGCAAAATCAAACGGTCCATGATGGAAAGTTCAAGAACTTAAATTACATGTTCGGCGGAGATAAAATTGTTATGTCGCTTCCGGAAGGAATTTATGAGATCCAAGCTATGACACCTGTTTCAATGCAAGAAAACTATTTGGAAAATTGTTACGGTATTGAATGGGTTTCAAATATATGGATTTATGATACACAAAAAAAGAATACAGTTCTTTACATAAAACCTGGCAGTTCTGTAGAAGGATACAACGGAACCTGGATTATTTATGAATAGAAAAATCTATTCCTATATTTCAAATCAACGAGCTGGTCGTAATCACCATTGAAAAAACTGGTCATGGTACTGGACGGAATCACGGGTTTCTGTTAAAAGTGTAGTGGTTTGGTTGCATTTTTGGTGAGTTGCTGAGATGAACGCCAACAACTGGGAGTATTTCTATGAGAAGATATATAATAGTTAGTCTTTCAATTATTTTGTTTTCATTAACTTGTTTTAATGGATGTGCAAATGATCATGCGTATATCGAAAAAACGG
>JAZUKJ010000057.1:0-38460 GCA_045643225.1 Treponema sp. | reverse complement strand
ATTTGGTTAGAATGTAAGGAGTTTACTTAAATGCAACATGAAAATTTTAATATGGCACAACATGGATTTGTAGGTCATTTATTTTGAAAATACGAGCTAACGAATTCAAATTTACTTAATAAGAATTATGAAGAAGGTATAGGGATGGATCTTGATAAGAAAAAAGGAATTAAAGATAATCTGATTGCTGAAATTGGTATACAGGAGGCTGAGAAAATCTGGGATCGGGCAAAAGATATTTTACGAGAGATTGAGGCGCGATATCCTAATCTAAGCAAAGGGCAAAGGCTCCATGCCGAGTACATCTTTCCTGCTGCGGCTGTTCAGTTGGCTATTAAAGAGATAAAAGGCGATTTGGAACTGGGTTATGAGGCGATTTCCAAAGTCAGTTGGGATAGTTCGAAGAAAATGGGAGCAAAGCTTCGGAAGGCGGCCAAGATTCCTGGATTTAAAAGTATCTTTATAATGATGTGGGATCCAATTAGTAAGAAGATGTTCGGACCAGAAGCGGGCTTCAAGAATGTGTTTTATCCGAAAAAGAAAGGTGAATACAAGATGGATATCGTGCAGTGTCCATATAATGCGTTCTTTACGGAGCTTGGAACACCGGAATTGACGAAGATTTTTTGTATAAATGACGAGTGTACATACGGAGATATTCCAGGTGTGGAGTTTATTCGTCATACCACGTTGGGAACCGGTGGCGATAAGTGCGATTTCTTTATCAAGCTGAAGAAATAGCACGCAGGGCTATGAGTTCATGGCCGTAGTTTAGCACGACTAACTTCCTGTTTTGTTATTAATGAGGGTGGATGAACTGAAATCAGATAATAAAACAATCAGAGCAATGCAATTGGTTATCCCAGCAATGATACTTTGTTTAATAGGAGATTATTGTACTGGCATTGAACCTGCCGATTCAACGTCTCTTGGCAGCATAGCAAGCTCAGGCTGGCTTACTATTGCAGACTGGAGAATTGCGGTGTCAAATTCATTTGGTATGATTGGCAGTATTTTATAGGGCATCTCCAGGAAACTCCCTTGAAGATGCCCGTCTGGTTTTAGACTGGTTCTAAAAATTATTTGTCCATGATTGTTATTTCGACGCGACGGTTTTTAGCTCTGCCTTCTTCCGTTGTGTTCGGCGCGATTGGAAGTGTGTCACCGAATCCCTGTGTGAAAACCTGGATGCGGTCCTTTACATTCATGCCAATCAGATAATCCGCTACGGCCTGTGCCCGCTGCTCACTCAGTGTCTGGGAATTGATGCCGTTGTTTGCCAGTGCGGTGTGTCCGCTAATCAGCAGGTCGTTTTCCGGGAACAGCTCCAGAATCTGGGCAATCTGCTGGAGCTTCAATTTTTCACTGTCCATCAATACCGCGCTGTCAGGCTTGAAGCGGATGTTCTCGATGGAGATGGTCAATCCCTTGTCGCCGCGGACAACATTTACATTGTCCAATCCCAATTCCTCCAGCTGGTCCTGGACTGCCTTCATTGTATCCGGAGTGGAGGTGCGCACAAAATCGGATACCTCTGCATGGGCGGTTCCCCTGAATTCATACATCCGTCCGTAGGCTGTCTCTATAAGGATTCTGAAATTTTCTGTGTAATGGTCTATGGCACCTTTTTCTGCATCCCAGTAAACCAGTTCATCGCTGAATCCCATCATGGCCTGGGGGTAATCCGCATAAGGATCCTCTATGGCCTTGAAATTTCTTTGCGGTGTTTCCATGTACATGGAATATTTTACGCGGAACACATGAAGAACGTTTCCTGATTTGGAGACCGTAGCGTTGTTGCTTTTTTTGGAAAGGGATGAGGCTGCATAACTCATCTGGCGTACCTGCTTCTTTTCGCGGTTAACTGTTCCAAGATATGTGTAAGTAGCGGTGAAGGGTACCTTGTAAGGAGTCTGGATACCAAAGTTCTGTCTCAGGTCATGGGCCTCATGTCCTTCTGCTGTCCAGGTGTCTCCAGGTTTAACCGGATGGTCAGGGAAAATTGGAACATCCCGGACGGTCGGCATGAAGTACTGGTCATCGATGGTGTATTTTCCTTTTGTGGTGCGGTCAAAGATGCTCAGGTATTCCTCCCCCCAGCTAAAGGAGCCTGTCCCCACTGCCGATGTGGAGCTTTCGGTGGTCATGAAACTTGAACGGTGGGTCGCACTTCCATCGCTGTTCACGGAAAGCACCTGTGTTGAGATACGGTTTATTATTTCCGCCTTGTGATTCAATCTCATGTTGACATAGACATCCTCATTTACGGTGGAAAGTATTCTGTAGGAATCTCCCTCCTGGTATTTGAATTCAAATTGCACAGCTCCGCCTGAGGTGTTGTAGGTTTCTGCTGTCACGGCAAGAGGGGATAGAATCGAAAGGATAAAGACAAGTGATTTAAGAAGAAGTTTTTTCACAATAAAATACCTCGCTGGAATATCGGCAGAATTGAAACCTTCCTTGACTTTGACCGTCAAAGGCCTCTGAAGGATAAACACGTAAAAATCAACTTTGTTACGGGAGCCGCTCAAATGGGGGACGAAAAATTATGGTGGGCTAAGGGGATTGTGAAATGAAAAAAAAGGGAATATCCAAAAGCCTGTCCTGAATATTCCCTTCGTGGTGTCAAAAGTTAGTCCTGGAAAAGAGGTGTCGAAAGGTATCTGTCTCCTGAATCAGGAAGCAGAACTACAATGGTTTTTCCTTCAAACTCCGGCCTCTTTGCCACCTGGATTGCAGCCCACAAAGCCGCTCCCGATGAAATTCCGACCAGGAAACCTTCTGTCTTTCCTAAATCCTTTGCAGTTGCGAATGGAACTTCGTTGTCCACCGCAATAATTTCGTCATAGATTTTTGTGTCCAGCGTGTTAGGTACGAATCCGGCACCGATACCCTGGATTTTGTGAGGGCCTGCGTTTCCTGTGGAAAGTACCGCTGATGAGGCTGGCTCTACGGCAATAATCCTGACATCCGGATTTTTTGATTTAAGGAACGAGCCGGTTCCGCTTAAGGTTCCTCCGGTTCCGACTCCTGCGACAAATGCATCAACCTTGCCGTCCGTGTCAGACCAGATTTCCGGGCCCGTAGTCAAGGTATGGGTCTTTGGATTTACAGGGTTGTCGAACTGTCCCGGAATAAAGCTGCCAGGGATTTCTTTTGCAAGTTCCTCAGCCTTTGCGATTGCCCCTTTCATGCCTTTTGAACCTTCTGTCAGGACGACTTCCGCGCCATAGGCTTTCAGAAGGTTGCGTCTTTCGACTGACATGGTTTCCGGCATTGTCAAAATAATTTTCAGTCCGTAGCTGGCTGCTATTGATGCCAATCCGATTCCGGTGTTTCCGGAGGTCGGCTCGATTATTGTCGAATCAAGCGTAATTTTTCCTGTTGCGAGGGCGTCATCGATCATCGCTTTTGCGATTCTGTCTTTTACGCTTCCCGCCGGATTGAAGTATTCCAATTTTGCAAGGAGCCTGGCCTTTAATCCCAGTTTTTTCTCCAGGTTGCCAAGTTCAAGAAGCGGGGTATGTCCAACCAGGTCCGATATTTTTGTTGCTATGTTTGCCATGAGGTGTCCTCCTGTGAAATGATTATTTACCTACTAATTTTGTATGTTTTTAACATATAATATTAGCAGAAATTGGTCAATATCCGTAATTATGCCCTGCCGGTTGTTATTTTTTGCTTTGAATAATCCGTTAATATAAGAAGGATATGGGTAAGTTGTATCTTACTGTTGACTAAAATTTTGTTGTCCATTCTTTAATGGACAATTTAACTTTGGGAGTGTATAATTTAACTATGGCAGATTTGCTTAACGATTCCCAGTTCGATAAATTTCGTAAACTGATTTATGATTCATCGGGTATTACATTTTCAGAGAGTAATCGCTCCATCCTGGATAGCCGCCTAAAGGACCGCCTTAGGGAGGAAAAGTTAGCGAATGTTGACGATTACTATAAGCTGGTTACGACTGACCAAAGCGAATTCAAAGTCTTTTTGGATAGCGTGACTACAAATTTGACGCGTTTTTTCAGGAATCAGCCTCATTTTGATGCTCTCATAAACTATGTGATTCCACATATCATCGAGAACAAAAAAAAGACCGGCGATACAAAGATACGTATCTGGAGTGCCGGCTGTTCGACCGGGGAAGAACCTTATACAATCGCCATGCTGCTTAAAGACAAGCTTCCTGTACCTTATACATTTGATATAATGGCTTCCGATATTTCTCTAAAGTCCCTTATGGTTGGTCAGCAGGGATTTTATCCGGAGGCAAGAATTTCCGGTGTTCCTGAAGCTTACTTGAACCGTTTCTTTACTCATACCGAAAAGGGATATCAGGTAAAACCTGATTTGATGAGGAGTGTGCGTTTTGACTATCACAATTTAAGGAACGACAGTGGGGTCAAGAATCTGGATATAGTTTTCTGCCGCAATGTGCTGATTTATTTTGACGAGCCTGCCCAGAAATCTACCGTCGACAGGTTCTACAATGCTATGGCAAAGAATTCCTATCTTTTCATTGGGCATTCTGAAAGTCTGTTCGGTATGGACACAAAATTCCAGTTCCTGAAAACTGACTGGGCCTGTCTTTACCAGAAAAAGGAAGACTGAGCCATAGGTTTATGGACAATGAAATCGGTTGAGATGTTAAGTTAAATTGAAATAGAGGCTGTTCAAGTTGGTGGCAGAATTGCAGTCAGCTTTGACAGAATAGCGAAGGGACTCGGTGGCTTGGTTCCGGGTTTTGAATGTGAAACTTTAAGTTTGCGATGAAAATGTTTTAAAAAAGTGCGTCCTCATTTTATTGCGGATATTTTGAGGATCCGTTTGAACAATCCTTCCTTTTGGTTTTACGGGAGTGAATTTTTATGGATGATATTTCTGTTTTAGTATGTGATGATTCGGCATTGATGAGGAATATGATTTCAAGGATAGTCGATGGGACTAGCGGAATGCGAACCGTCGGAACTGCCATGAACGGAAAATTTTGTCTCCAGAAAATACCAATCCTAAGACCGGATGTCATACTTCTGGACATAGAGATGCCGGAAATGAATGGCCTCCAGTTTCTTGAACAGAGACGCCTGAGGGGTATAGATGTTCCTGTCATAATCCTGTCCTCTGTAGCCATCAGGGGTGCCTCCGTCACGATGAAATGTCTTGAACTTGGGGCCAGCGATTTTATAACAAAACCTAGCGGAGCTATATCAACCAATATTTCTGTTGTGGCCCATAGGATAATCGAAAATATTGCTTCCTATGGTGGACGCTACGCACGGAGAAGGGGAAAGGATGTAGGCCAGTTTGACTTCTTCATGCACCAGGCAAAGATGAGGGCGGTTGAGGCTGCCTCAAGAAAAGCTGGCCTGGAGGATAAGGTCAGGCCGTTCTCCTCCCAGACCGGTTCCACCGCCGTAAAAAATGACGTGGCTTCTTTTAGACCTTCCCTGTGGAAGCCGTCCGTCAAAAAGGAACCGGCGGTCATAACTCCTGTCAGAAGTTCGGGGCGCATTGATGTTGTTGCCATTGGAATTTCAACCGGAGGACCAAATGCTTTGCGGGAAGTCTTTGCAAAGATTCCTGAGAAATTCCCAAAACCTATTCTTGTTGTCCAGCACATGCCGGCCGGATTCACGAAGGAATTTGCCGCTAGCCTTAACAGGATTTGTCCTTTGAATGTAAAGGAAGCCGAGGATGGCGATTTGATACACCCAGGACAGGTGTATGTTGCCCCTGGGGATTTCCATATAGTCGTTGAAAAATCCACTTTGTGTAATGTGATTCGTCTTAGCCAGGAGGATTTAAGGAACGGTCATCGTCCATCTGCCGATGTGCTTTTTGAATCCGTCGCCAAGATATATCAGAACCGTGCCCTGGGAGTAATAATGACCGGAATGGGACGGGATGGTGCGGTCCAGCTGACTGAAATGCGGAAGCAGGGGGCCTGGACTTTGGGGCAGGATGAAAAATCATCAATAGTGTACGGTATGCCAAAGGTTGCCTACGAGCTGGGCGGTGTACAGAAGCAGGTGGCCCTTGAAAACATGGCAGGGGAAATCACAAGGCTTGTCATGGAAAACAGTTAAACAAAAATCTCTGGCACCTTTGGTTCCAGAAAAAAAAGAACCCCGATTTCTTATGAATCGGGGTTCCGCTTTTTAGGACTGTCACTAGAAGTATACTTTCTCGTTTGGATTTATAACCTTGTTGTTCTTGTACATTGTAAAGTGCAGGTGAGGTCCCGTACTCTGTCCGGTGCTTCCGACTTTTCCAATCACCGTGCCCTGGTCTACGTACTGTCCATTCTTTACGTTTACAACACTCATGTGACCGTAAAGGGATTTGTATCCGGAAGTGTGCTTGATTATTACGTAATTTCCGTAGACGTTTGAATATCCCGCTGTAACGACGGTACCTGCGGCGGTTGCATATATTGGTGTTCCCTTAGGACAGGCAAGGTCAATTCCGTTATGGTAGGAACGTTTGGTGGCATCAAATGGACTGACGCGCCATCCGTATGGTGATGAAATGTAATATGAATTGCGCAGAGGCTTCTTGTAGGAATCGCCACTGATTTCTGCTCTCTGCTCGTTGCTGAGCTTTCCACCTGCAATGAACAGCGTGTCTCCGACGGACAGCTTTTCTGTTGGCATAACGCCATTCACAAGCGAAATCATGTCCATGTCCAGGGAAACTTTCTTTGTCTTGTTCTCGGAATTTACAATGGATTCCAGTGTCTCGCCGTTTTTGCTTACTTCGTAAATGATACCGGACATTGATGGAATCTTCAGGTAGGCTCCGGTGGCCATTCTTGTTGCGTTCGCTACACCGTTGACGCTAAGGATTGTGTCTGTGGATACCCCGAACTGGCTTGCAACGATGCTGGCGTTCTCTCCCTGCTTAAGGCGGTAGACGGTGTAATACAGTGGGCTGTCATTTTCGAGATTTTCTGTCGTCTCGGCGACTTCCTCCAGCTGCATGAGATCAACAGTCTCCTGGTCCGGGAGGTTTTCTTCGGCGGCATCAGCTGAAACTGCAATCAGCGGTTCGGCCGCAGGTATGATATCAGAAAGGGTCTGGGGAATGATTTCCTCTTCCGGTGCCCTCAAATCATTTTCGTCTGTAAGTTTGTAGAAGTCTTTTGGAAGCAGGTCCGCGGTCAGGTCAGGAATTCCAGGAGTTTCAAGACCTCCCTGTCCTGTGTAATTTTTTTGATGAACCAATCCAAGGGTGATTCCTAAAATAAGTCCGGTAGAAAAAAGGACGGAAAGTGAACAGGTCAGTGCGTACCTTACTCGTACCTTTGTCTTGAGACGTTGACTATAACATATTTCCTTCGAAAAGACATATTTTTCCATAAAATGAACCTGGTCTTTGCCTGCAATCGCCTATTCTCCTGCCAATTTTTCTGTCTCAGTAGAAGATGGTTTAGTTTTTTTCTTTAGTCCAATAAGATAAGTCTCAAACGACTCGGTCCTACAGGCCTCCGGCTTGAATCCTTTTGCTGTTGTAAAAATCTCTCTCATCTTTTGGAGCTCTTTCTGCTGGTCGCCGTTCTGGAAAATCTTTACGCAAAAGTTTCCATTAGGTTTAAGCATTTCTGAGGCGTACCAAATTGCCATCTCAACAAGTCCACGCGAACGGGCTGTATCAATTGTTCTGTTTCCTGTAGTCAAGGGAGCCGCGTCGCATACAACTAAATCATAAGGTCCGTTGGCTTTAATCTGGGTACGAATTTCCTCGCTCAGAAGGTCTCCTTGAAAAAAGACCAGATTATCCCCCTTGACCGATTTTGATAAAGGGTTCAAATCCACGGATACTACTTTACCAGAATTATTTAAATTGCGCAACAACCAGGTGGTCCAGCTTCCTGGTGCTGAACCTAAATCGAGAACGGTGTAACCTTTTTTTAGCATACCGAATTTTTGGTCAATTTCCTGCAGCTTATAGACACTGCGGGCTGGATATCCTTCCTTGAAGGCCTTCTGTGACCAGAAATCTGGTTTGCTGTAGCTGTTAGACTTCACTGGCATATCAGTCTAATCGGCAGAAAAGGGTAAATTGATAACCCCTGTTTTGCTTTGATATACGGGAATTCTAAAAAAAATCATTTTGATGTTCTTTAGAGATGCCCAATATTTTTCCAGGGGCCCCATGTCAGGTTATTGCGAAGTCTTCATGTGCAGTCGCTTTATAAAGAAATCCAGGTTGCAGGCAAAAAAGCTTAGCGTGTAAGCGACAAGGGCTATGGCTGCTGAATAGTAGAAAGTAAAAATAAGCACCCTGGATTTTATGGTAAGTATATTGAAGGTGAAGATTGCCAGCAGCAGGAAAACACCAAAGAAAATCCAGCTTCCCAGGGAGACGTATGGTTTGTTGGCCTTGTACTGTGGGTCAATCTGGGCCACTATTTTTCTTACTTCCTCAACATCGACCTGGGCCGGTATCTTTATTGGTTCCGATGAAATCTTTTCTGCATGGGCAAAGGTCTTGATTTCCTTTCTGCAGGATGGGCAGTTAAGGATGTGGGTGGTAAGTTTGCATGGCAGCCTTTCGCCTTTGTCCAGGGCCAGGTATTGGTTCATATAATATTCGCAAGAGTGTTTCATGTTCTTCTCCTATAAAAAGTCAATTTTGTCGTAAATTCTGGTGGATGGATTTTATCCGGTGTAAAAGTCTTTGAGTTTTTGCCTCAAGATTTTTTTTGCTCTGAATATATGGGATTTTATGGTGTTCACAGGGAACCCGGTTATTATGCTGATTTCTTCATGGTTCAGGTCGTGAAAAAAATAAAGTTCCAGGCAGATGGCATATTTTTTAGGCAAATCATTTATGGCCTCCTTTACGGCTTCCATGGTGAGTTGACGTATCTGCTGCTCTTCGGGGGTGTAGATGTTGGAAGGGACTTCCATTGTTTCCGTGTCGAATTCGATATCCTTTGTGCGTTTAATCGAATTGAGGGCTGTGGTCAAAGCGATTTTGGTTATCCAGGTGGCGAAGGAACTTTCGCCCCTAAAGGAGGACAGGTTCTTGAACACCTTCAGGAAAACTTCTTGAGCAAAATCCTCTTTGTCCGCTGCATTGAAAAAAAAACGATGGCCTATAGCCGTGACCCGGTTGTAATACAGGGACATAAGCTCCGCAAATGATTCCGCGTTTCCCTTTAGGGAATCATGTATAAGACGCTTGTCCCTTTGGAGAGTTTTTTTTATTTCCTGCCGTTTTTCTGGACTAGTCTTCATTGTCCGGGGAGTTTGTGAAGTCTGGGTTCATTTTATAGAAGACAAGTAACGCAATCCCGGATGCCAATGGGATAAGTCCTCCCAGGGCTGCCCATGAAAGGCCGTGAATCAGGATGAACATCACCGAAAGGACTGCGCCTATGGATGTGAGGAAAAGGCCTGTCAATAATGAGAACACCCTGAAATTGAAGGTGACCGGCTTGTATGTGTTGTTGAGTATTCTCTGTTTTGTTTCCCGGTGACGCCACAGTAGAGCAAAAAAGATAACGGTAGCGCCGCATACTATTCCGACTATAGGGATGAGCGATACAAGAATCTGTGCGGCCGTTGAAATGTTCTGATCCAATTTTGTCTCCCAATAAAAGTTTCCATTGATTGATATGGATGGCTTTTATTTATATTGAAATCTCTAAAGATTGCAATTTTTAGAGATAGCTTTAAAAAGCGATGTTTTGAGCCTAAGTTGACCGTAGGTCAGAATCGACCGCAGGTCATACAATTTCAAGGGGGAAAACTCGCAGGCATTCCGAAAAAGTATTTTCTAGGGATGCCCATATATCTTATTGGACATTTATTTTTGCTGCAGGTTGCATATTTTGAAAAAAAATCTGATGAATTTTGTCCGGTTCCAGGAGACGGAAACCCGGTGCGTTGGGTCGGGGCCGTCATCCTGCTGGGAACGTTTCTGGATTCTACTCAAAGAACATGTACTGTTCAAAATAGATTTCCTTTATAGGCCCCATCACCAGCTGTCCGTTTATCAGCTCCTTTAGTTCTTCCTTTACCTTTTTTTCGCCAATGGAAAGGAGCTCCGATTTTGTGTGGCCGGAAAAATATTCCGTTATAATGGATTTTATTTTTCTGGTCTTTTGGAAGATTTCCTCAAAAAGCTGGACATCGTCGTCCGGGTAAGAGAACCAGGGGGATACGACCAGCAGGATACCTTTTGCCTGGCTTGATTCCGGTTTTGTTGAAATGCGGAACTGACCAAGGCTGGTGGTTTTCACCTTCGAGTTGCTTTTTCTGGCCCTGTTTATTACCGTTTCCGGTGTAGGGTCCGATTGTCTGTAGTTTTTGCCAAGGGAGGCTTTTTTTGTTGCCAGGGCAATGACGGTTATCAGGACAAAGACGGCTATCAGGATAATCAAAATCCTGAGCAGAATCTTCGGGGCCTTTGACTGTTCGTATGGATATGGGTCGTCCTCAAATCTTCTATATTGAGATGAAGGTCCGTTCGGTGTGAAATCATCATAATTCATAAATTCCTCCCATATTGTCGGTTTTTATTGTTCCTTCTTTCCTGTACGGATAAAGCAATGAAAGGGTCCTGGTTGAGCAGTTTCCTTCTTCATCTATGTGTCCCGGAATCCTTGCCTCAAGATGTATGCCATCCTCCAGCCATTCCTCTTTTTCTATGGTTCCATTTTTCCTGACAGTCTCAACCAGTTCTGCCTTGTCCATTGGAACAAGATAGGATTCCTTTGTTCCCAATAGATTTTCTGTCATCCGTGAAATGAGTTCCTCGAAACCTTCCTCGGTGGCGGCGGAAACATGAACCGCGTCAGGGAAATTTGCATCAAGGTTTGACATGACCACCGGGTCGTCCTTGATCCTGTCAATCTTGTTAAGTACAACAAGCCTTGGAATCTGGTGGGCCTTTATTTCTTCAAGAACCTTGAGGACCTGGTTGTACTGCTTTACACAGTTCTCGTCGCTTGAATCCACCACAATCAGCAGAAGGTCGGAAAGGCTGGCCTCTTCAAGGGTTGAGCGGAAGGCGTCAATAAGGGTGTGTGGCAGATTGGAAATGAATCCAACCGTGTCGGTCAGCAAAACCTGTGACGCTTCCGAAATTGAAAACTTTCTTGTGGTCGGGTCAAGGGTTGCGAAAAGTTTATCCTCAACAAAAGCGTCCGCTCCTGTCAATGCATTAAGCAGACTCGATTTTCCGGCGTTTGTATATCCAACCAGGGCGCAGGACGAAGTGGAGGTCCGTCCCCTCTGTTTTCTTTGTGTCTGGCGGTTCACAAAAACCTGGGAAAGTTCCTTCTTTATCTGAAGAATCTTGTCCTCTATTTGACGGCGGTCCAGTTCCAGCTGGGTTTCTCCGCTTCCTTTGGAACCATAGTTTCCACCGCGCTGTCTGGAAAGGTCCCCGTACATGTGGCTAAGGCGCGGAAGGGAGTAGGTAAGCTGTGCCAGCTGGACCTGGAGGACGGCTTCCTTGGTTTGTGCCCGTTGTGCAAAAATCCGGATTATAACTTCATTTCTATCAAATACATTGATTCCGGTAAGCTTTTCCCAGTTGCGCTGCTTTGTCGGGTCGATTTCCCAGTCAAAGATGATGCAGTCGGCAAATACTTCCTTTGCCCTGTTTGCAATTTCCTGGGCCTTTCCCGTTCCTATGCCATAGGTTGGGGTCGGTTCTATTCGTGCAAGTACCATTGTGTCAATTACTTCCATACCCAATGTGTCCACAAGTCCCTGCAGTTCCCTTGGCGGTTCGTCGTTTTTATTTGGTGCTCCGATCAGGAGGCATTTTGCTTTTTTTTCTTGTTCTTCTTTAAGATTTACCATAGTTTTCATTCTACCGTTATGTCGGGGGAATTACAATTGTAAAAACGGTAGCGGAGGAACAGGATTGGGACCCAGGTTTTTAAACCGTTATAACGTGAAATTCCTTTGACACATCTAATCATAAAGATTATATTTGCAACATGAAACTCTATTCTAAAAGACATTTGATTATCTCCTGCCTGGTTACAGGTTGTGCCGTGGCAGTGGCTTTTTTGGCGTTTTTTTGTTTTTCAAAATTCAAAGGAACTTCCGCAAAAATAAATCCTGATAAGGAACTTGAGCTTTCTGGAACACCCACCGCGGACGAATCCATTCTGGAAACCAATGCTTCTGCGCTGACGGTTGCGTCACCGGCCAGTGGATATACTCAGGATGAGGCACAGAATATTGCGGTCTATGAAAAATGCAATGAGGCTGTAGTAAATATAACAACCCAGGTCATGGGAACCAACTGGTTCTGGGAGCCGGTCTTGACTTCCGGAGGCTCTGGTTCTGGAAGCATAATCGACAAGAGGGGATATGTCATAACCAATGTACATGTCATCGACAATGCGACAAAAATTACAATCTCCCTTTCAGATGGAACCAGCTACGATGGTAGTGTCGTTGGAAAAGATGTGAACAGTGATATTGCCGTATTGAAATTTAATCCAGCTCCTGGCGTGGAACTTAAGACAATTGATTTTGGTGATTCCGAGAATCTGAAGGTCGGACAGAAGGTTATTGCAATTGGAAATCCTTTTGCTCTGGAAAGAACAATGACCACCGGAATTATTTCCGGCCTGGGTAGACCTATCCAGGAAAGCGAGAGTGTTATCATCCGTAACATGATTCAGACTGACGCGGCTATAAATCCTGGAAATTCTGGTGGACCGCTTTTGGATAGCCAGGGACGTATGATAGGTGTGAACACGATTATCTATTCCTCCAGCGGATCGTCCAGTGGAGTCGGATTTGCTGTTCCTGTATCAACCGCCAGAAGGGTTGTCAACGAGTTGATCCAGTACGGAAAGGTGAACCGCGGGGTTATGATGGTTTCGTTGATTCAGAATACCGGAAACATTGCCCGCTATGCAGGTTACGGAATATCTGATGGAATGGTGGTCACCAATGTAATGGCCGACAGTCAGGCTGCGAAGGCTGGGTTGAAAGGTGGAGACAAGGCTGTCAGATATGGGACCTTCAATCCTAAGGTCATTTATTTGGGTGGCGATGTTATAACTGCAATTGATGGCTTGAAGATAAAAACCCTGGCCGATTATAATGCTGCTCTTGAAGATAAGGCCCCTGGTGATAAAATCAAGGTGACCGTATACAGGAACAAGGAGTATGTTGATTTGACCATCCAGCTGGAATCGGAGGATTCTGTTGGAAGGAATTCGATTTAACTTCCTGATGTCATGAGTTTTTAAGGTGTCCCGATTTGTGGGGCGCATATGAAAAGGGATCCCATCCGGGGTCCTTTTTTTTTGTTTAAAGATTCCGTCAAAAAAATTGTAAATTTTTTTACAAAATTGATTTTCATGGAATATATATATTATGTAGGCCAAATAAAAACGTAGGCGCCACGTGGTCCTATCATTTCGGAGCCTTGTAATTTCAAGACTTTGAAATCGTACGGCATTTTTAAAAATGCCCTATATTGCGGTATAGTCCGCGGAGGAATATTTTATGAACGGAATTAATCAGGTAATCATTGAAGGCAATGTAGTTCGCCAGCCAGAAAAAAGACAGGGACAAAATTTTAACGTTTGTTCATTTCCGATTGCCGTCAACAGGACAACAAAAACGATGGATGGAAAACTATCGGAGGAAGTTTCCTTTTTTGATGTAGATGCATTTGGCAATGTCGCGGAATCTACCTGCAAATATGCTCTGAAGGGGCGCGGCATCCGTATTGTCGGTCATCTTAAGCAGAACAGATGGAAAGATGAAAACGGAAAGTCCCACAACAAAACAAAAATCATTGCGGAACATATTGATTACAAACCTGTATACAAGAAAAACGATTCATCCCAACAGAATTCCGGTCAGGGGGTAAACCAGGTCCAGGAAGCTGCCGAGGCGGCATTGCAGGAAGCGGAAGAAGAGGGAATGACATTCTAAAAAAAAATGGCACCTGTTGATACTTTTGTCGTATCGACAGATGCCATGTGATCGATGGAGGAATACAAGGTTTGCGTTCCTCCATCGTGCGGTTACCGGAAGGATTTGAAAATGCATCCCACACATTTTCATGCCTCCTATAAAAAGTCAATGAGAAAATATCAATTTTCGAAATTGACTTTTTACGCACATCCGCAATGTAATGAGGATGTGCAGTTGATAAGAAAGTTTGCAACGCAAACTTCATCTTACGCTCCTTTCCTGTTTTGGCCCCACATATATATATTGGCATCTCTAAAAATTGCAGTTTTTAGAGGTCACCATATTTTCCCTTTAGTCTAGAAGGGATAAATTATTTCTTCCGGTAACCGTTTTTTGAATTCCCGCTTTTTTTGCCACCGTAAGTCTTTTTTGGATTGCCATAACCTTTTTTCCCGAACTTGTTTTTGTCCTGGATTTCGTTCATGGCCTTGTATGCTTCCATTTTTTCTGGATTGTAAAAACCGTCTTTCCAGTTGAACCTTGAGGCTCCCTCAATGGATGCCTTGCCCTGCATGAGCGCCAGCATGTCCTTCATGTCGCCACGCTGGACTTTTGTTTTTGAGAAATCCAGGAGCTGCCGTTTCCATCCCTTTGAGGCAACGGAATTCATTTTATCGACAATGCTGAATGGAGCTTCCGGCATGACAAAGGAACCATCCGGAGTGGAATTCACTTTAAAGACCATGCCTTCTTTGTCTGTGAAATAGGTGAAGTCATAATCCTTTGGCAACTTGAATCTCATCCTGAAAAGGGTAGGATATGCAAACACTGGTAGCAGTACCCTTGATTTTTCCTCAGTGGATGTGAAGGTTGCTGAAAGATTTTCTTCCGAATTTTCATAAGGCATCTGGTAAGCCATCACTCCTTCGTTTTCAAGGAAGCTGACTGCCCATCTGTTGAAGGTATAAAGGAATGGTCCTGCAATCATGTGAACATTTTTTCCCTTCAGCATGTTGATGTGCGCCAGATTGTTTACCATGAAATTTTCGAATCCCTGTTCCAGCAATGTGTTCAAGGTTTTTTCCATGGACTTGAATTTTCCTTCCGCAAGATATGGGTCAAGGTTGATGATAATCATTTTTTTGCTGTAAGGAAGAATCGGCTTTTCGGAAGTGTTCTTGTTCAGCAGGTCATATTCGGTTTCGTTGTTCAATTCCAGAATGACCCTGACCGGATGAAGTGCCTGGACCATGTGGGCGTCTGAAATTGTGGACACACCGACATAGAGTCCTTCAGGGAACCAGGACAGTTCATTTTTTTCAAGGGGAGTCAAATCCAGAATCGGGAGAATTTCTCCTGCCGGCTGTCCTCTGAAGCGGGAGATATCCTGTGGAAGGATTCTCTTGTACCGTTTTGACATTGACTTGGTCTGAAGGAGATAGATATCATCAAGCCTTGTAAATCCTGTAGGGACATCGATCCAGCGCTTTCCTTTGTCGTCATTCGTTACGACGCGGACCTTATGACTTTCGCGTCCTGTATCATCTTTTTTGTGCAGACGTATTGAGTCGCCCGGATCTGGGTCATAGTCGCCGCCCTTGATTATTGCCATCTGGATTTCCGGAACCACGGTTTCATCATTTTTTTCTGGACCGATGCCAGGTTTTTTGATTGCCTGGACATACTTGTCTTTTTCTTCAGCGGTTGCGGGGCGCAGTTCATGGATTTTTCCAAGGTAGATTCCGGTTCCTCCTGCCTGGTTCGGGTTCAGGATTTTTTCTCCGGCATTGTCGACGCCTTCGCTTTCGACATTAAATCCATACCAGTAATCGGTCTTGCTGCGGGCAAAGTCTGTGCTGAGGATACGTTTTCCTTCCGCTATGGCTCCCTTTCTGTCGGACTCCCAATGGTCCATGACATAACGGTATGCCGCGGTAACGGCTCCTACATATTCTGCGGACTTCATTCTTCCTTCAATCTTGAAACTGTCCACGCCAATTTTCATTAGTTCAGGAACGTGGTCTATAAGCTGAAGGTCGCAGGGTGAAAAATAATATCCCTGGGATTCGCCGCCTGGAGTTTCCGCTGTGTAATATCTGCGGCAGGCCTGGGTACACATTCCGCGGTTTGCTGATTTTCCACCAAGGAAGCTGGAGAACAGGCAGAGTCCGCTTTCACTAACACAGAGCGCGCCGTGGACAAAGATTTCCAGCTGGGCGTTGGTTGATTCCTTTACGGCCTTGATTTCTTCAAGTCCAAGTTCCCTGGCCAGGACCACCCGCTTGAGTCCCTGCTTGCACAATTCATTTGCGGCGGCAGCTGATTCAACATTCATCTGGGTGGAGGCATGGAGTTCCAGTTTTGGGAAAAATTCCTGGCACATGCGGATTACACCAAAATCCTGCACAATCAGACCGTCCGGTCCAACGCGATTTAGATATGAAAGGAACCTGTACAGTCGTTCGGTTTCCCGTTCCTCGCTGACAGTGTTTACGGTAACATAAATTTTTTTGCCCTGGCGGTGTACACTTTGTACGGCCGCTTCAAATTCTCTCCATGCAAAATTGGAAGAGCGCAAACGGGCATTAAAACTTTTTAATCCAAGATAAACGGCATCGGCACCTTCACCGATAGCAGCGTCCAAGGCCTCAATATTTCCGGCCGGTGCTAATAATTCAGTCATTCTTTTAGTATATCAGTTTTGCGGATATCGAAAAACCCCTTTTGCTTTCACACCGCAATATTTTAGAGGAAGTTTGAAAATACAAGAAGTTAAAAACTTAACAGTCACCTATAAAAAATATTTTTTTTAAGCCCTTTATAAAATATTCCGGGACTATTGTATCTGCCCAGGCTTTTTTTTATCAAAAAATATGTGATTTTGTGCGGATTTTGAATTCTGATGAATACTATAACTATAGGG
The DNA here is from genome assembly GCA_045643225.1 of Treponema sp. Classification (GTDB taxonomy): domain Bacteria; phylum Spirochaetota; class Spirochaetia; order Treponematales; family Treponemataceae; genus Treponema_D. The sequence continues at coordinate 21,624 of JAZUKJ010000057.1, read as the reverse complement.
GGTAAATAAAATACCCACCCCCAAAGGAGAATTTCATGAACCGGAAATCAATAGAGCAAATTGAAAAATCTTGGGAGGAGGCAACATTCGCTAACAGCTTCATCTTTTACAGCATTATGACTACCTATCCCGATGTATGTAGGCACGTCATTGAAATCCTGCTGGACAAAAAGATTGACCGAATCGACTTTCCGGAGGGTGAAGCCACCTTGGCAATAAGTCCTCAGACAAAAGGAATAAGACTGGATGTTTACACCAAAACAGATTACGAGGCCTATGATGTGGAGATGCAAATCAAGGACACGGGCTGCCTCGAAAAACGGAGCCGATACTACCTGAGCATAATGGACGCCGATGGTTTGAACAGGGGGGAGGACTATAGAACCCTCAAAGATAGTTACGCCCTTTTTATATGCTTCTCGGATATCTTCGGGAAAGGATTTCCCATGTACCCTTTTGAAAACTATTGCACACTGGACAAGGAACTACGGCTGGGGGACGGACGGTACACAGTCTTTTTCAACGCAACGAAGTATGCTAAAATGGATACCGAGGAAAGGAAAAATTTTTTCGGGTTTCTAAATGGCATAAAAACGGAAAACAGCTTTGAGTCAAAACTGGAGGAACTGGTCCACATGGCTAAGCAGAAGCCCGACTGGAGGAAGGCTTACATGACATGGGAGATGGAAATTAAAGACAGCTACAACGAAGGATACAAATCTGGACATGACGATGGTGTAGGAGAAGGGATAAATAAAGCCGCTGTGGAAAATGCCTTGGCAATTATGGAGGAACTAAGGCTGTCCAGAGAAGATTCCTCAAGAATTTTAAGACTTACACCTGAGCAAATCAAAATGCTTGACGAACAGCTGGCAAAGAATTAGTGGGGAGCCCCTTTGTAAAACCCGTCATTTCCCGTAGGTCGCCTCTATTTCACGAATCTGGTCGCGGATAACTGCGGCCTGCTCGTAATCAAGTCGCTCTGCGCATTCTTCCATTTCCTTCTTTAAAGCGTCCATAAGTTTTTTCCGTTGTGCAGGAACCATAAGGTTGCAGTTCTTTTTAAGGACCTCCAGATTAACTGCCGCACTTTCCTGGGCTTCTTCCGCCTGATGGACAAGAATGTCTTCCACCGCTTTTTTGATTGTCTTTGGTGTAATGCCGTGGGCCTTGTTATACTCTTCCTGGATCGAGCGGCGGCGTTGGGTTTCTGTTATGGCTTCCTTCATGGCATCGCTCATTCGGTCGGCGTACATTACGACTTTTCCATCAGCGTTACGGGCGGCACGTCCGATTATCTGTATCAGAGAGGTGGTGCTACGCAAAAATCCAATCTTGTCTGCGTCAAGCAATGCAATGAACGATACTTCCGGTAGGTCGATTCCTTCCCGGAGCAGGTTGATGCCAATGAGCACATCAATTTCACCGGTGCGCAGACTTTTTAGTATCTCCACCCGTTCAAAGGTATCAATCTCCGAGTGGATGTATTTTACTTTCATGCCAAGGCCTTCCAGATAGTCTGTCAAATCTTCGGCCATCTTTTTTGTGAGAGTCAAAATCAGGGAGCGTTCTTTTTTTTCTATTCTGGACTGGACTTCCTTGTATATGTCCTGCATCTGACCTTCGCTTGGCCGTACTTCGACTATTGGATCCAAAAGACCTGTCGGGCGTATAATCTGCTCGACGACCTGGGTGGATTGCTTGACTTCCTGGGGACGTGGCGTGGCGGTGACGTAAATCACCTGGTTCATTTTGGCGGTGAACTCATCCGCCTTTAGAGGTCTGTTGTCCAATGCAGATGGCAGACGGAATCCAAAATCAATAAGATTCTGTTTGCGGCTTCTGTCTCCTTCGTACATTGCTCCAATCTGTGGCACCGATACATGGGCCTCGTCAATCATGCACAAAAAGTCGTCCGGAAAATAGTGCAGCAAAGTTGCCGGCGGGTCTCCGTGTTTTCTGCCGGAGATAGGTCCTGAGTAATTTTCGATTCCGGAACAGTAGCCCATCTCCTTCATCATCTCGATGTCATAGGTTACCCGTGTTTTTATTCGTTCCGCTTCCAGAAGTTTTCCGTTTTTTGTCAGTTCCTCAACACGTTCCTCCATTTCATGAAGAATCCGTTCCGTCGCGTCATTGAGCATGTCCTGTCTTACGACAAAGTGTTTTGCGGGATAAAGAATCAGTTCGTCCAGTTCCTCGATGGTGTCTCCGGTTATAACATCAAAACGGCGGATCCTTGAGACTTCATCAAAATCTGTTTCTATTCTGTATGCCTGGTCTGTTTCCATGTAGGGTGGAAAAATATCCATTGTCTCTCCACGGATTCTAAAGTTGCCCCGTTCCAGAACCATGTCGTTCCGTTGGTACTGCACTTGAATCAACTGAGTGGCAAGGTTCCTTAAATCCAGGGACTGTCCCTTTTCGACATGGGTGCGCATTTCCTTGTACAGTTCCGGCATACCAAGTCCATAGATACAGCTGACCGTGGCCACAATGATAACATCCCTGCGTTCCATTAGGGCGTAGGTTGCGGCAAGACGAAGCTTATCGATTTCCTTGTTCACTGCGGCGTCTTTTTCTATATATAAATCTCTTGCAGGGACGTAGGCTTCCGGCTGGTAATAGTCGTAGTATGAGACAAAATATTCCACCGCGTTATTCGGGAAAAAGGTTTTAAATTCCCGGTACAGCTGAGCGGAAAGAGTCTTGTTGTGACTGATGATAAGGGTGGGGCGCTGGACGGCTTCAATTATTTTTGCCATCGTAAAAGTTTTTCCGGAACCGGTTACACCTTTTAGGGTCTGGTATTTGTCGCCCCGTAAAAATCCGTCAGCCAAAGCCTTGATTGCCTGTGGCTGGTCTCCTGATGGTTCGTAATCTGACACAACTTGAAATTTTCTCATGTGTCGATTGTATCATGTTTCCTGAAAAATGTTCAGATGGTTTGGGGTGGATAATCCACAGCCCGGGAGCGCGAACGCAAGAGGCCCGCGGCTCCTGACTATGTGTTGCGGAATCCTAGTAGGCGGTCGGTTTTCCGTTGCAGAGGTCCAGCATAAGGGAACAGGTTTTTCCCACCATAAATGAAATGGGGTTTGATTTTTGGATGTCCCTGTCAGCAACAAGCGGAATGGTTCTGAAAACCTTGCCGTTGATTTTATAGGCAATTTCGCCGTACTGCTTTCCGCATTCGACCTTTCCCAGAATATATCTTGGGATACGGGCTTCCGTGTCGATTGTAACAACCGTTTCGTCTCCCGCCGGGATTGGAACCGTAAAGGTTTCGTCTTTTGCAGGGACCAGTCTTACGGATTTATTTTTTCCACCAAAAACGCCCACAGTGTATTCGTGGATGCCTTCCTCCTGAGAAACCCGGTAGTCCAGGTAATTTGAGAAGGCAAAATCAAAAAGATTCAGATTGTCCTGGACCCTGTAGGAATTGCCTTCGCGGGAGTTGTTTCCCGGGCCGCCCATTGTTACGGAAAGAAATCTTGTGCCATTTTGTTCCGCGGTTACGGAAATGTTGTATCCGCTTTCGTCAATGTATCCCGTCTTTAGACCGTCGCATCCTGCGATTTTTTCAAGAAGCTTGTTTGTGTTGTATTGCTTGTAGGATAGGACTTCCTCCTGGTCCGGAACATTCTTTTTTTCCGGATACCTGAAACTAAGCTGGGAATGGAAATCCTTTAAGGCCTGAGGGAATTTCATGATGTATTGACGTGCAAAGGTTGCAAACTCTCTGGCGGTTGTTATGTTTTCCTCGCTGTATCCGCTGGATTCAACAAAATGGGTTTTGGTCAGACCCATGCTCTCTACCGTTTTGTTCATCCTGTCAACAAAATCGTCCATGCTGCCGCAGACATAGTTGGCCACCGCGATTGATGCATCGTTCGCGCTTGCGATAGCCAATCCCAAAAGCAGTTCCCTTAATGTTACCACCTGGCCTTGGGCAAGGTGCATGCGGGTGGCGTCCCAGGGAATGTTTTCTTCCCAGCTTTCGGCCGGAAGGGGGACTATGTCGTCCAGTGATATTTCTCCACTTTCAAGGGCCTGGTATACGACATACATTTCAACGATTTTCGTCATTGAGGCAGGGGGAATCTGCTGGTCCGCATTCTTTTCATATACGACGGAGCCGGTCGTGACGTCCACCATGATTGCACTTTTTGCGTTGAGAGAAAGAAAATTTTCCGGTGCGGCGAAAGGGGATGTAGAAAGAAAAATCGAATTGCGCTCCGGATATTTTAAGTCCAGAGTGGAAGTCAAAATTTTTTCCTGTTCCTCTGTCCTGTTTCCCAGTGGCCGGACATTTAGGATGCCCCGGGTTGTTGCCACGACAGAAATGATATATGCAAACAAAAGAAGCGAAAGAACAAGTATGATGCGGTTGCGGCGTTTCTGCCGTTGAATCAGTTTTTTTTCTCGGTTGGTCATAGATTCACCTGTGGATGATTTTATTTTTTAGAGATGCCCTTAAGCTCTGGAAGCCCTTTGACGTAACAAAAGGTCTGCAACCGTTATGGCCGCCATTGCCTCTACAACAGGAACGATTCTTGGACAAAGGCATACATCATGGCGGCCTTCAATGGTTATGTCGCATTCCTCCATGTTAAGGTCGACGGTCTGCTGAGTCTGGAAAATACTTGGCACAGGTTTTACGGCCAGCGAAAATACAATATCATCACCACGGCTTATTCCTCCAAGGATTCCGCCGGCATTGTTTGTCTTGAACGAGGGGCCTTTCCTCATGGGGTCATTGTTTTCGGCTCCGGTCAAATCCGCGGCCTTGAATCCTGCTCCAAATTCTATGCCCTTTATGGCGCCGATTGAAAGCATTGCCTGTGCCAGAAGTGCGTCCATTTTGTCAAACACCGGTTCGCCTAATCCTGCCGGCACTCCCTTGATGACGCATTCGACAATACCGCCTACGGAATTTCCCTGGCTACGGTATTCTTCGATTTTGCTTTGCATCTGGATTGCCGCATTTTTGTCGGGTGCGCGCATGGCATTGTTTTCTATCTGGGAAAAGTCCACGGAGGTGCATTCAATTCCCGCCGCCCTTTTTGTGTAGGCCGTAATGCTGATACCGTTCTGCTTCAAAAAAAGTTGAGCCACAGCACCTGCGGCGACCCTGGCGGAAGTTTCCCGTCCACTTGAGCGGCCGCCACCCCTGTAGTCCCTTATGCCATATTTCATCTGGTATGTATAATCCGCGTGGCCCGGTCTGAAGGTCTTTGCAATATTTCCATAGTCCTTTGATTTTTGGCTGGTGTTCCGGAGCATAAGGGCAATGGGGGTTCCGGTTGATTTTCCTTCAAAGACGCCGCTGAGAATCTCAATCTGGTCGGCTTCGCTTCTTGCGGTAACGGCGGCGTTGAATATCTCTTTGCCTTCCGAATCCTTTTGCTTTGCCCCGGGTTTTCTTCTGTCCATCTGCTTCTGGATAAAATCAGCGTCGATTTCGATTCCTGCTGGACAACCATCTATAATGCAGCCTAGTGCGGCTCCGTGGCTTTCTCCAAATGTTGTTACATTGAACAATTGGCCAAAACTGTTTCCTGACATATTACTCCCATGATCCTGTTGTTTTACATAAGGACCTCTCCAAAAAATACTATTCAGAGATTTCCTCAATTTTATCGGACTTTGTTTACTAACTCAATACGGCTATGCACATCAAGTTTTTTGAAAATCCTCTTGTTGTGGGTCGTCACCGTTCCTATTGATATGGACAGCTTTTCGGAAATCTCTTTGTCCGTTAGCCCTTCTGAAATCAGTACTGCAATCTGCTGTTCCCTTGCCGAAAGTCCGCCGTTGGTGAAAATGACGTTCTGGGTGTTGGTAAGGACCAGGCTGTTAACCTGTTTTTTTGCTTCCACCGGTATGGCCGATGGTGCAAGAATCTGGTTTTCTCCCATCAGGGTTTTTGTTATTGTCGATATTACCGAACGTTTTATTTTGTTTGTCAGCGAGAAAACCGTATAGATACATCTGTTGATTCTATCCGCGGTGTAGGGACGGATTATGCAGTCAACGGCTCCCAGGGCCAGAAGATTGTTGATTTTGTTTTTGTCCGTGGGCTGGAGTATGAAAATGAAAGGTATGTCCCTCAAGGTGTCCTCATTCTTGCATTTCCGGAGCAGCTCGACTCCGTTTATTATTGGAAGATTTATGTCACATAAAATCATGTCCGGCAGATTCGATCCAAGTATGCAGGCGGTCTTTAATTGTTTCCAGGCCTGTTCCCCTGTATCGACCATGTATAATTGGCACTGCGGTCCCAGCAGGACTTCGATTAGATTCTTGGACGAAGCTTCTCCGGATGCGAACATTATGGAAGGATTTTTTCCGTCGATTGTCAGCAGACTGTTTGCGCTTTGGACTGCTGGTGTCTGGCTATGGTTGATTATATTTTTTGAGGACATGAAGTCATGGTTGTTCTCCGAAATCTGGGTTCCCAGTTTGATTGAGAATGTAAAGCCCGTGCTGATGTCCTCCGTGGAAAACTCTCCGGAATAGTATGGCAGCAGTTTTTTCAGGAGGCTGAACCCCAGGAGTTTGTTCTGGCTGTCGTTTTTCAGCAGGTCGGAGGTGATGGAATGTATTTGAGCATCGGTGGTGGTTGTGGTCTTAAAAATCATTTGGCCGTCTTCAAGTTTTAGCAGCACAGAAAATTTCGAATTTTCCAAGCAAAGCCTGAGGGTGGTGGACAGGGTTACGTTTAGAATCAGGTCAAGGATATGCTTGTTTATGTATATGTTTTTGTTTTCTATGTTTTCGGTCCTGATTTTCATCGTGATGTTTCGTCCGGCTATGGTTGCCTTCTGATATTCCATGCTGGAATTGAATGCCGCCTCCAGGTTGACCGTGTTGTCTTCCGGTGTTTCGTTTGTCGCCATAATCAGTTCCGAAAGCAGAAAAGCCTGGTTTTTATCCAGCGACTCAAGGATTATCTCCGGAGTGTTTTTCTGTGGGGTGGACGTGAGGGAAGAATTCAGCAGGTTGTATATTTTGTTTTCATTGTCCAGAATCAGCTTGTTGATGCTGGTGAAAAGCTTCTGACTTTCAAGCAGTTTTTCATTTTCCTGTCTGTAGCCTGCAATTACGCCTTCGAAATTTTTTGCCTTGATTCTGTGGCGGTTCAATGTGATGGCTGTAACCGGGAGAAGCATGAAAAGGAACAGCAGGTTCTGCAAATGGAGCGCATCAAAATCCGCCATCAATATTGTCCTGCCTGAGAACTTTTGAATCAGGTCAAGGATTCGGATGATGGAATAAAGTGAAAGCAGCAGGGCCCATGAACGGAGTAGAAAGCAGATTTCCTTTTTCCCTTTACGCAGATTTATGTTTCCGAGTATCGTCAGGTTTATGCTGGAAAGTATTATGCCCAGATTTACAATCAGGTATATGTGTTTCTGTTTCGCACCGGATAAGGCCAGGATAAAACAGAATCCTATGACATTTAGGTTCACGTAAATTGACGGCGAGAACAGCTTTTTCCTGCCGCATTCTTTTATGAGGTATGAAAAAATTATTGTGGTGAGTAAAGAGTCGGCCAGATTGATTAAATGATGTGTCGAAAAAATCCTTGTGTATAATGCCGGGATTTTTGGTTCGTGCAGGATTGCTGAAAACAGGGCTATAAATATTGCTGAAAAACCTACCATCAGGCAGAGTCTGTCCTTAAGTAGAAGGCCTGTGGACAGCATAATGAAAAGCAGCGCCAGTATCAGAGCAATCAGGACAGTCCTTGTGGTTGAGAAAAGGTGTTCCTTTTTGTGAAAATATTCCGATGGGGTCAGACTAAGTGTCACCGGGGTGTTGGTGTAGGATATCATCCTTATCCTGAGTTTATGGAAATCCTCTTTAGGGAAATAGGTTTCATCAATTTTTATGGACGGTATGTGACTGTAGGATGTCTTGAACTTTTTCTGGAGACCGGAACCAAGACTTCCAATGGAAACCCATTTCTGTGCTGAATTGTCATATTGCATTACATCGGCCACCAAAAAGTTGGTGATTCCGAACGAGAGATGATATATTTTTCCGTTGGTTATCTGCGTGTCAGGGAATTCTATCTGTATCCACAGGTCTCCGCTGTAGAATCCCGGGAAAAACTGTTGGGTGCAGTCCGAAAAGTCGCTTTCGTTTAGATTCTCGCAGTCTATTTGTGCTGTCGGGTCGTAAAAGGTTTTTACCGTAAGGGGGATGCTTTTGTCTGCCGGCGCAAAAGCGCTTTCCAGATGCATCTGTTCTACTGGGTTGGTGATGTAAACGTCCTGTGGAAATATAAAAAACGGCCAGCCTGTCATTACCAGGGACAGTACCATGAATATGGTAGTTTTTTTGCGGCTAAACATTGTCAAATCCGTACCTTTTGAAATAAAGAATAGGGCATCTCTAGAGAATAGAGGCTCCCAATAAAATGCGGGGAAGCTTTTTGAAAACAAGATATACCGGGTCCTGCGCTTCAAAAATTACCCCTGATGGAACCTTGCTGCAAGGTTGAATCAAGCCATAAAAAGGGAGTTTTCCGGCTTCAATAAGTATAACTCAAGTTTTTAAAAATCTCAAAGCCATTGTACCATTTTTTAGGGATAAATATACCGTCTATGTGGTACAAGACTGTAATTGCATTATGGGTACTCATGACTTATAGTTCTAACTGTATTGGAGAAGATATATATAGATTTAGCAATTTCTGAGGGACTCCTTCAGACGTTGCGCTAAATCAAAATAACAATTTAAAAACTGGTTGTTTTTGTGAAAAATGTCCGAGGTCAAAGCCTTGGACATTTTTTTTGCCCTGCAGGTTCAAATGATACCGTCCGCCTGAATGTGCGGGGCGTAGCCGGATGGACGGGAAATTTGCGGGTAGATTTGGAATGGCCCGGGGACTGCATTTCTTTTTGACGGTTGATGGCAGCCTTGGTTTGTGCCGGTGGGGTGAGGTCATTGGGGCTAGTTTTTTCTACAATTAATTGATTATTTTGCATAAATATGCAATACTTCTACAGCTTAAACTATAGTCCGAAAGAGGTATTTCGGACTGATTGAGGGAACCTCTAAAGATTGTAATTTTTAGAGATGCCCGTGATTTTCTTTTATAGGAGACCCATTATGGAAAAACTTCAAGGTTCTTGTACAGCAATGATTACACCTATGCTGGCTGATGGTTCAGTAGACTTTGACGGATTCAGAAAAAATGTTCTATTTCAGCTGGAACAGGGAATTGACGGGCTTCTGCCTCTTGGAACCAGTGGCGAGACACCAACTTTGTCAGAGGATGAGGAAGAAAAACTCCTGGACATTGCTGTCCCATTGATTAAAGATTTTAACAAAAAGAATAATAAGAACGTAAAGGTTATAATCGGAGCGGGAAGCAACAACACTATCGATGCTGTCCGCTATGTTCAGCGCGCAAAGGACAAGGGCGGAGATTATGCCCTCGTTGTTACTCCTTACTACAACAAGCCAAGCGATGAGGGTATTTTCCGTCATTTTGAGGCTGTTTCAAAGGTAGGTATCCCGGTTATCGTTTACAATATCCAGGGACGCACAGGAAAAAATATTTCCACAGCCCTTTTGGAACGCATCGCCGAGTTGCCAAACATTGCAGGTGTAAAGGAAGCCAGCGGAAACATCAACCAGATGATGGAAGTCATTGAAAAGGTTGTTTCAAAGCATCCTGATTTCTCTGTCATGAGCGGTGACGATGGATTGACTCTTCCATTGATGGCTGCAGGCGGTGACGGTGTCATTTCCGTTGTCACGAACCTGATTCCAGGCCTTATGACTGAATTGGTTCATGACTGTCTGGATGGAAAATTTGCTGAGGCAAAGAAACTTCACTACAGGCTCCAGCCATTCTTCCGTGCCGCTTTTGTTGATGGAAATCCATCCTGCATCAAGTACGCCATGAATGTAAAGGGACTTCCTGCTGGAACAGTTAGACTTCCATTGGTTGAACCACATGATGGTGCAAAGAAAATCATTGAGGACGCAATCAAAAACTGCGGACTCTAATTGATAGCATGAACAAAGAACTTCCGTTGATTGATTTGCATTGTCATCTGGACGGTGCCATCACTGTTGATATTGCAAAAAGGTTGGCCCAGGTCCAGGGAATCGAGTTGCCGGTAAAAGGTGACGCGGCTTTGTTAAGAAAGCTGTCGGTTCCGGAATCCTGCGAAAGCCTTAACGATTTTCTTGAATGCTTTGGACTGCCCTGCAGACTCCTTCAAACAAAGGAAGGAATCGCGGAGGCGGTTCGGCTTGTTCAGGAAGATTGCAAACGGCAGGGAATCAGGTATCTGGAAATCCGGTTTGCTCCTCAGAAACATTGTTCCGGGGGACTTTCCCAGGAAGAGGTGATTCTTTCGGCTCTGGAAGGATTGGGGCAGTCTGATTTGCATGCCAACTTGATTTTGTGTCTGATGCGGGCGGATATCAACAGGGATGAAAATCTGGAGACCGTACGGCTGGCAAAAAAGTATCTTGTAAAAGATTGTGGCGTTGTTGCCCTTGATTTGGCAGGTGCGGAAGCTCTTTTCAAGACCCGGGATTTTGAGGAACCATTTAAGATTGCCCGTGAACAGGGAATACCTTTTACGATTCACGCAGGTGAGGCGGATGGGCCTGAGAGTGTTTGGGACGCAATCAGGTTTGGTGCTTCAAGAATCGGACATGGTGTAAGGGTTTCGGAGGATTCCGAACTTTTGGACTATGTGGCGAAAAACGGGATCCCATTGGAGATGTGTCCTAACAGCAACCGCCAGACAAAAGCTGTTGATGATATGGCCGCTTATCCAATAAGACGTTTTCTACAGGTTGGTGCGAAGGTCACAATCAACACTGACGATCCGGCAATCTGCAGGACAAGTTTGTCAGGAGAATTTGAATATATTGAAAAAATGTATGGAATTACTCCTGAAGAAGAAAAGCAATTACTATTGAATGCTGTCGATGCCGCGTTCTGTAGTGACGAATATAAAAAACTATTGAAGGAGCAAATAAATGGAAAAAATTAAAGTTGGCGTTCTTGGTGCAACTGGAATGGTTGGACAGCGCTATATAAAGTTGTTGGAAAATCATCCTTGGTTTGAGGTGACTTTTGTTGCAGCATCCCCTCGTTCAGCAGGACAGGCTTATAAGGATGCAGTAAAGAACCGCTGGCTCATTGGTGCGGAAATCCCAGCCGGTGTTCAGGATTTGATTGTCGAAGACGCAAACATTGCAGAAAAGGCTATCGGAAAATGTCAGTTCGTTTTCTCTGCTTTGGAATTGCCAAAAAAGGAAGACATCAAAAATCTGGAAGCCGCTTATGCCGCTGAAGGAATCCCTGTTGTTTCCAATGCATCAGCAAACCGTTGGACAGAAGATGTTCCAATGCTGGTTCCAGAAATCAACTACTCACACTTGGATGTTATTGCCGACCAGAAAAAGCATCACGGTTGGGACAAGGGATTCATTGCCGTCAAGCCAAACTGTTCACTCCAGACTTACATGATGCCAATCCATGCTTTGATTATGGCTGGATATGAAATCAAGAGAATGGTTGTAACAACTTTGCAGGCAACTTCCGGCGCTGGATATCCAGGTGTTCCATCTTTTGACATGATTGACAACATCGTTCCATTCATCGGTGGTGAAGAGGAAAAGACAGAAAAAGAGTGTCTCAAGATTTTGGGAACCGTAAAGGACGGAAAGATTGAAAACGCAGCAGGTCCAATCGTTTCTTCAACCTGTACCCGTGTTCCTGTAATTGATGGACATACAGCCTGTGTTTCACTGGAATTCGGTGACAAAAAGCCAAGCCTTGATGAGATTGAAAAGATTTGGACTTCATACACATCACTTCCACAGGAACTCAAGTTGCCATCAGCTCCAGAGCATCCAATCGTTGTACGCCACGAAGAAAACCGCCCACAGCCACGCCGCGACAGGGAAACCGAAAAGGGAATGGCCTGTGTAATCGGAAGACTCCGCCCATGTAACGTATTTGATATCAAGTTCGTAGCACTGAGCCACAACACAAAACGTGGAGCAGCCCTGGGAGGAATCCTCAACGCAGAACTTTTGAAAGCCAAAGGTTTCTTTGACAATCTGTAGTCACTGCGAGTTTTGACTTGTCAAAACTCGTAAGCAACCGCCAGGTTGCGACGGTTTTTTGATAATCTGTAGTATGACTGCGAGTTTTGCTTTGGCAAAACTCGTAAGTAACCGACAGGTTGCGGCGGTTCTTTGATAATCTGTAGTCTGACTGCGAGTTTTGCTTTGGCAAAACTCGTAAGCAACCGCAGGTTGCGACGATTCTTTGACAATCTGTAGTCACTGCGAGTTTTGACTTGTCAAAACTCGTAAGCAACCGACAGGTTGCGACGGTTCCATTTGTTTGTTTGTGCAGATGGGACCGTTTTTTTATCGCCTGGACTCGACAAAACTGCTGATTTTGGTAATTTTATCGTCTACAGTCGATAAAATGATTGACTATACTGGTTTTATCGTCTATAGTCGATAAATATGAGATGTTCTGTAAAAAGGTCGGCTGTACTCGATAAAATAACGCCATTCATTGATAACGAGCTAATAAAAGTTGTGACCGGAATCAGGCGGTCTGGAAAAACTGTTGTCCTTGATCAAATCATTCAGATTCTTGTGGAGCGTGGCGTTGATTCGTCACAGATTATAAAAATCAATTTTGAGTCTTTCAGATTTGAAAAAATTACTGACGCCGAATTACTTTATGATTTTGTTAAAGAAAAAATAGAAAAATCCTCCAATCAGCAAAAAAAAGTCTACCTGTTTTTGGACGAGATACAAAATGTTTCTCAGTGGGAAAAAGCCGTCAATTCATTTAGGGTTGATTTTGACTGTGACATTTATATAACAGGCTCCAATTCAAAACTTCTGTCGGGGGAATTGGCGACCCATCTTGCAGGACGGTATGTTTCTTTTGAACTTTTGCCTTTTTCATTTAAGGAGGCAAAGGAGTTTTCTGTTTTGAACGGAAGTTTTACAAGCGATGAAGCCTTGTTTTCTGATTACATAGAGTTTGGTGGATTTCCACAGCGGTTTCAATTTCAGGATATGGATTCAATCCGCAATTTTCTTACTGATTTATATAATTCCGTTGTTCTAAAAGATATTGTGGAGCGAAATAAAATCAACAGCGTAAAACTTTTGCAGAGTCTTTGTTTTTTTATTATGGACAATATTGGAAATCCATTTTCCGCAAATTCAATTTCCAATAAACTTAAGTCAGAAAAAATTTCTTTGTCCACTGATTCCGTGTTGAATTATTTGGAATATATACAGAACGCATTTATTGTTTATGGAATCAAACGATACGATTTGGTTGGGAAAAAAATTCTGGAATCCAAAGAAAAATATTATGCAGCCGACTTGGGATTAAGGAATGTTGTGAAATGCAATGAAAAAATTGATGTGGGACAGATTTATGAAAATCTAGTTTTTCTTGAACTTAAAAACCGTGGATGGAATGTTCTTGTTGGAAAAGATGTGGACAAAGAAATAGATTTCATAGCCATTCGAGGAAAAGAAAAAATTTATGTTCAGGTTGCATATCTTATAAACGAAAATGATGCGGAAAGGGAATTCGGAAACCTTGAAAAAATAAAAGACAATTATCCAAAATATGTCATCAGCTCCGACCTTGTTGATTTAAGCCGCAATGGAGTCATCCATAAGAATATAATCCGCTGGTTGTTGGAATAGATTTTTAAATTATGAGAACAGCAATCCCAGTTCTTTTTTCGAATTAGGGAGAGGACTGGGGTTTTTGTTTTTCCTACACAACCTTCGTTAGTATATTTTCTGAGAATCCCATCTTCAATTACAAAATAAATCTTGGACATGTTGGTAATAAGTGAAATGGATGCTTAAACTGTATCATTACAAATTCAACTGTTCGAGTTTTTTTGTATTGCCACACGGATTCAATTTTCTTAACAGAAAATCTTTAAGCTAGAGTTGATGTCTAGAAGCTTATGCTTCTTTGTACCATGATTTTTTTAGAGAAATCGTTAGATGGCTTTAATCCGCGTGACAAAAACAAGTGTTGTGCAAAAATAACAATCGATTTTTCCAATCAACAATCGCCTATCATCCCCACGATTTCAGTTGAGTATTTTTCAATCTTTCATCAACCAGTCCAGTGCGTAAATCTGCTTGATTCCGTTGTGGGAAATTTCGTTACATTCATCCAGCGTAATCAGAAATTTTGGATAGGAATCTTTTATGGCTTTTAAGGGTTTTAGTTCTCTGTTCAAAGTTTCTTCATTCGTGACTGAAAGAGAAACCTGATAATATTCTGGCAGTCCATTTTTTATTGCGACAAAATCAACTTCCATATCACCAAATTTTCCAACATAAATTTCATAGCCACGACGCAGTAATTCCAGATAGACAATGTTTTCTAAGATAAAACCATCGTTGCCTGTTTTGCTGCCCAGCATAAAATAATGGAGTCCTGTATCAACTGCATAATATTTTTCAAGGCTTTTCAAAAATTCTTTGCCCTTTATGTCGTAGCGGGTTGCTTTATAAAACAGATAGCTTTCTGTCAGTGCCGTATAACAATTTTCTACAGTGGCGCTGGCGGTTTTTCTCCCACCCGAAGTCAGTGTGTCGCTTACTTTTTTGCATGAAGTCAGATTGCCGATATTGGAAAGACTGTATTTAGTGATTTTTTCAAGAACATCAGAATCGGAAATCTTTTTGCGCTGAAGGATGTCTTTTAAAACAATTGTTGAATAGATTCCTCGCAAATAGTCCCTAATCATTTCTTTGTCGTTCAGCAGATTTGGAATATAAGGAAAGCCGCCGAACATTACAAACTGGTTGTATGATTTTCTGTTTGGTTCCATTGGAAGTCCGGAGACTTGAGCACAAAGTTCACAATATTCGGAAAAAGAAAGAGGCAACATTTTTATTTCGATATAGCGTCCGCTTAAAAGTGTTGCAATCTCACCGGAAAGCATGTAAGCATTTGAGCCTGTGAGATAAAGGTCGATGTTGTCCTTGAGAAATAAACTGTTGATAGCCTTTTCAAATTCCGGGACCATCTGAATTTCATCAAGAAAAATATAGTTCATTTTTTGCGGGACAAGATTTTTTGTTATCTGATTGTAAAGTTCGTGGTAGTCATAGAGGTGTTCGTTTTCAATTGCGTCTAGATTAATTGACTGTATACACTCCTGGGGAATTCCTTGAGACAGGAGCGTTTTTTTGAATCCCTGAAGCAAAGTTGATTTTCCGCACCTTCGAACTCCGGTTAACACTTTGATGATTTTTTTGTTTTGCCATTTAAGCAGTGTCTGGTGAAATTCTCTTCTGATTATCATACTAGGATTTTATAATACTTTGTAAAATTTGTAAAGTTTTTTAGTTGTAAGTTAAAAACTTTTGGGTTTTGAAGAGTTTTTTATTTGTAGGTTAAAAAAATAGTGTTGCTGAAAAGAATTAGGACGAATGTTGAGTTTGAATTTCATGTGCAGTTTATGATGTAATCTATAAAGATTGTCTCACGGATTCGGAAAATCTACGATTTTTCCTTAAATAAAAGATTAAAAAACAAATGTCTTGAATAAACAAACGGACTATCCAATAACAACATTACCGCCTTCACCGACATATTTTTTGAGCATCCCATTTTCAATTATAAAATCATCATTGGACATATCTGTAATATAGAAAGGAGTTTTGTGGGTGTCAAGTTTTTTTGTTGGCAAATAAATAGGTGTGGATATTTAATCTATTGTGCACAATGGTTGATTAGCAAAAAAAAGGAAATAGCCCGCTTTTTCCGCAGTTATAATTACATGGTGGCGAACTCACTAAAACCTTTTTTTCTGCAATATGATTGAAACCATTTTGGCCGTTAAGAATTTTTTTCTTCCAAAAGATTTCCTACATGGTCCGTTTCAAAGAACATTTTTTTGTTTGTCAGCACGATTATTACCGCCGCAATTGTTATGAAAATTGTTTCAATGCATTTTGTTTCCGGTGTCATGTTGATTTTTTCCTGCATGATGTTTATGAACAAATGGAAAATGATTGTGGCCAGCATGCTTCTTCTGTTTTTCACATAAACCCAAGTCTGAATAAAATCCAAAGGAATTGTGCTGATTAAAAAATTCAGGATGTAAAGAATTCCCATTTCCCTGAGTCCATACTGATATGTTCCCGGAACCCAGAACAATGGAATGTGCCAGCAAGCCCAAATCAGGCCGAAAATAAGTGATTCCTTGAACCAGCTGTGGTAGGCTCCAACCGCATCTTCTCCATATCCTCGCCAGCCCAGTTCCTCGATTGTGGAGGCCAAAAGAATTGTGAGCAGCGCTGAACTTCCGCCGATGGAAAATGAAAAATCTTCAGTGAAGGAAAACTGTTTTATGTCGCCGCCAAACAAAACTGATGTGCCGATTGATGCCGCCACTGCCAGTGCAAAAATCACCATGGCAAGCAAAATGAACTGGGGCCTGATTCTGTAAAATCCTGTCAGCTTTTTTTTGAAGTCATCAATCAAAGCCTTGTTTTTTGATGTAAGAACTGTGGCCACTGCAACCACCGCCGGCGAAACCAATCCAAGAATCATTCCAAGATAAAGGGAAGTTCCCTCGTTGAAAAAAATATGCTACTTTTCGTGGCATTTTTATCGTGAGGCCCCAAAAAGCATATAAAAACGGTCCTGGTTCTTAAGTTTGATTAAAGCAGGGTGGCTGAATGAGGCAAACGGGGTGCAGCCTTATAAATAAAAGGAGGTGATTTTTATGACATAGAAAGTGTTGAATCAAAGTATAACTTGAAACCTCTAAAAATTGCAATTTTTAGAGATGCCCAATTATAAGTTTGGCGGCTAGACAGAGATGTTCAGCCTTTTTTATTTTGAGCCAAACCTTAATTCAGTGTATTAACATTGGCAAAATCAGCGTTGCTGATCAGATTTCAAGGATGCCCAGATGATTTTTTTACAGGGGCTTTGAAAAATAAATTATAAAAAAAAAGGAGATAAAATGAAATTAATTGAAAAATTTTGTTTAAATTTATTAAAGGAACTTAAGAATTTCAGTAGGAACAATGGTCTTGGACCAAATTATTCAGAGTACAGGGGTGCCGGTCAACTTGCGGTAAAGCATCTCTGTGAAAAGGGGTGTGGTCAGGTTAAGGGAGCTTTCTTTAAGTATGAACTTCGTGACAAAACCGGAATAGGAGAGCTGGACATTGCCTGGGGTAAGGTAACGGATCCAAAACTTCACAAGGGATATGGAATTGCCCATATCCTGGACAAACACGGTCAAAAGGCTGTGGATATGATTGGGAAAATTGTCGAGAATGGAACCATCCATAATGCAAGCAATGATAAACTTCAAATTAATTATAAGGATTATGTTCTGATTATAAGAAAAGAATTGTTTGGAGAAAAAAGAAATCTGGTTATCTCTTGTTTTGATAAAACAAGAAAATCTCCTCAGAGTAAGAAAAATCGTGAGCAAAGGAAATAACTCGACCATTGACGCAGCTATAATTACATAGTGGCGGCTCACAGAAACCCTTTCGGGAACTAACTCGATACCGGCGTTTGCCCCATTTAAGACACTCCACTCGGGGTACGCAGTTAGAATTACAATGCGGCGTACTCACTAAAACCTTTTTGTTCAATATAGTCTAAAAGTTGTGTTGTGTCAAGAAACTTGTCCCGATCCTGCATTTTTTGTTGGGTCGGGATTTTTGCTTGGACTGTACGCCGGATTGTAGGGGCGGAGCTTGCTCCGTTGCGTTAGCAATGGCAACCCCGGAAAGCCGGTTACAAATGTGTCGTACGGTTTTTGGATTTAGTCGTATTTTCTTCTATATAATATGCCGTCCATATGGAACAGGGTATCCTTTGGGGCTGTCCAATAAAAATTTGCTTTATATTGAATTTTTCACTATATTTTTAGCTATGGACAATGAACTTATTATTCGTCAGGCCGTTAAGGACAATAAAAATTTTTTGGCTACCCCAAACGATATAATTAACACGGCCCTTGAATTTCAGAACCTTTTGATGATGTACGAGAGCGCCATAAAGCAGCTGACAACAAAATTTGAAATCCTTGAGGATGAATTTTCCAGTAAACATCAGCGCAATCCGATTGAAACTATCTCCAATAGAATAAAGGATCCTTTGAGCATTGCCGAAAAGCTCCAGAGAAAGGGTCTGGCTGTGACCATGGACAATATGGTGAACCATCTTTACGATATTGCTGGAATCCGTGTGACCTGTCCTTTTATTAGCGATGTTTACCATGTGACCCAGATGCTTCTTCAGCAGGATGACGTGGAGCTGCTGGAAATGAAGGACTATATCCGCAATCCAAAGAAAAGTGGATACAGGAGTCTGCATGTGATTGTCAAGGTGGGAGTGTTTTTTAGCGACTGCCGGAGGGAGATTCCTGTTGAAATTCAGATAAGGACTATCGCCATGGATTTCTGGGCGGCCCTGGAACATCAGCTGCATTACAAAAAGGATTACGCCATGCCCGATGACATAAATTCTGAGCTGAAATCCATTGCCGACACAATAAATGATACGGACAAAAGGATGCAGGAGCTGGCAAAAAATATCCCAGGTTTTGTGGACTACAGCAACAATTATGATTTGAATTGAAAGGCCCTGTAACAGTGAAAAAATTATAAAAAAATCCGATTATATATAGAAGAAAACTGTTGCACTGTCCCTGGCGATTTTGGGGACGGCTATGCGGGAATCCATGAAATTTTTTTTGGTTCCCTTTGGATTGAACTTATTTACTGGAGAAACTATGAAACTGGATAAAAAAAAGCTGATTGTTGCCGCGGTTGTTTTTGTGCTGCTGATAGGCCTGGTGGTTGGGTTGGCGATTGGATTGGGCAATAAAAAATCGAAGGTTGTTTTTTATGGACTCCCGGAGAGTTTGAACGAAAGCCTTGGAAGTTATTTGCAGAAATCCGGCGGAAAGTTTGATGTGACGGTTCTTGGTGAAGAGGACGGCCTTTCCGTTTCCGATGCGAAAAAGTATGACGCCATATTTACCTGGAACGGTGCGGTGGCTGAAAACTTTGCAAAATCGGCAAAGGAAATGCCTGATGCCATATACCGTCGGATGCCGACTTCCGTTCGTTCCAGTGGAAAGGTTGATAATAAAAACCTTATGGTCCCAATCCTTTTTGATTATGTCCCAATATATGTCAGCAAAAAGGCTGGGGCTTTCGAAAATGATATGGGCCCTGAATCCATTGCCGAGCTGGAAAACTGTCTGGCGGCCGAAAAAGGTAACTTCGATTTCGCTATGCTTTGTGGAGGGGTCACCGATCCAGAGTTCTATGGATTCCTGTCCATGGTGGCGGAAAGCATGCTTGGTGGAGATGGATATAAAAATCTTTGCGCAAGGATTCTTGAAAAGAAGTCCTTCCGGGAGGTGCTGGACGAGGTGGTCTCAAAATCCAGCGACGGTGTTGCTTTGTCTTTGCGGTCGGTCCTTGATACGATTGTTTCATGGCAGCGCTCCGGTCTGATTCAGCAGCAATGGTACAGGATTTCCGAAAACGATTTGTTCATGCTGATGGAAAGGCAGTCTTTCTGCGTAGGCTCCATGTTCCTTGATTATTACCGCAAGCTGCCCCGCCGTGTGTCCTACAATTATTCTCCATACAGATTCCCTGTCATGGACCCAAAAATGGATCATGGTGTGATAGCTTCCGAAGTGGTCATGATTGCCCAGAAACAGAATAAGTCATTGAAAAAGCTTGCCGATTTTTTGACAAAGGCCGACACTCAGGAGGAGCTGTCCAATCTGACGACTTTATCTCCTGTCCATTCCCAGGCCGGAGCATATGACGGAATCGCGGATGATGGAAGATTCTATTCCGCCGCATCCAAATATGGTCCCCTTCCAACATTGGATAGGGCGGCCTTTACATCTAGGGATACCGCAAATGCTTTTGCCCAGGAGGCTAGGGATTTCCTTCTTTTGGGAAACTGATTTGATTTTAATGAACCTGAATGCCCGTTCACTTTCCGTGGATGGGCTTTTTTTGTGTGCGCCACTTTTTAGCGGAAACTGTTCCATAGCTGCAGTCGTATGTGATAAAATATAGTCTATGAAAAAGAATCTTTTTGTAACGGTCGCAACCGTTTTTCTTGCAGCACTTTTGTTTTCCTGTTCAAAAAATGAAGAGGATTATCTTTCCCTTGAACCATGTGGAATACTTCTTCCTGTTTCCACTGAATACATGGACAGGGGACTTTCTTGTGAAGCCTATGGAACGGATATGGCAATCTATCCCGTTGTCATAATCGGTTTTTCTTATCCTGATATGGTGCATAAATTGTATGCACAAGCCATGAGCGAATTTGAAAAACTGGATAACGAAGAGGAGCAGGAAAGGTTTTACAACGAACTTCAGCAGAGGCTTTCCGTTCATCAGAAATTGATTTGCGAGCTGGCCGTAATTCCTACAAAGGATTATAAGGACATGAAAAAAAATCCGCTGGAAGGATTCGAGTTTATAACCGATATGAAGGTTCTCAAAGAAAAGTTCGGCAACACATATCTTTATTCGACCTTCGAAAACACCACCGAGGGAATGTCCGATGAGGAGGCCAGGGAGTTCCTTGAGTGCCAGGACTATGCGTTGAAGGCAATAAGGAAAGCGAAATTCAAGAAAGTTGAAATTGAAAGCTACGACCCTGAAAAATATCTGAGCGATTCCCAGGATGGAAACTTTTCATTCCATATGTTCGGCTCAATGGATTTGAATGGAAACACGGAAACGGAGGAGGTGTTCAAGAAAAAGGACATGACCTTGCTGGTTTTGTGGAATGTTGATGACAGCAAATCCTGTGAAGCCGTGGAAGCCATTTCAACCTGGTCGGAGAATATCCCTGATAACATTCAGACCGTTGGAATTGTTTGCGACATAAACAGTCCTACCGATGGCGACAAAATCCAGAAGGCAAAAAAAGTAACCGGCGGCAGATTTGAAAATATAATCGGGGCAGGGGAGCTTCAGTCCTTGAAGGAGATATATCCAAACCTTCCGGTGGCGCTTATGGTTGACAGCGACGGAGATATCTGGGGACAGGAAATGGAAGGGGCCTCCCTTGATGACTGCATTGGTGCCGTCGCAATGTGGGAGCAGGCGGATGCATATCTGAAATCACTGGAGCAGAATAGACAGTAAAGGCCACCTCCAAAAATTGACGGCGGTATCTGGATCTGCTGCTTTTTACGGAAGCGGATGCAGCCGGAATCAGGTTTGCATAAACTTGAGGCTGGCTCTATTGCTTGTTCAGCAGACGGTAGTTGCACCGGGAGACTTCGTCCGTCAAATTGTTGTGCAAATGCAGACCGTTGCCAAGACAATATTTCCATCGCCTGCATTTTTTGCAGCCGTGGTTTTTTGCCCAGGTACGGTCCCTCATTGATTGAAATCTTTTCTCCCAGATATCCATGAATTTTTCTTTATAGATGTTTCCCTGGATAAAGGAAGGGGAGCGGACGCTTAGACAGGCACTGACATTTCCATTGGCCCAAACCGAGGCAATCGTTATTCCGCCTCTGCAAAAGAAAAAGT
>JAZUKJ010000056.1:0-11220 GCA_045643225.1 Treponema sp. | reverse complement strand
GACGCACTAAGAAAAGTGTGGTATCTTAAAATCAAGAAGTGCTAGATAGGCACTTAAAAAATTAGGAGGAATTCTTATGAAAAAGATTATTGCTGTAACAGCAATGGCAGCCGTCGTAGCTGCATCAGCTATGGCTGTTGAAATGTCTGCTCAGGCAAAGTTGAGCGGAAAGGTTTTGAACTATGATGGTAGTCAGTTCTCAATGTTCACCATGGATGAACAGGCTCCAATTTATGATGGTGGTACTGGAGTTTCTTTCTCTTTGAACGGAGAAAAGGCAGGAGGTTCTTTCAGAATCCATGGACCAAACTATCACGGTGCAAATTTCAGACTCGATGGTATCGGAATCTGGGCAAAGCCAATCGACATGTTGAAGATTCAGGTTGGTGACTGGGGATACGGAGTAAACAAGGAAGACATCACATGGTCACGTATCAACTTTGACTGGGTCGGTGGTGGTGCATTCAACTTCCAGTTGGCACCAGTAGCAGGTCTCACACTCGATGTTGGTTTCTCATCTGACTTCATTATGAACGGTGACTTGAATGGCGCTTTGACATTCCAGGTAGCATACGGTGCTGACTTCGGTTCTGTAAAAGCTCTTGGAAAGATTGCTAAGGATGTATACAACTTCGCAGCAGAATATGCTGGAAACGTTGGACCAGTTTACTTGGTAGTAAACGGTGGTGTTGGAATCGCAAGTTCTAACGTAAGCATCGTTGACGGATCTGTTTATGCAAAGTATGCTGCAGATGCATTGGCTGTTAAGGGATATGTATACTACGGAAACAAGCCATCTGTATCAGATACAGCTCTCGCAAACACATTGAAGGTTGCTGCAAAGGTTGAATACAACCTCGGTGCAGTTGGTCTCTTCGCTCAGGTTTCTGCAGACGACCTCATCGAAGATTCTTTCGCAGGTGTAAAGGTTAACCCTGGTGTTACATTCGCAATCGGCGAAAGTAACTGGAAGGTTGGAGCAGAGATGAAAATCGGAAGCACATTCTCTATTGGTGTACCAGTTGAAGTTTCTATCTCTCTCTAATTTCTTAGAAGTTATAGCATAGCTTGAAAACAAAAGCCCTGGTTGGTAACAATCAGGGCTTTTTTATGCTCAAATGAATTAAGCTCATAGACACGAATCAAGGGGGGAGTTTTATTCAAAATTTTGCCAAACAAAATTTATTAGCTGGCGACCTCTTTTTTCCATCTCCTCTCACCAAAATACAAGACTATTGTCACCACAGGATACGGTTTATGTTTTTGTCCAATCTGAGCTCTGTAATTTGCCCCATCGTAATTTATTATCCTCAAGGGCATATACGGATCTATTTTGGTCTGGTTCTCGAACCCGTATAGACAAATCCTGATTTTTCCGTCTTTCCAGAATTTTGCCACATCCCGTTCCTGCTCGTGAAGGTCCCCGGTCAGTTTATAACTGCCTGCAGATTCCGCATAAAATCTCCGAATATAACAAAACATTATTGAATCAATCTGCAGCACTTAACAATTGGAGAAAAGATTCTGTCAGATATTTCCCCCAGTTCCGTTAAAGTCCTTTCCGATTCATGCTTTGCATAATGTTCCAGAATTTCCAAAGATTTATGTCCGGTTGCCAATTGGAGTTTTCGTAAATCAACATTGTCCGCCATGTTTGTCGCAAAAAAATGTCGCCAGCAATGAAAAGTCAAATCATTAGCTTGTTTTATGTGCAAGTTTTTTGCAACCTCATGCAAAGATGCATTCCACTGTGCGGCCGGACGTGGACAACTTTTATTTTGCCCCCAAAACAGAAAATTTGATGGATTTTGTCCATACGGATTCTTTCTGGCATACTCAATAATTATTTTCATCAATGATTCGTTAATTAGAATCTCTCTTTCGAAACCATTTTTGGGACTTTTTAGACCTTCCCCTTTTGCCCAGTTATGTCTGACATAAATCCTATCTTTACCAATATCCTTCAACTGAAGGGCCTGTATTTCACCTATCCTCATTCCGGTGCAGACTGAAATCAAATTGGCCAGACATGCAGATTTATTTTTCCATTGAGCAGAAAAAATCTTATTAGTTTGAGAGATTGTCGGGATTAACCTTTTTTTAGGAACAACATGACACCACACTATGCCTTTGAAGCAATTATTTTTTGTAAGCCCGTTATAATAAGCCCATTTTAAGGCGAGAGCAACGCCCCTAACAATTTGATTTACAGTCTCAGGTTTTAGCATTCGCTTTTCAAAAACCTGTTTTCCACTGAAATCCTTTTTAACAGTCCCCACAAGTTGAGGTTTGGTGGCCAAGTATTGAAGATTATTTTTTACATCTTGCAATGTAATTTCACAAACCAGCTTTTTTCCATATCTTGGAATCCAGTAATGCCGGCAGCGTTTTAACATTATATCAACATAACGATGATGGATTGATTGCCCGGCGACTCTTTTTTCCGCCACATACGGTGATTTTTCATAGTTCCAAAATCTTTCCAAAAAATGTTCAAAGGTTTCGTTTTCAATAGATTCTGGAACAGTGGCGGAAACAATATATTTCTTAAACTTTAGTGCATCAATTATTCTGTTTATACCAGACGAATTAAGATTATTCGAAAGAATCAAATCACATATTTTTACTATTGCCTTTTCACTACACATTGCAGCCTCGGTTCATATTAATCTGGAGCTCTAAAAATTGTATTTTCAGAGGTGTCCTAATATAAGTTTAAATCGTACCTGCAAAGCCTTTGCAATAATAAAAAATCCATAAAAAAACCCCGGCTGTTTCCAACCGGGGTTTCGTAGCTGAATTAAGCTATTCTATGCTCTAAATTAGAGAGAGATAGAAACTTCAACTGGTACACCGATACCGAATGATCCGTTTCCGATGTCCATGCTTGCTCCAACCTTCCAGTTGCTTTCGCCGATTGCGAATGTAACACCAGGGTTAACATTTACACCTGTGAAAGAATCTGCGATGAGGTCGTTTGTAGAACACTGAGCGAAGAGACCAACTGCACCGAGGTTGTATTCAACCTTTGCAGCAACCTTCAATGTGTTTGCAGCGCTTGCATCTGATACAGATGGGTTGTTTCCGAAGTATACGTATCCCTTAACAGCCAATGCGTCTGCAGCGTACTTTGCATAAACAGATCCGTCTACCAATGCAACGTTTCCACCAGCAATCTTTGTTCCACCGTTTACTACCAAGTAGAGAGGTCCAATGTTTCCAGCATATTCTGCTGCGAAGTTGTATGCATCGTTACCAATCTTTCCGAGAACCTTTACAGAACCGAAATCAGCACCGTAAGCAACCTGGAATGTCAAAGCACCGTTAACAACACCGTCTACGATGTAATCACCAGCGAAACCAACATCGAGTGTCAAACCAGCAACTGGAGCCAACTGTACGTTGAGCAATCCACCACCGATCCAATCAAGAGAACCGATACGTGACCATGTGATGTCTTCTTTGTTTGTTCCGTATCCCCAGTCACCGAGCTGCAACTTCAACATATCAACTGGCTTTGCCCAGATTCCGATACCATCGAGCTTACCACCCTGGTGGATTCTGTAAGAAGCTCCTGCCTTTTCGCCAGAAACTGAGAAGTTGATACCTGTACCGCCATCATAGATAGCAACATTGTTAGGATTGTCCATTGTGAACAATGAAACCTTGTCATTTGCAAACTTGAATACGTTTCCGCTCAACTTTGCCTGAGCAGACATTTCAACAGCCATAGCTGATGCAGCTACGACGGCTGCCATTTTGTATAATTACAACCGATATACAAAAAAGCTAAAATGAAGTATTCTAATGGGAATAGTTGATTAGATGGGGGCTATTATGGACAGTTCTGAAGAAATATTGAATTTGCTTCGCGATAATGCAAGGATATCAGTGGAAGACATTTCCGCAATGACAAAAAAATCTGTGGAAGAAGTTAAGGCCATCATGAAGCAGCTGGAAGATGATGGTGTGATTATGAAATATGCTGCCATTATTAATCCAGAAAAAGATGCCGCGGAAAAAGCAAAGGTTCATGCCGAAATTGAAATTCAGGTTGCCCCAGAACGTGAGCATGGTTTTGATGGAATTGCTGATAGAATCTATCGTTTTCCACAGGTAAAGTCTCTTTATCTTATGAGCGGTGGCTATGATTTGAAAGTTGTTATTGAAGGCGATACCTTGCAGGATGTTGCGCTTTTTGTGGCCCGTAAACTTTCAACATTGGAAGGGGTTCGTTCAACAAAGACACATTTCCTTCTTAAGACATACAAGGAAAATGATATAGTCTATGTCGAAGATGAATGCGACAGTCGTGAAGGGGTTCAGGCGTAATTCTTATGCCGGCGCCGATTTTTAATTGACTTTTTATTTTGGAGAAAAAATTGAATAATAGAACTGACAGGTTTTCAAAGAAGATGGAAACAATTCCACCTTCCGGGATCCGTAAATTTTTTGAGCTTTGTATTGGCCATGATGATATAATTTCCTTGGGTGTTGGTGAACCGGATTTTCCTACTCCTTGGGTTGTCAGGGAAGAGGCCTTTTATCATCTTGAAAAGGGACATACTTCTTATACTTCCAACTGGGGTCTTATTGAACTGAGGGAAGAGATTGCAAGGTATTTGCGCCGCTTCAACATGGACTATAATCCAGAAAGTGAAATTCTGCCAACGGTGGGCGCCAGTGAAGGATTGGATTTGGTTTTGCGTTCCATTTTGAATCCTGGGGATGAAATAATTGTATGCGAACCTTGTTATGTAAACTATCAGCCGTTGAGTGATTTGTGCGATGCGAAGATTATTCATCTTGATACAAGCAAGACAGGACTTTATCCAACTGCGGATGCAATTGAAAAAGCCTGCACTCCAAAGACAAAGGCTGTAATGTTCTGTTCACCAAGCAATCCAACGGGCCGGGTTATTCCAACTGATGAACTGGCAAAAATCGCTGAGGTTGTAAAGAGACATGAAATCTGGTGCTTGAGTGATGAAATCTATTGCGAACTTTTGTATGACGGAAGACAGCATGTTTCAATCGGTTCTTTCCCAGGCATGAAAGATTATGCAATTATCTTTAACGGATTCTCAAAATCATTTGCCATGACGGGATGGCGTATTGGCTATATTGCAGGACCCTATGATTTGCTGGTCCAGTGCTGCAAGCTCCATGCGTACAATACAATTTGTCCACCTATTTTTAGTCAGTATGCAGCTGTCGAAGGTTTGAAACATGGATGGGACGAAGTTGAAAAAATGCGCATCAGCTATGAGCAGCGCAGGAATCTTATGCACAAGGCATTCATTGAAATGGGACTTCCATGTGCGGAACCGGAAGGCGCTTTCTACATGTTCCCGGATATTCGCCCTACAGGTTTGACTTCCGAAGAGTTTGCAACAAAGCTTATCCAGAAGCATAATGTTGCTGTGGTACCGGGAAACTGTTTTGGTGCTGCGGGAGAAGGCTATATCCGCTGTTGCTATGCCACCTCGGTTGAAAAAATCAAAGTGGCATTGGACCGTATTGCCGAACTGGTCAAGGAATGTTGCCACTAAATTAATTCCTAAGGCTGTTCTAAACTATCGAAAAAAAATACCGATAATGTGACTGGAGAAAGTTTTTAATTTTTTCCAGTCATTTTTATTATAGGGCATCTGTGAAAATTGCAAGTTTTTAGAGGCTACCTGTAATCTGTAAATAATTATGATTGGTAAAAGAACGGCTCAAGGATTTGGCTTGGACGGTATGTATTAAGACATTGGAACATGATTTCAATGGGATAAATAATTTTTACGGGTTTTTGTTATGATTGGTTTAATTATTGGTATCATAGTTATTGGTGTAGTGATAACATTTTTTGTCCTGAAAGGGAAAAAAGGAAACGGCGTAAGGATGGGTGGTGGAAAATCTCAGGCCCAAATTATCCGTGATGCCCGACGTAAACTGGATAAAAATCCGAATGACCCGGACGGACTTATGGAACTGGGAGGACTTTATTATCAAAATCAACTTTGGGATAAAGCTCTTCCAATTTATGAAAGACTTTATAACCTTGGTGGAAAAGACCCTAGGGTCAATACGTTCCAGGCAATCCTCAGGCATGGAGTCTGTCTTTTGAAACTGAACAACATTCCTGAATCAGTAAAATCTCTGAGTCTTGCGTACAAGATGGATCCGCACGATTTTGAAGTTAACTACTACATGGGAATCGCCATGTACAATGACAAGCAGTATGACAAGGCTGTCCCTTGCTTGAAAAAAGCTTTGGTAATAAATCCAAATGCAGAAGGGGTATACCTGGTTCTTGGACAGAGCTATTATTATGGAAACCATTATAGGGATTCCCTTCCGTGTTTTAAGAGGGCCTTGGATGAGGATCCGACAAACAAGGAAGCGCTTTTTGATATGGCGGATGCCATGAATATTGGTGGACATGGAGAAAAATCTATCAAGGTGTTCATGCATCTTAGGGCTGACCCGGTTTATGGACCAAAGTCTTGTCTTGAGGCGGGTGTGTACCACATGAAGACCGGGGATTACGATGCAGCTATCCAGGACTTTGAGGTTGGTATGAAGCACAACAATATTGCAACCGAAGTTCTTTTGGATTTGGAATATCGTACGGCCCAATGTTATTTTAGTAAAAATGATTTTGCAAAGGGACTTCAGCTTTTGAACAGTATCCGTGGAGTGAATGCAAACTACAAAGATGTAAATGCGTTGGCCAGCAGATACCAGGAGTTGAGCCAGAACTCAAATCTACAGATTTATCTGTCCGCAGGTGCATCTGATTTTGTTGCTCTGTGCCGTAAGTTTATTGAGACGGTTTACAGAGGTTCGCAGGTTAAAATCATGGATATTCAGGTTCAGCCTGCGTATACAGACATTTTGGCGGAAGTTGATTCACCAAGGTATACAGACACTGAATTGTTCAGATTCTTCAGAACGTCCGGTTCTTCCGGAGAGCTTTATGTTCGTGATTTGCATGGACATATGCATGATGTAAAAGCTGACAGGGGATTCTGTATTACGGCAGGAGTTTTCTCGGAGGATGCCCACAAATATATTGAAGGCCGTCCACTGGATTTGGTAGAAAAAAATAAGCTTGTAAAAGTTCTAAAATCAATTAGCATTTAGGCTGGACAAAACCTCCGGAAACTGTTTTGTTTTCGGAGGTTTATTTTTTTTTCGAGTCTGGAGTTTGCTGAATCAGTTTTCAAAGCAGTTGAATTTTATTTTCCTATTTTTTTCCTTAAGCTGTTTATATTTAAGAACCTCAAATTCAAAACCTGCGTCGGCGGCTCCCTCTGATGTTTCGTGCGTCAGTTGGTACTCAAGGTTTCCTGAAATATAAGCGAGCAAGAACATTGCTGAATATTTGCTGCTTGCAACTTCTGATGGCCAGTATTTTTCACTGATTGAAATTGAAATGAAATCAGTTCTAACGGCGTAATCAGTTATAAAAGAATATCTGCTCAATTTTTTTTCAGAAAAATCTGTTTCATTCTTAAACTTTTCAATTAAACTAAGCAGCTTGTTTTTTTCATTATCAGTAATATATGGTGGCCAAACATAATCCATTAGTTCTTCAATAGATGTTGTTTCGGTTTCAAAATCTTTTAGGGCATCTTTCCATTCTTTTGGAAGAACAAAATTTCTGTCCGGGGCATCCGAATTAACGGAAACTGAAACAACAAATACAACTGCTGAACCTTGAGTTTCCATTGGCGGAATTGCGGTAATCTGTTTTTTTAGTTCGTCTTCGTTATCAATTTCAAATCCGTCAGAAAGATCGAACCAAGCATTGGATTTTCCAAAAGGTCTGACGGCCACAAAAATAAAACCGTTTCCACTAACATTTTCGTTGAAAGAAAAATTCTTTACTGTTTTTTGAATCTGTTGAATGTAAGCGACCAGTCCGTTTACATCCGGGCAGTATTGATTCATTTCCTCGTCTGTCTGTAAAAGAATAATTTTGTCGCCACAAGATATGTTTGGTTTTGCAAAGCATGAACTGACAATTCCCAAAAGCAGCAATAAGGCTGTCATGTTTTTTTTCATTTTATTTCTCCCATAAAATTTACATTTTCATAATTATATTGTGATGATTTTCGTTAATCTAGAGGGACGCGTTAAATTAAAAGGACGAATGTCGAGTTTTGTGATTTATACAGGAAGTGGCAAAATAAAACTTGAAGAGCAACCGAAGGTTGCGACAGATTGCGACAGTCCCCAAAGTTTTATTGTTTTTCGCAAAGCGAAAATGCGAACCCATCGGCGAGCAAAATAAAACTTAAGGAGCAACCGAAGGTTGCGACAGTTCTCAAAGTTTTATTGTTTTTCGCAAAGCGAAAATGCGAACCCATTGGCGAGCAAAATAAAACTTAAAGAGCAACCGCATGGTTGCGACAGGTTGCGACCAAATTATAAACGGCTTTAAAAAAAATTGCATATTTGATAAAATCGGGTTATGGTAATTTCTTCAATCGATTTAAAGGACGGACATGTTGTCCAGTTAAAGAATGGCAAGGATTTGGTTCTCCAGAGAGATGATGCGGACAATCTGATTGCCGATTTCAATAAATATGGCGAGGTTGCAATCATTGATCTTGATGCAGCCATGAGACATACAGATGAAAAAGGAAACACTGCAAATACAAATCTGTTGAAATCTCTTTTGCGCAAAGGAAACGTTCGTGTTGGCGGTGGAATCCGTAGCGCAAAACAGGCCCGCAAGTTGATTTCCCTTGGTGCTGAAAAAGTTATAATCGGTTCCGCGGCATGGAATCCGGACCGAAAATCTGATTCAGATCCAATCCTTAACACAGAGTTTTTGGATGAACTTACACAGACAATTGGAAAACAAAGAATCATAATTTCTGTTGATGCAATCAACGGAAAAATTGCCGTCAAGGGATGGACCGAGACTGCAAATATTTCTTTGATTGAAGGTGCAAAGGCTGCCGAAAAATATGCATCCGAATTGCTTTTCACCTGTGTAGAAAAAGAAGGCTGCATGCAGGGAACGGATATGGATATGGTTCGTGAACTTCGTGGAGCAGTAAAATGTAGAGTCGTCGCGGCCGGTGGTGTTAACACTCTTGAACAGATTGTTGAACTGGAAAAAATGGGATGCGATGTTCAGCTGGGAATGGCCCTGTACACTGGAAAAGTCAGCTTGAAGGACAGCTTCATAGGTTGTCTTAATTTTGAAAAAGTGGATGGCATGATTCCTGTTATTGCGCAGGGAGTTAACGGTGAAGTTTTGATGATGGGCTATTCCAATAAGGAAGCTTTTGAAAAGACTTTTGAAACAGGTCATCTCACATTCTTTAGTAGAACCCGCAACACACTTTGGACAAAAGGCGAAACAAGTGGTCACTTCCTGGAAGTAAAGAAATTACGTGTTGATTGTGACCGCGATACAGTTTTGGCAACAGTTGTTCCTAATGGTGGAGCCTGTCACACTGGCAGCTGGTCCTGTTTTGGTGCAGAACCTGATGCTCCAAGCACAATGGAAAGATTGTACGAAACTATTTCACAGCGCTTTGCAAATCCTAGACCGGGAAGCTATACGGCGACTTTGAATGATACTCGTGTACGCGAAAAGGTTATGGAAGAGGCGGAAGAGTTGACCGAGGCTGAAGGAAAAGATGAAGTCACCTGGGAAGCTGCCGATTTGTTGTATTTCGTTTCAGTTCTGATGTACAAGGAAGGAGTCAATTGGAAAGACGTCCTTGATGAACTGGATAAACGTCACAAGGAAAAATAATTTTTTTCCGCATAAAAAAGACCGTTTTGTCATATCAAGTCGTTTTGTTGACTGGATTATGAAAACGGTCTTTTTTTATAGCATTTAAGTTTTCCCCAGAAATGCCCCTACAGGATTCCTTTAATCCTGCTGGCTGTGTTGTAGAACTGGGCATTTGGAATTTCAAACTCATATTTTACCTGATAATTGTTTCTTGAAGTTGTCAACAGGAATTTTATGTTTCCGCCTTGGAGCAATGCGTTGTGAAGTTTTAATGAATAGGTTGCTCCCAGGGATATTCTGTCGGAAATGTTTTTCGCTGAAAACGAGGTCGAAGTTCCTTTGGCATCTGTGAACTTTATATTGTATTTAATTGGAGCGGTGGTAGAACCCTGGATTGGCAGTTCATTGCTGGATTCAAAAATCTGCATGTGGATTTCATTTTTGTTGGTTATTATGAATTTAACTCTGAAAGGTTCTGCGTCATTGCTCAAGTCTGAGTAGATTCCAGTGAGCGGGGTCGACGTTGTTATAAACGTTTTTGAGGTTTCATTTCCGCTGCTATCCAAAAAGTTTTTGATTTCCCATATTCCGGTAAAATCGGTCATTGTTTTTTGTTGTTCCGCAATGATTTCTTTTGACTGCTCCTTTTCGATTCCCAGAATAGTGTCGTAATAATATCTGTACTGGTCTACCTTTAGCGATGCCGGGAATAAATCCATGAAGACAAGTATGTAAGCTTTTGTCAAATCATATTGTTGCAGCGTATAGGTGTATTCAATTTTTCCGCTAAGTTTATTTTCTGTAATTGTAGATGATTTTAACCGCTCGTTTTCACTTTTGAGTTTGTTGTTTTCATATTGGAGTCTGGTGATTTCAGCCGTGGCGTTGATTTGCACGAATTCTTCTGAATGATTTTTTTTGCATGAAAATAAAAAAAGAATGCAAAGAATATTGAGAAATAAGAAAAACTTTTTCAATTTAAATCCTCCCAAAAGATGAAAGAGTATAACATTTGTAAAAAAAAGATGGTAGCGTTTGCCAGAATTTTTAGTTTTGCCATGTCCACAAATATGATATGACTATTGGGGTGTTATCTTGACCTTTGTGTGAAAAATATTATATAATATCAAAACGCGGGACATTAGCTCAGTTGGTTAGAGCAGGGGACTCATAATCCCTTGGTCCTAGGTTCAAGTCCTAGATGTCCCACTATTTTCATAACGTAGTGAGAAAATAGAATACAATCACTACCTATAGGACAAACGAACGCAGTTCGTATGTCCCACTATTTTCGTGACGGAGTATCGAAGAACGGTGCTCCGTTTTTTTTTATTTAAAATCAGATATATTTTTAAGGATAGATTGACAGCTAGGACTTGAAGCGGAATGAACGCCGACCTGCGGGAGGAAAAGCACACAGGAGGTGTGCGGCAGTGAATGGAGCCGGCCCGGAGAGAGGAACCAGGGAT
>JAZUKJ010000055.1:0-8183 GCA_045643225.1 Treponema sp. | reverse complement strand
ACTGGAGAACATCAAAAACGAGTATGCTTCCATTTATGAAGGTCAAACTTGTGGACCAGTTGGTGCTGTTGTTGGTTGTACTGAAGAAAGTGATGCCCAGATTTTGCGCAATGCATATCCGGAATTGTTCTTTTTGATTCCTGGTTATGGAGCACAGGGTGGAGCTGCTAGAATTGCTGCAACACTTTTGCTCAAGGCCGGTGGAACGGTTAATTCTTCAAGAGGAATTTTGTGTGCATGGAAAAAATCAGAAATCTGTGCGCAAAAAGAATTGAATGGTTCTCTGGAAATGGCTGACATTGCAGATGCTGCACAGCAGGCTTGTGTTGATTCAAAAGCTGATTTGCTGAATGCAGTGAAATCGCTGTAGTCAGGTTTTGGAGAGAAATTAAATCGTAATTGATGGTCCCCTGAAATTTTTATTTTAGGGGATTTATTGTTTTTTAATTTTTAGTAAAATAGGTCACAATAGGAAACCTCTAAAAATCGTAATTTATAGAGGTAATTTTGAAAAGGCGATGTTTGAAGGCTTGTAATTTCAAGGATTCAAACTCGTAGGCATTTCTGAAAAGTATTTTTTAGAGATGCCCAATATTTAGGCAAACTATTATGAAAAATTATACGCACATATTTTTTGATTTTGACGGAACCTTGATGGATACATCTGAGGGAATTTACGAGTCTTTTGATTACGCATTAAAAAAATTTGGCCTTGAGCCTTTGGACCATAGCGAATATAACAAAATGATTGGACCGCCTTTGGTAGAAAGTTTTAAAACTTATTTTGGTTTTGATGAAGAGAAGGCTCAAAAAGGAAAGGATGTTTATCGCGAATATTACACACCGATTGGACTTTATCAGTTGAAAGTCTATGACGGAATCCCTGAGCTTCTGAAAAAACTTTATGATGGCGGAAAAAAGCTTTATGTTGCTACCAGTAAGCCAGAAAGATTTGCCAAGGAACTTTTGGAAAAATATAATCTTTCAAAATATTTTACTTTGATTGCAGGTGCCGATATTGACGAGACACGGGTAACGAAAGTTGAAATAATTAATTATGCTCTGTCTGCTTCTGGAATTGAGGACAAATCCTCCGTGCTGATGGTTGGGGACAGACTTTATGATGCCAAGGGTGCCGCCCAGGCGGGAATTGAATGTCAGGGAATTTTGTGGGGCTTTGGTTCTCACGAGGAACTGATGGATGCAGGTTGTATTGGAACTACAAAAACTCCAGAAGATTTGGGAAACGAAATTTTAAACGCATAGTCGAGAAATATTATGTCAGAAACTAAATTAGTGAATATAAAAAATTGTGCCATCAGGGATTTGTGCAAAATCTATCTTCCAAAAATTGATTGGGAAATGAAACCCGGTGAAGCGTGGTTAGTGACTGGACCAAACGGCGGCGGAAAAGCTGAGTTCATAAAAGGTCTGGCTGGATTTTATGACATTGTTCCAAAAGAGCAGACTGTCGAAGAAAAAAAATCTGGAAATGAAAGTTGCTATTTTTCTGAATTTGAAAAATCTGTTGCCATTGTGTCATTGGAAGTTGCCGCCGCCTTAATTGAGGAAGAACGTGCCCGTGATGAAAGTGAAATCCTTAACAAAGAGGACATCGGTAGAACTGGTCGCCATTATATTTGTGAGGTCCTTGGTGGTTCTAGCAAAAAGAATGCACCCCTTCCTCCAATTGCTGCAAGATTGGAAACTTTGCCGGAAGTAAAACTTTGTGGTGTTGAAAAAATCCTGGACCGTGGTTTGCAGCACATGTCCACCGGAGAAATCCGCAGAACACTTTTGTGTCGCTCCCTTTTGTCTGGCAGCAAACTTTTGATTTTGTCAGATCCTTTTGCGGGATTGGATGCGGAATCAAGAAAAATCCTTTTGGAATTTTTTGATACAATTGCAAAACATCAGCTGACTTCTTCAAATGAAAAACAGTTCCCGAAAATCATTTTGAGCATGGAGCGGTTTCATGAAATTCCTGACAGCATAAATCGTGTTCTGGAATTTACTGACAAAAAGATTTCTTTCTGCGGATTGCGCTCTGATTACGAAAAGATTTTGGAAGAAAAAGAGTCCAAAAAAAATCAGACACGAAAAGCTGAAAAGGATTTGTTTTTGGAGAACCTGAAAAAAATTCGCGAAAGTTCAGAGGTTATTACAGACGATATTAATTCGACACCGGTTCCTGACAGTTTAATCCGTTTTGAAAATGTAAATGTTGGTTGGGAAGACCATCATGTTCTGGTGGATATGGATTGGGAAGTCAAACACGGTGAACATTGGTTGATTCGCGGTCCAAACGGTTCCGGAAAAACAACAATGCTTGAACTGATAACCGGTGACAATATGCAGGTCTTCCGCGAAAAAGTTTTCCTGTTTGGGAAAAAACGTGGAACCGGCGAAACCATTTGGGATATAAAAAAACAGTTGGGAATTGTTAGTTACCGATTGCATGTGGAATACAGAATGGTTGGCCAGACAGATTTGATTGATGTGATTGTCAGCGGATTCCATGACAGCATTGGACTTTACGAAACTGCATCCGATGTGGAATCAGCAATTGCTGGCCAGTGGTTGGCTTTGGCTGGATTCAAAGGTCGGGAGCACGAGATGTTTGGTTCCTTAAGTTACGGTGAGCAGAGGGCCATTTTGATTTTGAGAGCGGCAGTAAAACAACCGAGAGTTTTGATTTTGGATGAGCCTTGCCACGGTCTTGATGAAAATTATCGTTCAAAGATTTTGGACTTGCTGGAAACTGTTGCGGAAACAGGAACTACAACTTTGCTCCATGTGACCCACGATCCAAGTGAAGTTCTTCCTTGTGAAAAACATATTTTGGAACTTCATCCTGGTGAAAGTCCTATGTATAAAATTTTGTGTACCAATTGATATTTAATTGCACCAGCCACTTGAGAAATCGAGTGGCTTTTGTTTGATGAAAATTTTATCGATTATGATATGGTGGGGTATTCAAAATGAGTTTATCTAATTCCAATTTATCGAAAAGAAAAAAGATTATAATTATAGGTGGTGGAGTTGCTGGATTGTCGGCAGGAATCTATGGTCAGCTCAATGGATTCGAAACTGTTATATATGAAAAAAATCCTTGGATAGGAGGATCCTGTTCAGCGTGGAAAAGGAAAGGATTTGTTATTGATAATTGTCTCCATTGGTTGACTGGAACAAAAGAAAATACTCCTACTCAAAAAATGTGGATGGAATTGGGAGTCCTAAAGAAGGATGTTCCGCTTGTAAAAAGAGAAATTTTTTTGGCTAGCCGTGTGGAAAATCAGACTGCAACTTTATGGCGGGATTTGGAAAAAAGTCGTAATGAATTGATAGCTCTGTCCCCGGAGGATGAAGACGAAATTAATGGATTCCTTGACTGTGTAAAATTTATTGGAGGGCTTTTGAATTCTGATTTGACTCCAAAAGAAATGATAAAGTCAATTAAGAATCAAAATTTTTCAGAAAAACCATTTGAATTTGCAAGGCATTTCATTAACTACTTAAATATGGATTCATTTCAGTTGTCAAAAAAATTCAAAAATCCTGCGATTCAGTCTCTGTTCCTGGATTTCATGGACAAGAATTATGAGTCCTACTGGTTAATGATGGCCTACAGTTTTTTTGTTGATGGAAATGGGGACTTACCATATGAAGGTTCCCTTGGAATGGTAAAAAATCTAAAGGAAAAGTATTTGGGGTTAGGGGGATTAATCAAAATAAATTCTCCAGTAAAAAAAATTGTAATTGATAGAAAACGTAAAATTGAAAAAATAATTGGAGAAGAAATAAAAGTTCTTAAGAAGAAGTTTGTAAAGAATGGCGGCGAGAAAATAAAAAGTAATATTGCGTATCAGAAAATAATTTGCAAGCACGCAACAGGAGTTTTGTTTCAGAATGGTCAAATGGAAACTGCGGATTACATCATTTCGGCTTGTGATATAAATTATACATATCAGACTTTGCTGAATAATGAATACACTCCTCCAAAATTAAAAATGATTTTAAAAAATCATGGAAAGGGAAAGCCTGTAATTTATAGCTCGTTTCAAGTTGCTTTTGCAGTTGATGGACTTTTTGAAGGTGTTCCTGATACATTGGGAATCGATTGTCCGATGATTAGAATTGGTACACAACTTTGCTCCCGGTTTACAATAAAAAATTATAGAATCTATGGGGATTATATTGCTCCCGAAAATAAAACCGTTATTCAAGTTTCCATACCGCAGTATCCAAAAGATTATAAATATTGGAAAGGATTGTATCCCGATAACTATAAGAAAATCAAATTGGATACTGCTGAAGTTATAAAAAAAGAAATAGAAAATGCGTTCCCCGATTATCGATTTAAATTAACTGTTTTAGATGTTTGGACTCCATATTCGTATCAGAAGCGAAACAATGATTATTTTGGAGCTTACATGCGATATATAACAACGCCTTTTAATTTTAATGCCTTTTTCTCATTGGACGTCAGGAAACTTGATAATGTATTTTTGGCAAGTCATTATCTTCGGTATCCGGGAGGTGTTCCAACAGCGGCCCAAACTGGACATGATGCAATTGAAGAAATAATGAAAAACGATTTTTAGAGACACTATGAAATATTGGAAGGAATGGTTTTATGAAAAAGAATATAAAGATTTTTATAAATGTTGCATGGAATTTAGGTTTATCCGTTTTGATATTTCTGGGACTGTTTTTCTATTCGAAAAATGTTCTTCCGGAAAAATCAACAAGTACCTGTTTGTGTGATGCGGCTTTTGTTTGTGGAATTGTTTTTCTATGCTGGACAGGGTTGGCCTTTGTATCATCCAAGGGAGCCTTTTCCTCTATTTCATTTGCGATTCAAAATTTGTTTACAAAAATTAAAGACCCAAAACATAAAAACAAGGAATCAAAAACTTATGCTGAATATGTAAAAGAAAAATCAGCGGAAAGTAAAAAGAGATTTTTCATTCCGTTGGCGGTTGGGGGAATTATGCTGGCTGTTTCTTTTTTGTTCCTGGCAAAGAGTTGATGTAGTCCGTCATATAAATTTGTTGCAACCGGAAAAATGTGATAATATGGATGTTGTTGCAACGTGTTATTTTTGAACCATTTTTTTATGGGAGTGGCAGAATGTTGGATTTTTTTATCAGATACCAAAAGTTTATAATGCTATTTTTATTGGGAGCCTGTTCTTTTTCTGCATTTCTAATATTAATCACTAGCAATCTATGTACCAAGAGAAAATCTGCTATATTTATGTTGGAAATCAGTGTCGTACTTTATCTTCTCGCGCCTATAGTTCACTTGTCTTATGATGGCGTTCCGGGAGAAACTGTAAGGTTGTTTTTGGCGATTTCAAAATTTGTTGATTATTTAGCTCCATTATTAGTACTGCTTAGTTTTAATCTGTATCTGCGGGACTTGATTTCGCATAATACAGAAAATACAAAAAGAAACACTTGTTTACTATTGTCAACCGAAATCCTGCTGGCCCTTGGGGTGATTCTTCTTATCGTATCCAGATTCACCGGCTGGTATTATTTTTATGATGAGCTGAATCATTACCATCGCGCCAATGGTAGAATTGTTGCAACAATTATTCCTTTGGTTTGTATGATTATTCAAATTGTTGCTATTTATTTTAATTACCAATCTCTTTCCAAACGAATACGGGTTTCTTTGGTTTTGTTTACTCTCATTCCGATTTTTTTCTCCATACTTTCATTTTTAACACCTGGTTTATATCTTACTAATATTTCGACAGTATTTATGGCAATTGTTCTGTATGTTTTTGTTGTTTTGGATTCTAATGAAGCAATAGAATTTGCACATAAACGGGAAGTTGAAATTCTGGAAAATTATAAAAGAGTGCTTGAAATTAAAGTCGATGAAAGAACTAAAGAATTGCGTGTGGCTAATGAAAAAGCTGAACATTTGCTGCTGAATATTTTACCAGAATCCATTGCCCGGGAATTAACGGAGTGTCCTGATAAAACTATTTCTCAAAAATATCCTAATGCAACAATTCTGTTTACAGATATTGTTGGTTTCACAAAAATGAGTAGCGAAATGTCTGCAGAGAAAATTGTTTCAATGCTAAACGAACTGGTTTCTCTTTTTGATAAACGTGCTAAAGAAGAAGGGGTCGAGAAAATTAAAACCATAGGGGACGCTTACATGGCGGCTACTGGTCTTACAACAGAAATAGACTCTGATGGGGCTTATAAAATGGTTCATTTTGCAGAAGGCCTTTTGTCTGATGTCCACCAGTTTAACGAAAAGTCTTCTGTGCAGATAAAAATTCGAATAGGAATTAATTCTGGTAATCTTGTTGCGGGAGTAATCGGTAAAACTAAATTCATTTATGATGTATGGGGCGATACAGTAAATGTTGCCAGCCGTATGGAAAGTACCGGGGAACCTATGCAAATCCATGTTTCCGAAAATACCTATCTGCAGACAAAGGATATAATTCAGTATGAAAGTCCTGTCATGGTTGAAGTGAAAGGGAAAGGAAAAATGAACTGCTATTTCGTGAAACATGTTTGAATCTAGAAGAATATCCATTTTTGGAGATAACTTTATAATCCTCAGGAAATCCGTTTGGAGATGTTTTCAAGGTGCTGGCGGCATGCAGTGAATGGAGGATTCCGTACTCGATTGAAACAAGTCTTTTTTTAATATACTATAGATAGAAACGAGAATTATCTCAAAAATCCTTTATTGGGGGAAATTATGTCTTCACCTTTGGAAAATTATTTGGCCTCTTGTGGTGGAAAGCCATCTGCCGCAATGTGTGCTTATGTTGCAAATCTTCAGCAGGTTGCCCAGGTTGGTCCTGATATTGCCGCATCTGTTGTTAACGAACTGGAAAATCAGAGAAGCCATTTGAAATTGGTTGCTTCAGAAAACTATTGTTCACTGAATGTCCAGGCTGCTATGGGAAATCTTTTGACCGACAAATATGCGGAAGGTTATCCGGAGCACCGCTATTATGGTGGATGTGTAAATATTGATGCCGTTGAAAATACTGCCGCCCGTGAAGCAGAGGCTCTTTTTGGTGCTGATTATGCTTATGTTCAGCCACACTCTGGTGCAGATACAAACCTGGTTGCTTATTGGGCTATCCTTTCAAAGAAGGTTGAAACTCCAACTCTCGAAGAACTTGGTGTTAAGTCTTTGGGTGAATTGACGGACGCTCAGTTTGATGATTTGAGAAAGCGTTTTGGAAACCAGAAACTCATGGGATTGGATTATTCTTGTGGTGGACATTTGACCCACGGCTACAGAATGAATGTTTCTGCCCGTATGTTTGAAAGCCATCCTTATGGAGTCAGCAAGGAAACAGGTCTTTTGGATTACGACGCTATTGAAAAGCAGGCAATGGAAGTTAAGCCTTTGATTTTGTTGACAGGATTCAGTGCTTATCCAAGAAAGATTAATTTCCGCCGTTTCCGTGAGATTGCAGACAAGTGTGGAGCAGTATTGATGGTTGATATGGCTCACTTTGCAGGATTGGTTGCCGGAAAAGTTTTGACCGACGACTATGATCCAGTTAAATGGGCTGATGTTGTTACAACCACCACACACAAGACTCTCCGTGGTCCTCGTGGAGCTATGATTCTCTGTAAGTCAGAGTATGCTGATTATGTAAACAAGGGTTGTCCAATGGTTTTGGGTGGTCCACTTGGTCACATTATGGCAGCAAAGGCAATCGCATTTAAGGAAGCCCGCACTCAGGCCTACCAGGATTATGCACACAATGTTGTTAAAAATGCACAGGTTCTCGCTGAATCTTGTATGGCAAAGGGCATGATTCTCCAGACTGGCGGAACAGACAATCACTTGATGCTGGTTGATGTTACAACCTACGGTCTTACAGGAAAACAGGCTGAGGCTGCATTGTTCAAGTGTGGAGTTACAGCAAACGCCAATGCTCTTCCTTATGACAAAAACGGTGCCTGGTGGACATCTGGAATCCGAATCGGTACACCTGGTCTCACAACTTTGGGTATGGGAACCGAAGAGATGAAAGAAGTTGCTGATATCATCGACCTGGTTTTGAAGGGAACCAAACCTGGACTTACAAAGGAAGGAAAACCAGCAAAGGGAAAGATTGAACTGGATCCAGCTGTTGAGGCAGAAGGAAAGAAGCGTGTTCAGGCATTGCTCCAGAAGTT